>DATFSZ010000070.1:0-89850 GCA_035262365.1 Binataceae bacterium (SeqCode)
TTTCGCTCCGCAGGATACACTGTTCGGCTCAAACAACAACCTGTGGGTGGTTGACGGCGGTACAAATCCTGCCACTGGAGCGGGTGCCGCAGTCTACAGGTTTTTATTCAATCAAGTTATCAGCCTCAACACGACTCCGAATCCATCTCCTAATTTTGCGATCAAGAGTCTGGCGGGGCCGGTCACCTTCAAATTCCCACAATTCGCCGCCTTCGACAGTTCCAACAATCTGTGGGTCAGCGATTCCGCGGCGAACGCAATTTTCAAGTTCAGCGCTGCACAATTGGCCTTGGCTAGCGGAGTAGCCCTTAAACCGGTGGCGGTGCTCGTAAATGGAGTAGTACCAGCTTTCAATGGCCCGCTCGGAATCGCCTTCGACGGTTCAGGAAACCTTTGGGTGGTGAACAACAACGCCAGCGTTTTGATACCTTCAACGATCGTCGAGATATCATCGGCAGACCTCGCAGCGGCGACCAGCGTGACGACAGCAAAGGCGACGACAGTACTACTCAGCAGCGTTATTCCCGGCAGTCTCCCCACGATCAACAACCCATGGGGCATATTGTTCGATGGCAGCGGCAACATGTGGTTCACCAACGAGCAGCTGAGCGCAGGCGCCTGTTCGGGCTCAGTGGTGGAATTCGCGGCCGGCACCTTCGCGGGACCGGGTTCGGTGACGCCGGCATCTAAAGTGGTAATCACCCAAACCGCTGTAGGCGGGGTTAACAGCCTGTGCGACCCCAATGGTATTACCATGAACAAGAGCGGCGATATTGTAGTGGCGAATGCCGCTGGCAATTCGCTTGCCCAGTACACCGCATCTCAGATCACCTCCACTGGCAACCCCGCGCCGCACCTGTTGATTGCCGGAGCGGGAACTTTGCTAAACGCGCCAACCGGATTGACCTTCGGCCCAGTGTCGCTGAAATGAACCGATTCGGGTCGGTGCACTTGGCGGCGCCAACAACGGGATTAAAAACGCCGGGTGTTGGGTGCTAAGGGGCCTTTTCGGGCCGACGGCGTGGCGGTTCGTTGTTGTCAACACTTACGCACCGCAATGCTGGTGAGTTCTGTTCCGTTATCGCTGACGATGACCTTGGGTGTGGCGCGCTGCAGGCTGATTCGTTCCAGCTCGCGAACCACACGCACGCCGCTCAGTGACGTGTCGGCCACGGTCGCCAGGCACTCGCGGCTGAAGTCGTCTACGATGCACAGGATGCGAAAGCGGCGGTCGTCCCCCGATGAGTGCGCCGCCTGCGCTGATTCGTGCAGTCAGCTCTTGGGCTACAAACGACGACGTTCGGCGGAGCGTTTTGGCCGTGTGCGACACCTCAAAGAGTGCACCTGTAGTGCATAAATTGGGCGCAAACTTGCTTACCGCGCTGGCCTTTACGTCCCCAAAAAGGGCGTCAAGATTCGTGGCTCAGCCGCGAAGTCATCGTCTCGCCGAGCTGCAGAACTTCGTATGCTCGCCCGGATAGGGAACCCGAAAACGTCCTCGCGGCGGTGTTCATGACGGCTTCTTCACCGAGCTGCTTTACCGGATCAACGATATCGTGGTCAGCGTCGAGAAACTCGACAAGAACGTCGGTGGCGCCGATTCTCGCAAGCACGCGCGCGGCCCAGCAACGACGGCTCGACCTGGCAGCCGTCGCCGGGGCTGTCGAGAGTTTTGCTCGCGTTGTCGTTTACGATCGCGCCGGCCTCGGCAGGAGTCTCCCGCTCGCCCGTCCTTCCGTTTCCGTCACCGCTGGCGGCGTCGCCGCCGCCTTGCACGCGCTCTTGAACAAAGCCGGCGTTGCGCCGCCTTTCATACTGGTCGGGCATTCGCTGGGCGGGCTATACGTCCAGATGTTTGCGCGCCGTTACCCGAATGAGGTGGCCGGCGTTATCTTGATCGATTCCGCAAGAGCGGACGCGCCGCCGGAACTGAAGACCCGTGCCCAGCTCAAACCCGGCTCGGCGGCCTATCTCGAGGAAGAGGGCGTAGGGGCGAGTAATGAGGAGTTGCACCACGCCGGTCCTTTCCCGGACGTGCCGATGACGGTTATCGCCGCAACCGATCAGGGCCCGTTCTTCAAATCGTGGGAGCCTCTATTGATGCGGTTGCAGGGGGGCCTCGCCAAGCTCTCGCCGCACGGCAGGCTCATCATCGCCCGCAGCAGCGGCCACTACATCCAGACCGACCAGCCGCAACTGGTCGTATCGGCCATCCGGTCGATGGCTCGGCCACGTTCTGAAACGCGACCTAGGGGCCAGTCTAATGTGGGCTTTCTGGCGTCTTCACCGAAGATATGATCCCCCATGAATGCTGGACCTTGGTGAAAGCGTCGGGTGCGATGCTGACTTCGCCGCGAAATGGCCAGTCCAGTGCGATGATCAGCACCACTACCAGGGCCAGCGAGGCGGCAACCGCCGCGGTCATAACCATGTGCATCCGCAAATCATGGAAGCCGAAGAGGTAGGTGTAGCCGGTGACGATCGCGCCGCCCAAAAAAATGATCCACCAGATCACAGGGGGGATGTGTCCCTCGACCGCCGAGAGCCGGCTTTCGCGCGCCCGGTACAGGTCGTTAAGGGTCTTGAGCAATTCGGCCTGGATTACCGACTCTCCCATCGTCTGCGGCTGCATCTTCACGATCGCGATATGGAGGCGGCGCAACGGCTCCCATCCCTGATCGGGCATCCTGCCCTTCTGCTGAATCGGCCATTCTTTGTCGATCACAGTGCGGATGTACAGTTCCAGGTTACTGCGGATGTCCTGACCCATTTGCGAGGGCAAGCCCTGGGTATCGCGGTAGATGCTGCCGACATAGTCGGCCTCGCTCTGCACGATCTCATCCGCGGCGGTATAGGATTCCCAGGTTGCAATCGCGATAAAGGCGAGCAGGACCGCGTAAACGACGCTGATTATCGCGACGGTGAAACCCGCCAGTTCGTTGTGCGCCCTGCGCAGTTCGACGTGCACGACACGGTGGAAGATCGCAAGCCCAACGCACGCCGCGCCACAGAGCATAACGACCATGATACTGCCCCACAGCCAGGTCGGATTGTTGTAAATCCAATCGGTAATCATAAGCGCTGTGTGTTTTACCCCACGCCATCGCACTTTTCGACCAGGCGTACGGTGGATTATCCACTTGGGCCGTCTTCACCCCGGTCATTTGGAATTAACATGGCGCACGAACCAGCGGCTTTGATGGAATTCTGACGGATTCACTGCTAACCTCGCTCAGGAAGGGAGTTGCATACAGACTGTCTGTATGTAACCGTCGATCTGCATGGATGTCAGGAGCCGCAAGGAGGAGCAGGCCATTGCCACCCGGAGGGCTTTGCTCAAGGTGGCGCGCAAACTGTTCGCCGAACGCGGCTACGCCAATACCGCCACCGAAGAGGTGGTGCAGCGCGCGCGTGTCACCCGCGGCGCGCTCTACCATCATTTCCGCGACAAGCAGGACCTGTTCAAAGCCGTTCTGCACGAGGAGGAACAGAAACTGGCGCTGCGGCTTGAGGCGGCGGCCGCCGCCCATCTTCCCGATATGTGGGCCGGATTCGTCGCCGCCTGCCAGGAGTTCCTCGACGCATGTCTGGAGCCCGTCGTACGGCAAATCCTGCTTTTGGACGCGCCGTCAGTGCTCGGCCTGGAAGGTCAGCGGGAAGTGGAGGAAAGCTACTACCTGACCAAGGTAAAGCACGCGCTTTCGGCGGCGATGCAAATGGGGGTGATCGAGGTTCAGCCTGTGGATCCGCTGGCGCGGATTTTACTCGGTGCAATCAACGAGGCCGCAATGCTGATTGCAACCGCCGCTGACGAGAAGGCCGCGCGCAACGAAGCCAGCGCCGTGATCACGCGGATACTCTCGGGGTTGAAGCTTCCTCCGCGATAACGGCGCAGCTGAAGGCTGCACCGCGGCGAAACATCCTTGCCGTGTAACTCGCGGGCCGCTCGCCGTTCCCAGCAAAACACGATGGAGGACTAGTCACAGTGCCTGCCATACCGTGGAAACCGTTTGCCGTGGCCGATCCCGCCGCAGAATACGTGATGTTGTTCTCGTATCTGCCGCTTAAAAGCTGGAGCACGATGCCGCTTTTTATGATTCACACCTGGCGCATCGCAGGACAGTTGCGCCGCGCCACGGGGCTGATCGGCTACTCGCTGCTTGCCCGCCCGCTGGCCAGGGAGTTCTTCACGCTTTCGGTGTGGGAAAATGAGGCGATGCTCAATGCTTTCGTTCGCGCCGCGCCCCACGCCGGCACGATGGCGGATATGATCCCTTCCATGGGCAAGACGCGCTTCGTCACGCGGCGCATCAAAGGATCGCAAGTTCCGCCGTCGTGGGATTTCGCGCTCTCGCTCTGATGCCGCCGCTTATCCGATTGAGCTGATTGCTGCCTTTGTAGAGACTTCCAACCTGTGCTGCGCGGGCAATGCCCCGTGCGGCTGCGCTCCTTTACCTTCCGATGACAAAGAGGCCAGTTCCCTCAATCAGGCCGAGGCTGGGCGTTTCTTAAATCTGCGTCAATTCGACCACGGCTAGCGTAGCGCGACGCTGGGATCCCGCAGGCGCGGCAGCTCAAACCATACGTCGTTACAGGCCTCCATCTCTTCCGTGTCGAGCGTAACCTCGGTGGCCGGCAGCGATTGGCGCAGTTGCTCCGCGGAACTGGCGCCGACGATCGCCGAGGTGATGCCCGGCTGCGCCAGCACCCAGGAGATCGCGGCCTGCACCAGGGAGCGGTTGCGCCGCGTGAAGAACTCCTGCAGGTGCGAAACGGCTGTAAACTGCGCGTCGTGCCAGTAGCGGCCGTGATAAATGTTACGCGTGCGCCCCGACAGGAAGCCGAAGCGGGTATCGGCGGGCGGCGGCGCGTCGGATTTGTATTTCCCGCTCAAGAACCCGCCGGCGATCGGGTTATAGGGAATTACGCCGACGCCATGAAAACGGCACAACGGCAGCAATTCGTGCTCGATTTCGCGATAGAGCAGATTGTAGCGCGGCTGCACGCAATCGAAGCGGGCCAGCCCGTGTTTGTCCGCGGTCCACAAGGCGTTGGCCACCATCCAGGCAGGATAGTTCGAGCAGCCGAGGTAGCGCACCTTGCCCTGATGCACTAAGTCGTCCAGCGCCCGCGCGGTCTCCTCGATGGGAACGGAGGAATCGGGGAAGTGCGTCTGGTAGAGGTCGATATAATCGGTTTGCAGGCGGCGCAGGCTGGCCTCAACCGCCTCGCAGATATGCTTGCGCGACAGTCCGGTCTGATTCGGCGCCGCTCCGGTGGCGGCGAAGCATTTGGTGGCCAGCACGATCTTGTCGTGCCGTCCTTTAAGCCATCGCCCGATAATCTCCTCGGTGCGGCCGACCGTGCTTAGATTGCCGCCGATCGGATACGCGTCGGAGGTGTCGAAGAAGTCCACGCCGCGCTCAGCCGCCGTGTCCATGATCGCGACGCTGGCCGGCTCGTCGCACTGCAGGCCAAAGGTCATCGTGCCCAGACAAATTTCCGATACTTTAAGACCGGTACGTCCCATCTGTTTGGTTTTCATCGCCAGGCTCCTTCGCTCGCATCAGATCTTTTAGCTAGCAGGAACAAAACTGCGGGTGAAGCAGGTTTCTTTCGACGAGCTTGATTCCCGCTGACGCGGCTGGAAAGCTGCGCGACGGAAGATTTGTTGCGAAATGGCAGCGCGATGTCTGTTCTTACTGGTGGCGGGTGCTGTGCTAGCGGGATGCGTGCCGCCGGCCAGCGTGGTTTACGTGCCGGATCCGAAGGCGCCGATCGCTGGCTGGAAGTGCCCAACGGATCGTCAGTTCATTGCGCACACCAATCCGCCCTGCACCTGGATTCCTGGCGTAGTCCTAACGCAAAGCTGCCACCAGCAGTACGTCAGGAGTATCAACGAGGCGCGGGGCTGCGTCCCCGAACCAGTCAGTGGAGCGCCCGCACCGCAGCACTGAACCTGGAGCCGCGCTCATGCGGCCTTGAAGTCGCGTCCTTTGACCATTCGCAGCGGCGTGTACACGATAACTACCGTCCCGTTCTGCTTGACGATTTGATTGCGCGTCCGTACCAATGCCACGCCCGGCCGCCGCTTGCTTTCCTGGCATTCGATCACTTCGCATTCAACGTGGATCGTGTCACCCACGAAGGTTGGCGCCTTTACGTCCAACTCCATGTTGAGGAATGCGAGTCCCACGCTTTGCATCACCGCCTGAACCAGCAATCCCTCGGCGAACGAATAGGCCAGGGCGGCGGGAACCACGCGCCCCTTGATGGCAGATTCGGTCTTGAGGAACTCCACGTTGGTGAACAGCACCTCGAGCATCCCGGTGCATGAGATGAAGTTGGCCAGGTCGGCTTCGGTAATGGTGCGGCCCACGGTCTTGAACTTGCGTCCAACCGGCAGGTCCTCCCAATGTATTCCCACGCCGACAGTTTCGACATCTGCCATGTTTGCTTACCTCTTTGATTTCCGGTGGAACTGCGGCATCGGCTTGGACTCCGCGGCCGCCGCACCGACCGCATTTTTTCCCGCCGCCGATGCACAATCAACCTCACCCGCCGTACAATCAGCCGGCGCTTTTATGCGGCCCAGCTTTCATGCGAAGGTTGTAACTCACGGCATGAATGGAATCACTGATGGAACTGCGCAACGGCATGGGGAGGAGTATGACGAAGCGACCGATATTTACGTTGCTGCTGCTTGGAATTGTCTTGGCCTGTCCCGGTGCGTTCGCCGACCAGAACGCGGTCGGACCAGCGACGGCGGCGGCCGAGGCGTGGCTCAAACTAGTGGATGCGGGCCATTATCAGGGCAGTTACAAGGACACCAGCAGCTACTTTAAAAGCCGGATCAGCGAAAGAAAATGGGTGGAGAAGGTGGAACCGGTGCGCAAACCGCTCGGTGCGATGATTTCGCGCAAGGTCCAGGGGGCGCAATACACCACCAGTCTGCCCGGCGCGCCGGACGGGCAGTACGTTGTCATCCAGTTCGACACCTCTTTCCAAAATAAGAAATCGGCGATCGAAACCGTCACGTCGATGCTCGACAAGGACGGCAAGTGGCACGTCTCGGGTTATTTCATCAGATAAAAACAAACCTTTGCTCGAGTTGGAGTGGATCATGAGCACATCGGCTTCGGCCACAACCTTTCGCACGTGGGCATCTGCGTGTCCGATCTCGACCGGTCGCTGCGCTTTTATTGCCAGGGCCTGGGTTTCGAACTGGTCGAGTCCTACACAGTCGGAACGGAATTTGGCCGCCTGATGGAGGTCGCGGGAGACATCGTGCTGCAGTCGCGATTCATCACGCGCGACGGAGTGCGGCTCGAACTGTTGCGCTTCGACGCTCCCGGTTTCCAGGGTCACGCCGCGCGCCGCCCGATGAACCAGCTCGGCCTTACGCATCTGTCGGTGCGCGTTGGTGACGTGGACGCGACCGCCGCGCGAATCCGCGAGTTGGGGGGCACGGTCTTCGATCATACGCGCAGCAAATTCGACAACCCCGACGGCTCGACCAGCGACTTCGTGTATTGCACTGATCCCGACGGCGTAAGGATCGAGTTGATGCGCCTGCCCGGATAGAGAGTTTTGAGGAGGTTTTTGCAAATGCACGAAATCAAGTCGATCGGGATCCTGTCCGCGGCAAAGGTTATGGGCGCGATCTACTTTATCATCGGTGAAATAGCCGCGTTTTTTTTGGCGTTGGCGGCGATCGCGCATGGGCATCCGATCAGGGCCATCATTGCCCTCACCTTTTTCGGAGCATTTCAGGGCGCGATCGGCTTTGTGTTCAGCGCTTTCGGTTGTTGGCTCTATAATCTAATCGCGGCGCGAATTGGCGGTGTTGAGTTTGAGGTGGTTCAGGCCCGCGGCTAGGATGGCCTTTGCGCGGAGAGCTCAGCGCGAGGAGAGATCAAATGGACATCACGCGTGTTGCGATTGTCACCGGGGCCGGGCGTCCGTGGGGAATGGGGCGGCAGACCGCCTTGCAATTGGCGGAAAAGGGGCTGGACGTGGCGGTGGTTGACCTGCGGGAGGATTGGGGGCGCGACGCTGCGGAAATCATCGCCAGGCAGACCTCCCGGCGCACGCTCTATATCAAGGCGGATATCTCCAAAAAGGCGGACGTGCAGGCCATGGTAGGCAAAGTGCTGGCCGAACTTGGCCGTGTCGATGTGCTGATCAACAACGCCGCCATTCCAATCGGCCAGCCGATCGCGGAGTTCACGGAGGAGACGTTTCACAAGGTGATCAACGTCAACCTGCTCGGCGCGATGCTCTGCTCGCAGGCGGTGATGGGACAAATGAAGGAACAGAAATACGGCCGCATCGTCAATATGGCGTCGGGCGCAGCGGTCAAGCCCTACAAGGGAGCCGCGCTGTACGCCGCCGCCAAGGCCGGGCTGATCGCTTTTACCAGGGTGCTCGCGCTGGAGGCGGCGCCCGAAATCGTGGTGACCGCGGTGGCGCCCGGATGGGTCCACACGGCGATGGGCTCCGAGTCGCCGCCCGACGACCGCGACTTCGAACGCGGCATCCAGGACAATCCCTTCGGCCGCCCGCTGTGGCCGTCCGAGGTCGCCGACGTGATCGTCTATGCGGCGACCAGTCCGCATCACGCGCTGACCGGCCAGACGCTGCACGCCCGCGGCGGTTCGCTGCCGTTTATGTAAGTGGTTGTCGTGCTCACGGGATGAGATTGCCCCATCCTCAGATGCGCGTTTACTTCAACCCTTGCTGACATGCGGCGGCGAAGCGTTGTTCATTGAAGGGCGCCGGCTTCGCGCAGCGTTTTGATTTCAGCTTCGCTCAAGCCCAGCACCTGCGCGAGGACCTCGTCAGTATGCTGGCCCAAAAGCGGCGCCGACGAGCGGACCGCGAGGGGCGTTTCGCTCATCTTCCATGGAATTCCGCAATGCTGCCGGACGCCAACCACCGGATGGGGCAGGTTGACGAAGTAGTTGCGTGCCTTCAGATGCTCGTCTTCCTCGGACAGGAACTTGTTGTCGGCGACGACGAAAGCGGCGACGCCGGCATCCTGGAGAATTTGCGCGGCTTGAGGCGCGGTTTGAGTCATGCTCCAGGCTTCGACTATCGCTTCGAGTTCAGTTTCATTGGCTTTGCGCGCGTTGAGCGTTGCGAACCTGGAATCGCCTGCGAGTTCCGGCCTGCCAATCGCCGCCGCCATCCGCTGCCATGCGGCGTTGTCCGACGCCGCCACCGCGACGAACTGATCCACGGTGAATCCCAACACCTTTTCCGTGCGATCCTTGCAGCGGAAGATTCCGTGCGGCGCCATCATCGGATCCCGGTTGCCAATCCGCTCCGGCTCGCGCCCGTTCATCGTGTATTCCAAAATCCCTTCGGGCAGAACCGCCATCGCGCATTCCCATTGGCTCATGTCCATGTACTGGCCTTGGCCGGTCAGCTCGCGATGATACAACGCGGTTAAAATGGCAAACGCGCCGTGCACGCCGGCGTTGGGATCTGCGTAGCTATAACCGGCATGCATCGGCGGCCCGCCGACATAACCTGTCAGTGCGGACAGACCGCAGAGCGGGACCTGCGCCGGACCATAGGCGACGAAATCGCTGTACGGGCCCGTATCGCCGTAGCCGGAGAGCGAGATCATGATGATGTCGGACCTAATCTTCTTCAGTTCCTCATAGCCGAGCCCGAGGCGATCCATCACACCGTGCGCGAAGTTGTTCACCACGACATCGCTTTTGGCCACCAGGCGGCGCGCCAAATCCAGAGCGCCCGGCTTGCTGAAATTGAGCGACAGCGAACGCTTACCCTGGTTGTACTGATTGTAGTAGCCGGAGCTGTCCAGCCCTGCCGGTTTGCCGCCGGGCCACGGCGGCAGCATCCGCGTGACGCAGGGGCGCGTGGCGGTCTCGATCCGGATCACGTCGGCGCCCAGGTGCGCCAGTTGAAGGGTGCAATACGGCCCCGCCCACACCCAGGTGAAGTCCGCGATACGAATCCCTGAAAGCGGCGCGTCGGCCATCTAAATCACTCCCCTGGCGTTGAGCTGGTCAAGGCGCTCGCGCGCAAGTCCCAGGCGCTGGCCGAAAATTTCGCCGTTGTGCTGCCCGAGAGCAGGCGCGGGCATGCGAATCTGCCATGGCGTCGCGCCGTACTGGACAGGCGCGCCGGGATACCGGTGCTGTCCTGCCACGGGATGTTTGAGCTCGACAAAAAATCCGCGCGCCTTCAGATGTTCGGAATTGAGGAGATCACCCATGGTCGATACCGGCGCGAACGGCACGCGCCGCGCCTGCGCCTTGCGGTAGAGGTCGAGCACGGTCTGCTCGCCGACCCATTCGCGCAGAAAGATTTCCAGCGCCTCCCAGTTTTCGCCCCGCTTCAGCCGGTCGGCAAAAATCTCCTCATCGGCCCATTCGGGATTGCCCATCAACGCCACGAAGCTGCGCCATTGATGCTCCTCGACGCAGCAGATGTAGATCCATCCGTCCTTGCACTGCATCGTCTCCAACGGCTGAAGCGGTTTGCGTCCCAGCCGCGTTGCGATCACGTCCATGTAAGGCCAATACTCGAACACCATCTCGTTCTGCGACACCAGCGATTCCTGGGCGGAGACCTCGACGTGCTGGCCCTTGCCGCTGCGCAGGCGCGCGAACACCGCGCCCATCGTCGCCACCGCGCCGTGCACGCCGGCCTGGAATCCGGCGTGGCTGCCAAAGGCCTTGAGCGGCGGCAACTCAGGATGGCCGGGACCCGCGCCGTTGAGGACGCATACCCCGCCCGAGGACCAGGTGGTCAGATCCTCACTGCGCCAGCTGCGATGCGGTCCGGTGGTCCCGAATGGGGTGATCGAGGTCATCACCAGGCGTGGATTGCGCCGCGCCAGGCGGTCGAAATTCAGTCCGACCCGGTCCATGTCGGGCGGCCAGACATTGTGAATCAGCACGTCGGCGCCCGCCGCCAACTCCTCGAGCAGTTCGAAGCCTTCGGGCTGTGCGATATCCAACGTGACGCCGTACTTATTGGCGTTGAGGTACAGAAACAGCCCGCTCTGGCCGGGATGAGGCTTGCCGCCCGGAAATGGACCGCGAGTGCGTGCGGCGTCGCCTGCGCCGGGGCGCTCCACCTTGATTACCTCGGCGCCCATGTCGGCCATCAGCTTGGCCGCATAGGGGGCCGAAACCAGTTCGCCGATCTCGACAACTTTAAGCCGTGCCAATGCGCCCGCCATGACAGACCTCGCAATCACCCTACCATGCGGCCCGATGCACGCGGCAAGGCTTTGCATCTATGGCCACGTACCGGCGCGGCGCTTGCCTTCGCTGCCCGTAGTGCCGGCCTCGGTGCCGGTTCCTTTCGCTCTTTCGGAATATTATTCATCCTGAGATGCTCCAAAGGAGGTGACGATCATGGGCGCAGCGGAAAACAAGAAGCTGGTCCGGGACGCATTCGAGGCGTGGGGCCGGGGCGACGGCCGCGCTTTCTTCAAGTTGGTTGCCGATGACGTACGCTGGACGGTGATCGGCCACACGCCAATATCGCGTACCTACGACAGTAAACGCGACTTCAGGAACGCGCTCGGCGCGATGTCCGAGCATCTTGCCAGCGAACTGCGTGTCGTCATGCGTGACGTCATCGCGGACGGCGACAAGGTGGCAGTGGAGTTTGAAAGTCACGCCGCCGGTAAAAATGGCACGGCGTACGATCAGACTTACTGTTGGATGCTGCGGCTGGCAGACGGCAAAGTGCGCGAGGTCGTGGCGTACCTTGACACGGAGTTGGTGTCGAAGTTGTTTTCGTAGCGAGTGGGTGTACTCGCACGCCAGGAATTTCAGCGCGCAGGGTGGTTGGCCCCGCGCGCTGATATGGATCAGTTCAGACCGTACAGCTTCACCGCGTTGCCGGCTACTATCTTGTGGCGATCCTCGGCTGGAACGCCAGCGAAGTGGTCCTCGATGTACTGGCGGGAGTTGGGGAACGTCGTGTCGGTATGCGGATAATCGGCGGACCACATCAGATTGTCCACGCCGATCACGTTGCGAATCATCACCCCGACCTTGTCCTCGATGAAGGTGGCGAGCACCTGGCGATGGAAATAGAAGCTGGGCGGATTGGGAAGCTGGAGCCCGGTGTGGTGGCGATGGCGCTTGTAGGTACGATCGGATTTCTCCAGGAAATATCCCAGCCAGCCGATGTTGCCTTCCACCGATACGAACTTCAGTTTGGGAAAATTTTCCAACACGCCGCCGAAGATGACTTTCGACAGTGCTTCATAGTTGGCCAGCGACGCGACGTTGAGCAACGCGTCCACCGCGCCGCGCAGATGACCCGTGCTTGCGAACAGCCCCTCGGTGCGCCGGTCGCCGGTACGGAGATGAATATGCATCGGGATGCCGAGATCCTGCGCGGTGGCCCATAGCGGATCGTAAACATCGCTGTTGAGCGGCTCGCCGCGCGGATAGGTCGGCAGCAGAGCGCCGCGCAATCCAGGCAGCTTGGCGATATTCTTGAGTTCCTCGATACCGACCTTGACGTCGTCGGTCGGAACCAGGCCGATGCCGATCAGCCGGTTGGGGTCGGTGGTGCACCATTCGGAAAGAAACTCGTTATAGGCGCGCAGGCAAGCGAATTGGAGCTCCAGGTCGTCGAGCAAAAACAGCGGCCCGATGCCGAGATTGGGATAGAGCACCTCGGCGTCCACGCCGTCCAGGTCCATGTCTTTGAGCCGTGCGGACGGATCCCAGGCGCCCTTGCGGATGGTTTCGTAGGTCTCACCCGACTGCTTGTAGTCCTCGAATTTCTTGCCGCCCTGGACTTCCATTCCCATGCTGCGGCCGCGCTTGCCGTCGATCACCCAGGCGTCGCCGTCGGGCCCGCGCTCGATCCGGGGGGCGCGGTCGCGCAGTTTGGCGGGAACACGCTTGGTCCAGGTATCGCCCGGTTCCTGCACGTGATCGTCCGAAGAAACGATATTGTACTGTCTCATCGCAATCTCCTCTAAAGAGTAAGCAGCGTTTTCTGTCGAACTCTCCGCGCACGCAATCCGCCCCGAGTCCGCTGGGTTCCAATCGATGTAATAGCTCAAAACCGCGGCGCGCCGCTATCCTCGCCTCGCCGTTACGTTGCGGCTATCTCGCCAACCTCCATCGGCTTTGGCTTCGCTTTCCGCCGCGCCGCGCGGCCCGGCCGCGTGCCGAGAACCAGCGTGGAATGGGTCGTCAGGTGGCCGCCATTGCCTGATACCAGGCAGAGGTCGTGCTTCTTGACTTGCCGCTCACCCGCCTCGCCGCGCATCTGGATAACGGCCTCCGACACTGGCGTCATCCCCCACAGATAGTAAGCGCTCAGCTCGCCGCCGCCGGTGTTGACCGGAAGCGAACCGCCCGGACCGATATGCCCGTCGGCCACGAACGGCCCGCCCTCGCCCTTGGGACAAAAGCCGTAGTCTTCCAGCGTCACGATAACGGTGAACGTGTAGCAATCGTACAGCTGCACCACGTTGATGTCCTTGAGCTCGATGCCGGCCATCTTGAACGCCACCTCTTTGGCGAGCGGAGCGCCGCTGGCCAGCCGATCCGCGGGGTCGCCGCCCGGATGGCCCTGGCCGGCGCCGAGAATGTACACCGGCGGTTTGCGCAAATCGCGCGCCCGCTCCGCGGAGGTGACGATCACGCAGATACCGCCGTTGGACACCAGGCAACAGTCGAGCAGGCGAAACGGCTCGCAGATCCATCGCGAGTTGAGATAGTCCTCCATCGTCAGCGGCCGCTCGCGAAAATAGGCGATCGGGTTCATGTTGGCCCATTTGCGCTGCGCGACCGCGACCGCGCCGAATTGCTCGGCCGTGGTGCCATAAAGTTCCATGTGGCGCTTGGCGACCAGCCCATAACTCGCCACGGCGCCAAACATGCCGTAACTCGCGTTCATGCCAAATGCCTGGCCGTAGGCGGCCCCGCTGCGCCCCTCGACTCCGGGCTGGGGCGGCTTGAGGGGATTGTCTGCGAACACGCACGCGACCGCGTTGGCCATCCCGGCTGCGATACTCTGCGCCGCGTACGCCACCATTGCTCCCGCCGTCGCGCCGCCCAGGTTCATCGTGGCGATCAGCCGCAGGTCGCGCAGACCCATCATCTCCTGCATGTCGGTGTTGGCCATCCAACTCAGCCCGCCGGCGGATTCGCGCCACGAAACTCCTGGCTGAACCAGCAAGCCGTCGAGTTCCGAGGGCTTGAGTCCGGCGTCATCCAGCGCCAGCCGCACGGCTTCGATTGCGAAGCCCATGCCGTCGAAGTCATAAACCTGGCCCATCTGCGTCATACCCAGACCGGCGATCGCGCATTTTCCCTTAAAACTCATTGCTGCTACTCCCGGAACTACGAGCTTTCGCGCCGATAAGCTGCCGACCCGACAGGGTTCGGCCCCACCAAGGCCCGTTTAGCACAGGTCGAGTTTGGGCAAAACCCGGCGGTAGCGCATGAGTGGTGTCCGTGCCATCCGAGGTCGGTTGCCCGTTGCCTTGGTAGGCATTAGCTCAATGCGGGCCCATTCGCCGCGAACCGGAGGAGGTCCGATGCTGGCCACTTGACTCGCTTCGATTGTTTCCGGCTGATTACCCGGGTGCTTAAGGAAGAGGGTGTGGAGCGCGAACAAAAAGTAGGAAGTCGCATTTCGCGAAAGGCCAAGCGAGCGTTAGATTTTCTGTCTTCACGTGCTTCCTGACATCCCGGTTGGTTCGCATTTCGATAAAAGCCTGGGACTGCAGCCATAACGCTCTGGGCAGGAAAAGCCTTGAAATTGTTGGGTCATGTCCGATGCGGCAAAAAGGTACATAAATTGCTTCGCAATGCGGCGCGCTGTTCCCCCAGACAGCGCCATCCCCAGCGGAATGGCCGGGCTGCCGTGACCGTTGGCATCCCCGAATCAGCGGTCGACAACGCGCGCAGCCCGGCCAATCCCATCCTGACCGCTCGATTTGAATCGAAATTGGCGTGCCCAGACTTGGTCGCATATATGCGCGTTGTTGTGGCGTATTCATGTGGCCTGCATGGCAAGACCGCGCGCCACGGACGTGAATTCAT
Source organism: Binataceae bacterium (SeqCode) (assembly GCA_035262365.1). Classification (GTDB taxonomy): domain Bacteria; phylum Desulfobacterota; class Binatia; order Binatales; family Binataceae; genus JAJPJA01. The sequence continues at coordinate 15,069 of DATFSZ010000070.1, forward strand.
CGCCCGAATGAATCACCGCGGATGCGAAGCGCGCGCTGAAGATAGTCCGAATAGCTGGAACGAGCGATGACCCGCCAGTGAGGAAGAGGCTTTCCACCTGTTCGGCTTGAATGCCAGCCGCGGCCATCAACCGGTCGATACATTCCTCAATTTCGCGGCACTCTCTTGCAATCCAAGCCTCGAATTCCGGCCGTGTGGCTGCCTGCATTATCGTCAGCGGCGGGGCGGTAAATTCAAAAGCGGTAGCATCCTTCTCCGATAAGGCAACTTTGGCCCGCTCGACCGCCCCAAACAGCGAGTAGGCGAGGTCTTCTTCCACGATACGGATAAACGCCGCAAGCTTGTCCGGCTCCAACGCCTGGGTGTGGAGCGCGCGCAGTTTGTGCATCGTGCCAGGGGCTTTCAACGTGGACAGGTAATGCCATCGCTCAAGCCGGGAATAAAACGTGGTGGGCATCGGCAGGACTTTTCCGTAGGGGGAACGGTAGCTTGATCCCAAGCCTAATTCCGGCGCGACCAGGTGGCGGACGATACGCCCGTCGAATGCGTCGCCGGCCAGTGCGACGCCGTCGCTGCCAAGGATTTCATAGCGCGGCGCCATTGCGGCCCGCGGATGAACCCGCAGCAAGCAGAAATCACTGGTGCCGCCGCCGAAGTCTCCCACCAGGAGAAGCTGCTCGCGCGCGGCGCTGGCGCCGTAGTGGTAGGCGGCGGCAATCGGCTCATACGCGAAGGTCACCTCCTCCCATCCGGCCATAGCAAGCGCGGTCCGCAGGCGCCGCAGCGCGCGCTCCTCGTCTTCCGCCTTGGCCGCGCCCGAGAAGTGCACCGGTCGGCCGACCGTAACACGGCGGCCCAGGTCTCCAAATTGTTGCTCAGCCGCGCGGCGCATCGGCACCAGGATCAAGGAGACCAGTTCCTCCAGCGTAAAACGTCTGCCGAAAATATCGGTTGCGCTGAAGGTCCGGTCGGCCAGAAAGGATTTGAGCGACAGCAACACACGACCGTTGCCGCCGGTTTCCAGGTAGCGATCGATCGCAGCCGCGCCGGCGTCCGGGCGCGCGAGCCGGTTGGGACCCTGCTCGTCGGCATCGAAGAACAGAATGGAGCGGAAGGTACCCGAGGAGTTGAAGCTGGCGAGCCGCGGCGACGCGCCCTCGTCAAGGACCGCCAGCGAGCTGTTGGTGGTTCCAAAATCCAGTCCGACGCTTCGTGCCATGATGCCTGAGGATAAGGTGGCCGGCGTCTGCGTTACCGCGATGTGGCCGCGGAGGCAGCCGCGAGGTTGCGCTGGGCGCTCGTCCCGCTGGGCGGCCATTGTAGCCCAGCGCGTTTGGTCAACGTAGTATCATGCGGCCGGTCCGGGAAGATTCCGCATGGGCAAGCTGGTGAAACCAGCTAGTGCTCCCAGACGCTGGTATCCACGCCCAGCGCCTTCAGCCCGTCGAACAGTTCCTGCGGGCGGATGAAATCGGGAGCGCGATGCGGGTCCCACATCCGTGTCGCGACGCCTCGGCTTACAAACGCGATCGCCTGCTGAAGCGTAAAGATAGCGCCGCGCCGGCCGGTCTGATGCTCGAAGCGCGCGGCATGGGAGCGGTCGATCACATAGTTCATGCTGTCGCACATCTGCATCACGTTGGTGGTGTTCCAGTACCATGGGCTGAGGCTGACGTGAACCAGGGCAGAGGGCGGATCCGCTGATATAAGCGCGCCGTCGGTCATGACCAGCCTGACCGGCGCGAGGCAGCACGCGCAGTAGGCTTCGATATGACAGGCCTTGCCGGAGAAAGGAGGCATCTTCGAAGCTGCCACCGATTCCATCGCGCATCCCAGGTAGCCGTTGAAACGGCCGTCGATAATCAACCGCGCCTGGCTTGGATACGCGGAAAACGGCATGCATTTCAGGATGTTAACGTTTTCCGCCTCCTGGTCGATAACAATCATTATCCCCAGGTCCAGCTCGCGATACGCCTGCATCAGGCGGCGGCGCGTGAAGCCGGTGGCCTCGGCCGCGTCACGCAAATTGGGCGGATAGCCGCGCGCGCACCAGAACTCGTACAGGAACTGGCGCACTTTGATAGCATCCTCGCTGAAGCGGAAATCAGGGACGTTTTGCGCCATGTCTGAACTCCTGCGCCGCCGCTGGGGCGGGTTAGCCGGTAAACTCCGGCATTATCCTTTTGGCGAAGATCGCCGCAAATTCGTCCGAGGGCAATATCAGGTTGAAGGAGCTACATCCCAACTCTTCGCAACGCGCGCGAATGCCGCGCTTGATCTCATCCACGGTCCCAATCAGCAGCGCGGGAGCATTGCGGGCCGCTTCGGCGTCGGGCAGCTGCGGCTTGAAATTGCCGGTCGTGATCTCGCGGGCCACCCGGGCGGCCACAGCTGCGCTCTCCCCGGCGGTCTCCGCCGGATAGACCTTTACCATCGCGCTGATCTCGATTTCGTCAGCGTTGCGCCCCGCCTGCGCGGCCATCTCGCGCATCAGCGCGAGGCGCCGCTTCAGTTCCGCCACGGTCAGCGTGTGAGTGAAGAAACTCATCATGTTGGCGTCTTGTGCGATGATCCGCAGCGTTCTCAGATCGGTCCCCCCGACCATGATCGGAGGATGGGGCTTTTGCAGCGGCGGCGGCAGATTAACGGCCTTCTCGACGTGGAAGTAGCGTCCAGAAAAGCTTGGCTCGAGTTGGGTCCACATCGCCTTCATCACCTTGACGCCTTCGCCCAGTTGCGCGATCCGCTCTCCGGTTGACGGGTAGGGGAAGCCGTAAGCCTCGTACTCGCTGCGCAGCCAACCTGCACCGACCCCAACCGTGATTCTGCCCCCGCTGATGTAGTCCAGCGTAGTGAACATCTTGGCCAACAGAGCCGGGTTACGAAAGGACATGCAACCGACGGTCGGCACCAGCCTGACCCGCCGCGTAATCGAGGCCATCCAGGCCAGCATGGTGTAGCACTCGAACTGGGGTATCCGCGCGCCGGGAGTTTTGGCCGGCAGCAGGTGATCGTCGAACGAAATCAGATGGTAGCCAAGTTCTTCGGCCAACAGCGTACTGCGCCGGGCGCGTTCGAAGTCGCCGTTGAAAATGTGCATGCCAAACTTGATTGTGCGCATAACGAAGAGTTTCCTGTTTGCGCGATACTCGAAAAGGACCGCGCTACATGCGGATCCGAAGAGCGACGGAAATTTACAGCAAGCCCCGCCCGATCGCAATTGCGGCGCCGTTGAGTAACCTGGCATTTGCTCCCCTCTTGCTTGCGATTGGAGCGAGGTATACATATTTGCGCTCAGCGAAAATCCTCGGCCGAGAGAGCGAGATATCATGCTTGCCTCGATCACATCCGTTCAATAGCAGCCGGTTATGGCTGTCGTTCCCAGTCACCCAAGATTGACTATTTGCTGGTGCGTGTCGGCGCTGGTGCGTGTGGAAACCCGCCTTGATGCGGTGGTTTCCTGCCCGGCTTTGAAGGCCGCAGGCGATGTTGCGTTTAGAAAGACGGAACAATGGATCACGATTTGAATCTTCAGGTCGAGATAACCGACTATTACTATCTTTTCGAAGCAGTTGCCGGCGCCGAAATCCATCGACGGAAGCTTCGCCATCTCTTCCGTGCGCGCTTCGGCTACGTTGCAGCGATGCCGGCGGGAATATCCAATCGAGGGCTGGTCGCTTCGGAAATGGACCGCAAGGGGCGCTTACGCGATGAACTGCGCGAATGGGACGGAGGCCTGGTTGTCATCTCGACGGAACATAAGGCGGAGCAGGACGGGCATGTATCGGTGTACGGTTTTTTCGCCGCTCCCGAAGCGGCTCAGCGATGCCTCGCCCAGCTCTCGAAACTACTACCGCCGGAAATCGATCGCGGCGCGAGCGGCTGCGCGGTCGTGAGTTTCTGGAACGCGGTACAAAGACGGGGAGATTTTCAGGCCGAGCGGGAGAGCAAGTCTCTTAGGGTCCCGCGATGGCACGAGATTGCATCAAATTATCCGGAACGTTTGGCGCGCGAGCTGGACTGCGTGATGCAATTGAGGAATCCACAGAACATGGCGGCCTCGCGCCTGATGTTGTGGCGAGGGCTGCCGGGCACGGGAAAGACCTGGGCGGTGCGCGCGCTGGCGCGCGAATGGGCGGCATGGTGCAACTTCCACTACGTAATAGATCCGGCCGTGTTCTTTCGCAACGCCAGTTACATGCTGAGCCTGTTGTCCAAGGTTGACGATGTCAATGAGGCTGAAGAAGACAACGGTAAATGGAACCTTTTGGTGCTGGAGGATGCCGGCGAGTTTGTCGCGATGGATGCAAGGCAGCAGCAACATGGCCAGGCGCTGGCCAAACTGTTGAATCTGACCGATGGACTTTTCGGCCAGGGTCTGCGGCTTATCGTTCTCATCACCACCAATGAGGAGATGAGCAATCTGCATCCGGCAATCGTCCGCAACGGCCGTTGTCTGACCAACCTCTGTTTCGAGCAATTCAGTCCGGCAGAGGCGCAGGTGTGGTTAAATCAAGGGGGCGCTGTTTCGCGTCCGTTGCCTCAGCGGCTGACGTTGTCGGACCTTTATGCGGTCCTGAAGGGAGACTCAACCATCGAAAACGCTCAGCCGCACAGAGCGGCCGGATTCATCCCGACTAACATCTTTTTCTGTGCTCTTTGCCACGTTCGTCGTGGCACAGGTGAAGTGACTTATACCGCTTCGAGCAGCCGACTGAGGTTTTCGCCTTGAATCCGGATGTAAACGGCAGCCGCCCGCTGATCGTCGATCATTGTGGAGGCCTGAGATCCGTCTCAGGAGTTTCGAGATGGACAGCCATATGAACCGCGCCGACAAAACGGCCGGTTTCTTACACAAAATAATTTGCCTGCTTGGCGCGGTTCTGATCGGAGCTGTGCTCAGCGGATGTTACGCTCCGGCTTTGGGATTAACCCCGCGTGAAACGGGCACTTTGGCGGGTGGAGCGCTTGGCGCCGGCGGCGGCGCGCTGGTTGGCTCGGCGATGGGCGCACCGGGTACGGGTGCGGTAATTGGCGGTCTCGGCGGTGCGCTGGGCGGCTACCTGATTGGCAACCAGGTCCAGGAGCGCAGTTATTACCGTTATCCCTACTATTACTAATCCTCAGGCTCGCCGCGGTGGATTGACCTTCCGCCTGCACTAAGCTGAGCTTGGCGCAGGCGCGGGCGTGCGCATCTGCGAGCGGGAGATCGACACCGGCAGCGCACCCATGCGCGGGATTCCGGTATAGGGGTCGAAGTCATCGTCAACCCGCAGCAACTGGTTGACGTTAGCCCCATCCTTGCGCGGATCGAACGACTCGCCGGGATTCTTGCCGAATCCATGCGTCAGGGACACGACGCCTGTGCGCAGTCCGCTGTCGGCCTGGGCAACTCCGGTTACCTTGCCGTGGCGGGAGCGGATTTCCACCAGGTCGCCATTGTTCACGCCGAGGCTTCGCAGGTCGGCGGGGTTCATGAAAAGCGGGTTGAATGGATTCCTCAGCACGCCCGGCGGACGATAGGCGGCGTTGGTGACATTCTGCATCCGCCGCGGAATTAGCAGGAAGGGGAAGTGGTCGTTGGTTTTGCGGCGGTCGGCGACATTTTCCGCGCGCACCGTGGCCAGTTCATCGAGCATCGTGGAGTTGGCCAGCTCCAGGCGATCCTTGCAGTTGGGATCGCGCGGCCTGACGGTCTCTCTGGCCTCGTCGAAGATATGACCGTTGGGGTACTTTTTGATCTCGGACAGCGGCACCGCCGATCCCCTGACCAGGTACTCATAGATATCGTCCGTGCTGGGCTCGTTGTCCATGTCCAGGGGCGGATTGTCGGCCCGCACTTTGAGGCGTAATCCCAACTTGCGCGCGATTCTGTAGTAGGTTTGCCACGTGTCGAGCACGTCCGCGCCCTCGGGCGGATCAAGCAAAGCCGGCTGATAAGCGGCATAGGGCTCGGCCCAGCCGTAGCCCGGATGGATGGTGGCGGAGATTTCGCCTACCAATGAGAAAGCCGGTATTTCGAATCCCATCTTGGTGGCGATGACATAGTGAGCCATCCGCGCCGTCGGCGACAATTCGATGTCATGCATCACCAGGAGATCCAGCGACTCAAGGGCGCGCTTGGTCAATTCCTGCTGCGGCCAGCTCAACATCGCGCCGCCATGCAGGAACAAGGCCCTGATCTGGCCCTCTCCCGGAGTGAGTATCTCTTCGGCCAATCCGCCCGCGGGCAGGCCCACGACCGATTGCTGAAGTCCGCGCACCCGCAGTTTTTCCCCGAACCCCCAGGCCGGGTAGGGTGCGCGCGGTTGGGCCTTGAACTTGGCGCGTGGCAGCAGCACGCGCGGTTGCACCGCCTCCTGGCCCTCCGGGGCCCAGAACCCGCGCAGGGTCTGCAGACACAACATCAGGTAGGCGGTCAGGTTGCCCCGCGTGGCCATCGAGGGTCCCGTACCGGAGCCGAAATCGCCGGACTTTGCGTGGCCCAGGATGCTTGCGGCTTCCTGCAAATCCACTTGGCTGATTCCGGCGCGCTCGGCCACATAGCTGGGTGTAAAACGGCTGACCGCGCGGGCCAGTTCGTCGAATCCCTGCGTATTGAGCCCGACGAAATCATGATTCACCCAATCGTTGGCGATGATCAGATGGATCACTCCCGCGATAATCGTGGGATCCTCGCCGGGGATGCATTGCAGATGGACGTGCGCCTTGCGGGCGGTCTCGGTGCGACGCGGATCGATTACGATAAGCCTGGTGCCGTTTCGGATTACGGCCTTGAGCTGATCGCCTGGATTCTGGCCGAAATACTGCTTGGAGATGATCGGATTGCCGCCAATCAGCAGGAACACGTCCCACGACTCGGGTCTCATTCGCCCGCCGGCCCAGGTGCCGTGCAGGGCGTTGGCAATCACCAGACCGGGCTGATCGAACGTGGCGGCGCTGAAGGACATAGTCGAGCCGATCGCGCGCAGGAACGTCAGCATCAGCGGAGCGCCCGCAGGCTGCTCTACGCTCGGGCCTCCGGTGAATCCGGCGATCGCACGCGGTCCGTGCCGGGTAATAATCCGGGAGATCTTTTCGGCGATCTCGTCGATCGCCTGCGTGCTGCTAATCGGCGTGAAGCTCCCGTCGGGCTGGCGCTTGAGGCAATGCGTCAGCCGATTGGGATCGTTATGCATCGCGGGAAGGGCGCGACCCTTGGGACAGATGAACCCGCCGTACAGCGGCGCGGCATGGTTGCCGTCGACCTTCACGACGCGGCCGTCGTCGATTGTGACTTCAATCGGGCAGTAGGCCGAACAAGCTCTGCAGGTTGACGTCTTTACCTCGATCACGTCCGTCTCTCCCAGGTTATTTGGTTCAGTCCGGCCGCGCTGGATCGGCTTTGAATGAAGTATCCTAATCCGGCTGTAAGACTGTCAACGGCGATCGGCGTACGATCCGATCGCCACGAGTTCCCTCAGGGCTGCGCGCCAGGAACGTGAAGCGCAAGGCAGGGGCTAGTCGCCCTCGGTCAACGAATGGGAATCCTCCGGCTGATTCCATTCCGCCAGGTCCCAGCCGTTCTTCAGCGCTGCCGTGCGCGACATGCTAACACCGTGGCTGTTAGCGGCCCGGGCTTGCCCGCCGAACTCGTCCCCCGCAAGACTGTAGTAAGGAATGATGTTGTCGAGGCCTATATTGAGATGCTCAAGTGTGTAGCCCGCGAAGCGGTCGGCTTCGAGTTCCTTGGTCTGCGAGGAAACTCCGGCGCGTTCGGGACTGAAATCCTGATGCATCTCATGTCCCACCTCATGCGCCATAATCGCGTATAGCAGGGGTTCGATGACGCCAGGGTCCTGGACCAGGAGGCGCCGTAGGAGCAGCAGGTTAAGAAACGCCTGGTTATAAAAGACGCATCCGCCGCGCCGGGCATGCGGCGGCGCAGGCGCAACGGATTCGTACACCCGGATGCGAGCGCTCCAGACATCATCAACAGCGCTCACGATACTCTTCATGCGGCTGTTGGCTCGGCGCGCGGGCTCGCCGCACGCAACAAATGTCGATCCGTTCGCAGGTGCTTGCCCTGACGTGGTCTGGTACTCGGCGGCGGCTACCATCTCGGCAGCACAGAAAACAATCAGCGCTGCGATCGCGGCGTGCAATCGCATGCGTTTGCGGTCAATCATTTGGTTTACCGGCGTCGGTCATTGGATTCCATACAGACTTCACTTGCACCTTGCAAGTTTAAGCCATATCGGCAAGGCGGTCGAGGTGTTGCGGATCCAAACCGCGAGCGATCCCAGTGGCCCGGGATCAGCGGTTCTTCCATCGCCGATGCACCCAGAACCATTGTTCAGGATGGCGCATGATGATGCGTTCGAGGGCCGCATTGTAGAGGCGCGTATTGGCTGCAATCGCTTCGGCGGCGTCATCGCTTTCCACAATTGGAAGCGCCGGCTCGAAGCGCAACACGTGCGATCCGTCGGGCGCGCGCCACAGCGCGGCGGGCACCACCGGCGCGCGAGTCCGCAGCGCAATCAGCGCGAGGCTGCGAAACGTCCACGCCGGAGAACCGAAGAAATCGACAAGCACGCCGTCGCGCGCCCCCGCATGCTGGTCCATGATAAACACCACCGCGTCGCGCGCCGCGAGCCGATCCAGGATCACCTGGAGCGAGCCGCGCTTGGGTATCACACCGAGGCTGCTTTTGCGCATGTGCCGCGTTACCAGCCCGTCGAGCCATCGGGGCAGCGGACGGCGCAGGATATGGAAGCGTCCGCGCCACTGCGGGAAATCCTCCATCGCCGCGGGCAGTGCAACTTCCCAGTTGCCGAAATGGCCCGACGCAATCAGCAGGCCCCGGCCCAGGTGGTATGCGTCGAGGGCAGCCTCAATGTTTTCGACTCGCACGATCGGCCGCCGGCTCCAGGGTATCAGGTTGCGGGCGAACTCCGCGCCTGATTGGAGCAAATGGCCATAAAACGCCTGGGCCAGTGTGACCCGTTGTTGCTCGTCGAGCGCGGCGCCGAAGGCGCGCTTGAGATTCGACATCACCACGCCGCGGCGGATGGGCAGACAATGATAGATGAATTTGCCCGCGGGCGGAGCGGCGATCTGCCGCGGCACAGCGACGGCCACCGCCGTGGCATGGCTGCCGTCGTGACTGAGCGAGAGCGAGATATCAGCCAACCAGTGACGCGCCAAAACGTCAGCGGCGCGCGGCGTGCAGCGAACTCCCGGCGCTCCATAACAGTCGGAAACGATTTCGAAGTCGCCCGCTTCCAACTCGCCCAGCGCCGTTTCACGCGGGAAGAGCTTCAAGCAGGCTTCCTTGGCGGCGAATCGGGCGGCCAGACGCGCTGGTTCGGGACCCTTCGCTGCGTCGTCCAATTCGCGCTCCGAGAAGATACGCAGCAGGTCCGCGCGCGGAGTTTCGTCCAGCAGCCGCCGAATGCGTGCGATCTCAACCAGGTCGATTCCGTGGCGGCCTGCGCCTGGATGATCTCCGGTTTTCATGACGCGCCGTCGGGCGACGCCTTGATCACCAGCGCGGTGTTCATCCCCCCAAAACCGCGGCCCAACACCAGCGCGATATCGCCGCGCGCCGCGGTTTCAGACGCCGAGATCGAATGCGGCAAACACTGTGGATCCGGATCGCGCAAGGTCGCAATGCCGGGAACAATCCCGGCACGCAAGCATCCGAGCGCAATCACGGCGTCGATTGCACCCGCCGCCGCCATCGTATGTCCGAGCGCCCATTTGAATGATGTAACCGGAGGAATTTCCGAGCCGAAAATTCGCCTGATCGCCGCGGCCTCGGACAGGTCGGAATTGATTGTGCCATTGCCGTGCGCGGCGATTAATCCGACATCGCTCGGAGCGACCTCTGCTTCCTGCAGGGCGAGCTCGATCGCGCGGGCCTCGCCGTCGCCGTCCGGGCGTACCGCGAGCACTCCGCCCGCTTCGGTGGTCACGCCGGTTCCCAGAATCGCTCCCAGCTCCGGCGCGCCCCGCGCCTCCGCCGCCACCCGCGTCTCCAGCACCATTGCCGCCGCGCCCTCGCCCAATACGCATCCGCTGCGACCGGCGTCGAACGGCCGGACCAGGTCGATGCTCAGCAGGCCCAAATGATAGAGGTTCAAAATCGCTTCGGGATCCATCGGCGAGTCGTGACCGACGGCGATGGCGCGGTCGGCGGCGCCCTCCCGCAAGGCATGCCACGCTTCTATGATCGCCAGCGTCCCGCTGACGCTATGGTTGGTGATGCAGGCGTTGGCCCCTTTGAACCCGTAAGCAATCCCGAGGTAGCAGAGCACGTTGTTGGGCAGTGACTGGAGCAGCCAGGTGGGATTGACGCTCTGGCTCAGCCTTTCGCCGAACGCGCGAAGGTTGCCCTCCGCCGCCGCGAGTGCCGGCAAATAATCATATTGGTAGTGATACGCCACGCCGCCGCATCCGGTGAACACCGCAGTTGCTTCGTCGAATTCAGCCGCGCGCCCTTCGTCCAGCGCGGCGCGATACCACGCGATTCCCGACGCCGCCACCGCCCGACTGGCGGCATATAGACCGAGCAAATCGGTGCGCCGTAGGCGCTGCACCGATTTGAGCAGTTTGCGATCTTCGAAAATCGCGGCGGGGTCGATCCTTTCAACGCCTGCAGCCAGCGGCGCCGGCCAGGTGGTGGAATCCCATTCACGCAGCGGCGCGAATCCGGTGTGCCCGTCACGCAACGTCCGCAGGATCTGCTCGGGTGCGGCGCCGGCCGCGCAGATAGCTCCGTTTGCGGTGATTACGATCGAGTCGTTCACCCGGCGGCGTCCTCCGGGTTGCGAAAGATGAGGCAGCTATTGGAGCCGCCAAATCCGAACGAGTTGGACATCGCTATTCCCACGCGGCACGAGGCGGCAGGTTCGCGCACGAAGTTCAGATCGCATTGCGGATCGGGTTGGTCCAGGTTGGCGCTGACCGGTAACTGCGAATGATGGATCGCCAGCGCGCAGACCGCTGCTTCGACCGCGCCCGCGCCAGAGACCAGATGGCCCATCAGGCTTTTGGTCGAGCTGACTTTGACCCGCGCCGCATGCGGTCCGAAAACCGACCTGACCGCGGCGCATTCGCTGCGGTCGTTCATAAGCGTCGAGGTGCCGTGGGCGTTGATATACCCGACCTCGGATGGTCGAGCGCCGGCATCCGCAAGCGCCCAGCGCATGGCCTGGATCGGACCGTCGCCCGAAGGGTGGGAGTCCGTGATACGGTAGCTGCTGAGCGAGTTGCCGTCGCCGGCGAGCTCCGCGTAAATCCGCGCGCCGCGGCGGCGCGCGGCCTGCCATTCCTCGAGCACGAGGAAGCCTGCGCCCTCGCCGAGCACGAAACCGTTGCGCGAGCGATCGAAAGGACGGCTGGCGCGCGCGGGCATATCGTTGTCGGTTGACAGCGCTCCGAGCATGCAAAAGCCGGCCAATCCGACCGGATTGATCATCGAATCAAAGCCGCCGGCCAAAACAAAATCCGCTCCGCCGCGCCGGATAAGACGCATCGCCTGGCCGATGGCCTGTCCGCCCGACGCGCACGCGGTGTGAACCGAACTGGCATAGCCGCGGATTCCGAAGCGCTGGACCAGCAGGGCCAATCCGGCATTGGCCTGATTGCGGGCGTAGGCGATCGGATCGGGGGCGGGCGTTGCCGGATCGAACAGCGCGTGGGCCGCCAGTTTGCCGCCGGAAGCGAAGCGGCGCTGGAATTGAGCAAGCTCGTCGAACGCTACACCCATCATTCCGCTGCCCGCCACGCATCCCCATCGGTTGGCGGTCTCGGCGCAAGGGCCGACGCCGGCGTCGTCGATCGCCTCGGCCGCGGCGGAGAGCGCGAAAGCAGCGTGGCGCACGGCGTATTTGAGCAGTTTGTGATGTGCGCCTTGCGTGCGCGGTTCGAAGTCTTTGACCTCCGCCGCAATCCGAACCGGGTAACCGCCGGCGTCGAAACCGCGAATCGGAGCGATACCGCTGCGACCTGCCATCAGCGCGCGCCAGGTTGTGGCGGTGCTGTTGCCCAGCGGCGTCACCAGCCCCAGACCGGTAATGGCCACACGCCGGCGCACCAGCATGGTCAGGCGCTGCCGTCGCGCATCGCGCGAATCACGATCTTGCACATGGTTTCGACCGTGAACAGCGCGGGCACATCGGCAAGATTCATCTGCGCGCGGAAATTTTCCGCAGGCACCTCGCTCATATACTCGCGCAGGCGTGCCAGCCCCGGCGCTGTGAGGACTCCATTGCGTTCAAATTCGTCTTCGGGCAGGTCGCCGCGCGCGTCTTCGATAATTCGGCCGCGCGGAATCTGAATATTGAATTCACGCTCCAGCCTGAACACGATATCGAGCAGGTCGATTGATTCCGCCTCGAGATCGGCGAACAGCCGGCTCGTGACGCGAACTTCGGCGGGATCGCGCGCCAGCGCCTCAGCTATCGCTTTGGCCACGCGCGGATAGACGGTTTGGATGTCATCTTTGCTGATCGAAGCCGGCATGCTCACTCCATCTTGAAGCCGCCGTCCACATAAATGATTTGCCCGGTGATATAATCGGCAAAGCGCGAGGCGAGGAACACGACGGCATTAGCAACCTCGACCGGCTGTCCGTAGCGCCGCAACAGGATTCGGTTCAGGGCCTGATCGCCCGCATTGGTGCGGATGCGCTCCGACATCCCGGTTTCGATCAGTCCCGGCGCCACCGCGTTGACGGTGATCTTGCGCGGCGCCAGCTCCACCGCCAGCGCGCGGGTAAAGGCGTTCACCGCGCCCTTGCTGGCAGCGTAATTGGTTTGTCCGCGGCCCGCCATTTCCCCCGCCACCGAACTGATATTGATGATCTTTCCCGAGCGCTGACTGATCATATGAGAAACCGCCGCGCGGGTTATATTGAATACTCCGGTCACGTTGGTTTCCAGCACCTCGCTGACGTCGCCAGGCTCCAGCCACGCCAGCAGGTTGTCGCGGATGACGCCGCTGTTGTTGACCAGCACGTCGATACGTCCGGTGCGGGCAATGGTGCGTTGCACGGCGGCGGCGCATGCGGCGGGATCGCGCACATCGGCCTGTTCGCAAGACACGCTATGGCCGCGGGCGCGGGCCTGCTCCATCGCTTCCTGTGCACTGACCCGATCGGTGCGGAACAAAAACGTTACGTTAGCGCCTTCGGCAGCGAACAGATCGACGATCGCGCGCCCGATGCCGCGGCTGCCCCCGGTCACAATCACGGCCTTGCCGGCCAGTCCGGATTCGCCGAGCATACCCATTCATCCGCTGATCGAAAATCCACCGTCAACGATCAAGGTCTGTCCAGTGATCATCGCGGCTTCGGGCAGGCATAACAGAAAAACCGCGTCCGCCACATGGGCCTCAGTCAGTGCGGGACCGAGGGCGGCGCGCTCTGCAAATTCCCGCAGCATTTGCTCGCGCGCACGAAACGCCTTCAGCGCGTCCGTATCGACCACGGCCGCGCTCACCGCGTTGACGCGGATGCCGCGCGCGCGGCCCAGTTCGATCGCAAGGCTGCGCACCAGGGATTCCAGCGCGGCCTTCGAAGCGCCGATAAAGCCATAGTCGGGCAGCGCGAACCTGGCGCCAAGGCTGGACAGCGCAACGATGCGTCCGTCCTCGCCCATCAGCGGTGCGGCACGCTGGGCGATCAAACTCAGCGCCAGCGCATTGGTCTCCATGCACCAGCGCCAATGTTTGAGCGTCATCTCCATGGTGGGCTTCAACACGCCGCTGGCGGCGTTACTGACAACGATGTCGAGCCGGTTGAATCGCTCCGAGAACTTGCCGAACAGTTCCGCCACGCTCTCCGGACTGGCGACATTGGCCGCAATCGGCGCCGCCCGGCCTCCCGCGGCGGCAATCTGCTGACACAGTGCGCGCGCCTGATCGTGGGCGTTGAAATAGACCGCCGCCACGTCGCAACCCGCGCTCGCCAGCTTGAGCGCGATCGCGCGACCGATCCCACGCGAAGCGCCGGTGACGATCGCAACTTTGCCCGCCAGAGCGGATGGAGCCGAGCTTTCAGGCACGCCGATCGACACCTTTAACGCGCTGGGCCCGCAGCGCCCTCACACCGCTCCGGATCCCACCGACAGCGCGTGCGACGAGGATCGTTCATAGGGACGTTCGACCAGTTCCATCACCGCGTGTGCCGCGCGCTTCATCACACCGGTCGGGCCGAGCACTTCGGGGAGGCGCGAAAGCCGCGACTGGATGTGGCGCCGGCGGGTCTCATTGGTGAGCAGCGACCAGACCTCGTCTGCCAGATGCTGAGGGTCAACGTCTTTCTGAAAGAACTCGGGCTGCACGGCTTCATCAAGAAGGATGTTGACCATGCCAATGAACTTCACGCGCATCAGGCGGCGTCCCACCGAGTAATATAACGGGCGGCATCGGTAGGCGATTACCGAGGGTATCCCGAGCAGACCGACTTCGACCGTTGCGGTGCCCGAACATTGCAGCACCACCATCGCGCGGCTTAGCACGGCATAGGATTCAGGGTTGTAAATCACTGTGCTGTGCAAGCCGCTCTGACGCGCCGCGCTTTCCACGTCGGCGCGCAGTTCCTCGGTGGCGAGCGGAATCGCAAATTGCAAGGCCGGGTTGCGCTGCTGAAGCAGCCGCGCGGCGCCGAGTATGGGCCCGCACAGATCGCGAATTTCTTGCTCTCTGCTGCCCGGCATCAGCGCGACCAGCGGCCTGGTGGGATCAAGCCCGACCCTGCGCAGCGCCGCCACCGGATCGTCGTTGACGCGCACCGCGTCGCGCAGCGGATGGCCCACCCACAGGCTGTCGGCGCCAGCCGCCTGGTAGATCTCTGCTTCTTCGCGAAAGGCCGACAAGACCCTGGTCGCGAGTGGCAGCACCAGCGGCAAACGCCATCGCCCCCATAACCAGACCTGCGGCGGAAAGAAAAACACCACCGGGATTCCGCGTGCGCGCAGTCCGCGCGCGAGCATCAGGTTGAGCGTTTCAGCGTCGATCAGAACCGCCAGGTCGGGACGCACGTCGCTGAACAATGAGCGCGCACCGCGCCATACGCGGATGACCGAGCGCATCGCGTTGAGCGTATCGGGCGGACCGATGGTGGAAACTCCGGTGCTGCTGATCGCGACGTCAACACCGCCGCGTTCCATCGCAGGGCCCCCCGCGCCCACCAAGCGAATAGCGGGATCGAGATCCAGCAGCGCGCGCGCCAGCCGGCCGCCGTTCTGATCGCCGGAAACATCCCCCGCGATCAGGCATATAGTCGGCGGCTTTCCGTTTCGCTCACGCATGGGCGGCGCCGAGATAGGGTGAGAGTTCATCGAGATAATGCCGCGCAACCACCGCCGCATCGGGCACCGTCACCCGTTGCTGCGACAGCAATTCCAAACGCCAATCTTCGTCACGAAGGCAAACCCGCAGACGCTCCGCGAGTTGCTCTGAGTTCAATACCACAGCTTGCGGGTTAACCGCCATCAGCGAGCGAACCTCATGTTCAAAATGATCGAAATGCGGACCAAGGAGAACCGGCGCGCCGGCTTCCAGAGCTTCCAACGGATTATGGCCCCCCAACTTCGCAAATCCGCCGCCAATCACGGCAACTGCT
The DNA here is from genome assembly GCA_035262365.1 of Binataceae bacterium (SeqCode). Lineage (GTDB taxonomy): Bacteria > Desulfobacterota > Binatia > Binatales > Binataceae > JAJPJA01. The sequence goes on from DATFSZ010000070.1 coordinate 30,679, forward strand.
GCTATCGCATAGAAATCCCTCAATTCACCCATCGTGTCCAGTACCAAGGCATCCCACTCTTCGCCGGGATGCAACTGGCTGCGCAGCGCGGTGCGAAGCCGCATCGTCGCCGCTTCGCGAAGCACATTGTGTGCCGATGAAAGATGACGGGGCGCGATGACAAAGCGGACCTGTTGCCCGCGCAGCGCCGCTATTGCTTCAAAGATCAGCGGAATTTCACGGTCGTGGATGCTGCCGAATACGATGATGCGCTGCGCTGGTCCAATCCCGAGTTGACTGCGCATCCGACTCGGATCGATAGCCGGCCGTTCTTGCAGATGTTTGAGGTTTCCGGCTACCACGCAGCGCCCGGCAGGGGCGCCGAGCGCAATGAAACGATCCCGCTCGATGTCGTTTTGCGCCAAGATCCGGCTAAGCCGAGCTAAGGTAGGTGCAATAAACTGGCGGATAGCACGATAACGCAGCATATCTCTGGGGTAAATCCGGGCGCTCAGCGAAAGTACGGGCACACCGCGCCGATGCGCTTCGAAGACCAGCAGCGGCCAAAGCTCGGTTTCGATCAGGAATAGCGCCGAGGGGCGCCATCGATCGAATGCGCGGCCGACCCATGCGGGCACATCCCAAGGCACCAGGGCGGCGGTCGTGTCGGGCGCCGCCCACCGTGAGATGTACGCTACGCCGGCGCTATTGGCGGCGGTGAAAATTGCCGGAAAGCGATAGCCGCGCTCGCGCAGCGCCGCAACCAGTCGGGCGCCGCCCGCCATTTCTCCCGCCGACGCTCCATGCAGCCATACGGCCCCGCCCGCCGGTACCGCGGGCAATCGGCCCATTCGCGAGCGCAAATCGTGGGTCGAAGCGCCGCCGAGATAGGCGACCGCCAGCGACGCACCGAACACGCAGGGCGACAGGACCGCGTAAATCCTCTCCAGTCCAGACAGCTCACCAAATGCTGTATCCATGGCGAAACAGGTTACCCAGGTGCCAAGTCTCAGGCCTATGACCGACGATGCTCGGCAACATCAAAGCAACGTCACGGCAATTCTACGCGATACCTCGCCACGACATAAGGAAAAGGATCAGGGTAACGAAATCGGGTTCGCGCATCCGCGGCGTAAGCCAGACCAATGTTACATACGGTGTTTCCCAAGCGCGCGCATAAAGTGCTATGCAACCCGAAGCAATCCCGCCCTGGACGACGGTCAGCGGGAACGTATCTCATTTTTGGCACGGGAGAATTAGCGACATGGCGCAAGGCTCGCAGGAATGGCAGGAAGAAACCCTCCGCGTTGACCAGACCGATTTGCAGACCATTAAAGGAGGCACCGGCAGGCCGCTGCTGGTTTTGCACGACGAGTTGGGCCATCCCGGATGGCTCAAATGGCATTCGGCCTTGGCGCGTGACCACACGCTGATAATTCCGCTGCATCCTGGCTACGGCCGCACCGCCGCCCCGGAGTGGATCCGTAGCATTCGCGATATTGCGGGTCTGTACTCGATCATGGTGCGCGAGCAGAAACTGGCTCCGCTCGACGTGATCGGCTTTTCGCTCGGCGGATGGATCGCGGCTGAGATGGCGGCGTGCAACCCCGACCAGTTCAAGCGAATCGTGCTGGTTGCAGCCAGCGGGATCAAACCCACCGAGGGTGAGTTGCGCGACATTTTCCAGATGATGGCGCCCGACCAGCTGCGCAACAGTGTGCTCGACTATGAAAACACGCCGGAATTCCCCAACCTTTTCGGTGGTATCGGACCCGAGCAATTCGAGTTGTGGGAGGACGCGCGGGCGCAGACGGCGCGGCTGGCATGGCAGCCTTACATGCACAATCCGAGCCTCGATCACCTGCTGGGCGTGGTCGATACTCCCACCTTGCTCATTTGGGGCAAGCAGGACAACTTCGTGCCGCTCAACGCTGGCGAGATCTATCAGCGCTCGATGCGCAACGCGCGCCTGGTGACATTTGACCAATGCGGGCATCGGCCCGAAATCGAAAAGCTGCCTGACTTCCTTCGCGAAACGCAAAACTTTCTGGCCTGAGGCCAGAGGAGGCGATGGTCATGCATATCAGTTATTTTACCGAACGTCCGTACCGCTACGTTCCCAATGACATGGTCATCCAGAACGGCTTTTTCGGAAATCCCAACAAATTTTTCGACCCGGTCAAAGGCGGACAGCTGCTCAACGAGTACCTCGACGAGAAGCTGCTGGCCGAAGAACTGGGCTTCGACGGCGTGATGCTCAACGAGCACCACGATACTTCCTTCTGTATGGGCTCGGTGATGAACGTCGAAGCCTCGGTGCTGGCGCGCATTACCAAGAAGGTCAAGATCGCGCTGCTGGGCAATCCGCTGCCAATCGTGGGAAATCCGCTGCGGCTGGCCGAGGAACTGGCCATGATCGACATGATCTCCGGCGGCCGGCTGATTAGTGGTTGGGTACGTGGCGGGGGCAGCGAGCAGTTCGCCAGCAACGCCAATCCGGCGTTCAACCGGGAATACTTCAACGAGGCTCACGAGGTTGTAATAAAGGCCTGGACCGAGCCCGGTCCGACCCGCTACGAGGGCAAGCATTTTCATTACCGTTTTATCGATCCTTGGGTGCTGCCGATTCAAAAGCCGCATCCGCCCATCTGGATTCCCGGCTTGCTGAGCCCCGAAACGGTCGAATGGTGCGCGGAACACCGCTACCCCTACATCGCGCTAGCCACCTTTCTGCCGCCCACGGTTGACTTGTGGAACTTCTATCGCGACGCCGCGGCCAAGCACGGCTACCAGGTCGGCACGGAGAATTTCGGCTACCTGCAAAAGGTTTACGTGGCCGAAACCGAGGAGAAGGCGCACGAGATCGCGAAGTACGACATGTTCGGCGGAGCTGGAATTGGTTATAGCCTCTTCGGTCAGCCGCAATGGATGTTCCCGCCAGGATACAACTCCAAGCAGGCCACCCAACGTATCGCGCGGCAATTCAGCGCGCCCGATGCCACCACCGGCAGCTTGTGGGCCAACGCCGCGACTGGCGGCGCACAATCCGCGCAGCAGACCCGCCAGAATATTTCCGCCGCGCAGGTCGAGCATCGCTCCGGCATCTGGGGACAAACGCGCGAAAGCGTCGAATCAACGCGGCAGCAGATTTTCGGTTCGTTCCCCGATGTGGAGCGGCAGTTTCAGATAATCTGCGGCACACCCAAGACCGTGCTACCCAAGATTCGCAAAGTCCTGGAATGCCTGCGCCCGGGCATTTTCTTCTTTTGGCAGAACGACGGGCCGATTAGGCGCGAAGACCGCGTCAACAACATCCGGTTGCTCGGCACCGAAGTGGTGCCGGCGGTGCGTGAGATGGGCAAGGAACTCGATCTCAAATCGCCTTTTGAAGTCCAGCCCGGTTCGCGCCGGCTGCCGCCCTCCGGCAAGGCTGAATCGATTGGCTCACTGGAACCGGTGGCCGGCTTGTTCAGCCAAGCCTAGACGGGCGGTAAAAGATCCTTCACGAAAGATCGCACACCCTCACCTTGTCCTCATCAAAAGAAGGATAGGTGAGGGGTTTTTGTAGCGCCGGCCTCCGCGCTGGCGGTTCGCGCTTTTCCTGGGCAAGCTTTGGGCCATTGATTGGCTATGGCAGGCTGCTGTAGTGCGGCGATGCGCCCTGCTAGGGCATCCAAGATCGGCTGTCACCGCTCCAATCGAGATTTTTAAGCACTCGCGCCTTTATGCTCCATCATGAACGGCGGTTCGTCCCTGATTGTGGAAACCTTTCTGCGCGCCCCTATCCCGCGCTCCTCGCCCGCGCATTGGTGCGCGGCTTGGCGCTCGACATCCTTCGCTTACACCAATTGCGAATCTCGGCCGTCATAAAGCGCCAATCGCTGCCAACTTTAAAGGCGGGAAGCTCACCCCGCTTGAGTAGGCGGTAAATGGTAGACTGGTTACAGTGGAGATATTCGCTGAGGTCTTTAACCGTCATCACCTCTCCCACTGTGTCCTTGTTCTGCATCTGCATTATCTCCTTTGCCGCCACCGCAATCGTGTGCTCGGGCATTTAAATACCAAAAGGGAGAAAGCACCGACTCAGATACCGGAGTAAGGGTCGGTCTCCACCCAAAGCGCAATAATCCAAACCTAGGAAAAAACCTCGCCACAAGTCAATAGTAAAGAGATAACTAACGTAATAAAGACTAGCAAAACGAACGCTCTGACATCCTGCGCCGGAGTGCCTGCAGACGAACCGGCTAAGCTCACAAAACAACAGTTTAAACTATCGGCGAGAACAAAACTACGACGGCGGTCTGACTTTGCCGCGATTTTAGGTAGAACGCACGTTCAGACAACCCTAATGGGTGTCCGATTTAAATCAATGTTCTAAATCGGTGGATTGAGTCCACAACGGCGAGCTGAAGTTCGTCGGTCAGCTCGGGATAAATGGGCAGCGCGAGCACTTCACGGCTGGCTCGCTCCGCTTGGGGGAAGCGGCCCTCGCCAAAGTCCTGATTTGCGAAGGGGGGCTGCAGGTGGAGGGGTGCCGGGTAATAGACTTGCGTTGGGATTCCGCGACCTGCCAGAAATCCTCTCAGGTCGTCGCGCCTGGGACAGCGAATGACGAATTGATTGTAGACGTGTTGGCAGCCGGGTGGTTCAACCGGCAGTTCGATGAATGATTCGAGGCCGCGTTCGGCAAACATTGCCCGGTAGCGATCGGCTTTGTCGCGGCGCCGCGCGTTCCATTGATCGAGATATTTGAGCTTCACTCCCAGGACCGCGGCCTGGATCTCATCCAGCCTGCTGTTCAAGCCAAGGGTCTCGTAAGTGTATTTATCGCGGCTGCCGTGTTCGCGTAGAACCCGAATGCGCTCCGCCGTTTCCGGATGGCTGGTGGTAACCAGTCCGCCGTCGCCGGCGCCGCCAAGGTTCTTGGAGGGAAAGAAACTGAAGCAGCCCAGATCGCCGATCGCGCCGACTCGTTGGCCTTGGTAGCGCGCCCCGATCGCCTGCGCGGCATCCTCTACGATCGCGATCGATCGCGCTTTCGCCAACGCCGCGATCGGCGCGAGGTCGGCGGGCAAGCCGAACAGATGCACCGCGATTATGGCTCGGGTCGATTGAGTGATTGCCGTCTCAATCGATTTGGGGTCGATGTTGAACGTGTGCGGATCGATATCGGCAAATACCGGTTTTGCGCCGGCCCGCGCGATGGCGGCGGCGGTGGCGATGAAAGTAAAAGGTGTGGTTATAACCTCATCGCCAGGTCCGATTCCCAGAGCCATCAACACAAGCAGCAGCGCGTCGGTGCCGGAAGCGCATCCCACCGCCGCGCCGGCGCCGACATAATCCGCTATCTCCTGCTCGAACCGCTCTACCTCCGGACCGAGGATAAACTGCTGGCGCTCCATCACCGCGGCGACCGCCGCAATCACCTCGGGCCGGATCGCCGCGAACTGCGCCCGCAAATCGACAAACGGCATCAGCATGCGCAGCGGAGGATCGTGTGGAGACGTCATCGAATCCTCACCCTACCGCCTGGCAAGCAAGAAAGGGAGAGGGTACACCGGACTTTGGAATCCGATCACTCGGGACTGGCGAGCCAGAGCACGCCAAGCGGCGGCAATGTGAACACGGCGGAGTGATCGAAGCCGTGCGACGGGATCGGCTCGGTCTGCACGCCGCCGTTGTTGCCCACGTTGCTGCCGCCGTATGCGAAACTGTCGGTGTTGAGGATCTCCGGATAATAGCCGGGACCGGGGAGGCCGAAGCGATGATCGCGGCGCACGACGGGTGAAAAGTTGCAGATGCAGATAATCTTGCGCTTCGCCGATGGCGCGCTGCGCACGAATGCGATGACGTTGTCGTCGGCGTCGTCAGCGTCGATCCAGCGCATCCCCGAAGGATCCACGTCCGCCGCCCACAGCGCGGGCTCGGCCCGGTAGATACGGTTCAGATCGCGCATCAGGCCCTGGAGTTCCCGATGACCCGACTCCTTAAGCAGGTGCCAGTCCAGGCTCTCGTCATGGTTCCATTCGCGCTCCTGGCCGAATTCACTGCCCATGAAGAGCAGCTTCTTTCCCGGCCGCGCCCACATGTACGCGTACAGCGAGCGCAGATTGGCGAACTTCTGCCAGCGGTCGCCCGGCATCTTGGAGAACATCGAGCCCTTGCCGTAAACCACTTCGTCATGGGAGAGCGGCATGATGAAGTTCTCGCTGTAAGCGTAAAGCATGCCGAAGGTCAGATCGCGATGATGGTAGCGGCGATGTATCGGTTCCTTGGAAAAATACTCCAGCGTGTCGTGCATCCAGCCCATGTCCCATTTAAGGCCGAAACCCAATCCGCCGACATAGGTGGGGCGGCTCACCGCGGGCCAATCGGTGGATTCCTCGGCGATCGTCATGATCCCCGGGTCGTGCGCGTAAGCGCGCTGATTGAGCGCGCGCAGCAGGCTTATCGCGGCCAGATTTTCCCGTCCGCCATGCTCGTTGGGGATCCACTGGCCCTCGCGTTTGCCGTAATCCAGGTAGAGCATCGAAGCGACCGCGTCCACCCGCAGGCCGTCGGCGTGATACTCCGACAGCCACAGCATCGCGCTGCTGATTAGAAACTCGCGTACCTCATCGCGTCCATAGTTGAAGACGTACGTGCCCCAGTCCGGATGCTCGCCTTGGCGCGGATCCAGATGCTCGTACAGTGCCGTGCCGTCGAAGCGTCCGAGCGCGAACTGGTCCTTGGGAAAGTGCGCCGGCACCCAGTCCAGGATGACGCCGATTCCGCGCTGGTGCAGATGGTCAATCAAGAAACGAAAATCGTCGGGAGTGCCATAGCGCGCCGTTGGCGCGAAGTAGCTGGTCACCTGGTAGCCCCACGAGCCCGTAAACGGATGCTCCATCACGGGCAGCATTTCGACGTGGGTAAATCCCATCTCGGTCAGGTAATCGCCGAGCTCCTGCGCCAGCTCGCGATACGTCAGGGGGCGGTTTCTCTCGTCGGGAATTCTGCGCCAGGAACCCAGATGCATTTCGTAGATGGCCATCGGCTGGCGCAGCGAATCGCGCTCCGACCGCGCCTTCAGCCATTGGTCGTCGGCAAAGGCGAAATTGGGCTGATAGACCACCGACGCGGTGGCCGGCGGCCGTTCCGTGGCTTTTGAGTATGGGTCGGCCTTGAGATGAAACCCGCCGCTGGCGAAACGAATCTCGAACTTGTAGCGCTCTGCGGCGGTGAGATCGGGGACGAACAGTTCCCAGATGCCGGAACCACCCAATGCGCGCATCATGTGCGTGCGGCCATCCCAATGGTTGAAATCACCGACCACGCTCACGCCGCGGGCGCTCGGCGCCCAGACCGCGAAGGCCACGCCGGCAATACCTTCGGCCTCATGCACGTTGGCGCCCATCTTCTCCCACGGCCGCTCCATGGTCTGCTCGCGCAGCAGGTAGAGATCCATCTCGCCCAGCGTCGGCAGAAAACGATAGGGATCATGTTCGCTGACTCGCTCGCCGCCGCGCAGCACAATTTCAAAACGGTAGGCAAAGCCGGGCTCCATATCTTTGACCAGGGTCTCGAACAGGTCGGTTCCCTGCCGCCGCGTCATCGGTTGCGGCTTGCCGTCACGGACAATCAGATCGATCTGCTCGGCATCGGGCCGGTAGGCGCGGATCGCAGTGCCTTTCGGCACCGGATGAGCGCCCAGGATGGAATGCGGATCGGAATGACTCAGCGCGAACAGCCGCTCCAGGTCCTGCGGCGCCGGCGCGCTGTCGATGCGGGTAGCTTTTTTTGCCGGAGTTGCTGCCATGTCTCACACAAGCCGCGGCGGGCCGCCGCTGCGGCTGGCCGCTGTTGAATGCAATGCAAAATTTTCCAGCAATTCGGCGAATCGACAAAAGAATCGTCGCGTCGCCGATTCGCTGCCAACGGTACCGGAGCGCTCCGCTCGCGAGCCGCTTTTATTCTAATCGGCTGCTGAAACAGGTGCGAGCAGTTTGCGAATTGCCCGCACCGGCCCCAGGCACAACGCCGCACGGAAAAGCGCTTGCAGTGCGGAGCCCGCAAATGTAGGACTGCGGTCAGGAAAACGATGTCAGGAGGCGCAGTATGGCGGGCAATAAGATGGAGTTTGGCTTCGGCGTTTTTCCCTATAGCTATGTTTCGTTCGCGGACACGATCGAGCTGGCAAAGCTGGGCGACGAACTGGGCTATTCCGCTTTCACCCTGCCCGAGCATCTGCTGACGCCCAACTGGGCGGAGGCTCCGATCTCCACCAAATTCTGGTACGACACGATGGTAATCGGAGGGGCCATTGCCGCGGTCACCAGCCGGATCAAATTGCTCACCAGCGTAAGCGTCGTTCCCTATCATCCGCCGGTGCAGATGGCCAAGTCGCTGGCGACGCTGGACGTGGTGTCGAACGGGCGGGTGGCTTACGGAGTCGGCAGCGGATGGATGAAAGCGGAGTTCCGCCGGCTTGGAATACCGTTCAACGAACGCGCAGCCATTACCAGGGAATATCTGCGGGCGATGAAAGAGTTGTGGACCGCCGACGCGCCGCGCTTTGCCGGCAAGTACGTTTCTTTCGATGACGTCTCAGCCTTTCCCAAGCCGGTGCAAAAGGGCGGCATTCCTATCTATATCGGCGGCTTCGGCGACGGACCCTTCCGGCGCGTCGCCGCGCTGGGCGACGGGTGGTACCCGATGAGCCTGTCGCCCAAGGATGTGGTCAAGGGTCTCAGCCAGATCAAGCCCCTGATGGAGAAGCAGGGGCGCGACCCGCAACCGTTATGGATTGGCGTTAGCGGTGGTCTGGACATCGGCGCCGGTGAGACTCGCAAATGGCAGCATGACGTGCTGGGCGAGCACAGCCCGGTCGAGATGCCTCCTCCGGTGGACTCCATCCGTCAGGCGATCGACGTCACCGGGGAATACCAGCGCGCCGGGGCCACCTACATGTCGGTGTCATTCAAATGGCGCAGCGCGAAAGAGCTGGCCGACAAGCTGGAGGAGTTCGCGCGGGAAGCCATGCCCGCGTTTCGCTGATTTCGGTATGCAATTCCAATTCTGATATTGATCGCAAGAAAAATGAAAATCGACATTGTCAGAGTCCGGTGGGCGCTGAATCAGGCGTGGAGTCGGCATTCAAGTTCAAAGTGGAGTTCCGCGAATCCCGCAGGTGGTCAATGTTCGCCAACCGCGCTGGGCATCCAGGATTGTTTCGGCGGTACGCTCTTGAAGACGCCGATTGAAGGAGCCTGGCACTTCTACAACTGTATTGAGGGACAGCCAGTTGACTTTACGGCGCAGCAATTTCAAAACCCACCTGTTTACCAGCATCAAGCAGCTACACGAGCGGAGGCGCTACTCGATTGCACCGTCGATCAGTATACGGCACTAGTGAAGCGTTTCTCCGTCGCCTGGACGAAATGGGGATCAGGTCAGCTTCGGTTGGTGACTTGATCATCCTGCTTGGAGAGGGTCGAGTCACTCCAGAACAAACCCACCTGCGGGTGTATTGCCAGAGCTGGTGAACGGCACAAAAGGCGGGTTGAGCGCCTGCACATACGCGGGACCGGGTGAGGCGGTTGCAGGCAGGGTAAACCTGAATTGACCCTCACTGACAATGGTCAGTGGAATCCTGGGTTTCCCGCCCACCCCTAGTCCGCCGATATTCACAGTCGTTCCGTCCTGCACGTTGAAGAGATTGATGACGGTGAGGCTGGAAAACCCCGAGCCGAGGACCGTCACCTGCTTTCCACTTTGACTCACCGCGGTAACCGTGATTGCTGCCCCGATCGGCACCGATACGGCATTGCTTTTTTTGCTGTACTTGCCGTCCGAACCCTTGTTGCTAACCACAAATGAACCCGGGCCGGTGACCGGAGCCTCCGGACCCGTACTCGGAAGATCGAACACCGCCTGCGTGGCACTCAGTTTGAGGCTGGGGTTTATGAGGAAGGGACCGACCTTGCCGCCGCTGCAGGCGCAGAACAGATCGATCGCGACGCCGTTTACCGTGTCGAATCCGGTCCCCTTCAAGGTGACGGTCGAGCCTTGCAAGACTACGGTCTGCACGTTGGCGACCGCGATTCCGGCGGCAGTGCTGTCGGGCGAGATGACGGCTGAATTGACCCCGGTGATACTCGGAATACCAAGCACCGGATTACCCTGTAGCAAGGACAGCACGGCATTGGAGGCGTGGAAGCTCTGGTCGGTGTTGACCACCTGCACCGAGACGACCCCCTGGCCCAGCGGATTGTTCGGCGGCACCGGTACCTCCAACTGGTTGGGGGCAAAAGTACTCGGCGTGAACGGTCCCGTGTTGACCGCGCCCTCAGAGGTGGCCACGAAAAAGTTTACTCGGGAACCGGCGGTAAACCCGCTCCCGCTCATGCCAAAAACGGCGCCGGACAGGATTACCGGCGGCAGCGACGCGACGAAGGGAAAGCCAGGCTTGGGAGTGGGCGTTGCGGTAGGCCTGCTGGTTGATGTCGGGGTGGGGGTAATATGGGGAGTCGGTGTCGGGGTGGGAACAACGGGCCGATTGAATTCAAGCACCCGGCTATCCATGGTGTCGGCCGCGTATAGGTTGCCGGTCGAATCGAATCCGATCCCCGACACTCCGCACAGGGTGTCCGCCAGTGTCTGCGCCTGACCGCATAGCTGCGAGCCGATTATCAGGTTGGGCCGAGGGTTATTGGTCAATGGCGCGTTGTATTCCTTGATCTGATCGTTGAATGCGTCGGCGGCGTAAAGGTTGCCCGATCGGTCGACCGCCAGACCCTGCGGTGAGCACAGCGTGAGGCATGTGAAGCCGCTAAAGTCGGCCTGTCCGATAACCACGTTGGCCACCGGATTGCCCGTCACGTCGGGAGCGTACTGCAGAACGCGATTGTTGCCGGTATCTGCAATATAAGCATTGCCGCTCGCATTGACCGTGACTGCCGTGGGAGCGCACAAGGAGTTGGCCGTGCTCACACATCCGCCGCGCGTGCAGGTTGCCTGGAAGTTGCACGCGTTGCCGCTGAAGCTTGCCCCTTGACCGAAGACAGTATCCGCGGCGGTATCGGCGGGGCTCGGATGGTTGAATTTCAGCACGCGATTGTTGTTCGGATCCGCAACGTACAGCCGGCCCGAAGCGTCAACCGCCAGGCCCGCCGGCGACGACATGCTGGCGGCGCTCACTCCGCCGTTGTTATTGACCCGCGAGGTAAAGCTGCCGTGCTGACCCAAAACCATCGTGGCGGACTGATCGGTTTTGCTGCTGCTGGCAAAGGGCACGTTGTACTGAAGCACGCGAAAATTGTTGGAGTCCGCGACCCACAGGTCGCCCGCGCCATCCACCGCGACGCCACCGGGTGAACACAAGGTGTTGGCCGCCGGCAGCGAGTTGCCCGTGCCGTCAACCTGGTTCTGATTGCATCCCGCCGACAGGAAGTCCGGTTGCCCAATTACCAGGTCGGCCGGCGCACCGGTGGTAAACGCGGACACGCTATGCCATCCGAGGACACGGTTGTTATTGGCGTCGGCAATGTAAAGACGGTTGGGCGAAACGCTCAGGTCCAGTGCGACCGCGGCGGGCCAGAACAGGCTGTTGGCCTTGGTCCCATTGACCCCGTTGAGTTTCAGCGCGGACTGTCCGAGCACCAGGTCCGCGTTGGTGTTTGGCGGATTGGTGGACAGCGGTTTGAGGTACTGAAGCACGCGCTGGTTGCCGAAGTCGGCCAGGAACAAGTCGCCGGCAGGGTCGGTCGCCATCCCCGATGGCAGGCAGACGCTGCCGGATCCCGGACCGCCGTTATTGCACAGTGCGGAGTTGAAGTCGGGCTGTCCAAAAACCGCGTTGGGGGTTGTAACTCCCGTCTTTACTGGGGTGTTGTATTCCTGGATGCGCGAAAAGCTGGTGTCGGAGATGTACAGGTTGCCGCCGTCGTCCACCCCCAACCCACCCGGAGTGCAGAGACTGCCGCCAGTCGGTGCGGAGCCGCACGAATTGTTGGCGGAAGTGAAACTGTTCCCCTGTCCGAATACCAGGTCGGCACTTGCGTTCGTAAGCGGAGAGTCGTACTCCAACGCACGGAAATTGCCGATGTCCGCAACATACAGGTTGCCACTCCGATCCAGCGTTACCGCGGATGGGGTGCACAGCGAAGCCGCACTGATCCCCACCCGGTTGCATTTCCCGGTAATGAAGAAACCGTTTTGTCCGAAAACCCGGTCCGCATCGACATCGGTGGCGAGCGGCAAATCATATTCGAGAACGCGCGAGTTGGACGAATCCGAAATGTAAACGTTGCCGGTGCTATCAACCGCCACTCCTGCCGGACCGCACAGAGTTGCTGCGTCTATCAATCCGCCTTTGTTGCATGCGCTGGTGGTGAAGCTGCCACCCTGACCAAACACCAGGTCGGGCAGCGTATCGGTGTTGAAAGGATCGTCATATTCCAGCACCCGGTTGTTTCCGCGATCCACTACGAACACATTACCGGCCGGGTCCACCGCGACCGCGGATGGAAAACACAGCGTGGCGCCCGTCACCGCCGCGTTGTTACATTCCGAGCCCCAGGAAAGGAAATCCGGCTGGCCAATCACGAGGTCAGCGGGGCTGCCGTTCTTGAGCGCGTCGATACTGCGCCATCCCAGCACCCGATGATTCCCGGCGTCGGCGACATACAACCGGTTGGGCGTGACGCTGCGGTCGACGGCCACTGCGGTCGGCGTCCAGACTCCGAGGTTGGTGACGATATTGATGCCGTTGTGAACGAAGTCGATCTGACCTAACACGCGATTTGCCCCGGTGTCGGCCTGCGGCGAGCGGACAAGGCAGGCGAGCAAAGCCGCCGCTACAAAAAAAATCGCGGCGGCATGGGATACTGACAAATAGCGCTTGGACATGCGCAAGTAATGATAGCTTGGGAAAGAAAATTTCACCAGATCAGAACTCAGTTAAGGCATGTTGTTTTAGTACATTTCATGACCTCAATGGTTCCTATTAGAAACATACTCTGCGGAACGCTCAAGATTAGTTCACTTCAAAATAGACATTATTTGTGGTTCCGATGGATACAGTAGGATTGTCAAGTAGATAGCTAATTAGCGCCACCACTCATCCGAGCACCCGGCAGATGGATAGCACTCAGTCAATTGTTGGCCGCCGGAATTCTATTGGAACGGGCGCCATACTGCGGCCCGGTGCCATGAGAGAGGAGAGGTCGCGTAATGCGAACCGGCGAAGCTTTCATTGCGTCCCCCTTTAACTTGTCCCAACCACATCCCTCGCCAGGGAAGGCGCCTGGCCACTTTATTGTAAAGTCTCCGCGTAAGGGGTTTCTTTTTCGAACGAAGAGAGTGATCTCAAAGGATTCGCCGGGCCGACTGCGGCACAAGCGTCGCCTTGACGCCCAAGTGCTTCTTCGGCGGAGCTTGACAAATTCACGCTTCAAAACTAGACTTCAAATGAGTGTTTGAAAGTTCGTTGGAATCGAGTATGGAAAAGTCAAGCAAATCCCCCGCCACGACGCGCGAGCGGCTTTTGGAAGCGGCTGGCGAGGTTTTCGCCGAGCGCGGCTACCGCGACGGCACGATCCTGGAGATCAGCCGGCGCGCCGGAGCCAATATTGCCGCGGTCAATTACCATTTTCGGGACAAGCAGAGCCTGTACGGCGAAGTCTTCCGCTACGCTCATCAGCGGGCCGCCGAGCAGCAACCGGCTTTCGGTGAGATCGCGGCAGATGCGCCGGCGGAGCAGCGTCTGCACGCTTACGTTAAATCGTTCCTGCAACGCATCCTGGGCGAGGGTCATCCGGCCTGGCACGGTATCCTGCTCGCGCGCGAGATTGCCGAGCCCAGCGGCGCGTTGGACAAAGTCTTTGAGCAAGAGCTGCGGCCGCGGCACGAGTACCTGGAAAAACTGGTGCGCGAAATCGCTGGGCCGAACCTGCCGCGCAGCCGCGTCCGGCTGAGCGTTTTCAGTATCGTCGCCCAATGCATGTACTACCGCACGGCGCGCCCGGCACTGACCGTTCTGTATCCCAAGGAGCGGCTGGATCCGGGCCGGATAGCCGAGCATATCACCCAGTTCAGTGTGGGCGCTCTGCGCCAATTGCGGGCGTCCGAGGAGAGCAACGTCCATGGATAGCAGCCTGACCATCCCCCAGCCGCGTATCGCCGGTAATACCGGTGCGGCCAGGCGTGCGCTCGCGGCGGCCGCCGCGCTGCCACGATGGCTTCTGATCGCAGCAGCACTTGTGATTGCAACGACGATCTATATGACGTCGGGACGGGCGGCGCCGCCCCATTACGCTACGGTACCGGTCACCCGCGGCGCGGTCGCTCCCTCGGTGAGCGCCACCGGCACCATCAATCCGGTCACCACGGTGCAGGTGGGCAGCTATGTTTCCGGACCGATCCAGGCGATCTACGCGGACTTCAATTCACCGGTCAAAAAAGGACAGTTGATCGCCACGATCGACCCGCGTCCGTTCCAGATGAAGGTTGATCAGGCCAAGGCCACGCTGGCCAACGCGCAGGCGCAACTGCGCAAGGACCAGGCCGATGCCGAATACAAGAAGATCACCTGGCAGCGCCAGGACCAGTTGTACAAAGCGCAGGTAGTATCGGCCGACGCGTCGGATAGCGCGCGCGTGGCCTCCAGGGAGAGCGACGCCCAGGTGGCGCTGGACCAGGCCAATATCGCGCAGCAGCAAAGCGCGCTCAGCGAGGCGCAGGTCAACCTGGACTATACCAATATCGTGTCGCCGGTGGACGGCGTGGTGGTGTCGCGCAACGTGGACGTCGGCCAGACCGTGGCGGCCAGCTTCCAGACCCCGACCCTCTTCCTGATCGCCAAGGATCTTACCCAGATGCAAGTCGATACCAACGTCAGCGAGTCGGATATCGGCGGCATCAAGCCCGGCCAGCCGGCAACCTTCACGGTCGACGCGTTCGTCGGCCGCCAGTTCCAGGGCGTAGTCAGCCAAGTGCGCCAAGCGCCGATCACAGTGCAGAACGTGGTGACCTACGACGTGGTGATCGGCGTGCCCAACTCGGAACTGCTGCTCAAGCCTGGTATGACGGCCAGCGTGATGCTGCAGACCGCGCGCCGTGACGATGCGCTGCGCGTGCCGCTGCAGGCGCTGCATTTCACCCCTGGCGCTGGAGCCGCGCCGGCCAGCAGTCAGCCGACGGTATGGGTGGACGACGACGGCGCGCTGCGGCAGGTCGCGGTGAGGACGGGAATCAGCGACGCCGAAAACGTCGAGATTACCACAGGCGATTTGCGCGAGGGCGAGAGCGTGGCGGTCGGGCAGGCCCAGGTCACGTGGGCGCGTGCCAATCAGGCCAACCCGCTGCAGGGCCAGCTCATGATGCGCTAAGCAGGTAGAATCGGAATTCATGCGTGCGCGGGTTCGGCCGTAGCGCGCGAGGCTTGCGATGGAAATTCAAACACGAAGCGCTGCTGTCAACGAGAGTTCCGCGGCGGCGCTGATCGAAATAAGAGACCTGGACAAAACTTACCGGGTCGGAGAGATCGAAATCAAAGCACTGCGCAGCGTCAACATCAGGATCGAGCGCGGTGAGTTCGTCGCGATCATGGGAGCGTCGGGTTCGGGTAAGTCAACCTTGATGAACATTCTCGGATGCCTCGACCGCCCCAGCACCGGACAATATCTGCTTGAAGGCGTGGACGCCGCGATACTCGACGACGAGGCGCTGGCCGACATCCGCGGGCGGCGTATCGGCTTTGTCTTCCAGAACTTCAACCTGCTCTCTCGCGCCAGCGCCGCCGAAAACGTGGAGCTGCCGCTGTTCTACACCGGCGCGGCGCAGGAGGGTCCGCGGCGGGCGCAGGAGTTGCTGCGGCTGGTCGGCTTGGCGGGCCGCGAGCGCAACCATCCCAACCAGCTCTCGGGCGGACAGCAGCAGCGCGTCGCGATCGCGCGCGCCCTGGTCAACAGCCCAGCGATTCTCCTGGCGGACGAACCCACCGGCAACCTGGATACGCAGAACTCGAACGAAATAATGGCGATCATTCGCCGGCTCAACCAGGAGGAAGGGCTCACGATCATAATCGTGACGCATGAATCCGACGTGGCGGCATACGCCGACCGCGTGATCACCCTGCGCGACGGGATGGTGGTCTCCGACCGGCGCATGCCGCCGCGCTTTCCCGCAGCGGATGCACGTCAACCGTCGGGCGCCGCGGCCTCGCCGCTGACGTCGGCGCAACCCCAAGCCTCCTCTGGCTTCGGCGCATTCGCCCGGATGGCGCTGGTGGCGGCGTGGCGCGCGATCAGGCGGAACAAAATGCGCTCCGCCCTTACGATGCTCGGTGTGTTCATCGGCGTCGCCGCTGTAATCGCGACGGTAGCGGTAGGGCAGGGCGCCAGCGCGTCGGTTCGCGAGCAGATTCAAAGCCTGGGCAGCAACATGGTCGTAGTGCTGCCGGGCGCGACCACTTCCAACGGTGTGCGTGCAGGTTTCGGCAGCACCTCCACGCTGACTGTGGCCGACGCCGACGCGATCCTGAAGGAAGCTCCGTCGGTCGCGGCGGTCAGCTACATGGACCGGCAGGTGGCGCAGGTGGTCAACAGCGACGACAACTGGAGTACCAGCATCAACGGCGTAACGCCGTCCTACTTGTCCGTGCGTGAATGGCCGGTGGCCGAAGGGCGCAACTTTACCGAGGAGGAGGCGCGCTCGGGCGCGACCGTATGCCTGTTGGGCCAAACCGTGGCCAACAACTTGTTTGGGGAGGGGGAAAATCCCGTCGGTTCGATTATCCGCGTGAAGAACGTCCCCATGCGCGTGATTGGCGTTCTGACTGCCAAGGGACAGTCAAACTTCGGACAGGACCAGGATGACGTGGTGCTGATGCCTTTCAACACCGCCGAGCGCAAAGTGCTGGGCACCTCGCAGGTCAGCGCGACCGTTGCCGCGAGTTCGACCGGATCGACCAACCCGGTCCTCAACCCCTACGCCGGACTGCCCAGCACGACCGCTTCCAGTCCGGTCTATCAGTCGAGCACCGCGCTAGTCAGCCCGTTCGGAAGTCCGCCCAAGATCTCGGGCGTGGTGAACATAATCTTCATCCAGGCCAACAGTGCAGATACCACCGATGCGGCGCTGGATTCCGCCCGGCAGATTTTGCATCGGCGCCATCGTATCGCCTCCGGCCAGGACGACGACTTCACGGTGCGCTCGCTGGCCGACATCGCGCAGGCGTCCGAGAGCGCCGGCCGCGTGCTGACGCTGCTGCTCGGCACGGTGGCCTCGATCTCGTTGCTGGTCGGCGGCATCGGCATCATGAACATCCTGCTGGTGTCGGTCACCGAGCGCACGCGCGAGATCGGCATCCGCAAGGCAATCGGGGCGCGCCGCGTTCAGATCCTGCTGCAGTTCCTGGTCGAGGCGATCTTGCTTAGCGCGCTGGGCGGTCTGGCTGGAATCGTCCTGGGAGTTGTCGCCTCCAAGCTGATTTCCGCCCTGGCGGGATGGCCGGTGCTGGTGTCGCCGGTTGCGGTGGCCGGCGGCTTCATGTTCTCCGCACTGATCGGAATCTTTTTCGGCTACTACCCGGCGAGCAAGGCCTCGATGCTCGATCCGATCGAGGCGCTGCGCTACGAATAGGCGCGAACCTGACCCGCTGGGAGGAGAACCCTGATGAAGGCGGCGATTTTCCATCAAGCCGGCAAGCCCCACACCTTCGAGGAAGTGGATATCGATGCGCCCAAGGGCCATGAGGTGCTGGTGCGTACCGTGGCCTGCGGAGTGTGTCACAGCGACTTGTCGGTCGCCGAGGGCAAGGTCCCCGTGCCGACGCCGATAATTTTGGGTCATGAGCCGGCCGGAATCGTGGAGGCGGTCGGCGGTGAGGTCACGGATTTCAAACCCGGCGACCACGTAATCGCGCGCCTGGGGCTGTTTTGCGGACGCTGCAAACATTGCCTGTCCGGTCATCCGAATCGATGCAACAACCGCGCGGTGATGCAGCGCCGGCCCGAGGAGCGGCCGCGGATGCTCCACCAGGGCCGCAAGATCGTGGGAGTTACCGGTGACGGCGCCGGTTTTGCCGAAAAGATGCTGACTCACGAAAACGGCTTCGTCAAAATCCCCGAGGACGTGCCACTTGAAGCGGCGGCGCTGGTTGGATGCGCGGTGGTAACCGGAGTTGGCGCGGTAATGAATACCGCCAAAGTCGAGGCCGGATCGACGGTCGCGGTTTTCGGCGCAGGCGGGATCGGGCTGTCGGCGATTCAGGGCGCGCGCCTGTCCGGTGCGCGGCGCATCATTGCGGTGGACGTCAACGAAAGCAAGTTGGCCGCGGCCAGGCGTTTCGGGGCAACCGATACAGTTGACGCATCATCGGCCGATCCGACCCAGGCGATCATGAAAATGACCGGCGGCGACGGTGTCGATTATTCCTTCGAAGCCATCGGGCTGAAGCAAACCGCCGAGCAATGCATTCATTCGCTGGCGCCGGGCGGCACCGCGACAATCATCGGAATCATCGCGCCGGATCAGAGAATCGAGATCGATCCGATGAGCCTGATGGCGGAAAAGCGCGTGCAGGGATGCTTGATGGGATCGGTACGAATCCGGATCGACGCACCCCGCTATATTGAACTTTACCAGCAGGGACGCTTGATGCTGGACGAGATGGTAACTCGCCGCATTCGCCTGGAGGAACTCGACGACGCATTCGCCTCAATGAATCGCGGCGACGTGCTGCGCACCGTAATCATGTTCGAGTAGCCCGCCAAGAAAATTTGACGGTGGGAATAATGGGGCGGGCCGCCGTGCTCGCCAGGTGCGGCGCCCGCGCGAGCCTATCCTAGCGCCCGCTGAACCTCGCTGTGCGGCGCTCCACGAACGATCGCACTCCCTCCTTCGCGTCCTCGGTTTTCTCCAGCTCATGATATTGGGGCAACAACGCCTTGAGCGCCTCAGCATGCCCCTCCATTACAGACTTGCGGGCGGACAGCAGCGTGGCGCGCACCGCCAGCGGCGCCTGCTCCGCGATAGTCTGGGCAATTGCAATTGCCCGCTCCAGATGCTGCCCCACCGGCGCTACCTCCTGGACCAGCCCGATGCGGTGGCCTTCGCGGGCATCGAATTCGTCGCCGGTCAGCAGGTAGCGCATCGCGTTGCCCCATCCCATCAGGGCGGCCATTCGGACCGTCGCGCCGGCCGCCGGAAAAACTCCGCGCTTGACCTCGATTTGGCCGAAGCGAGTGTTATCCGCGGCCACGCAGATATCGCTGGCCAGCGCCAGTTCGATACCGATGGTCAGGCAGCGGCCGTGGATCGCGATAACCACCGGCTTGCTGCGCGCCTGGCCGTAGATTCCCATCGGCTCGATCTCGCCCGGCGCTGTGATGAAGTGTTCGGGCCTGACCTGGGTCAAATCGATTCCGGCGGTGAAATGATCGCCATGGGCGAACAGCACGGCGCAGCGCAACTGATCGTCCCTTTCATATTCCGTGTACGCGGCGATAAGTGAGCGCAACATCGGCAGATCGAAGGCGTTCATCTTGCGGGTCCGATCGATACCCATCAGGAACAAGTGTCCGCGAACCTCGGTCGTGATTCGCCCCTCATTTTGGTTTTCCATGGCGTTCCTCCGAAGGACTGCAGCAAGGGAATTAAAATAGAGTCTCGGCGGTTATTACAAACAGAGCGGGCTTTTTCCGGTCCGCTGGCCTGCTGGTGGTGCGCAGCAGGCGACGTGAAAAGCAGCTTCACAAAATGTGCCTAAACTGTTCACGCCTTATGGTTGAAGCGTGGCGGCGGTGGGTTGCGAAGCTCGGGGCCGGGTGGCTCCAGGGACTTTATCGCGGAGGAAACTGATGTGACCACGGCAAGTCTTTCAAGAATGGTACGTGACCAGCGCACAGGCGAGGTGCACCTGCCGCACGAACCGGTCGCGGTGGTCGGAATTATGGAGAACCTGGGCCGCACGCTGATCAAAGTAAAATGGCAAACCGGCGGCGAGTCGGTCCTGCTGCGAGACGATATCGAAAGCGCGCCGGTTTGAGCGGCGCGGCTAGGCAAACCTGATGGGAATGGGAGCGATCTCATGAGCGAACTCGGCGAACAGGCCATCTTTGAGAACCAGAACATACTGCCGGCGCAGTTCTTTCCCAGCCGCCCGGACAACGCCAGGATGGAGCCGCTGAAGCGGCTGGCCTTTGCGGTCCTGCTGGATGCGGTGCATGTCTTCCAGAGCAACTTCGGCGCGTTGCGAACCAGCCGCAGGCGGGAATTCAACGAGGCCCGCGAATGGCTCCTCGGCGCACCCGGGCAGGGTCCATTTTCCTTCGAAAACGTATGCTACCTGGTCGATATAGACCCCTCGCAACTGAGGAATTGGCTGCTGACCTGGCAGGCCAACAAACGCGCCGGAGTGCCGTGCCGGATGTTGACGCGTCGCTCGCCCGTCAACCGCCCCAATCCGCTGCGGCCGCGAGCGCTCCGCCGCCGAAGGAATCTGGCCAGCGCGTAAGTTCCCGACCCTGTCATTCCGAACGGAGTCGGGGTTCAGGCGCGAGCTGGCGCCCGCAACCCAGGGACGGGGCTTCGGAATCTCCGGGGCGGCGCGAAATCCCGGCCAATTAGTGGCCCGGCGATGCTCCTTCGGAATGACGGCGATCGTGGACGAAGCAGGAAACCAATGTCGATTACTCGCCAGATGACGCCGCGATCTCCACGATAAATCCGTCAGGCAATTCTCGTCCGCCGCCCAGGAAATCGCCGTTGATGTCGCTGACCCACAGCTTCCTGCCGATAAAGCGCAGATGGAGCGGATTGACGAATCCCGAGGCGACCAGCTTCGGGATGCCGCTTTCGGACAGGCGCATCACGGTGCCGTCGGCGTTGAGCGGCTGCGTCATCGGCACCGGGATCTGAAAATCCCCCAGGTCGGTGAAAAACAACTGGCCGCCAAACCTGCCAAAGCCGCGCGGCGCATAGCCCATCCCTCCCGGAGTGCTCAGGCCCCACAATAGCGGCTTCGGCTTGATCTCACCCTTGGGCGATACCTTCATGATCATACCGCGGCGCGCGGAAGGGTCGGGCAATCCTGCCTCGTTGGCGGGAGTGACGGAAACCAGCATCCACTGATTGTCGGGCGTGAAGGTGAGTTCAAGCGGCACCCCAAATTGATTGAAGTCGGCGAACGGTGAACATCGCCCATCCTTGGTTGCCTGGTAGATCATGCGGTTGGGAGCCGTAATCGCGAAGATGCGCCCGCCGAATGGGCTTTGCTGCGCGCCAAACCAAAGCGCCGTTCCGCCGCCGGCCACCCCGTGACCGGCGGTGCCGGCCGCCGGCAGGGTGCAGAACCGCTCCAGGCGGTTGGTCTGGGGACTGAGGCGCTGTATCAGATGATTGCCAAAAATGCCTTTCGCGCCCTTGGCCGGCTGGGTCAACAGGAACAACTGCCCGCCGTAGAAGCCGAAGTTTTCAGTCGCGACGTCCATCCCGACGTCGGGCAGCATGTTGTCCGGCGCCGTCGCTACCGACACCGTTCCCAGTTCCTCCACCGAGACCAGGCGCCCGCCGCCCTTCGCGCTCTCGCCGCCATCGTCGTTGACCCATACCTGGTCGCCGCGCGGGACCATCTGCAGAGGATCGTAGAGATCGCCGGGCGGCACCACGATCCTCGCAGTGAATCCCGGCGCGGGCTTGATGTGCGGCGGCGCAAGCAGGCGCTCTGCCACGCGCGCCGCTTCGGTTGTGTGTTGTCCGGCCGCTGCCGCGGGCGAAAGCTCACCCTTGATCAGCGTCGCAACAGCGAACGCGGCCAGCACGGCCGATAATAACCCGATCAATGAGGGACTCTTGGAACGGCGCATTGCTTGAAGCCTCATGTCTTGGCGATTTCGCGGACACTTTCACTTGAAGTCACGCCAAGTCAAGACACCGCACCGACGCATCCAACTTGCCGAAACAATCGCACTATGGGACAAGGAGCCTGGCACGTTTAACCAGCTGTCCGCCAACGCGGACAGCGCACGGTTGTGAGGCGTTTATCCGCGCGACAGGGGTATCGGATGGCATCACAATCACCGTCCGCCAGGCTCAGCGATGGCGCAGCCGGCCGCCCGTTGGCGGCGATCCGGGTGGTCGAGTACGGCCGGGGCATATCCGCGGCGTTCGCGGCGAAATTGTTCGCAGACGTTGGCGCTGAAGTAATCAAGATCGAGCCGCCGGGCGGCGATGTCACGCGCCGGTGCGGCCCGTTTTTCGACGACGTCGCCGATCCTGAGCATGCTGGTTTGTTTCTCTATCTCAACGCCAACAAGCTTGGCGCCGTGCTGGACCTGGAGCATCGCGCCGATTGGGAAGTATTCGGAGCGCTATTGGGCGGCGCCGATATCCTTATTCACAATGTTCCGCCGGTCGAACGCGCCTGCTACGGTCTGTCGAGTCCCGAACTGTGCCGGCGGTTTCCCAACTTGATCGTGACGACCATTTCGCCCTTTGGCGATTGGGGTCCGCGCGCGAACTACCGCGGCTACGACCTCAACGTGATGCATTCCAGTGGCTTTGCCGCGATCAATCCGGCCTGCTCGCCATATCCTGACTTGCCGCCGACCAAGTTGCTCAGCCAGCAGGCCGAATTCCAGGGCGGCGTGCACGCGGCCGCAGCGAGCATCGCCGCATGGCTGCATCGCCGCCGCGGCGCTGCCGGTCAGGCGATCGACGTGAGTGAGCAGGAATGTATCGCCGCGATGCTCGGTTCGAGCGCTGTTTTCTGGACCCACGCGAATAAAAGCACCAGCCGCCTGGGTGTTCGCCCGCTGCAACCCTGGATGGCGGCGCAATGTGCCGACGGCAAGCTTTACATGGCATGCGTCGAAGAACATCAATGGCGCGGGCTGCTCAAACTGCTGGGCAATCCCGAATGGGGCAAAGAGGAAATATTCAACGACCGAGTCAGCCGCGCGAAGAATTTCGACGTGCTGCGTCCCCTGCTCGAGGGAATCACCCGGCAGCGGAAGGTATGGGAGCTGTATCACGAAGGCCAGCGGCTGCGCCTGCCGGTAGCGCCGCTTAACCGGATGACCGACGTTTACGCCAACGAGCAGTTGCTCGCGCGCAAGTATTTCGTGGAGCTTCCCGGCGCTGGCGCAGATGAGCGGGCGATAATCGGCCCTGGCGCTCCATACCAGTTCAGCACGATGTGTTGGGGGCTGCGTCGGCGGGCACCTCGCCTCGGCGAGCACAATGCGGAAATCGCCAGCCTGGCCGCACAACTGCGCGATGCCGGACGCGGCAATGAAGGTCCCTCCGCAGGGCCGGATCCATCGGCGCGTCCGCTCACTGGATTGCGTGTGCTGGATTTCTCCTGGGTATGGGGCGGACCGTTTTGCACCTTGCAGTTGGCGCAACTGGGCGCTGACGTGATTCGCGTCGAATCCGCCAATCGGCTCTGTCTGTTTCGCAAGCTGCTGCCGTTTGCCGATAATATTGCGGGACCCAACCGGTCGGGGCTGTTCAACCAGGTCAATCAGGGCAAGCGCAGCGTTGTGCTCGAGCTGAACAATCCGGCGGCGGTGGAGGTTGCGCGCAGGATGGTGCGATGGGCCGATGTGGTGGTGGAGAATTTTGCGCCCGGCGTTCTCGAGCGGCTGGGGCTTGGATATGGCGAACTGCGCAGGCTGCGCCCCGACCTGATCATGCTGTCGATATCGGGCTACGGACAATCGGGACCGTACCGCAACTACGTCAGTTACGGCGGCATTACCGGCGCGCATTCAGGGTTCTATGCTCACAATGGTCCATCCGAAGATGAGCCGCGCGACCTCGGCGCGACCTACGCCGACCCAGCGGCGGGAATCATGGGCGCCACGGCGATCTTGCTGGCGCTCGCCAACAAGGCGATGACCGGCGAGGGACAGTACATCGACCTCGCGATGATGGAGGCCCTGGGCACGCTGGCTGCGGAGGGATTGCTCGAAGTCGCGATGAACGGGCGTGAGCCTCGGCGTTTGGGCAATCACGACCGCTGGATGTCGCCGCATCAGTGCTACAAGGCACGGGGCGACGCGGAGATGTGGGTTTCGATCGCGGTCGGCAGCGAAGACGAATGGCGGTCGCTGTGCACAGCGATGGACCAACCCGAGCTGGCCGATGATCCACGCTTTGCCACCGCCGCCTTGCGCAAGACCAACGAGTCTGAACTGGAACGGATTATTGAGCGCTGGACAAAAGAGCGCGACCGCTGGGAGATCACCGAAACGCTCCAACGCGCGGGAGTCGCTGCGTTTCCGACGTTGAGTAACAAGGACTTGTTCGAGGACCCGCACATGATGGAGCGCGGCTTCGTGATCGAGATTGACCATCCGGAGATTGGCCCCCGCAAACATACCTCGCAGCCATGGACGATGAGCGGCACATCGAATCGCAAGCTACCGCGCGCCCCGCTGTTGGGAGAGCACACTGTTGAGGTGTTGCAATCGGTCTTCGCCTATTCGGATGAAGAAATCGAAATGCTAAAAGCCCAGGGCGCGCTGGGCATTTACTAAGAATTCAATCTCTCCGAAGCCTATCTTTCTTTAAGGTTCCAGAAGAGAGAGGTCTTGGATGATGTCTATCATTACACGCCGGCTATCATTTCATAGCTTCGCAGCAGCTTTCCGGGTAACTCGCCGGTGCAACGATTATCCTCGAAAGTCACCGTACCATTGACGATCGTATAGTGAAGCCCCTTCGGCTTCTGCACCAATCTCGGGCAGCCGCCAGGAAAATCGGTGGCAAAGACGGGCTTCTCATACAGAAAGCCGAGTTCGTCCATGCGGTAAACGATGATATCCGCGGCCATTCCGACCTTGAGCATTCCGCGGTCGGTGAATCCCGCGATATAGGCAGGCAGGCCGCTGATCTTGTAATGCGCCTGCTCCAACGCCATCGCCTGGCGGTCGCGCACCAGGCGGCTCAGGAAATGGATCGGCCACGTGCTGATAGTGAGGAAGCGCACGTGCGCGCCGCCGTCGGAGTTGGAGATGTGCGTGTACGGATGGCGGCACAATTCAATGGTGCCGTCTTCGTCGCCGCCGACATGCAGAAAGCCAAACTCGGTCTCCAGGCCTTCGTCCAGGGCCAGGTCGAGCATCGCATCGAGCGGATCCTTGCCCAACCGCTGCGCCATCTGCGCGATCGAAAGGCCGTCGAACCCGTGGTTGGGCTCCTTTTTGGTTTCCAGCACGTTTATCAGGGTCCATCCCCTGGCGAACGCCTGATGGGGACTGCGTTCGAGGTCGCGGCGCATCGCGGCCCGGGTTTGCGGCAGGGCGAGTTTGGCCGCGCGCTCGCCAGGCGTACCGACAAATGGCTCGACCCAGTGGGGCATGGTGTCGAACATGTTGAATTCCGCCAGCGTCATCGCCACCGGTATGTCCATGCAGATTGCGGAACCGTACATCGGCAATCCAAGGCGATGGCTCTCCTCCAGGTAGGCCAGCATCTTGCGATGCGAGCCGGGAGCAAGAGAGGTCGCCGCGACGCCGACCAGGTTAAGCGGGCGGCCGCTGCGGGCCGCCAGTTCGCGCAGGAACACGTCACCGCCGCGACGTTCCGAAGGCCCGCGCGTCCAGCTCAGATGGCCGACGCCGAAGTCGGCAAAGACGTCGGCCAGCGCCATCACCTCCTCGTTGGACGCCACATGATCGGGCAACAAGCGCCCGTCGGCCATCCGGTTCTCCCACAGCTTGTCAATCGAAAATCCGAACGCGCCGGCCTCCATCGCTTCGCGCAGCGCGCCCACCAACTGCTTGAGCTCACGGCCCGTGACTTGTTCACGTTCCAGCGCCGCATCGGGACCCAGCACGTAGATGCGCAGCGGCGAATAAGGAAGCAGCGAAGCGACGTTGACGCCCAGTCCCTGCCGGCCGAGACTGTCGAGATATTCGGGGAAGGTCTCCCAATCCCATCGCAGACCCTGCTGCATCGCCGCCAGCGGTATAGCTTCGGTGCGGGTCATAATCGACATAGCCAGATCGCGCTCGGCAGGCCGGGTCGGAGCAAGACCCAATCCGCATTGGCCGATCACCACTGACGTAACGCCGTGCCATCCGGACAGCGTGCAGTAGGGATCCCAGTTGAGCTGGGCGTCGTAATGACAGTGAAGGTCGATCGCGCCCGGCGCCACGATACATCCGTCCGCATCGATCTCGCGGCGCGCCGAGCCTTTGATCCGGCCGCTGATCTGCGCGATCTTTCCACCCTTAACCGCCAAGTCGGCCTTGAACGACGGCAGCCCGCTGCCATCCACGATGGTCCCGCCGCGAATCATCAGATCATACATCGTATTCACCGCCTGAATTATCTATTGGCCTACAATCGATACAGTTCCGCCGCGGACTTGCCCAGTATCCATTCCTGGTCCTGCTCCGAAAGCATCGCGATGTGCTGGCGTATTTCAGGCAGCGGATCCGCCGGCGCGTCGATATGCGGATAGTCAGTCGCCCACAGCATCCGCCGCGCTCCAACCTTGCCTGCCACGCTTGCGATGGTGCTCTCGTCTACCTCGGTCGATATCCAGCAGTGTCTGCGGAACAGCTCGCTCGGTTTGTTGGTCAGTTGCGAAGCGAAGCCGAAGATGTGGTACTTTTCATCGCCGCGCTCCAGCCAATGCGGCAGCCATCCCGCGCCAACCTCCAAGACCACGTAGCGCAGCTGCGGAAAGCGATCAAACACGCCGTCCTGCATCACGCAGGCAAGTGAAAGCTGCGTTTCGCCCGGCAGTTGCATCAAGTAGATCCATGGCTGAGTGGATCGATGCAGCCCGGCTCCATGGAAATTCCGGCGCACCTGGACGTGGGTGGAGACGGGCAGTTCCGCCGCCTCCGCCGCGGCCCAGAAGGGATCGTAGTAGCGGTCGCCAACGGATACGCCACGCAGCGGAGCGGGAGTATAGAACAGCCCCTTAGCCTTGCCCCTGACGCGCTTTACCTCTTCCACGGCAAGGTCCACGTCGCGCAGGTTGACGTGAGCAATGGGAATCAGCCGGTCGGGATACTTTGAGCAGAAGTCGATCGCGTAGTCGTTGTACGCCCGGCAATAAGCGGCCGCCAGCTCCGGGTCGGTGCATTCCTCTTCCCAGCACAGCGCGATGGTTCCATAGAGGATCGCGATATCGATGCCCTGCTGATCCATTTCGCGGATGCGCGACTCGGGATCGATTCCGCCCGGTGTACGCTGTGCAACTTCCCAATAGGTATATTTGCCGGGAATCGAGAGGTCGGCGCAGTTCTGGTATGCGCCCCCGAGTGTGCCCAGCGTGCCGCCGCGGGTGGTAAGGCTCTTTTGTCGATCGATCTCGAGATACTCAAGGCCCTTTGCGTCCTTGCGGATACGCATTGCGCGCTCGCGAAATTTGGGTTCCAGATAACGCTCCCACAAATCCGCGGGTTCGAGAATGTGACCGTCAGCGTCAACGACCAATGGCTTGGCCACGCGTTTGTCCTCCAGCGCAACAGTTCGGGCAAGTCCATTAGACCAGACCGCCGTGGATTGACAACCGCTCAAGGCGCGGCGCCCCTGGCTTCACTCCAGGCTGATCATGACCGCGACCATCCGCGCCGGCCGAGTGCCGTAATTGCGCCACCGGTGATTGGTTGCCCGCTGCACGACGCAGTCGCCGGCGTGGAGTTCTACTTTGCCGTCGTCCACTTCAAGCGTGATATCGCCGTCGAGGATGAGCACATAGTCAACCGTGTTAGTCGTATGCCATCCTTCCTCATCAACGCCCTCGACCGCCGCGCCGGCAATGCGGCGCACGGCGGAATCCGGCGGTATGTCAACCACCCGCCAGCGCGTGCCTTTGGACGGAGGCATCAGTGTCGGCTTGATCTCCGGCGGGTCGAAGCCCTGGGGTTGGTCGCCGCTGGTTGCCCATAACTCTGTACACCACGACGTCGGAGCGGGGCCGTCGCTTTGGATCACTGACCGGCCCGCCTTGATGGCCGTGACTACTCGCCTCGAAGTGCTCATGGTCTGCTCCTTTCGGAAGCCAACTTCGTTGTGCGCGTGGAGTATTTAAACCTTCAGGACCGATCTGAAACGCACCTTGCCTGACAGCATATGGTTGAAACCGTCTGCCGCCCGCTCCAGGGGGAAGACTTCGATCATCGGCCGCACCCCCGTCGCCGCGGCAAACCTGAGCGTGTCCTCGGAATCGGCTGCGACGCCGGCGGGCCAGCCCATGATCGACTTGCGCGCCGTTATCAACTGGAATGACGAAACCGCGAATGGTTCCGGACTGGCGCCGACGATGACCAGTTTGCCGTCCACGGAGAGTCCATCGACCAGGCTGCCGATTGCCTTGGGGTCGGGCGCGGTCGCCAGAATGACGCGAGCGCCTCCCATACCGGTCAGCTCTTTGGCGACATCCTGCGTCGCGGTGTCGATATAAGTGTGCGCGCCGAGCTTGACGGCCAGGCTCTTCTTGTCGCCGCCCTTGCCGATCGCGACTGTCCGGAAGCCCGATTTGGCGGCGAATTGAACGCCCAGATGCCCGAGTCCGCCGATGCCCTGGACCGCGACGACGTCGCCCATCCGGGCGCCGCTGTGGCGCAGAGCGTTGAACGTCGTGATGCCGGCGCACATGATCGGCGCGGCTTCTTCGGGCGTCAGTTCGCCGGGGATATGCGCCAACGCCTGCGACGGCGCCATCACGAATTCCGCATAACCGCCATCGTAGCTGATACCCGGAATCTGCAGCTTCACGCATGTGATGAAATCGCCGCGGCGGCACGATTCGCATTGCCCGCAATGGCCGCCGTGCCATCCCACTCCAACGCGGTCGCCGGCTTTCCAATCGCCGCAATCTTCTCCGACCTTGTCGATCACGCCCGCGATCTCGTGACCCGGCGCCCGCGGATAGACGATTCCGGGAAACCCGCCATCCTTGGTGAACACGTCGCTGTGGCAGACACCGCATGCCTGCACCTTGAGCCGGACGAAGCCACGCGCCGGCTCGCGCGTCGATTCTTCCACCAGTTCAAAGTTTCCACCGGGGGAATTTACGCGCACCTTTTTCATAGACAGGCCCTCCTGGCGTCAGATTATAGACAAACGCTCGGGCCAACGAACTATAAATTTTTTTTCGGCTTACAACGCCTCGCCGGCGAAATAGCGACGCGGATTTTCGACCGTCATGGTGTCGATGTCGGTCTGGCTTACACCGGCTTTGCGCAGGCTCGGGATGAATTCCTCGATCAGATAGGTATAGCGGCGCTTGGGTGCGGTCATCAGCTTTTTCAGATACGGCAGCATATCCTCCTCGGAGAACTGCCAGCATCCGGCATAGTCGTGAGACAGCACGATCTGCCGCGCATAGCCCGCGCCAGTCAACTCGGCCAGATTCTTGATGCGGATCTCGTCGGGCGTGATGACGTCGATACCGATAGTGTCAAAGCCGATGTAGCAGCCGCGGTCCATCAGCGACTTGTGATAGCCGGTATCGCGGTTCCAGTCGCAATGGCCGATTATCACGTGGTGCGGCTTCATTCCTTCGGAAATGAAAATGCCGAGCTGCTCGTTACCCATCGTGCCCATCGTCGTATGCGTCGTGACACGCACGTCGAGGTCGATCGCGGTGCGGGCGGCGGCGCGAAACGCGCGTTCCTCGTGCTTGCCGATCTGGTTCGGACCTGTGGCGCATTTGATAAGGCCGGGGCGGATATGGTCGGGGCCGATTCCTTCCTTCAACTCGCTGGTGTAGATGCGCTGGATTTGCTCGATCTTCATCGTCTTGAAGTACGGTGGGAAGCCGGCCAGGTCGAGCCCCTGCTCAAGGTACAGCCCGGTGGTGCAGATGATATTGATGCCGGAGCGGCGGGAGACATCCGCCATGAAGTAGGGGTCGCGCGCCAGCTCCATCGGGCACGGGTCGAGCATCGTACTGGCGCCGGCGGCCTTGAGCTTGGTGAGACGCTCCACCGCCTTGTCCACCTCGCCGGCGCGGTCGAACTTGAGCGTGGTGTCGACCTCCCATCCGGGATAGGCGTTCTTCAGATGATCGTGCATCAGCGTGAAGCCCAGTTTGTCAACCGCAACCGGTCCCAGGACACTCTGCACCGTGGTAGTCATCGCCGGATCACTCCATTGTCTCGAGGTTGGTGGCCGCGCCTTCAGCCCAGGCCATAAAGGCGCGCGCCGTTGTCCCACATCACCTTGCGCTTGCTTGCTTCGGAGACCCCCGCCAGGGAGACAGTATCCTGAACGGCGTGGATGTAGCCTTTGCCTTCGGGATGACCGAAGTCGGTGGCCGTCACCAGGTTTTCATCGCCCAGTTGCCCGAGGAACTGCGGGATCCAGGCGTCGTCGGGATCGGCCGACACGTAGC
Source organism: Binataceae bacterium (SeqCode) (assembly GCA_035262365.1). GTDB lineage: Bacteria > Desulfobacterota > Binatia > Binatales > Binataceae > JAJPJA01. The sequence goes on from DATFSZ010000070.1 coordinate 61,004, forward strand.
ACTGTCGCAGAAAGTAATCGGTGGGGCGCTGTTTGAGCGCGCGCAGCCCCTTGCCGCTGCCAAGGATCCCGGATTCCATCCGTTCCAGCCAAAACGGCACCCATCCGCATCCGGTCTCCAGATGCACCACCCGCATTTTCGGATGGCGCTCCAGCACGCCGCCCATTATGAGCGCCACGCTGGCCATCATGTTGCCGATGATAAACGCGGAGGCTCCGATTCCCGGCGCCCACGGGCCGAAGTAATAACGCGCCGCATTAAGCGGGGTGATTGGGGCCAGATGCACGCCCAGCGGGACGTCGAGATCGGCGATGGTTGCCCACAACGGATCGTAGCGGGGGTCCCAGATGGCCGGACAATCCTGGACCGGCTCGGGGTTGATCTGGATGCCCTTGAAGCCCAGTTCCTTGACGCATCGGCGCGCCTCGGCGCACGCGCGCGCGGGATCGCGCAAATCGACCGTGCCCACTCCCACCAGGCGCCGGTCGCCGCCGGAGAGGAAATCACGCAGCCAATTGTTGTAAGCGTGGCAATGAGCCGCGGCCAGCTCCGGGTCTAGGCCGTTGGCGCAGTTAATTGTTAGCCCGGCTGTAGGATAAAGAACCATAAAGTCGATACCACTGCGGTCGAGCACCAGGCGATAGGTTTCGTGGTTGAAGCCCAGCCGCATGTACTCCTCGTAAACCTGGGAACAGCCCGGCATCTGGAAGATGCCCGGTTCGCCGAAGCCGGTGTCAAAGGCGGGCATGTCGTAACCGTTGACGTGGGTCTCCTGATGAAAGGAAACGGAGTCAAGCGTCATGGGGAGCGCATCGGGGTCGGCGCGCTCCCAGCGCACTATCGAGCGCGGGCGCCGATCCTGAAAACGCGGTTCAAGGTACTTCTCCCACAGGTCGGCGGGCTCCAGAACATGGGCGTCATTGTCGATATAGCGATATCCCTGATACACGCGTCGTTCCTCCGCCGGATGGATTATCGAAGTACATCAGCCATCGACCTGACTTTGTCAACGGCGCCGTGGGTGGACCTTCATTCCGGCGCTTTTGGATCGGGCGCCAGCTCGCGCACGGCCGCGACGATGGCGTCGGGCGCCTCCCAGGCCAGGAAATGACCGGCGTCGGGTATCACTCGATGCACGTATGGCCCTGAGAAAAACCGCGCGTGGCGCTCGGTCCCTTGCACCGGCGCCACGCCGTCGGCGCCGCCGTGCAGCACGACAGTGGGCACGTCAATTGGCGGCATCGCCGCGAGCCGCTCCTCGATTGCTTCCAACGCGGCGTCGCCGGGCGCCCAGCCGAACCTGTGGCGGTAGGAATGGATGACCACATCCACAAAGTCCTCATTGTCGAACGAGGCCGCGGTACGGTTATAGGTCGAATCGTCGAAGCGCCAGTTGGGAGACCACAGGCGCCACAACAGCTTGCAAAACTCGCCCCGGTTGGCGTCCAGCCCCGCACGTCCGCGCTCGGTGGCGAAGTACCATTGGTACCACATGCGATGTTCCTGTGAGGGCGGCAGCGGCTTGGCGTTAGCTGCAACATTCAGGACGTTGTAACCGCCAATCGAGAGCAGGGCGCGAGCGCGCTCCGGCCACAATGCCGCCACCACGCAGGCCGCCCGCCCGCCCCAATCATATCCGCCCAGCACCGCTCGCCGAATCCCAAGCCCGTCCATCAGATCGAGAAGGTCATGGCCGAGCGCGGCCTGCTGGCCGGAGCGAAGAGTGTTGGCGTCAAGAAAGCGCGTCGGGCCGTAGCCGCGCAGGTAAGGCGCGATAGTGCGGTAGCCCGCTTTACTCAGTTGTGCGACGGCGCCGTCCCACGTCCGCGGATCATCGGGAAATCCGTGCAGCAGGATCACCGGAACGCCGACTTCTGGCCCGGCCACTTCGTACGCGATATCTAACGTGGCTGTGCGGATGTGCTGCAGTTTTGGCTGTTCGCTCATCGTGTTCCTCGCTGCCTCGTTTTGTACTGTCCTCGTACAACGGACCCGGCGCTGGAGGCAAGAAGCTCGCCGATGCTCTTGAGCATGTCCGTGGCCGAACAAACCTGTTACCTATGTCGAATCTTCAAGAAACCGGGAGGTTGTCATATGTCAGACGAACTCGGCGTGCTCGAAGCGATTTACACGGCGCGCGGCCTGCGCCGCTTCAAACCCGATCCAATTCCCGATGAGATCCTGGCGCGGATCCTTGAAGCGGCCACTCGCGCGCCCAACGCCACGAACCTTCAGCGCTGGCGTTTTTTGGTAATCAAGGATGCGGAGGTCCGCAAGGGAGTCGCCGGGTTCTACAAAAAAGCTGCCCAAGACATCCTGCCGCAGGTAGAGAGAATTTTCCTGGACGAAACGCGCTATATGGTGCCGATGGAGAAGGCCAAGCGCCGCCAACTCTTCGACAACACGCTCGACGGCTTTAACCACTTCGACGTTCCCCCCGTGCTGGTAATCGCCTGTACCTATCCCGAACCTCCACGCTGGGAGGGCAACGAGGATGTGCTCTCGCCGTTCATTATCGAAAGAATGAAGGGGATGCTGTCGCGCGCAAACGCCTCGTCGATTTATCATGCGGTGCAGAATCTTACGCTGGCGGCGCGAAACTTCGGCGTTGCGACTTGTATGACCAACCTGCACACGCTCTACGAGCCCGAAATCAAGGTGTTGCTCGGTATCCCCGACGAAGTCCTGACATGGGCGCTGCTTCCGCTGGGATATCCGCATCCGGACAAGTTCGGGCCAATCAGGCGCAAGCCGATATCGGAGGTCGTCTTTCTGAACCATTGGGGCAACCCATGGCAGCTTGAACCGCCCAGCTATTACAAGAAGTAAGCGGGCCGCCGGTTGCGGAACGTGTGTTAGAAAAAGGCGCGAGAGTTAACACTTTCGGCCGGTCGCGTGTTAAGAAGAGCGCTGCAAAACAAATCCTTCGCGGCCCGTCCGTAAAATCCAAGGGCGTATGGGGTATCCGATGCTTTTTCTCCACGAAGTGCACAAGGTTGTCGGAACCAGGACAGACGAATTCGAAGAGGCATTCCGCAAGGGGCTGATGCCCGCGTTGGCCAAAGGCGATGACGCACGGCTGCTGTGGTACACCAACCATTCGATGGGCACCGGCGTGTCCTACAACGTGGTAACGATTACCGCGGTCAAGGACGGCGCGGCCTGGGAGCGCCTGGCGCTGAGTTTTCAGAAAGGGAACCTGCAAGGCTGGGTGCGCGATCTCGATACCTTGAGGCATGACGCGCTGGGCAAGCTGCTGCTCCCGCTGCACTGGTCGCCGATCCAAAAAATCGACTTTCGCGCCGTTCCCACCGACGGCAGGGAGCATGCGCTGAGCCTCTACATGGAAGACACGATGTGGCCATACCGCGAGCAGTATCTGCGCTACATCGATACTTCCGGCGCCGTCTATTCCAAGAGCCTCGAGGTGACCGATCCCTTCATCAAGATCGAAGCCGGCTTCCAACCCGCGTTCGGCAGCCACTTGCGGCGCGAAGTCATGCTGATGCAGAAGATCCTCAAGCACGACCAACTGCGCCATCTGCTCACGCACGAAATCCCGATCGAGCAGCGCCGGCCTGGTGGATGGATGCATGAGGCGCTGGTGCTGCGCGATCAGTGGGAAAGCAAGCTGCTGCGAACGTCATCGTGGTCGCCGCTGCACTGAAGGCTATGCCGTGAACATCGGGCTATTTGTCGATGAACCCGCGCGCGGTGCTCCGGCGCGCCTGGCGCTCGCCATCGGCGAGCGCGAATGTACCTACGGCGAGCTTCATCGCGCGGTTTTCCAAATCGCGGCGACACTGCGCGCGCGTGGAATCAAGCGGGGCGATCGGGTTTCGGTGGTAGATACCGGCAGCGTGCTTTCGGTGGCCGCGATTTTGGGCGCGGCCCGAATCGGCGCCGCTGCGGCCTTGATGAACGTGCAGTTGAAGCCGTCGGAACTGGCACAGTTGGTTCGCACCGCTGGCTGCGCAGCGGTGGGAATTGCCGGCGACGCGTATGCCGATGCGCTTGCGCAGGCCCTCCCTGAGGGTGTGATACGCGAGCGCGATCTGCACGATCCGCAAGAGGTCGAGGCTGAAGGGGCCGACGAGGACGCGGCGCTGATCATCTTCACCAGCGGCACCACCGGCCTGCCCAAGGCGGTGCCGATTTCGCAGGGCGTGCTTTCTCCGCGGATTCGTTCCTACGCGCCGCCGTTCAAGGCCGACGTCCGTCCAGCAGTTTCGATGATGTGCGTGCCGATCTTCCACGTGGGCGGTTCGCTGGCTGTGCTGGGCAGCCTGCTTTCCGGGTCTACGGTGGTGATTCAACCGCGCTTCCGCGCCGATGAATGGCTGCGGCTGGTCGAGCGCCATCGGGTGCAGAGCACCTTCCTGGTTCCGACCATGATCCAGCGCATACTCGACCATCCAAGCTTCGCCGGCACCGATCTCAAATCGCTGGTATCGATCGCGTATGGCGCCGCGCCTGCGCCGCCGGAATTGGTAAGGCGCGCGGTGGAGGCGCTCCCGCAGGTCGGATTCCTGCAACTGTTCGGGCAGACCGAAACGTTGGGCGGGTACGCGATGCTGATGCCGCAGGAGCATCGCGACCCCAAGCGCGCCGGATCGGTGGGGAAGGTTACGCCCGGGGTCGAGCTTCGAATCGTCGATCCATTAAACCACGAGGATGTGGCGCAGGGCGAGGTTGGCGAAATCTGGGTGCGTTCGAAACAAAACGTGCGCGAGGGCTGGTTGCACACCGGCGACCTCGCGCGCGTGGATGCGGACGGTTACATCTTTCCGGCCGGACGCCTGGCGGACACGATCAACCGCGGCGGCGAGAAGTTCGGTCCGATCGAAGTCGAGACCGTCCTCCTGTCGCATCCCGACGTGGCGGACGTGGGTGTTGCGGGAATTGCGGACCCCGAAATGGGCGAGCGGGTCGGCGCTGCGGTCGTGGCGCGCCGGCCAATGACGGCGGCGCAGCTCAAGGAATACTGCCGGGACCGGCTGGCCATTTATAAAGTTCCCGAGCGCGTCGTGTTTGTGGACGACCTCCCTTATAGCGAAACCGGCAAGGTCAACCGCAAGCGGTTGGCTGAACTTATCGTGTCGAAAGGCGGTGATTGAAAATGCTGTTCCTGCACGAAGTACACAAGGTGGTGGGCGCGAAGGCGGACGAGTTCGAAGAGAAATACCGAAAGGGCTGGATGCCGATGCTGGCCAAGGGGGACGATGCGCGCCTGCTTTGGTACATGAATCACGCCATGGGCAGCAGCGTATCGTACAACGTGGTGACAATCACCGGGATCAAGGACGGCGCGGCGTGGGAGCGGATGGCGCTGCGGGTCCAGAGCGGCGACCTGCGCGATTGGGTCAACGACGTCGATAAACTCCGCTACGACGTGACCGGCAAGATGCTGCTGCCGGTGTACTGGTCGCGCATTCAGGAGGTCGATTTCAAAACCGTCCCCACCGACGGGCGGGAACATGATCTGTCGCTGTTCATGGAGGATACGGGTTGGCCGTACTCGAGTCTGGATGACTATATAAAGATGTGGGACGAGATCTACTCGCGTCCGATGTCGCAGGCTCCTCCCGAGATGCGGATTCTCGACATCCAGGCCTGCTTCCAGGTTGCGCACGGCAGCTATCAGCGGCGCGAGGCGATGCTGTGGCAGAAAATTACGAGCCTCGACGCGCTGATGCATCTGGTGACCAATGAGCTTGGGCCCGAGCAGCGCAAGCCCGGCACCTACATGGTGGACGCGCTCAAGTATCGCGACCAATGGCAGAGCAAGCTGCTGCGCAGCTCCGCCTGGTCGCCGCTGTTCTGAGCCCGGATCAAAGCGTTATTTCGATAATTGCCCGGCGGCCGATGCGGCCGAACAGGCGCGAGAAAAGGTTGAGCAGCGCAAGCTGCCAGCCGTATTTGCGCCTCAAAGCCGCCATCGCGCGATCGACGATGGCCATCTCATCGGCGCGTCGCGCTTTTCCCTCTGCGTAGTCGCTCCTGACGTTGCCGCGCGAGTCGCACGCCGCGAGCCGAATGCGATCAGTCACTCTGAGGCGTTTCATTTTGGCCGAGGTGCCGTCGGTGAACGCGTAGAGCTTGCCATTGTCGGCGGCAATCCACAGCGGTGTAGCCACGCCGTCGCCGTTGCGGCGAAATGTGACCAAACTCACATATCGCTCCGCTGCCAGCTTTTCGAATGATGGCTGCGCCATAAGCTACATCGTAGCAGGAGTTTCTTGATTCCAGACGTGGCGGCGTACAAAGCTGGCCTTGGATCGATCGAGCGATGGAGGATGACATGCCGGATCTAAATGATTTCAACCAGCGTCTGATTGAAGAGTACCGCGCCAACCAGGGCAAGGTTGGCGGTCAATTCGCCGGCGCGCCGCTGCTGCTTTTGACCACTACCGGTGCGAAGTCCGGCCGCGCGATTACCAAGCCGCTCGCCTACAGCAAGGACGGGGACCGTATTGTCTTGATTGCTTCCTTCGCCGGGTCGCCGAAGAATCCGGCCTGGTTTACCAATTTGGTTGCCAATCCGGAGGTTACGGTCGAGCTCGGCGCGGAGCGCTTCAAGGCCCGGGCGGCGGTTACGTCGGGCGCGGAGCGCCAGCGGCTGTTCGACAATCAGGCCAGGCAGATGGCGGTTTTTAATGATTATCAGAAGAAGACCACGCGGCAGATTCCGGTGGTGGTTTTGAATCGGGTTGGTTGAGTCGATCGTGGCAGCAGTCCCCCCGGGCCTGCTGCCGCTGACACGCAAGGCCCTTGGGCCAGTGAGAGTTGAGAAACAAGCTTAGGCCGCTTAGCGCGGAGCTGCCCTTGACCGCAGCACCTGCCCTGGCAGCGCGCCGGTGTGCTGCTGATGCTCGTATAGAACCTGTCCGTTGACGACGGTGTACTCCACTCCGTGCGCGGGCATCACCAGGCGCCGGCCGCCGCCGGGCAGGTCGGCGCGCATTTCCTGTCGCTTCGCGCAGCCAATCGTATTGGGGTCGAAAATGGTGATATCGGCCGCCAGGCCCTCGGCCAGCTTTCCGCGATCCCACAGACCGAAAAATTCCGCAGGCTCGGAAGTGATGCGCTTGACCGCGTGCTCCAGGGTCAGGGTTTGGCGCTCGCGCACCCAAGTACCAAGCAAATACGTCGCGTATCCGGCCTCGCAATGCGAATCGACGTGGGCGCCGCCGTCGGACAAGCCGATCAGTGTGCGTGGATCGCCCAACAGTTCTCCCATCCTCGAATCGTTGCCGGGCATTATTGCGTAGCGGGTATCGAGATTGTCCTCGATGGCCAGGTCCAGAAACGTGTCGACCGGATCTTTTTTTCGCTCCGCGGCGATGTCGGCAACCGACCGTCCTTCCAACGCCTTGAGGCGCGGACTTTCAGCGTGCATCACCTCGACCCGCTCGAAGTGGATTGCCATCAACTGCGGATGGGCAAGTTCCTCTCGAAAGGCCTGGCGGAAAGCCGGCTCGCTGTAATGCTTTTTCTGCATCTCGACCGGCTGATTAAAGGCCGATGCCCAAATCGGCATGTTGGCGAAAATCTGCGGTCCGCGCAGATCCAGTTCCAGAATCGCCGGAACACAGGCGATCTGCGGCAGGCCGCGGCGCGCGATCAGCGGCGCCGCCTTGCGCAGGGTTTCGCGATGCGTGCCCTTGTCGTCGCGCACCACCACGGTCAGCCACGTGACTGGCCGTGTGCTTTCGGTAAGCAGCAGATCGAGCAGCGCGTACTCCTGCTCCGAGAGCACGCCAATAACCTGGGTGAGCGATATCTCGATCGCGCCTTTGCCCAGGTCGCGCAACACATTGGCGTAAGCCTTGAGTTCCTCGCGGCTGGCCTGCCGGCAAGCCAGCGGACGTCCTTTGAAGCCGATGTGCTGGGTGAACGTGGTGGTCGAAAACCCAACCGCGCCGGTGGCGATTGCCTCGCGCAGTAGCGCCGCAATCGCGGCGATCTCATCGCCGCGGGCCGCGCGTTCCAGCGACTCCTCGCCCATCACGAAGTGCCGGAAGGGGGTCATCGGCGCGAGAAAACCCACGTTGATACCGGTGCGGCGCCGCTCGGCTGCGGCCATGAATTCGGGAAAGCTCTGCCATTCCCAGGTAATGCCCTTGGACAGGACCTCGTAGGGAATGCCCTCGACGTTCACCAGGTCCCAGGTGGCGACGTCGTGCACCTCGGGTTTGCACGGCGCAATCCCGACGCCGCAGTTACCCATCACGACCGAGGTGACTCCATGCCAGGATGAGCAGGTCACCAGCGGATCCCAGCAAATCTGCGCGTCGTAATGGGTATGGGGATCGACGAAACCCGGCGCGACCACCAGGTCGGACGCGTCGATGGTCCGTGCGGCGCCGTCCTTGATCCGGCCTATCGCGGCAATGCGGCCGCCGCTCACCGCGACGTCGGCCTGCCGGCGCAGAGCTCCGGTTCCGTCCACCACGGTTCCGTTTTTGATCAACAAATCGTATGGCATACGGCTCTCCGCCTGCGTCTTCGCGTACTTCGGTTAATTATTCCCCTATCTACATCCGATTTTTTAGCACCGTAAGATAAAGTGTGCGAACGCTCCGGCCTGCATTGCCTCGTCGGGTGTTTGACAATTGCGCGCGCCCGGATAGGTTGCGATTCATGAAGTTCACGAAACTGGGTCGAACGGGTCTGACCGTCTCCCGGCTGTGCCTGGGATGCGGCAGTTATGGCAGCAAGGCGTGGCAGCCGTGGGTGCTTGAGGAGCAGGATTCGCGCGAGCATTACGCGCATGCTCTGGAGAGCGGGATCAATTTCTTCGACACCGCGGACATGTATTCCAACGGCGTCAGCGAGCAGATCACGGGACGCTGGCTGCGCGAGATGGGGCGGCGCGAGGAACTGGTGGTGGCGACCAAGGTCGGCGGCGCGATGGCCAGCGGACCCAACTGCTCAGGCCTTGGCCGCAAGCACATTATCGACGCCTGCGACGCGTCGCTGCGGCGCCTGGGTATGGATTACATCGATCTTTACCAGGTTCACAGCTGGGACCTATCGACGCCGATGGAAGAAACGCTCGAGGCGCTGGACTCCGTGGTGCGCGCGGGCAAGGTCCGTTTCCTGGGCGTGAGCAATACCAGCGCCTGGATGCTGGCCAAGGCGCTGTTTGCGGCGCGCGAGCACGGGTGGCATCGCTTCGTTTCTGTACAAAATCACTACAATCTGATCTATCGCGAGGACGAGCGCGAAGTAATTCCGTTGTGTATTGACCAGGGCGTCGGCCTGATTCCGTGGCGCCCGCTGGCGCGCGGATTCCTCACCTCCAATCGCGACCGCAGCGGCAAGGCGCTGCGGCTGCGGGCGGAAAGCGACCCGCTGGCTGACAGCTACCGCCCCGACGACTACGACATGGTTGACGCGATTGCGAAGATCGCGGCCGCACGCGGCGCCGGTCCCGCGACCGTGGCGCTGGCCTGGCTGCTGCAGACCCCGGGCATGTCGGCGCCGATAATCGGGGCAACCAAAAGGAACCATATCGACGATGCCTTGAAGGCGGTGGATTTCCAACTGACCGCGGATGAAGTCGCCACCCTGGAAGGGCCTTATCAGCCGCATCCGGATGCGATGCAGATGATTCAGCGTAACGCCATGCGCCATCTCAACCGCGGCGCCGGCGCCGCACCTCGGTAGCCGTTTGCCCTTGAACTTGGGATAATGGAGCCGGAGATTACCGGGTATGTTCGAAGACGAGACAGTTGACGTCGCCTGTCCGAAATGCGGTCACAGAAACTCGATCCTCGTGCGCGAGGTCGAGCAAACTGCCGAGACTCATTTCACATGCGAGAAATGCCACGTGGGCGTGAGAATCGAAGCCGACGAATTCAAGCAGCGGCTTGACCAGGTGCTTAAAGAAGTCGAGGATCTCGAACGCGAAGCCGCGCGGGACGCCAAACGCCCGACCAAGCGCCCGCGCAAAGGCGACTTCCAGATCTAATTACGCATAAAGTTCTTTGAGTCTGCGAATTATCGCACGAGTGCACTGCGCTTAGCTGGTGTTTGCTTTCTAAAACCGGCAAGTAAGAAAATCCAGCCATTCAGGCTCTAGATTACAAAATGCAATGGCCGGATGCTGCCGGCTGGTCCCCTAAAATTTTGTTACCTACTAAACTTATTGCTTGTCAGTCCCTTCGGGAAGTCAGTACGATCGGATTTATGGCAAAAATGCCTTCCCTATCTCGGCTTCTAACGGTTCGGGAGGACTGCTTTGAGTGTCGCCACCTCAGCACGCGGCCATAATGCCTCCTCGCCTCCGGTCATCGCGGCTGGATTTGGTGCGCGTGGGCATCGCGTCCAGTTCTATGAGGACGAGTCGTTCCTGGTAAAGGCCGTCGCACGCTTAATCGGGGATGGCCTCGGGGGTGGCGATGCGGGCGTCATCATAGCTACCGCGCCCCATCTCCGGGAGATTGAAAACCTGCTTATCGCTGGAGTACCGGATCTCGACGCGCTGCGTAAGGGGGGTCAGTATGTGGCGCTGGACGCGGTTGACGTTCTTTCCGAGTTTATGGCCGGTGAAATGCCGGACCAGACTCGGTTCAAAAGCAGCGTCGGCGAGGTCATCCGGCGCGCGGCCCTGGCCAGCCCGCGCGGGTACGTCCGCGCCTATGGAGAGATGGTTTCGGTCCTGTGGAGTGAGGGAAAGCGCGATGCCACCCTGGCGCTGGAGGATCTGTGGAACGACATCCTCAGGGCCCATCAAGTCTCGCTGTGCTGCGGATACTCGCTGAACGATTTCTCCGCTGATACCGACGGAGAGGTGCTTCTGAAGGTTTGTGCCAAACACGCGCTGGTGGCACCGGCGGAGAGTTACACGGAACTGGCGACGGAGCAGGAGCGGCTGAACTCCATCATTCATCTTCAGCAGCAGGCGAAGGCGCTTGAAGTGGAGTCAGCCGGCCGCAAGCAGGCCGAACGGGCCTTGAATCTGCGCGAGCGGGAGCTGACCGACTTCCTGGAAAACGCGGCCGAAGGTTTGCACCGCGTGGGTGCCGACGGGCGCATTGTCTGGGCTAACGCGGTTCAGTTGCGGATGCTGGGTTACAGCGCCGAGGAATATGTCGGCAGTCCGCTCGCCACGCTGTTTGAAAGGCCGGAGGTCTTTGAGGAGTTCTGGCGCCGGCTCACGCAAGGGGAGGTCGTCTACGATTTCCCAGCGGCGCTGCGATGCAAGGACGGGGCGGTCAAACAGGTTCTGATCCATTCCAGCATTCTTTGGGAAGAAGGCAAATTCATTTACACGCGGTGTTTTATCCGCGACGTGAGCGACCGCGTTCGCTTGGAAGGTGAACTTGAGCGGCGGCACGCGGAGCTCGCCCAGGCCGATCGCCAAAGAAATGAATTCCTGGCGATGCTGGGTCATGAGCTGCGTAATCCGCTCTCCGCGGTGCTCAACGCGCTAACCACCGCGCGTCGCAACGAGGCGGGCGCCGAGCCGTCGGTGGAAATCGCCTGGCGCCAGGCCGGACAACTGGCTCGGCTGGTGGACGACTTGCTCGATATCGGACGTATCACCCAGGGCCGCATCTCGCTGCGCAAAAAACCGGTTCTCCTCGGAAGGATCGTGGAACAAGCCGCCGACGACGCGCGATTTCTCGTCCAGGCGCGCCGCCATGACCTGATGCTTTCGATTGAGCCCGATATTCGGGTAGAGGCCGATCCCGCGCGTCTGTGCCAGGTGGTTTTCAACCTCATAGATAACGCCGCCAAGTACACCGCCCCCGGTGGCCGAATCGACGTGACCGTACGGAGCACCGGGCAGGAGGCGATCGTTTGCGTGCGCGACACCGGTGTCGGTATTGCAGGGGACATGCTGCCGCACGTTTTTGACCTGTTCGCCCAGGCCGAAAGTACTCTGGACCGATCCTACAGCGGGCTCGGGCTTGGTTTGACTCTGGTCAAACGGCTGGTCGAGATGCATGATGGCCGCGTTGCCGTGCGCAGCGACGGGATCGGACGCGGCGCAGAATTCGAACTGAGCCTGCCAATGTTGCCGTCGAGCAATTCAAATGCCCAGGCCCTGGCCGAGCTGGCTCCACAAGCGTCGCAAGCCGCCCGCGTGCTGATCGTCGAGGACAATCCGGACGTGTGCGAGACCCTGGTGATGCTGCTCGAGTCCTTTGGGCATAGTGCCGAGGCCGTTGAAGACGGGCTCAGCGCGATCAAGTCGGTTGACGCCGGTGTTTATGACGCCATGTTGGTCGATATCGGCCTGCCCGGACTGGACGGCTACGAAGTGGCGCGCCGCATCCGGGCGCTGCCGCACACTGAGAGCATGATTCTGATCGCGCTGACTGGCTATGGCCGGGATGAAGACCGCCGCCGCGCCCTCTCAGCGGGCTTCAATCATCATCTGACCAAGCCCGTGGATGTAGATCGTCTGCAATCCATACTGGCCCGGAAACAGAAATAACTCGCCCGCCGCGCTCACGTCGGGTAATCCTGCATCGAAGCTTCGGTCGCCGGTCACGCCGCGCCGGCTGGGTCTGGCTCTCCCGTGGCAGTGCAGCGGCTGCTACCATTTCAACAACATGAACAAGGCCGACTTCTTTGCCGAAGCCCGCGCCGATTTGAGCGGGCCCCTTTTTGGTGTGACGGTGCTGGAGGCCACCACTACGTGGGCGGGTCCGATGTGCGGATGCCTGCTCGCGGACCTCGGCGCCGACGTCCTCAAGATTGAGCCGCCGCATGGCGACGTGTCACGGTTTCTGCCGCCGTTTCTTCCCGGCACCAATCCGCCCTTGTCGTTCATGCACGCTTCGGTCAACCGCAACAAACGCAGCATGGTGCTCGACCTGCGCTCGCCGGCGGGTCGCGACCTGTTTTTAAAGCTGGCCGCCGATGTTGACGTGATCGTGGAGAACTTCCGGCCCGGAAAGCTGGACCGGCGCGGCTTGGGCTACCATGGTATCAAGCAGCTCAATCCGGACATCATCTATGTCTCGATCAGTGGCTTTGGCCAGTTCGGCGCTTATTCCCATCGGGCGGGCTACGACGTGTTGGCGCAGGCCTATAGCGGGTTTCTCTCGCTCAGCGGCGAGCCCCAGGGCGAGCCGATCAAGCCGCCGATTTTCCTGTCCGACGATCTGGGTGGCCTTCACGGCGCGCTGGCTGCGGTAGCGGCAATCCGCCATCGAGATCGCACCGGCGAAGGTCAATTTATAGATATCGCTCTGCTCGATTCGATGCTGTTTCAGTCCAACGGCAATCTGGCGCTGGCCGCGATGGACGTGGAGCTGCCCCGCACCGGCAATGAGTTCGTGTTCAACGCACCGTCCAATCTTTACCGATGCCGCGACGGCTACGTGATGCTGGTAATCCTCGTCGACCATCATTGGAAGCTCCTGGCTCCCGCAATTGGGCGCCCCGAACTGGCCGAGCATCCGGACTATGCCACCAACGCCGCCCGCCTTGCGCATCGCGCCGAACTCAACGCGATGCTCGAGCAATGGTTTGCGGCGCGCACCGTGGAGGAGGCGTCGGCGTTATTGGAGGATCATGGACTGGCGTTCGCTCCGGCCCGCACCTACGCCCAATCTGCCCATGACCCCCACGTGATCGAACGCGACATGCTGCAGACCACCGAGCAGCACGGCACCGCGCTGCTGAACGTTGGTCCGGCCGCGAAGATGTCACGCACACCGCTTAGAATCCGCAGCGCAGCTCCCGCGCTGGGCCAGCATACGGATGAAGTTCTCGACCAACTCGGCGTCGACGCCGATGCCCGCCAACAACTGCGCGCGGCCAACGTAATCTGAGGTGCATTATGATTACCCTTAGAAAGGCTCAGGAACGCGGCACGACCCGCCTGGCGTGGCTCGATAGCCGCCACACCTTTTCCTTCGGCGACTACTTCGACCCGGAGCAAACCGGCTTTTCCGTGTTGCGCGTTATCAACGAGGACCGGGTTGCCCCCAGCGGCGGCTTCCCTTCCCATGGCCATCGCGACATGGAGATTGTCACGTACGTACTCGAAGGCGGCCTCGAGCATCGCGATAACCTGGGCAATCATTCGGTCATTCCGGCCGGCGACGTGCAGCGTATGACGGCGGGGACCGGAATCGTTCACAGCGAGTTCAACCATTCGCCAACCCAACCGGTGCATTTTCTGCAAATCTGGATACTGCCGTCCAAAGGCGGACTGAAGCCCGATTACGAGCAAAAGACGCTGGAGAGAAATGCGCCGCGGGCGCAGTTCCGCCTGGTGGCAGCGCCCGATCCGCGCGACGGCGCCCTCAAGATTAATCAGAACGCGCGGCTTTATATCGCAAACTTCAGCGCCGGTCAGTCGGCCACCGCGCATATTGATTCGGGACGCAGCGCCTACTTCCAGGTGGCGCGCGGAAAGCTCAAAGTGGGCGGCGTCGAACTTGGGGCGGGCGACGGCGCACGGGTCAGCGATGAGAACCGCGTCGAGCTGAGCGCTGCCGCGGATGCGGAAGTGCTGTTCTTCGACCTTCCCTGACTTGCCGCATTCAAGAGGAGTGCTGGACGTGGAATCGTACAAGTATATTTCCGCGGATAGTCATTTGGTGGAGCCCGAAGACCTGTATGTGACCAGGATGGATCGACGCTTTCGCGAACGCGCACCGCAGGCGCAAATGCGAGGGGGCGAAAAGTTCATGGTGGTGGAAGGCAGCCTCGAAGTGTCGCTCAACGCTGACGTGCTGCTGGCGACCGACGATAAGCACCGCCCGATCCTGGAGCAAAGCATCGGTGGGCGTCATGAAAACACCCGGCCGGGAGGGTTGGACCCTCATCTGCGTCTGCTCGACCAGGACGTCGATAACATCGCCGCCGAGGTGGTCTATCCGAATTGGGGGCTTTATTTCTTCGCCACGCCCGACCCCGAATATCAACGCGAAGCGATGCGCGTGTACAACGAGTACATCGCCGAGTATTGCGGCGCGGAAGGCAGGCGCCTGACGCCAGTCGGGCTGCTGCCGCTCAAGGGCCCAATCCAGTGGGCGATCGAGGAAGCGCGGCGCTGCGCGAATTTGGGCATGCCGGAGGTGATGATCGCGGCGGGCGTACCCAAACGCCCATATCATGATTCGCACTACAAGCCGCTGTGGGACACGCTGCAGGAGCTCGGCCTGATGGTCGCGATGCACGCGGGATGTTACGACGAACCGTTCGTGGACTTCAGCTACCAGAGCGTGCTTCCGCAGTCGCTGATCGTCGAGGGCAAGATCGTCCTGCTGGAACGCGGGATGGTCAACCTGATATCGGGCGCGGTGCCGCAGGATTATCCAGGTCTGCGCTTTGTGCTGGTGGAAGGCGGGATCGGGTGGATAGCGCCGGTGCTGCGGCTGATGGACCACTTCTGGGAAGACCATCGTAAGTGGATGCAGCCGCGGCTCCATGAGCCGCCGTCGTTCTATTTCAAGCGCCAGTTCTGGGCCACTTTCGAGGACGATCGGCCGGGATTATTGACCCGCCATCTGATCAATCCCGACCACCTGATGTGGGGATCGGATTACCCGCACAGCGAAGGCACCTTTCCCTATTCGCGGCAGAAGATCGCCGAAGACTTCGCGGAAATCGATTCCGCCGAGACGCGCAAGCTGGTTCGGGACAACGCGGCCGCACTGTATCGGATTGAAGCCTAGACGCTGGCAGCCGGGTCCTCGGGTGCGCGCGGTTGCTGCGGCCGTTGCGGCTTGATTGCGTTTCCCGTGTCGCAATTCCGTAACCAGAACTTAACAGGCCGATAATAGCAATCCGCTATCCCCATCCGCGGACGGAATCTAATTTAACGGCGGACTTGGTCACTCCCCGGTCGTGATTTCAGTACACGCCTGCCAGGGAGCGCCATCCGGTATATTTTTGCGAATGGGAGGAACGATGCGGCGTAGATCTTCATGGAGGCTTCCGGTTTCAATTTGCGTACTGGCGTGCCTGGC
Source organism: Binataceae bacterium (SeqCode) (assembly GCA_035262365.1). Taxonomy (GTDB): domain Bacteria; phylum Desulfobacterota; class Binatia; order Binatales; family Binataceae; genus JAJPJA01. Next base: position 76,948 of record DATFSZ010000070.1, read on the forward strand.
GTTTGTGCTCAGCGGTTGCGCGAATATGGGCCAACCGAGGATCTGGGACGGCTGCGCGCTCGGAGGAGGCGTGATCGGAGCCTTCATCGGCGGTGGTACCGCGGCAGGAGTTACACTGTCGGAGAATTCCAGCGATGGCGTAAAAATCGGAGCGAGCCTGGGCGCCGCAGCGGGAGGTGCGCTGCTGGGCGCGATCATCGGCCATTACTATTGCGACCCGCTGATTCAGCCGCCCGTTGTGGCTCAAGCACCGCCGCCTCCGCCGCCACCGCCTCCGCCGCCGCCACCCGCACCGCAGGAGCGGATCGTTCTGCGCGGGGTGCACTTTGATTTCAACCGGGCCAACATCCGGCCCGACGCGGTGCCGATTCTCGACGAAGCGGCAGACATTCTCAAGCAGCATTCCAACGTGAACGTCAACGTAAACGGCTACTGCGACGCAATCGGCAGCGTCCGCTACAACTTGAGACTTTCCCAGCGCCGCGCCGAATCGGTGGTCAATTACCTTGAGAGCAAGGGCATTGCGGGCGACCGGCTGATCCCGCACGGATACGGCAAGACCGACTACGTGGCCACCAACAGCACGGCCGAAGGACGCGCACAAAACCGGCGCGTCGAACTGTTGCCGCAGCAATAGGCATGATGCAATCCGCTGCCGCAGGGGCCGCTTCTGAGCGCCCCTTGCGGCAGCGAGAAAATCCTTCAGAGATCAAAACAAACCTCAAAGAAATCTGCCGGGTTGCCGTGCCCGCCGTCGATGGGTGACCGAACGCCCGCGCCGTAGGCCCGGCTTCGACAGTTCGAAAACCCGTGGCACGTCTCCGCAGGACCCTCCCTTGCCGAAGCGGATCGAATTTCCTACGTTAACCGCTGAGCCCGCGAGAGGAGCAATCGTCATGAAGGGTACGGTCGCGTTTATTCCCGAAGGCCACAAGCTCGATTTCTTTCAATACGATGTTCCCAGCCCGGTGCCCGGCGGACTGGTGGCGGAGGTTACGCAAACTAACGTCTGCGGCTCGGAAGTGCACATGTGGCGGGGCGAGTTCGGGCGGCGGGGGATCATGCCGGGCCACGAGATGGCCGGCAAAATCCTGGCGCTGGGCGAGGGCGTGAGCAAGGACTGGGCCGGCGTTCCGGTCAAGACGGGCGACCGTATCGCGCCGGTCTATTACACGGTGTGCAATCGATGCGACAACTGCGTGGCCGGCAACCATGCCGGATGCGTTAACCGAGTCATGGGCGCTCCTCATCCCGACGTGCCGCCGCATTTCACCGCCACCTTCGCCACTCACTATTTCATCAAGCCCGAGCAGCACTTCTACCGCATTCCGGACAACGTGCCCGATTTGATCGCTGCCTCCGCCAACTGCGCGATGTCGCAGGTTTACTGGGCGTTGGACCGTGGACGGCTGGCATACGGCGAGAAGCTGCTGGTGCTGGGCGCGGGCGGTTTGGGTCTACATGCGATGGCGATTGCGAAGGCGCGCGGCGCCCGCGTGATCGCGATTGACGGCGTCGATCTGAGGCTGGCGCAGGCGCGTCGATTCGGCGCCGACGAAGTTATCGACCTGCGCCAATTTCCCGACCTCAAGGCGCGCCAGGCCCGAGTACGTGAGCTGGCTGGTGGAATTGGCCCGGACGTGGTGCTTGAAGTTGCGGGTATTCCTGAAGCCTTTGTGGAAGCGGTCGGCCTGGTGCGCAACGGCGGGCGCCTGATCGAGGTCGGAAATATCTCGGGCGGACTCACGGCGCCAATCGCGCCGTCGCTGATTACTTTCAAGTCGATCGAGATTCACGGCGTCGCCACCTATCCTCCTCATTATCTGAAGAAAACGCTCGATTTCCTGACCCAGCACATCAACCGCTATCCGTACCTGGAACTGTGCGACGCAAAATTTCCGCTTTCACGCGCGGCCGAGGCGCTGGACAAGAGCGAGCGCAAGGAAGTCACGCGGGCGGCGCTGTTTCCCGGGCAAGCGTAGCGGCGGCCCGAGGCGCGCGCAGCGCACTCGCCGCGTGCTACAAGACCTGAATAGTGGGGCGGACGCCCCACTATTCAGTCACTTCGGAAAACCGGGTATGACGCGAACCCAATCAAGTCAAATGGTAAGCGCGTGCCGCATTGTCCCACAGGATCTTGCGCTTGCTAGTCTCCGCGATCGGCTGTTGGTCCAGTTTGCCGAGCGCCCAGGGCCAGGTGCCGTCGGGATGCGGATAGTCGGAGTTCCAAACGAAGTTCTCGTCACCCAGCAGTTCGACGGCAGACTTCAGTGTCATCTCGTCGGCGCGGCAGGCGACGTAGATGTTGCGCTTGAAGTACTGGGTCGGACGTAACTTCATGTCCGGATGCTCGGCGTTGCCGCTGAAATCCCAGTGCTGCTCCATGCGCTGCACCCAGTAGGGCGCCCATCCAGCGTCGGCTTCGACGTGCACCACGTTGAGGCGCGGGAAGTGTTCGAAGACGCCGAACCAGATCAGTCCGGCCATCGCCGACATCGCCTCGAACGGATGAGCCAGGATATGGCCGCTGGTATGCGTCTCCATGCGATCGCCGTATGAGGGAATCCGGGGTGAACCCGAATCGTGGATCGAAATGGGCAGGCCCAACTGCTCGATTTCCTTGAACAGCGGCCAGTAGTCGCGATGATGCAGGTTGCGTCCCTTCACCGGATTGGGCCGGACGTAGATGCTCACGGCGCCGTTGTTAGCGGCGCGGCGCGCTTCTTCGATCGCCTTATCCACGTCCTGCATCGGCACCATCGCGGCCCATCGCAGGCGCTGCGGCGCGGCGCTGCAATACTCGGCGCTCCAGTCGTTGTACGCTCGGCAGCAGGCCGCTAGCAGTTCGGTATCGTGAAACTCGCGTCCCTGGAGTTGCCCACCGACCGTCGGGTAGATGATCTGAACGTCCACCCCTTCTTCGTCCATATCAGTCAGCCGCGCCTGGGGGCTGAATCCTGCCTTCCGGGTCCGATCGAAACGTTTCATCGCCCGCTCACCCGCAGCCAGGAACTCCGGCGAGTCCATAGGGTACTTGCCCTCTTCGGCGGTGAACGACTCCCCTTCGACCATCATCGTGCTGCGGCCGCTGGGAGTGCGGCCCACACGGGGCGCGGCGCTCTTGAAGCGATCGTCGATATACTGCTCCCAGATTCGGGCGGGCTCCATCTGATGAGTGTCGGTGTCGGCTACTTTATGGCCGTTTCGCATCGCAATACCTCCGCCGTTTATTCGTGAACAGGTTCAGAGCGCGGGATTCACCAGCACCTTGACTCCCTCTTTTCTGCGCAGCAATTCAAATGCTTCCAGTCCGTTTGCCAGGTCCACGCGATGAGTCACCATCGGGGCCAGATCCACCGTCTTGCCCGCCACCAGCGCGATGGCACGGCGCCAGGTCTGCGGCGTTCTGACCCTGGAACTAATGATATTGACCCCGTGAAAAAACAGCGAGCGCATTTCGGCGGAAGGCAGGTCGCGCGCCGGCCATCCCAGCAGCACCAACTGTCCGCCGCGTTTTACCAAGTGGCGCACGCTATCCATCATCCCGGCCGCGTCGAATACCACGTCGGCGCCCTCTTCGCCGATGCGATCGGCCACCTGCGCGGTCCAATCCTCATCTTCGGCGCACACCGTATGGAAGCCGAAGCGGCGCGCCAGTTCCAACCGTTCGCTGTCGGCCCGCAGTCCGGTTATCACAATCGATGCCGCCCCCATACATCGGGCGGACAGCGCCGTGCAAAGACCGATTGGTCCGGGCCCCTCAACCACCACCCGATCGCCTGCCTTGACGCCCGACTGTTCCACGCCGTGCAATCCGGTGGCGAACGGTTCCAGCAGCGCCGCTTGCTCCATATTCATGTTTGCCGGAACCACATACGCATTACGGGCCGGCGCGATAGTGTACTCGGCGAAGGCGCCGCTGAGCGTGGTTGGCACGGTGCACAGGTTGAATCGTCCGCCCAGGCATGTCGGGCATCGACCGCAATGCCCAAACGGGTCGAGCGCAACGTGGTCGCCCCTTTTGAACCCGATCACTTCCGGGCCGACTTCCACAACCTCGCCGGCCGGTTCGTGGCCCAGGACCATGGGCAGTCGCGGCGCGAACCGCTCGGCGCCAAGTTCCCATTCGTAGATGTGCAGGTCGGAGCCGCAGATGCCGCAGGCGGCGATCTTTACCAGCAGTTCGTCGCGTCCCGGACGCGGCACCGCAATGTCCACAAGTTCAGCTCCGAACGCGGGTTTGGTCTTGGCGATTGCCTTCATGTGAGTCTACCGCTGCCGGGTGATTTTGCTTTTTCTTGAATACGACTCCTGGAGGTCGGCGTCAAAGGGTTGCGTCACTGCCGCGACGCGTCACGCGGAGGGTTGCGAGTCGCTATATCGCCTGCAGACCGTTCTGTGTCAATCATTGAATGGTGATTCAGGCCTCAAGCCTGTGATTCCGCCAAATGCGAAGGAGCAAAACGCTATGTCCTATGGCGATTCAATTTGGGATGAGGCTTTGAAGCGGGCATGGGACGACTTCTGCGATCGCATCAAGGGCGCAAGCTCGATCATCTTCCGCGACACGGCGCCGCCGACGCCGCTGGATCGCGCCTCCGGCGTTCAGTACCTGTCACGCTATATTTCCAAGGCACTCGCCGAAAAATTCGAATTTGCCGACCCGCTCCATCCGCAGTTCTGGCAATTGCAGACGCCGACCAACAAATCCTTCGGCGACAATCCCGACTGCACCTACCTGATGGCGGCGGTGGACGCGGAGCACACCTACCGTATTGTCGGAAATCGCGGGACCGTCTCATGGGTGTCCTTCAACGTGCGCGGGCTGGCGCCGGCTTCCACGGTGTCCGCAATCAATAATCGCGATCTGAAAACCGAATGGGACGGGAGCTTTGAAATCATCGTCAGCCCGCACAAGCCCGACGGGAAAAACTGGATGCGCAACGGTCCCGGCTCCGCGCGGCTGTTCATCCGCCAGTTCTTCGGTGAATGGGATACCGAAGAGCCGATGACCATCCGGGTCGAACGCGTCGGCCAGGAAGATGACGGTCCGCCGCCGCCGCTGACTGCGGAGCGCTTGATCAGCGGGCTTCAGGATGCGGCCGACTGGATGCTGGAGGACGCCAAACGATGGGTGGACTGGGTTGATCATTACCGCGACATTCCAAACCGGTTTGTGCGGACAATGCCGGCATGGGCGGGCGACGCCGCACAAGCGGCGCTTAACCGCACCCTGCAATTCTGCCGCTGGCATATCCAGGCCGATGAAGCGCTGCTGATCGAGGTCACGCCGCCGCGATGCTCCTATTGGAACTTTGAGATGGCCAACTACTGGTGGAATTCCGTTGACTACCGCTACCGGTTTTCGTCGATTAACGGCAAGCAGGCGGCGCTGGAGGATGATGGCTCTGTGCGCATCGCCGTGTCGCACCTCGATCCGGGCATTCCCAACTGGCTCGACACGGGTGGACACTGCGTCGGGATGGTGAATCAGCGCTGGGTGGAGTCGGAGGCGTTCCCCACGCCGAGCGCCACGCTGGTCAAGGTCGCCGACCTGTCGCGGATTCTGCCGCCTGGCGTCCGCCGCATCACAACGCAGCAACGGCGCGAACAACTGCGGCGGCGTAAGATCGGCGCGGACCGCCGCTTCAGAGTCTAAATTCGGGCATCACCCTGGTAGCGAACAGCTCCACCGCTTCTGGGCTGCCCAGCGCGAGCATGTAATAGGTCATGTTGAATTCCTCGATCCGGTAGCGCAGCTCACGTCTGATTTCGTCGGGGGTGCCGATAAGCGACATCGGCAGGCGGCGCACTTCGTCGAGGTCATCGATCCCGCAGGCGTCGCCGGCCGACCTCGCCATCGCGTCGGCTTCGCTCTTGCTGGCCGACATCAGGACCAGCGGAAAGCCGGACAGCTCGATTGAATCGGGATCGCGCCCGGCGGCGCGGGCAAAATCATGCAGCTCCGAAATTTTCTTCTTGAGCCGCGAGTTGTCGAACATCGCCTGCTGGCTTGGCTGGATACTGCCCTGATAGACGGCCGCAATCAGGTTCATGATGTCGGCCTCGCGCCCGCCGATCTCCAGGATCTTCTTGCCCGAACCGCCCAGCATGATTGGCGGATGCGGTTTCTGCACCGGCTTGGGAAAATTGTAGGCCTTGTCGATTGTGTAATAGCGGCCGGCAAACGACGGCGCTTCCTCGGTCCACATCGCCTTGAGAATCCGAATCCCTTCGCCCAGCCGCTCGATTCGCTCCGCGTTGGTGCCGAAACCGAAGCCGTAGTTTTCCAGTTCCTCCAATTGCCATCCGGCGCCGAGCCCCGCAATCACCCGCCCTCCGCTGATCTGATCGATCGTGGACAGCATCTTGGCGAGCAACGGCGGATGGCGGAACTTCATCGGCGTGATAAAAGGCACCAGTCGCACCCGTTTGGTGATCGCCGCGACTGCAGCCAGCGTCATGTAGCATTCGATTTGCGGTTGGGCGGGAGTTCGTTCGAAATTCAGAAAGTTGGTGCGGGTGAACATGTGGTCTGCGACCGATATCGAGTAAAAGCCCAACTCTTCCGCGCGCTGCGCCCACGCCTGCGCGCGTTTGAATCCTGCTATGGGCAGCCCCAGGTTGAACTTGATCTCCCGCATTCATTCGCTCCTGAAATTGACGCCGCAAACCGCTTGTGCACCTTGAGTCAGTCGGTCTTGGGCAGCGACAATCCGCGCTGCGCGATGATGTTTTTCTGCACCTCGATGGTGCCGGCGGCGATCGTGGCGGCAATTTCGTGGATCCACTGATGTTCGATCCGTCCGTCAACCGGAGCCGACGGATCTCCCTGCGTGAGCTGGCCCGAGGGGCCGATTATCTCCAGCCCTACCTGGCCGGCCAACTGCTCGACGGTGGTGTTGTGGACCCGCGCGATCGATCCCTCGATAGCCGGCACCTCGCCCTTGGCCTGCATCGAGATGGCGCGGTAGTTGAGCAGCCGCGCCGCCTGGCATCGGCAATAAAGATCAGCCAGCCGGGCGCGCACGTCAGGCCGTTCCGATAGCGGCTTCCCGTCCACCACGGTGTTGCGCGCGTACTCAACCAGCATCTCGATCACGCGTGCCGCCTTGGCGTAACGGGCGACGCCAACCCGCTCAAAGGAGAGCCCGGCAACCACCATCATCCAGCCTTCGTTCTTGCCGCCCAGCATACAGTCGCGGGGGACGGTGACCTCGTCCAGGAATACTTCGTTGAAGTCGCGCGGACCCGACATGCTGCGAATCGGCCGCACCGTGATGCCACGGGTGCGCATATCGAGCGCGAACACAGAGATTCCCTTGTGCTTGGGCGCCTTCTGATCGGTGCGCGCCAGCAGCAGACACCAATCGGCGGGGAAGTCCGCGTAGCTGGTCCAGATCTTCTGTCCATTTATAACGAAGTGATCGCCGGCCTCATCCGCGCGCGTGCGCAAGGAGGCGAGGTCGGAACCCGCGCCAGGCTCCGAAAACCCCTGGCACCAAATCACCCTGCCCGCGGCCATCGGCGGCAGAAAGCGCGACTTCTGCTCGGGCGTGCCGAACCGCATGATCATCGGGCCGATGTAGTTGAGGTTCATGTATTGCGGCCCGCGCGGCTCGTCGTTCGCCCACATCTCCTCGCGGATTACCGCCTGCTTCCATTCGTTCTCCGCAGCGCCGCCGTATTCGCGCGGCCATGAGATGGTAAGCCAGCCCCGAGCAGCCAGCTTTTCGCAGATTTCCCTGGTCAGCGCCGGCACCCGTTCGTCGTCGGAAAAAAGGCCGTGCCACCAGTCGGGAAGCTCGCGCTTTAAAAACGCCCTTACCTCCGAGCGGAACTCTTTTTCTTCAGGGCGGAAATCAAATTCCATTTATCGACCCTCCAAACCTGCGGTTAGCTTCAACTGCGGGTTTTCAGCCGCGTGCGATTCTACAAACATTTCCGGCAGACTGCGAACCTGATCGCGTTTGGTCAGGGCATGGAATCGGCACGCCTATGCTGCCTATGATCAAGCGTTGCGCAAAGGACTGGCCGCGTGACGAAGTGCCCAAACTGCAGCTCTGACAATCTCGACGGCAGCGCTTACTGCGATAGTTGCGGCGAAGCGCTGGGCGGCTCTACGGCTTCCTCTCATCAGGGCGCGCCGGCAAACGCCGGCTCGCGTCGTGGCAGGCCGCTATCGAATCGAACGCGAACTGGGCGGCGGCGGGCAGAAGCAGATGTACCTGGCGGCCGATCTGCGGCTGAGCAACCGCCTGTGCGCGTTGGCCGAGCTGACACCGGGGGCGCGCACCCAGCAGGCGGTGGCCGAAGGCAAAGCGATGTTTCGCCGCGAAGCGGAAACGCTGTCCGGGCTCAGCAATTTCCATATCGTCCAGGTCTATGACTTTTTCGATGAGGCCGACCGATGCTACCTGGTCGAGGAATACGTACGCGGCCAGACTCTCCAGCAACGAATCGCCAGCCACGGCCGGCTGAGCGTTGAGGACACGGTCGAAATTTCGATGCAGATACTGGAAGCGCTGGAGTACCTGCACAGCCTTACGCCGTCCCTGGTCCATCGCGACTTGAAACCCGACAACGTTATGCTGGCGCCCGCCACCGGCGGCGGGGAAATCGTAAAGCTGATCGACTTCGGCATCGCGCGCCATTTCCAGGTGCAACGTGGGACCGTGCACGGGACACCCGGCTATGCGGCCCCCGAGCAGTATCGTGGGTTGTCAGAGCCGCGCACTGATTTGTACGCTCTGGGTGGAATTCTGCATTATGCGCTTTCCGGGCGCGACCCGCAGGAGCACGAGCCGTTCAGCTTTCCGCCACTGGAGTCGATGCGGCCCGATCTGCCCAAAGCGCTGTGCGCGCTGGTCGATCAGGCGCTGATCAACGACGCTGAAAGCCGGCCCGCGAGCGCCGCCGAATTCAAATCGCGATTGTCGGCGGCGGTCTCCGGCAATTCTCATCCTCCAACACCGGCTCCACATCCCGCGCCGCCAAGGCCGGCGCCGTGGATGGCCCCAACCGTGCCGCTGCCGGGACCCGTTCCGCAGCCGCATCCGCCGCCACCGCGGCCGGAGGCAGTGGACGCCTCGAGGATCGAATGGAACCCTGCCCAACTGGACTTCCAGGCAGTCGAGAGAGGCGCCGGAGTTCCTCGCGCGACAGTCACAATACGCAACACCGGCCGCGGTACCCTGGAAGCGCATGTTGACACTGACCGGCCCGATTTGCTGCGCGTGTCACCGAGTCGGATTCGCGAAAATCAGGCTGAGCTAAGGGTGGCTCTCGACTCGTCGTCGGTGATGTGGGGGCATCGATACTACGCCAACATCCGCATTGTCCTTGACCATTCCGGCCAGACCGTCGCGATCCCGGTCGTGATCGAGGCGGCCGACAACCAGACCGTGCTGGATCGCGTGCGCTTGCTCTCCACGGCCGCATGGGTGGGGGTTGGCATGCTCGCGCTGGGAGGCGAAATCCTGCTTGCCCACGCGGGCATGACCGTTTCCAGGGCGCTGCACGGCGTCACCTTTGCCTTGGTCAGGGAGGTAGCCAATCTGATCAGCGTTTGGGTGCCGCTGGCCATATTGATCATGCTTGTCGCAAGGCGGCCGCGCAGGCGCGGCACGACGCTGATTGTCGGCTTGATTGCGATTTTCGGTCTGCACGCTGTGTTCGCCAGCGTGCTGATCGACTACCTGTTGTTCCCAGCGCTGGTGGTTGGGCTTGCGGAAGGTAACAGTCTGCTGCTGCGCCGCACTTGCATCAGGCTGCTTGCCCGCCAAGGGTTGGGGTTAGGGGCACGGTTTAGAGCTCTGCTTCTTCTGGTCGCGCCGCCCGCGGCCGCGACGCTGGCTGCGCTTGCATGGCTGATAACGGCGGCATCGCCGGCCCCCTCGCTGACCACGAACCGATGGGTGCCGCCGCCCATGCCATACGGGCGCACTACATTCGCGCCGAGGCCGCCCAGGGCGCTGCGTCCGCCCGTCAGGTATCGGGCAGCGGTGCGTCCGCGGCGCGCTCCGCGTCCGCCCGAATTCGTTGAAGCGCAGCTGCGTGAGCGCCTGGCCGCGAGCGGCTTCGGCGCCATCGGCGTAAGCGTCGATCCGAATGGAAGCGCATACCTAAGCGGCAGCGCCGCAGACTTTGAACAAGAAAAGGAGATTGAAAACATCGCTCGGACCGTTGCCGGGGTGCGTGCCGTGTACCCCAGCCTTCAGGTACCGAAAGGATGGATGGGTCTAACTGTGACGTCGGCCGAGGGCGGCGCGATGGTGCAATATCTGATGCCGAATGGACCGGCGGCCTATGCGGGTATCGCTATCAACGACGTTATTGTTTCAATCGACGGCGATACGGTCGGCAGCTATTCCGATTTCCATCGGGTAATCGAAAGCAAGACCGTGGGCCAGACGGTGAGCGTCACCCTGCAGCGGGGCGGACAAACGATGAACGTGGCGGTCACGCTCAAAAAACGCCCGTTCCGCGGCGGATGATCTTCGCGGCAGCGCCTCCGTGGCGCCGATTTGCCGCACGGCCAGCGGTTTGACAATGCCGGCCCGGCAATCATAGCGTTCTGTCGGCTGTCCTCAGCCCCGGGTTATCTCAGGGAGAGCCAAGCAATGGAATACAGCGAGATCATTTACAGCAAAGAGGATCGTGTGGCCACGATCACGCTCAATCGGCCGCAGGCCTACAACGCCTGGACGCCGACCATGAGCCGGGAGATGCGCGACGCGATCCAGGACGCCGACAACGACAACGATGTCGGAGCAATAATCTTCACCGGCATCGGCAAGGCGTTCTGCTCGGGAGCCGACATGGCGTTGGTGGGCCGGCGCGCCGCCGGTTCCGATCAACCCGCGCAGCCTCAAACCGCGACTGCGGCAGCGCCGCCCAGGCCGCCGCGCAAACCGGGCCTGCTGCCCTACCTGCGCGACTTGCGCACCCCGGTTATCGGCGCGATCAACGGCGTGGCGGCCGGCATCGGCTTTACCATGCCGCTTTACTTCGACTTCCGTATCGCCGCGCGAAGCGCCCGGCTGGGAACGATTTTTTCGCGGCGCGGATTGACGATCGAAGACGCCACTGCGTACTTCCTGCCGCGGCTGATTGGCTTGACCAACGCGGTCGACCTGATCGTGACCGGGCGAATGATCAGCGCCGAAGAAGCGCTGAAAATGGGCTACCTGAATGAAATCGTGCCGGACGATCAGTTGATGGCCCGTGCGGGCGAGCTTGCTCGCGACATCGCGCACAACTGCTCCGCGATCAGCATTGCGCAATCCAAGCGGATGTTGATGGAACATTTGACCAGCGATTTGGAAACCGTGCTGCGCGACGCCGATGAAACCACCAAATGGATGTACAGCCTCGCGGATATCAAAGAGGGCGTCAAAGCATTCGCTGAAAAACGGGCGCCGCGTTTCGGCGTTCCCAAAACGCTGCTCAATACCAAAAACCAGGACCGTTAAGCAGGCTCGATACGGCAAGAACTCCAGGCGCTTTCGAGGAGATAGGAGATGCCGCACGCAAGAATAAACGGAATCGATCTCTATTACGAAACGCACGGCGAGGGACCCGCCATTGTTCTCGCGCACGGCGGCGGAGGCAGTCACATGAGCTGGTGGCAGCAGGTCCCGGCGCTCTCCAAAGCCTATCAGTGCATCACCTTCGACCATCGTGGCTTTGGCATCTCGCGCGAGGCCGAGGACGGGCCTGGCGCCAACTCCTTTGTCGAAGACCTGCGCGTGCTGCTCGATCATCTCAAAGTTGACAAGGCCGCGCTGGTCGGCCAATCGATGGGCGGATGGACGGTGTTGGGCTTTGCGGCGACGTATCCTCATCGCACCCGCGCGTTGGTGCTGTGCGATACCACGGCAGGGATGGACGATGCCGATGTGTACGCCGAGCAAAAACGTATCGCGCCGCGCGCGTCGGGCGGGTTGATACCCAAGGCGCTTGCTCCGGACTTCGGCGAACGCGAGCCGGCGTTGCATTTCCTGTACAGTGAAATCAACCGTCTCAACAACCTTCCCGAGAAGCTTCTGGCAGGTCTGTTCGGACTGCGCTTTTCGCCCGACGCGCTGGTGGAGCATCGCATTCCAACCCTGCTGATATGGGGCGATCAGGACCTGCTAATCCCGGCTTCAACGATGGATTTGATGAAGCGGCGTGTCCCCCATGCACGCACTGCCCTGGTACGCGGCGGCGGCCACTCCGTGTATTTCGAGAAGGCTTCCGAATTCAACTCCATACTGTTGGAATTCCTAAAAACCCAGTCGGCTTAAGCGGCTGCCTGGATTGGAGAGCTACGCCGATGGCAAAAATCGACTTTGAAAAACTCCCGCGTTTCTCGCAACTGCCGGCGCAAAAGGACGCGCCCGCAACCTCAACCTGGGGCCTGTTCGGCGACGACTACGAGCTTGGATGTCTAAACTTTCTGACTCCGGAGGGCGTGGTCGAGGCCGCACGCCTGGTGCAGAAGGGCAAAGTTTTTCGGCTGGATATGAAGGTTGGCTACGGCGAGCCCACGCTGTTTGGCCGCGCGATCGTCCGGCACAAGATCATCAGGCATGCGGGGGCGGACGGGAAGGTGTGGGGGCATGACGACATGCTCGACAACTACAACACGCAGGAGGGCAGCCAGTGGGACGGATTGGCGCATGTGGCCCATCCGCGCCATGGGTTTTACAACGGCGTGAGCCAGGACGACATCAAGTCGGGCCGTGAATCGAAGTTGAGCATCCACAAATGGGCCAACAAGTTCGTCGGGCGCGGCACGCTGATTGACGTGTTCAAGTTCCGCAACGATCAGGGCCGCGGGCTCGATCCGCTGACCAAAGCGATCTACAGCCTCGACGACCTCAAGGGCGCCCTTGCGGCGCAGAAGACCCAGCTCAA
>DATFSZ010000071.1:0-62430 GCA_035262365.1 Binataceae bacterium (SeqCode)
TAGCCGCCGGGCCCGATGCGCGCCACTGAGTCACCGCAAACAACCGGCGGGCGCAGCAGCGAACCGGCAAAGCTATAGGGCCGGTAAAGGTAGATTTCCGCCTCTTGCGGTGGAGCGGTCTGCTTCTTGAACGAGTCGCCCTGAACGGCGCATCCCGCCGCTATAATCGCCGTCAGCAACCACCATACGATAATCGCCGAGCGCATGGGGCGTCGCTCCAAAGTGATCAGCGGCCCTGCGCCGCCGCGACTTCCTGCGCGATATGGTCCGCGTCGTGATAGAGCTGCTTATCGATTTTCTCCCGCACGGCGGCCTTTGCGGCATGCTCCAGTTCGATGTAGGTCGGTTGATAGTACAGCGTATAGTCACGCGACAAATGGACCTTGGCCGTGTAGTCGCCCAGCACCCGATCGCCTTGGCTGACACCCAGCGAAGCGAACGCAGTGACGCCGTAATGGCCCAGCGGATAGCCGACGTACGTAAGCGGGTCGAAAGCCGACAGCGCAAGCGGCACGGTGTAATGGTCGTGTGTCAGCTCCTCGCGATAGTTGAATATGACCGGGCTGGAATCGGACAAAGAGGCGGCAACCGCGGGCGGGAGGGCCTTGGGGTTGCCGTCGATTAAACGCCCCCTGAACGGGAGCGCCACTGTCCGCTGAGTCGCTGGCGGCGGCGCACCGCCGTCCTGCGGTTGAGCTGCGGTTGCGGGCGGCGCACCAATCGGGGCGCTGAAAGTGTTCGCATAGGTCTGAACGGTGCAGGCCGCAAATACCGCGGCCAGTGCGATACAAAGTAGACCCGTCGTCGATCGGCGCAATACGGACACTGCATAAGATCTAAGCACGTTCTTTAGACGTCGTGTAAGAGATTTTGTTACATGGGTACTTGAGCTTTTTTCCGAGCGCTGGTGCATCTGGAAAATGACGCGGGCGCCCCGCTTTTTCGGGACGCCCGCGCAGGAATCGAAAGAAACGAGGCTACTTCATAACGCGCGACAATCCGCCCGGCGTATAGATGCCGGACTCGGTGTATTCACCCGGAGCGTCGTTGTCCAATTTCAGGTCATAGCCTATGTCCGGCGAGGCATGGTTGTTCTGCCAGTCCATGCCGAGCGAGAACGCAAACGCCCGCGACAGGACCGTCCGCTCGCCGTGCACCGTGGTCGGACCGTGGATACTCCAGGTGGTATGGTACAGCTTGCCGTTGCGATCGTAGTTCTCGAGGTTGGACGTGCCGTCCCAGGTCTGCGCGTCAACATAGAAGATACGCTGCGAATAGCAGTAGCCGCTGCCCAGCGCCGGCAGGGGCTTCATGTTGATCACGTAAGTCTTGCGCACTTCCCAATGATTGTAACCGGGTTTGGGCCAGCCGGGGAACGCGGCGCCAGGCTTGTAATCGCCGCCGGCATAGCCCAGGCGTGACTCCACGGTATAGGCGTTTTTGGGCTCGGCGACAGCCACCAGGATCTTCTTTTCGCCATAAAACTCGGGCGCAAAGAACGCGGGCTTCCAATCGGTGTCATCGGCGAGATAGTCGGTGCCAAGGATCGGTGCGCAGCGCGAGGCGCTGGACAGGCGCAGCGAGCGGCGCAGACTGGGCAGAAAGACATATTCCTCTGTCATCCGGGCCGGATCTTTGGATACCAGTTCCAGCGCGGTCGTGTATCGCGCCTGCTCGGGAGTGAGCTGCACGAACCGATTGGCAACGATATTGCCGCCGGCATCAGGCAGGTCCTGGGCATACGGCGGATCGCTGAGCCCCATCAGGCGATAGAAGCTGTCGTCGGTTTCAACCGGCGTTACGTTGCCGAAGCTGTCGGTCTCCCAGTTCTTGCTGTACAGATGAACCAGGAATGGCGCATAGGTTCCGGCCCACATGTTGTACATGATCTTGACGGCGCGGTTGGGCTCTTGCGGATTGGGGAACGGGATTCCGGCGCGGTAGCCATCCCAACCAAAACCGCCGGTGGACGCCGGAGTCAACTTGGTCTGGCCCGCGTACTTCTCGGTATCGTCGCGCGCCGGTTTGGGAACCGGGTAATCTCCGGTCTGACCCACTTCAACGGTATATTCGGGGCTGTCCGCGATATGGAAATGCATCTTCCCGCTGAACGCCACCTGCATCCAGATCGGCATGAAGCGCTTGTACTGCGTCCAGTTGCGGACGGTTATCTTGGTTCCCGGCGCAATCGTGTCGGCTGAATTGGCGTCGACCAATTCATCATAAGCCTTGCGGTCGAATTGCTGGGCCATCGCCGCCGTTCCCGACGCCAGCACCATCGCCAGCGCGATCGAACAGAAACTTTTTCTCATCCTTGCTTTCTCCGGCCTTGATTTAGCGAGGGCCGCGCTCTGCCATGATGGTCCCGCGATAAGCGTTGACGGCGCCAACTTGCCGGCCCTCGATCGGCAAGCCGCCGGAATCAACAGCGTCGAATGTGCTCGTTTTTTGAAGTGGCGTCCCGAACAACGCGCGGCCGCAGAATTCAATTCACACCGCGTTTAGATGATCAGACCAGCCAGCCTCGCTTTCGACATCGCTGAATCCCAAGCTCGACCACTGATCCGTAACAGTCGTTCAAGTTTCAGGCAAGCAGCCCTGCGTCGAGGACCGACACAAATTCGATCTTGAGATTGATAATGATGCCGATGGATACAATCGCGCGGCGGCGCCTCGGTGGATCAGGCTGCCAACAACCGGTCAGATTCCGGCTGGGTGTTGCCGCACGCAAACGGCAGAAGCGACGTTGCCACCAGAATTACACCGAGCAAAGTGAAGACCGGACTATACGAACCGAATCGATCGAAAAACGCGCCGGCGGCGACGGGACCGATAAATCCGGAACCCATCTGCACCAGTCCGGCCAAGCCCATCAGCGTGCCGTAGCGCTTGAGGCCGAAAGCCTCGACGCCCAATAGCGGCATCAGCGCAACCGGGCCGCCGATCCCCATTCCGTAGGTGGCGGCCAGCATGAAGACGATGCGATGGTCGCCGACGTGCGGTAGCAGCGCGCAACTCGTGCCCATGAACAGCAGTGCCAAACAGAGTCCGCCGCGTACACCGAGCCGGTCTGTCATCGCGCCGAGGATCGGCTTGGCCACCGTCGCGCCGATGTAGTACGTACTCAGCACCCAGGCCGCCAGCGTTGCCTGAAAGCCGTCGGTCAGCAGAAACGTCACCAGATGTAAATTGACTGCCGCGCCGACGATTCCGAACATTGCCAGGATCAGGCAATAAAGCCAGAACGATCGGGTGCGCAGCGCCTGTTCCACGTCCACTCCGCCGAGCGCCCGCACCGGTGCGAGACCGTGGACGTCGGCCCGGTCGTCGCGGGTTCGAATCTGGACGGCGGCCAAGGGCAGTGCGACCGCCAGCACCGCTACCGCTTCCGCGACGAATCCCCAGCGCCATCCCGCACGCGTCACCACGTGACTTACCAGCGGCGCGGCCAGCGCGGCGCCCGTGGATGTACCCATCATCATCACGCCCATCGCGATGCCGCGATTTTCGCCGAACCAGTTCGCGATCACATAAGAGGCGGAGACCAGCGACGCGCCGCCGCCGCCCACCCCGAACAGCGCGCATCCGGCGCCCAGGGCGAACGCCGAGTTGGACTGGCTTGCGATCAGCAGACCGGCGCCGGAAATCGCCAGGCCGGCCGCAATCACTGCACGCGCCCCAATCCGATCGACGAACCATCCGGCCACCGGGGTGGAAAGTCCAAGCGCGATCGAGATCACGGACATCACGGCGGAGAGCCGTGCGCGGCTCCAGCCGAAATGCTTGAGCAGGGGCGTGAACAGAACCGCCATCGAATCCAGACAGCCGACAAAGATGGCCATCACCACGAACAGCACCGCCACCATCATCCATCCCTGCCGTTGCTGCGATGTCATTTCGGTGCCCTCACAAATCGCTCCGAAGCGCTCCGCTAATTCTTCGGCGCCGGCGCTGCGGGACGGACCGGTTCCGGCTCGTGCGCGAAATGTCGGATCCGGGTTCCGTCCGCGCGAAAAGCGTACTGCTCGTCATAGGGTGGAGCGGGCGGCACAATGCGGGCCTTCATCGCTTTTTCGATCGTCGGTTCGAGTTGCGCGGCCTTCTCCCGCGAACGTTTCTCATCGCGCTCGATAAATTCCGGCAGCACGGTTTTGCCGAACAGTTCCAGACCGCTGCAAATGTCCTCGTGCTGCAGCCGCCCCATTTGGTGCATGAAAATCACCTGGTCAACTCCCGCCGACTCATATTCGAGCAGGACCTTGCGGATATGCTCGGGGGTGCCCATGCAGGCGTAGGCGGCAAGCGCCGCCGTGGCTGCAGGGTCTGGTGGCGGTTCCTGCGCGGCGATTCGGCGTCCTTCTTCGATCACGCTGGTCTTGCCCGGCTGATGAACACCGTCGGTGTAAAAATGCCTGAAGCCGTAACCAAATTCGCCCCACGCGGCGGCCAGTTGGCCAACGCGCCGCGCATCGCGCCCGCACACGAACATGGAAAGGAATCCAACGTTGGGGTTGACCCGGTAGGTGATCGGACGGCAATCGCTGGCCAGCGTGTTGTAGTAATCCTGGGTCCATTTGTGTGCATCGACCGGGGAAAGGAAGCCGAACGTGACCGCGCCCAATCCAAGCCGCGCCGCCATCACGATCGTTTCCTGGCGCGAGCAGGCAACCCACACCGGCGGATGAGGCTTTTGGATGGGTTTGGGAATGATGTTGCGGGGCGGCATCCGGAAGTACTTGCCGTCGTGGCCGCGGAACGGCTCTTCGACCATCATGCGGCAGATCGCGACCAAAGCCTCGCGCCACATCGCGCGCTTTTCGGTGCGCGACACATGAAACGCTTCCAGTTCGGCGAAGGTCGAGGACTCGCCGGTGCCGAACTCGGCGCGGCCGTTGCTTAAGAGATCGAGCACCCCCACGCGTTCAGCGACGCGCACCGGATGGTTATACTTGGGCGGCAGCAGCGTGATGCCCGAAGCCAGGCGCATCCGCCTGGTGCGCTGGCTGGCGGCCGCCAGGAAACTCTCGCCTGCCGAGGAATGCGAGTATTCCTCGAGGAAATGATGTTCGACCTGCCACAAGTACTCGATACCGAGACGATCCGCGAGTTCAACCTGCTCCAGCGCTTCCTGGAAGAGCTTGAGCTCAGAATCCTGATTCCAGGGCCGTGGGAGTTGAAGAATCCCCAATAGACCAAATTTCATTGAATGCTCCTTAAGATGTCAGGCCGCGCGCTTCGCGCATCAACACATTGGTCATCCCGCCATCGACCAGGATATCGATTCCAGTCACGAACGACGCGGCCGGAGAACAGAGAAAAACCGCGACCTCGGCGATTTCTTCCGCCGTTCCCCAGCGACCCACCGGCGTCTTCTGGAGCATGATCGCCATCATTTCCTGATGCGCAAACTCTTGCTTTCCCATGCTGGTGTCGATCAGACCCGGCGAGATCGAATTGATGCGCGCACCGCGTTTGGCCCACGCCTGCACCACTCGCTGGCACAACTGGATGACGCCTTGCTTGGACAATCCGTAGGACGAACCAGGATCGATAGGACCGGCAACCTTATCAATCTCGGCCATAAAATCGGGCGCCAGCGGATTGTCGAGTACGGCAGAGGCGGCAGCACCCTTCATCGCGGTGTGCCCGGCCATCGAAGCTATAAATACCGCACCGCCGCCATTCGCCATCAAGGGGGCGAACGCTTGTTCGATGAGTGCGGAGCCCACCAGGTTGACATTCATAATACGGCGCCAGTCCGCCATGGTCGGCGACAAGCCCGCTGTGTGCACCAACGCCTGCACCTGCCCGATACCCGCGGCGGTCTGCGCCAGCCTCGCCACCTGCTGAGCGTCGCATACATCGCACAACACCGGGGTCACCTCGTGCCCAGCCTTGCGCAACTCCCCCGCGGCGGCCTCGAGTTCGCGTTCCCTGACGTCGGCGATCACTACCGCTCCTTGCGTGGCCAGCAGCCGCGCACTCGCGAGCCCCATTCCTCCACCGCCGCCGGTGACGACGCTTACTCGGCCCGCCTGTCTTCCCGTTGCCATCGCTATCATCTCCTTGGGTTGGCCAACGTTACAAAATGTCCCGTGGCCGGGTCAAAGCGATGACGGTTTTGAGATTCTCGAAGTTGCGCAGACGGCTCGGCCCGATTTAAGGTTGTTCGAGCGCAAGCACGCCACAAAAAGCCGAAATGAAGACCGCAAACTTCATCGTTTCAGAGCGCCCCCACCTCGCCGCTATCTCGGATTTTCCCAAGGTCGAACTCGAGGAGTACGAGCGGCGGCTAAAGCCAATGCAAGATACTTTGCAGCTCGTGCAGCAAGCCTACCTTGGAACACCCGAGCGCGCCGTGGTCGTGCTCGAGGGATGGGATACTGCCGGCAAGGGCGGAATCGTGCGCCGTCTGGGATGGGCGCTGGATCCCCGCAGCTTAAAGGTCCATCCGATCGCGGCGCCCTCGGCCCGCGAGCGCGCCCAGCATTATCTACAGCGCTTTTGGGAAAAGCTTCCCGGGCAGGGGCAAATCGTGGTGTTCGACCGCTCCTGGTACGGCCGCGTGCTGGTCGAGCGCGTCGAACAGTTCGCCGAGGCGCACGAATGGAAGCGGGCGTATCGGGAAATCAACGAATTCGAGCGGACGCTGGTGAATGACGGAATCCGGCTGGTGAAGATTTTTCTTCACATCACGCCGGAGGAGCAGGTTCGCCGCTTCAAGGATCGGCTGACCAATCCGCGCAAGCGATGGAAACTGTCGTACGAGGATTTTCGCAACCGCAATCGATGGAAAGAATACGAAGATGCGATCGAAGACATGATGGAGGAGACCTCGGCCAAACGCTCGCGTTGGCACCTGGTGCCCGCCAACAATAAACCGTTCGCGCGCCTCGCCGCGTTCAAAATCCTGACCGACCGATTGGGTGACGGTATAGTCCTGGAACCGCGCGCGCTTGATCCCCAAACCGCCGAAGCCGCATCCGCATTGTTCGACCTGCCTGCTGAAAGTGACTGAACAACCAGGTTGAATCTTCCAGGCTCCGCCTTTCATCTACCTTGTCGCGACAATTTCATCTTTCTGGATAGTCTTCGCCCTGCCCCTGCGATAGTTGGCGCTACGCAAGGACTTGAGATAAATTGCGCGCGGCCGATAGATCCATTCGGGAGGAGCAGCCATGTCCGAGAACGTGCCGATCGAGGGAACCTGTCAACCGCGTTTCCAGAGCGTCAGAAAGGCCTTCGCGGAGAACTTCGCCTCTCGCGGCGAAGTCGGCGCGGCTGCGGCCGTAACGCTTGACGGCAAGCCGGTGGTCGATCTCTGGGGCGGCTTCGCCGACGTGGCAAAGACCACCGCGTGGACACGCGACACGCTGGTCAACGTCTTCTCGACTACCAAGGGCCTCACGGCGATGTGCGCTCATCGCCTGGTGGAGCAAAGAAAGCTCGACCTCGACGCCCCGGTGGCGAAGTACTGGCCGGAGTTCGCGCAGGCAGGCAAACAGAACCTGCCGGTGCGCTACCTGCTAAGCCATCGCGCTGGTTTGCCGGCAATCCGAAAGCCGCTTCCTACCAAGGCGCTGTTCAGTTGGGAGACGATGACCGCCGCGCTGGCCGAACAAGACCCGTGGTGGGAGCCCGGGACGCGCCATGGTTACCATGCGCTAACCTTCGGATGGCTGGTCGGCGAGGTGGTTCGCCGGATTAGCGGCAAGAGCCTGGGCACTTATTTCCGCGATGAGATCGCCGCGCCGCTGGGCCTGGATTGCCATATCGGACTTGACCAAAAGCACGACGCGCGCGTGGCTTCGATAATTCCGGCGCCCCTGCCTGCGCCCGGCGAACCCAACCCATTCCTGGAAATGATGAAGGACCCCGAGTCGGTTGCCGCCAAGACCATGATGAATCCGCCCGACCTGATTGCGCCGCGTACGGTCAACTCGCGCGAGTGGCGCGGTGCGGAAATCCCGGCGGCCAACGGCCATACCACGGCGCGGGCGCTGGCGCGCGTTTATGGCGCGCTCAGCCGCGGCGGCGAAGTTGATGGCGTGCGCATCCTGACACCGCCCAGTATTGAGCGCTGCTACACCGAACAATCGTGCGGTGCCGATGCGGTGTTGACGATCCCGATGCGCTTCTCGCTGGGTTTCATACTCTCGCAGCCGCTGCCCGGATCTTCGCTGGGTCCCAACCCGCAGATGTTTGGTCATCCCGGCGCCGGCGGCTCAATTGGCCTCGCCGACCCGGACACGAAGATTGGCATCGGCTACACGATGAACAAGATGGGCGCGGGACTGCTAATCGATTCGCGCGCCGAGGCGCTGATCAAAGCGGTGTACGAATCGCTGGATTGAAGGGAACGATTCTTTCACGCAAGCGGCGCACTCGCATCGTCTTCAAAACCGGGGCAGCGGCATGGTTGAGGCGTTCCAGACTCTTCAATCCGGGCGCAGGGAGTGCTCCATGATGAAGAGTCCTCTCGCCTGTTCGGGACTCCGGTCAGACCTGCGCCGACATCCCGCAGTCGGTCCGGAAGAGCCGGCCGTCACTCCGTCATTCGATAGCGGTTTCAAGACCTGAGCCGCTGGCTGGGCGTTTCAGCAGCATGCAGCTCGGTGCGACAATCATGAGAACGTACATCAGGGTCCGGTAAATCTCATTGTATGAAAGCAGCCACGCCATGGGGCCGGCGGTCCGGACGGCAGCGCCCACGGCGGCGCCTGCGGGTACGTGATTCATCGCGTGGGCAGTCAGCTTCGCGAGATAGTTGTGATGGTGCACGGTAAGGATGCTGCTGAAGAGCGCGATACCGGTGGCCGACCCGAGGTTGGCCATGATGTTGAACAGGCTGGAAGCGAAGCCCAGGCGCTCGTGCGGGATTTCACTCATGCCCGCCGCGGTGAAGACCGAAAACGTGCCGCCGATCGCCAATCCGAAAATGAATATCGGCCAGGTCAGGCCGTATATTCCGGTATCCAGCCGCCAATGCGACATCACCCATAATTCGTAGGCAGCAACCCATAGCCCGATTGCCGGGTAGTAGCGCATGTCGGCGGTGCGGCGCGACAACTGCCCGACCAGCACCAGCCCGATTGCCAGCCCCACCGCGCGCGGCGCGACCAGCAGTCCGGTCTTCTCGGCGTCGTAACCGAGCACCTCCTGCATGAAAAGCGGATTGAGGACGTTGACGGTGAAAACGACCGCCGTGTAAATGGGTACGAGCAAGGCGGCCAGCGTGAAGCTGAAGATCTTGAGTAGCCGCAAATCTACGATCGGATGCGGAAATCGCAGCTCCTGGCGCACCAGCAAAGCGATGAAGAGCACTGTCAGCGCCGAGCAGTAGCGCACCCACGGCGCCGCGAACCACCCGGCGCTCTGCCCGCGGCTGATCACGAATTCGAACAGAGTGAACGCGGCGGTAATATAGATCAGGCCCAGGTAGTCGATCCGTTCATCGCCCGTGCGTTTGCGCAGATGCGAAGGGTCGTGCACGAAGCTGTACACCATCAATGCCGCCACTGCGCTTACCGGCACGTTGATGTAAAAGTTCCAGCGCCAGTTCATGTGCATCGTGATCCAGCCGCCCAAGGTGGGCCCGAACACGGGCGCCATTACGGAGCCCAGCGACAGCGTGGACATCGCCAGCGTGTGTTCGTAAGGCGGGAAGCATTCGAGCAAGATTGCCTGGGCCAACGGCAGCATCGCCGCTCCGGCCGCGCCCTGCAGGAATCTGGCGATCACGATCTGCGGCAGGGTTTGCGCCGCGCCGCAGAAGGCGGAGGCCAGCATGAAGGACGTGATTGACGCGATGAAGTAAACCCGCCGCCCGATGCGCGCCGCCAGCCATCCGGTCATCGGCAGCACCACGCCGATTGCAATCAGGTAGCTGGTCACCACCCAGGTGATTTGATCGACTTTGACGCCGAAGCTGCGCTGCATGTGCGGCAGCGCCACATTGATGATCGAAATGTCCAGCGACTGCATGAAGGTGCCCAGCATCACCGAGGCCGCGATGACCCACTTGTGGCTGGGATGCTGGGGTTCCTCCGCCGCCGGCGCAACCGCCACGGCCGCGGAATTTGCGGAAACGTCGCTCATGCCGCCACCGGCAGCCGCGTGGCGCGGTGGCAGCACCAACAGCGCCGAACTTCGGATTGCAAAGCGGTGGCTCGCGCAGCGAACCACATCCGTTCACTACGCCGCGAACAGAAATGAAGCTCCTCCAAACCTGCGGCACCTCTTCAGCCGCCAAGTTTGAATGGGCCAGCGGATTCAGTCAAATTTCAATCGGTTGAGCGCCGCGTTTGCGGCATATCCCGGCGCGCGACTTGCGTTAGCAGGCCGCGCGTCGGTCTGTTTGGAGAGATCGCCTATATTAGACAAGGCCCAAATCCGCGGCCTGACTGAAGAATTCGGCGTTAGGCCGCGGTCGGCAGTTGGACGTGGTAGTCATGCGGCTTTACCTGGCGGTCTGCCGGGTCGAGCCGGTAAGAATCAGAAGTCCGATAGCGCGGTTCCCAGATATACCAGTTCGCCGCCATAAGAATGGTTGCCAATACACCCAGCCCTATCCACATCGATGAAATCAACATTGCTTTTCTCCTTTGCCCGCCCGGCCCTGCCGAGCGCAGCCTTTACACAGTCTCCTTTGTCGCCGGTTTAGAGTCCTGAAACCGAAATCGCGATCGCGGCGATCAGGCCGGCAGTAAGCACAGCCACAATTGCCAGCGTCCCGAGCGCCCATGCGACCGCGCCACGCGCCGGTCCCAGCTCAGCCTTCCCGCGCCGGAAGTTCAACCACTGCTCGAAATTCTCACAGTTCTCCGCCAATGCCAGGTAATCGGCCATCTCCTCGTCGGTGATGTCCGGCTGGCGGATCAGCTTCCTCCGCGCCAGATGCTGCATCCGGACCAATACGTCGCGGTCGGTATCGGCGTTGAGCTCGGCCCGAACCATGGCTGGAATCGCGTCATAAGGGCGCGGCTTCTGTTCCACCAAGGACCCGGCGAGATTTGACTTCTGCCCAAACGCAACTGAAGACACCGTACTGAACTCCCTTCCCCCGGTTGCCGGCCGTCCTTCCCCACGCCTCGGCCGGCTGTCACTTATCCTCCTTGCTTGAATCACAGGGTATAAACTAGACACTACGTCTCGTCTAGTCAAGACGGTCCGTCTCGTCTTATAAAATATTTTTCGGAGAAAGATGGCCGTCGAAGGTGACGGGTGGTTCCTGCCGAGTGAGCTACTTTTTTGAAATCGTTAAAAAAGGCCCGTCGACGCTAGACGAGCCGTTGCGTTCATGTTATCTACCCCCACAATTCTAATATGTGTGTTAAGATTTAATTACGATGGCAGTGACAGAGCGTCACCTGACTAACCCTCCCGAGGCCGCCGGAGCCGAATCCAGCAGCTCCTCCCGGCGCAGCAAACGGGCGCATGAGGCGATCCTGAACGCGGCCGCCGAGCTGATTCACGAGCGCCCCTACTCAGACGTCTGTATCGAAGCTATCGCGGCTCGCGCCGGCGTCGGCAAGCAGACAATCTACCGCTGGTGGACCTCCAAGGCGGCCGTCCTGATGGAAGCCTGCGCGGCGGTGGTCGCACGCGAGGTGCCGCTGCCCGACAAGGGTTCCTTCGTCGAAGATTTCCGCGACTATTTAACCCACATCTGTGCGTTCTTTACCACTCAGCTCTCCCGGCCAGCGATTGCGGGCCTGTTGGCCGAGGCGCAATGCAACGTTGAACTCGCGCACGCTTTCAAGGAGCGTCTGCTGATGCAGCGCCGCACGGTTCTACAAACAATCCTGGAACGGGCGGTGAAGCGCGGCGAGCTGCGCGCGGACTTGAACCTCGACGTCGCGATGGACATGGTCCACGGTGCAATCTGGTATCGTACGCTGCTGCTCAAGGCGCCCCTGGATGAACCGTTCATCGAAGACGTGATCGCCCAGGTGATTGCCGGCGGCGGCGCTGCCAAAGTGTCAACCTGAAGATCGGCCTGCCCTTCCCTCTTTCGTTCCAGCGCACAATTGATATGCGGTCCGCAGTCCGCTTGTGACTCGGGCGCGTGTGTGATTGTCTCGGCCCGGATGCGCTTCGAACATGCGCTCCAATCGGACGGGAGATAAGCATCATGGCTCTACTCAAGGACAAGGTGGGTCTCATTACGGGCGGAGGATCGGGAATCGGCCGCGCCACCGCGCTGATCTTCGCGCGCGAGGGGGCGAAGCTGGTGATTGCGGACCTAAACCGCAAGGGCGGTGAGGAAACCGCGGCGATGATCGAAAAAGCCGGCGGGCAGGCGATCAACATCGAATGCAACGTGCTCAAGCCCGGCGCGGCGGAGGACTTGGTCGCGCAGGCGGTCAAGCGCTATGGGCGCCTGGATTGTGCCTTCAACAACGCCGGCGTGGCCGGTGATCAGGCGCGCACAGCAGACAGCACCGAGGAATGCTGGGACTTCGTGGTCGGCATCGACCTCAAATCGGTCTGGCTGTGTATGAAGTACGAAATAGCGCAAATGCTCAAACAGAAGAGCGGCGCGATCGTCAACACCGCATCGATCGCTGGTCTGGGCGCAAATCCATTGGGAATCGCGTACAGCGCCGCCAAGCATGGCGTGGTCGGACTCACCCGCACGGCGGCCGTCGAGTACGCCAAGATCCCCATTCGGATCAACGCCGTTTGCCCTGGTGTAACCGAGACTCCGATGGTCGAGGCGGGTCTTGCACGGCGGCCGCAGATGCGCGCGGTCTTCACCAAAGGCCATCCGATGGGACGCCTGGGACGACCCGAAGAGATCGGTGAAGCGGTTGCGTGGCTATGCTCGGACGCCGCTTCATTCATAACCGGTATCCCGCTGCCGGTGGACGGCGGGTTTACCGCGATTTAAGCAAGGACGAATCAGGTGCCGCGGGAATTGACGCAGAATCAAATCAAGGAAACGAGGTCAAGACGCAGATGAGATTGGCTGACAAGGTGGCATTGATTACCGGGGCGGCTTCGGGAATGGGCAAGGCGGCAGCGTTGCTGTTCGCCAGCGAGGGAGCGGCGGTCGCGGCCATCGATATCGACGAGGCGGCGGCAAATGAAGTCGCCAAAGAGATCACCAACCGGGGCGGAAAAGCCTTCGGCATGCGAGCGGACGTCTCCAATCCAGCCGACGCGGAAAAGATGGTCGAGGAAACCGTCAAGCGCTTCGGCAAGCTCAACATCATCTACAACAACGCGGGAATCGAGGGCGAGGCCAATTTGACCGCGAAATTCAGCCTGGAGGGCTTTGAGCGAGTCATCGGGATCAATCTGCGCGGTGTCTGGCTCGGGATGAAGTACGCAATTCCGCATATGATCAAGGCGGGGGGCGGCTCGATCATCAACACGTCATCCACCGCAGGTCTGTCGGGCGTCAGGGGCGGATGCGCCTACGCGGCCGCCAAGCATGGTGTAATCGGTCTGACCAAGACGGCGGCGCTGGAGTACGGACGGCGCAACATCAGGGTCAACGCGATTTGCCCCGGTCCGATCGCAACGCCGCTGCTCGAGCGAATCGCGGCTTACCAGAAATCAAGGGAAGTCACCGTTCAATCGATGGGCTCGAACACTCCTATCGGACGACCCGGCGCCCCCGAGGAGATCGCCAAGGTGGCGTTGTTCCTGGCCAGCGACGAGTCGTCATACGCCAACGGCGGAATATTCGCGATCGACGGCGGTCAGACGGCAAGCTGAACTGGCAGCGTGTGGCAGAGCACTCTGCCACACACACTTTGCTACATCGAGTAGCGCCGCCTGATTACTTAAGGCCGCTATAGCCTACAACGGGCCTGGCTTCTGCCGTGTAATTTTCGGATAGTTGCACGGTCCGGAATAGACCGCTCCAACCTGCAAAATCTGCCGCTTACACAGCGCCTATCCTGCACAACGATTGACGATGAGCGGCGCCTGAAACCGTACATCGCTGGAATTATCAGCGAAAAAAAGCGCCATTCTGCGTATCACCAAAACCGGCATGGCGCTTGCTTTCTCGTAGTCCTGCGTTCATCGCCGGATTCCAGCAGTCGCAAATCCGCGATTGCGCAATCGGGCGCAGGAGGTGGATAAGATGTCGTTCAAAGCCGCAGTCCCAAAATCCTTACTGATGATCGCTGCGGGAGTGTGTGCCGCGATGTTCGCCAGCGCGGGTCCAACGCACGCGCAGCAACTGCAAATACTCGGAGCCTCACCGCCACCTCAGCAATCGGCTCCAGAGATGATCGCTGGGAAGCGATTGATCCTGCACGACATCGATGTCAGCAGAACCGGCGCGACGATCAAGCCGAGTTCGAAGCCGGTGCTGGATTATGCCGTCCTGCTGCTTCGCCAGTACCCGGATACTCTCGTCTCCGTGAGCGCCCATGGCGACCGCACGAAACTAAATCGCCAGGCCCAGGCGGTGGCGGAATATTTGAAGGAGCGCGGCGTTTCAGCTGACCGCGTTGTCGTACAGAAAGTGCAGCCCAAACCCTTTTCTAACGCGATTGCTCCCAGTGCCTCCTCCGATACCGGCGTGATCGTGTTGAACCTGACCGCACCTGACTGCTCCGCTTGCCCTTCCTGAACGACTAATAGAATCGCTTCGTGAGCCCTCCCCAAGCGCGCCGCGCGTGCCTTGAAACGGCACACCCGGCGCGCTCTTCCTTCGACGCGACGCTATAAATTAAGCTGCAGATATTTCGTATCTTGCGCCGCCCGCGGCGAATCGACGCGCCGGCGCCGGAGCGCGATGCCATGACCTCTGACTACGAAGTGATTATCGTTGGCGGCGGAAACGCGGCGTTGTGTGCTGCGCTCTCAGCGCGCGAACATGGCGCGCGCACGCTGCTGATCGAATGCGCTCCTGAATCCGAGCGCGGCGGCAACAGCCGTTTCAGCGCCGGTGCGATGCGAGTGGCGTACGCCGGCGTGGACGACCTCATGCGCTTGATGCCGGACCTGACCCAGGAAGATCGCGCAATCACCGATTTCAGCACTTACACCGCGGACCAGTTTTACGACGATCTCTGCCGCGTCACCCAGTACCGCACGGATCCGAAACTTGCCGAGACGCTGGTGGGCAACAGTTTCCAGACCATGCTGTGGATGCGCGGCAAGGGAATCCGTTTCGCTCCTATCTACGGCCGGCAGGCGTTCAAAGTCGAGGGCCGCTTCAAGTTCTGGGGCGGCCTGACGGTGGAAGCCTGGGGCGGCGGACCCGGCCTCGTCGACGCACTCTATTCGGCCGCCACCCGCAATGGAATCGAAGTCTGGTATGCCAGCCGCGCCGGCGCCTTGGTCCACGACGACAATGGCGTGCGCGGCGTCATGATCAAAACCGGCGGCAGAACCATTACCGCCGCGGCCCACTCTGTCGTCTTGGCCAGCGGCGGCTTTGAGGCCAGCGCCGAGGCGCGTGCACGTTACCTCGGCCCCGGATGGGACCTGGCCAAGGTGCGCGGCACCCGGTTCAACACCGGCGATGGTATCCGGATGGCGCTGGAGGCCGGCGCGATGCCCTACGGTAACTGGTCCGGATGTCACGCGGTGGGCTGGGACCGCAACGCTCCGGAGTTCGGCGACCTGGCTGTCGGCGACGGCTTTCAAAAGCACAGCTACCCGTTTGGCATAATGGTCAACGCTCACGGCCGCCGCTTTGTTGATGAAGGCGCGGACTTCCGCAATTACACCTACGCGAAATACGGCCGCGTGATCCTGGAACAGCCCGGCCAGTTTGCCTGGCAGGTATTCGATCGCAAGGTGGCGCATCTGCTGCGCGACGAATACCGGATTAAGCGTGTCACCAAGGTCGGCGCCGGCACGCTGGAGGAGCTGGCCGGCAAGCTCGAAGACGTTGACGCGGCGGGCTTTTTGAACGAGGTGCGCGCGTATAACGCCGCCGTGCTCTCCGATCGGCCCTTCAATCCGAATATCAAGGACGGGTTGTGCACACGGGGACTGGCGGTGGACAAGAGCAACTGGGCCAATACGATCGACGCGCCCCCGTTTGAAGCTTACGCGGTCACCTGCGGCATCACCTTTACTTTCGGCGGCCTGCGTATCGACGGCGACGCCCGTGTGATCAATACCGATGGACTGCCGATCACGGGGCTGTACGCGGCCGGAGAATTGGTCGGGGGAATTTTCTACTTCAACTACCCGGGCGGCACCGGCCTGATGTCGGGTTCCGTATTCGGGCGTATCGCGGGCGCCGCGGCCGGCCGTTTCGCGCGTGAGGGCAAGTAGCGCCCAGCGCTGCGGCGTCACAAGTCACAGAATCGAACCTGCAGCCTTTTCCTGACCTCGCCCTCACCTGCGGATGAGTCCGCGGCAACGGCAGAGGTCGCCGGGATTTGCCCGCAAATCACTCGGGGGGTGAGGATGGCACTCTGCTTCGAGCAGACATTATCGATTCTACCCCTCTCCCTGACCATCCTGATCAGAGAGAGAGGAAGACTGAGGGTCGCGCCGAATTGAGCGTGTGTGCGCGCCCGCCGGGGACGTGGGCGCGCGAAATCCTTCTTCTTACTCGCCGGCGTCGGGCTTGCTGGCCAGCGGCACCAATTGCGCGATCTGGCACTGCACCAGCGCGTGCAGTTTGTTATCCACCTGGAAAAACCGGGTCACTGTGATTCCGGGCAGTGCGGCGCGGAACTTCGGAACGAACTCTTTTTGTACATCCACCCGGGCCTGCGCCACCGCCAATACCTCATCGAGCTTATTATTGGCCTGCTCGTCGGTAAGGTTCTGGTAATTCTTGGCGTAATCCTTGATTTCCCGTGCGTGGCGCTTGTCGACCTTGTCCATCGCGTCTTCGTACTGCTCGTAGAGCGGCCAGAACGCTTTCGCCTGCTCCTTCGTCAGCTTCATGTTCGCGCCGACGACCGCCTTACGCTGGGCGCGCAGCGCGGCGATATCCAACTGCTTCTGGGTCGGCGCGCTTTCCTGCGCCGCCGCAACCGAGCCGAGCAAGCAGACAGCCACCGCCACCGCCGCCCAAGCGCCCAAATACCGCTTTACAGTCATTTCAACGATAACCTCCGCTATAACTCAGAATCCGCGAATGCTCGCCTATTTCGCCGCGAGCGTCAAGGCCGTGTCGGGGGCTGAAGCCGGAGGTTAACTATAGGTGCGCCGGCGCAGGGAAATCA
Source organism: Binataceae bacterium (SeqCode) (assembly GCA_035262365.1). Classification (GTDB taxonomy): domain Bacteria; phylum Desulfobacterota; class Binatia; order Binatales; family Binataceae; genus JAJPJA01. Next base: position 17,160 of record DATFSZ010000071.1, read on the forward strand.
GGCCTGCCCGAGCTTCGTAATCAATTCTTAACCGGAACGTCACCGGGCCGATCGAGGATAACCGGATAGGACTCCTGCGGCAGCGCCGGCGTCCGCACTGAAGGAGGCTGCGGCGATGGGCGCCGCGCTTCGAGGCGTATCTCCCGTTCACGCGCATCCACGGCCATCTCGTTTATCAGCCGCTGCGAGCGCGGTATACGCTTTACAACCTCGCGGCAAGCTTCCTCTTCAGCGCGGGCGAGGTTGATATCGCGCAACTGCAATATGTTCTCGGCGGAATTGATGGCGATGTCCTGGACGTCCAGGGCGGGCAGAACGTTGACGTCCCAGCGGCTGCCGCTGGCGTCGATCAGCGTCTCACCATCGCGGCTCGACACCAATCTGATATGGATCCCCACCTGCCAAGCGGCGACCAGGCCAAAGTAATATGCCTCGTAGTGGAGCACGCTGCCATACATCACAGCGTCGACGTCGAGCCAGGCGCCAAGATCGCGCGGCGACACGCCCTCCAATTGCGTCATGTTGTCAATTCCATGTTCCTGGACAATCGCGTCGACGCCGTAGAGGTTGGCGAGCAGGAACTCGCGCTGGGCCAGGTATCCCTGTATCGCGCGGCGCAGGCGCTGCGCGTCGGTCCATGACCAGTCGTAACGCTGCTGCTTGGTGCGGAAGGTCAGCGGGATCTTGTCCACCACGTAATTGGCGCTGCCCTGGTCGGTAAAGGGCAGGACCGCGATGCGAGCGGGAGGATTGCTGTTGAAGTCCCGCGCCACATCGACGTGAAAGCGGCCGGGATCGAACTCGACCAGACGGTCAAACCAGGTCTTGCGGCCGTGGCTTTCAAGTTCGTACTCCTGCTGGAAAAATGGCCGCTCCTCGAAATTGTTGCGGGAAGCACACCCAGTGAGCAGAGTCGCCGCAAACGCTATCAAAAGATAAATCACGTCGCTCTCCTCTTCCTCGGCATGACGATGTCACGTGAGGAAAGTTACAGGGCTCCCGCCAGCCTAAAAGCAAAGGGTTTGCCAAATGTTTACTCGCTCATCCTCCAGCGCACCGTCTGCCAAAAGTTATCAGGTGCGGGCTTTTTCGACCGGGCCCTTTCATACGATGGAGTACAAGCTGCCGGTCAAGAATGTGAATGCGGTAATTATTGCGGCCCACCCCAGCCAATTATTCGAATCTGCGAGTCCCTTTGCGGGGGGGCGGTCAAACTGCTTCAACCGGTCATCGGCCCTGCTGATTACATGCGCATCATCTTCTAATCTAGGCCAAACGCAATTTTACTCAAACCAGCATGGCCTACGAGTATTGCGGTTATTTCCTAGCTCTAATATTCAGCGCTAATCGCTTGTAGATCATATCGATATGGAACTATTACTAAAAGTATCTCTCAACCCAGCGCGAGGGTAATTCGCGCCGAAGGAGATCACGAAATGAAGAAAGGACTGGGAATGGCGTTGATAGTGGCGGCGGTTGCGCTGTATGGCTCCATGGGTCGAGCTGGGTTTGGCTTTTCCGTGAAAAACGTACGTGGTACCTACGCCTCCACCTTCCACGGCACCATCGACGGGACCGGCGTTTTAACGGCTGATGGAGCCGGAAATATCGTTGCAGGGACCGAAACCGTTAACGACGGCACTAACGGGTGCGTGGGCTCGCTCAAGGGCTCGTACACGGTCAATCCGGACGGGACCGGCACTTTGACGATTCATTTCACTACCACGAAGACTCTCTTTGGAGCCTGCCCATCGCCTTCCAACCCGATGCTCAACAACGCGGCGATCGTGGTGGTCTCCGACAGGAAAATAGAGGTCTCGGGAACCGATCTGGACCTTTTGGAAAGCGGCACCCTGACCAAGCAGCGACCGCCGTTCAGGGATTTTGACTGAACAGACGCGCGCCGGCTGTGTGGCGCCATTGTGGATCAAGTCCATCGGATACCACTGACAGCGCCGAGCCGTTACCCGGCTCGGCGCTGTTTTTTTCATCCGCCATCACCTCGATTGGCCCGGCTTGCATCGAGCGGGCAAGTATTGCAGTTAGATCCCGAAGCGAGCCTTCGATTATGTCCGACAGGACGGGAGGTGCATGGTGGACCCCTCAAGCGCGTTGTTGACCGACAAGGTCGCGATTATTACGGGCGGCGGCGACGGAATTGGCAAGGGTATCGCGCTGACCTTCGCGAAGTTCGGCGCTCATGTTGTGATTGCCGATCTCAACCCGGCAGCCGGGGACGCAGCGGCAGCCGAAGTGCAGAAGCTGGGCCGCAAGGCAATTTCGATCGCCACCGACATCCGCAGCCTGGACCAGGTCAAGGCGATGTTTGGCCGGGCCGTCGCCGACCTCGGCGGCGTTGATATCCTGGTGAACAACGCAGGAGGCGCACGCCCCAAGGAGTTCATGCAAATGGACGAGGCGCGATGGCGGCGGTCGATCGAGCTCAATCTCGTGGGCCTTCTCAATTGCACCCACGCCGCGGTCAAGGCGATGAGCGAGGGCGGACGCCGCGGCGCAATTATCAACATTTCCAGTATCGAGGGGAGCCGGGCAGGCCCGCTCTACTCGGTTTACAGCGCCTGCAAGGCGGCGATGGAAAACTTTACCAAAACCGCGGCGCTGGAGTTCTCGCGCTTCGGCATCCGGGTTAACAGCATCGCTCCCGACGGCATCGATACTCCACATACCGCCGAACTGCACACGCCTCAAGCGGAGGCTGCGCTAGCGCGGGTGGTTCCGCTCGGACGCATGGGAGTGACCGACGACGTGGCCGGCGCGGCTGTCTATCTGGCCTCCGATATGTCGGCCTGGGTGACCGGAATCAACATCCATGTCGACGGCGGAACGTGGGCCTCCAGCGGCTGGATCAAGCAAGGGGCGAGCTGGACGCTATTCCCCGATTCCACCGGCGTGGTGGATTCTCACAAGGGATAACAAGCAAGGAACCAACTATGTTCAGCCTGGAAAACAAGGCCGCGCTGATTGCAGGCGGGACCAGGGGCGTGGGATTGGAGATCTCGCTGACCCTGGCGAAGATGGGCGCGACGATGGCGCTCAACTACGCGCACAACGATGAGGCCGCTGCCCGGGCGCTGAAGCAGGTTCAAAGCATTGCCCCGAAATCGGTTCTGCTCAAAGCCGACCTGGAGGACGAGGAGGAGACCCGCTCGATGGTGCGGCGGGCGGCCATTGAACTGGGCAGGCTTGACATCTTCATCATGAACGCGGTTTCGACCACTACCAAATCCCTGCTGACCGTCAAGCCACACAGCTTCTGGCGCACGATGGCGATGAACGTGGGCGGGTTCCTTATCTCGATTCAGGAACTGGCGGGGATGATTGCGGATGGCGGGCGCATCGTATTGATTTCGGGTAACACGACGCTGCGCTATCCCACGCCCACCACTGAAGTGTTGGGCGTCGCCAAGGCGGCGATGGAAAGTATCGTCCGCAGCCTGGCATTCGCGCTCGGGCCGCGCGGCATCACCGTCAACGGGCTGGGTTTGGGACTCTATGACACCGAATCCTCGCGCTACGCGCTGGGCTTGGAGGGCAGCTACGACGAGCGGGTGAGAATCACCTGCCAGCGCACCGCGCTCAAACGCATGGGCAAAGCGTCCGACGTGGCCGGAGCCGCGGGCTTTCTGTGCACTGAGGAGGCGGGTTACATCACGGGCCAGATGATCATGGTTGACGGCGGTATCAGCATCGCGTCACCTCAGTAATTCTTAGCGGCTAAGCGTCCTGCGGTTTGCCCTTGACCGTGACCGCGAGGCCGCGGCGCACCGCCGGGCGTGAATCGATCGCGTCGTACCATCGCTTGACGTTGGGAAATTCTTCAAGCTCGATTCCCTGCCGCTCGTGGACTCGAGTCCATGGAAACGTGGCGATATCGGCGATCGAATATTCTCCAGCCAGGTATGGAACCTCGCCGAGCCGCCGATCAAGGACGCCAAACAGCCGCCGCGCCTCCTTGGTAAACTTGTCGACCGCGAACGGGATTTGCTCTTCCATCCGCCGAAAGGCAACCGCCTGGCCGAAGAACGGTCCAATCCGCCCCATCTGCAGCATGAGCCACTGAATCACTTCATAACGCGGTCCTGTCTCAGTGGGCATCAACTGGCCCGCCTTCTCGGCCAGATAGAGCAGGATCGCACCCGACTCGAAAACCTTGTACGGCTTGCCGCCGGGCCCGTTCCGATCGATGATCGCCGGCATCTGGTTGTTGGGGTTGATTTTCGTATATTCGGGCGTGAGATGCTCACCCCGGGTAAGATCCAACGCAATGATGCGGTAGGGTAGTCCCGCCTCTTCCAGGAAGATAGTTATTTTATAGCCATTTGGCGTGTCGTAGAAATATAGATCGATCATAACCGGCATCCGTAAAAGCTATGGCCGAATACATTACCATCGCACAGGCCAGAGAAATGAATGGACTCAGGATCGTGCTCGCGCCCGGCTCCATTTCGCCCTGGTCCGAGGCGCTGAAGCAAATCTTGAACGTCAAGCAACTCCCGTTCGTCTGGGTTGCGCCCAAGATGCCCGGTCCCGACCCCGAGCTGCAGCAATGGTCGGCGCAGACCAGCGTACCGGTGGCGGTGTGGAATGACGAGCGTCCCCGCAGCTCCTGGTTGGAGCAGCTCTATCTGGCGGAGCGGCTCCAACCCGAGCCGGCCCTGATTCCCGCCGCGCTCGAAGATCGCATCCTGATGTTCGGCTATATCAACGAGATCGCCGGCGAAAACGGACTGGCATGGTCGCAGCGCCTCATGGCTTTGCACAAGCGGTTCACTGGCAGCGAGCGATTCGAACATCACCGTTTCAAAGATTGGGAGAGTATACTCGAATACAGCCGATACCTTGGCAACAAGTACGGCTACAACGCAACCGCCGCGCAGGCCGCGCCGCAACGCACAGCGGAAGTGCTGGGCGGACTCGACGCGCAGCTTGCGCGGCAGCGCGCCAGGGCGAGCCGCTTTCTAATTGGCGATCGGCTTTCGGCTTTGGATGTTTATTGGGCGGCCTTTTCCTTGGGACTCAGCTTGCCGCCTCCCGAGTGGATCCCCACCATCTCGCCCGCGCAGCGCAAGATGATGGAGCGGCATCATCCGCTGGTTGAGCGCGCCGTCACACCGCGGATCGTTGAGCATCGCGATTTTATTTATCGCGATTACCTCAAACTGCCGGTTGATTTTTAGCCCCCCAAAAACGACCCTACTGCTTGAGCAGCTTGTCTATCTCGGTAAGGTCCTCCGCGCTCATCTTCCAATCGGCCGCCTTGGCGTTGTCGGTAACCTGCTCGGGTTTGGTAGCGCCCGCGATTACGCTTGATACGCAGGGATTGGCAGCCAGCCAACTCATCGCGAGTTCCAGCATGCTGTGGCCGCGCGTGCGCGCAAACTCCTTGAGCCGCTCAAGCGCGTTCCAGTTCGCCTCCGTACCGTAGCGCTCGCCAAGCTGCTTCATCTGGCCGAACCGGGTGTCATTGGGTGGTTCGACGCCGCGCTGGTACTTGCCGGTCAGCAATCCGCTCGCCAGCGGGAAGAACGGCAGAATCCCGACCCCGAATTTCTGGCAGGCGGGGACGAGTTCTTTCTCAACCGATCGTTGCAGCAGGCTGTACTCGTTTTGCGCGGAGACGTAGGGAGCAAGATTCCTGCGGTCTGAAGCCCACAACGACTCAACCAGTTCCCAGGCCGCAAAATTGGAGCATCCGATGTAGCGCACCTTGCCGGCTCTTACCAGATCGGTGAGCGCCTCCAGTGTCTCCTCCTGGGGCGTTTCGGGATCGGGCTGATGGATCTGGTAGAGGTCGATATAGTCGGTGTTCAGGCGTTTGAGGCTGCCTTCCAACTGGCCATAGATGTACCGGCGCGATCCGCCACGCATATATGGACCCTTGCCGAATGGCATCCCAAACTTGGTGGCGACGATTGCATTGTGCCGCTGATTGCCCAGCGCCTTGCCGAGCGCTTCTTCCGACGCGCCGCGCCCGCCGTAGATGTCGGCGGTATCGAACAGCGTGATACCCTCTTCCAGCGCGCGCGAGACCACCGCCCGCGCCGCCTCGGCGTCGATCCGCATGCCGAAGTTATTGCATCCCAGCCCGACGGTTGAGACCTTGAGACCTGACCTGCCCAGATTGCGATATTCCACTATCTGCCTCTCGTAGGTTGTCGCCTGCGTAAGCAAGCGTCGGATAATGATGGGCCGCGGCACCCCTTCCCATTGAAATACTTGATGCCATCGGCCCCTGCAACGATCCTCGGTGCGAAGCCGCAGGCGGCGCGACTCAACTTTCCTCTACGTGTCGGATCGGCCCGGGTGTTAAGATCCTGGAAGGGAGAACAAGCCATGAAATGCCGTCATACCCTCTGCACTTGTCCAACCGAACTGGGACAGCAGTTCTGTTCCAGCGACTGTCAATCGGCGCTTGCCGACGAGGGGGCTACGGATTGCCATTGCGGACATGAACAATGCCGGGGAACGACCGAAGCCAATCGCGACAGCGACCGTTGACCGCCCCGGCCTTAGAGATTTTCGCTGCCTTGCGGATCAAATGTCCCGGGCGGTTTGCGTTCAAACCGCGCCGAGTACCAGGAGGGCGGCGCTTCGAATCGATCTATCAGTTTGGTCAGGCGCCGCGGATCGCCCAAATCGCTCCATTCCACACCGGTCGCCTGCAGCACGGCCAGGTTGAAAGGGCACTTGGCCAGCACCTCATCGGAAAAATTGGATGAGCGGAGATGGTCGTAAAGCCGCCGCAACCGCATCTGTTCTGACGGTGTGCCGAGTTCCGGCTCGATGGCGCGGAATGATTCGTACAAGTCCGGCATCGCGATCAGGAACAGTCCCAGGAATGTGGACAGCCGTGACACGATCACGAAGCTATTCCACAGCCAGCCGTCGCGCATCAGGCGCTGCGCGACCGCGGCCGGCGGCTTCTCCCAGAAACATCGCACCTGCCTTACCGGCTCGGATTGGTTGGCAAGAAAACCACCCGGTTCGATCCAGCCGTACTGCGGATCGGGTTCGGTAGGCTCGACGCCCAGCAGGATCGTTTCTTCGGGCCGCGCGTCAACGGCGCGGTAAGCCGCCGCAACATGACGCATGAACTCGATGTCGTCGTCGATGAAGTGGTCGGAGGGAAACATCGCGACCGTGCAGTCGGGCGAGAACTTCTTGAGCCGCATCAGTGCATAGAGTATCGCCGGGGCGGTGCCGCGGTTTGAGGGCTGGACCACCACGTGCTCGTCCACCATGTCTTCCAGCAGCGGCCGGTAAAAGCGGGCATGGCTTGCCGTTAAAACGGTCAGCATCCGCTCGGGGGAAACCAGGATGCGCGCACGGCGGCGCGTCTGTTCCAGCAGCGTGTGTTTTCCCAGGAATCGGCAGAACTGCTTGGGTATCTCTTCGCCAAAAATCTCACGGGTAAAGGCCAACAGCCGCGTACCCTCGCCCCCCGCCACAATCAGCGCGGCGCGTTCAGATTGGAATCCCGCCATCGCGAGCCTCCCCATGCCAAGGCCGGACACGCGGGCGGATTGGCCACGGGTCCGGACAGAAAGAAGATTCAGCTAGGCGTTCTTTTGCAGCAGGGTCTTCATGTCTTCGGCGTGTTCCTCCTCGGTCTTGAGGATATCTTCCATCAGCCGCCGGGTGGTTGGATCCTTATCGCCGAGCCAGCGCACAATTTCGGCATAGGATTCAATCGCGATTCGTTCGGCCACCAGGTCTTCCTTCATCATGCTGACCAGGTCGCGCCCTTCGGCGTAATCGGAATGGCTGCGCGAAGCGAGCCCTTCGGGATTGAAATTGGGTTCGCCGTTAAGCTGGGTAATTCGCGTGGCGATCCAATCGGCGTGTTCCTGTTCCTGGTTGGCGTGCTGGAGAAACTCTTCCTTCACAGCCTCGGAGTTGATGCCGTAGGCCATGTAATAGTGACGCCGATAACGGAGCACGCATACCAGTTCGGTGGCCAGAACGTCGTTAAGCACCTTGACCACCGCCGCGCGATCGGCCTGGTAGTTGTCGGTCACGGCGCCCTGTTCCATGTCCTTGCGCGCCCTCTCCTTGATGGCCTTTAAGTCCGCCATGAATTTGTTCATACGGGCTGCTCCTCCGCAGCTGATCAGGTTGCAACTGTCGAGCCGAAGCCGACCGCATGCGATTACCAAGCAAGAATGGGCGGATTATCGAACCGGGTTTGGCCGCGGCGAGGACGGGCGGCTTAGTAAGGTGGAATTTTTACTTACCGGGCGGTCGGGACCGCATCGCCACCTGACGCGGCGGCATGGCCGTGCGGTTTACCTCAGGCGGCCGCGGATTCCGTATTTCAATTCGGCCAGTTTGTTCCTGATCGCCGCTCCCAGAGAGCGATGTTGACCGGGCTCGGGCGGCGGCTCTTCATGACTCAGGTCCGGAACTATCGGAGAAACGGGTAATTCGCGCGCAAACTCCGTTCGCCCGACCACCGCGCCGATTGCCGCGGTCAATTCGCTTCCGTCCACCGGTTTGCCCACATGTAGCTGAAAACCCGCCACCAGGGTGCGGCGGCGATCTTCGGGCCGCGACAAGGCGGTAAGCGCGATGGCAGGAAGTTCCTGATAGGTATAGCCGCGCAGCCGGACCTCGCGGATCAAGTCGTAACCGTCGCGTTGCGGCATCCCGATGTCGCTGACCAGCACCTGCGGGCCAAATTCGCTCAGCATTGCCAAGGCCTCATCGGCGGAGTTCGCGCTTGCCACCTCGGCGCCGGCCTCCTCCAGGATTCGGGTCATTAGGGCGCAAGTGTCCGCATCGTCATCGACCACCAAAACCCTGACTCCCTGCAGTGCCTCGTAGCTGGGACGGGAGGGGGCCGCAGCCGCGGGTGCCACGGCCGTGCCCGGAGATACACTGCGTGAATCGGTCAGCACCGGCAGCCTGACGGTAAATGTCGCGCCGCGTCCCTCACCCTTGCTCGCCGCCACGACCGTGCCGCCGTGCAGTTCGGTCAGATGCTTGGCGATCGCGAGGCCAAGCCCCAGCCCTGCCTGGGACTGGTTCTTGCCCGAGTCGCCCTGGCGGAAACGTTCGAACAAATAGGGCAGCAGTTCCGGCTTGATACCCTGCCCATTATCCGCGACGGTGATCACGGCGTGCGAGTCAACCAGCTCCAGTTTCACCTGGATACGCCCGTCTTTGGGGGTGAACTTGATCGCGTTGCTGACCAGGTTCCACACCACCTGCTGGAGGCGAGCCGGATCGCCCGAGACCGCAATCGGGGCAGGATCCAGCGACATTTCCACTTCCATGTTCTTGGCTGCGGCCGCCGGCGACAGCGCTTCGAGCGACGACCTGACGACCGTTGCGAGGTCGGTCGGTTGCGCATCGAGGCGCAGTTTACCGGAGGTGATGCGCGAGACGTCGAGCAGGTCGGAAATCAGCTGGGTTTGAATCCAGGTGTTGCGCTCGATTGCGTCCAGGCCGCGAATCAGCTGGGCGCGATCGTCGGGCCGATGCTGCAGGGCCTTGGTCCACAGCAGGATCGAATTCAGCGGGGTGCGTAGCTCATGAGAAACGTTGCCCAGGAATTCATCCTTCAAGCGGTTGGCGCGTTCGGCCTCCGTGCGCGCGGCGCGCTCGCTGGCCAACAGTTCCTGACGCTTTTCCTCGAGCTCCACCCGCTCCGAAATATCCGTGATCACCGCTACGGACCGCCCTAAATAATCCGAGACATACCATTCCAGTTGAACCCTGGATCCGCTGGAGCGCACCAGCGGCAGGCTTCCGCTCCAGGTCCGGCGCTGTTGGATCTCCGCGGCAATCTCGCGCGCCTTGACCGTGTCTTTGTCGGCCACGAAATCGAACAGCGACTTGCCGACCAGCTCCTCCCGGGTGCGTCCCAGCATCCGGAGGAGCGCGGGGTTGACTTCGATAAAGTTAAACCTGGAATCGAGGATCAGAATCCCGCTGAGCGCGTTTTCGAACACTGCTTTGAACTTGCTTTCGCTCTCGCGGAGTTCCTGCTCGGCGTTGCGTGCACGCAGAAAAGCGTTGACCGTGGCGATCAGAACCGGCGGGTCCACGGGATGGGTGAGATAGCCGTCGCAGCCGGAGTCCAGGCCGCGAGCCTTGTCCGCATCGGTTACGAAGGTGGCCGAAACATGGATAATTGGCAGCCGCGCGGTGCGCGGGTCTCCGCGCAGGCGCTGACATACTTCGAAACCGTGGATGTCGGGCAAGTTCACGTCCAGCATCACGATATCGGTACCCTTGGCGGCCAGATCCAGCGCCTCTTTTCCGGTAGCGGCTTCGGTGACCTCAAAATCGGCGGAGCGCAGCACACGCGAGGTTGAATAAAGAGTCGCCGGGTTGTCGTCAACGACCAGCACCCGTCCGTGGCCTTCAGCGCTCATCGGCGCGCTCCTTGGCCCCAACAGCGGCGCCGGCCGCTGCAGCTTCGCCTGCGCCGGGCTGGGCGGGCCCCTGGGCCTCTTCGGCCCTGAACTCGCTTGGTATGGTTACGGAAAAGGTGGAGCCGCGGCCCAGTTCGCTGTGCACCTCAACAGCGCCGCCAAGCAGTTCTGCCAACCGCTTGCTCAACGACAATCCCAAACCGCTGCCGCGCAAACGGGTGGGCGCCGGCGCACCGACCTGGACGAAGTCCTGAAACAACTTGCCCAGGTGCTCGGGCGCGATGCCGATGCCGGTGTCGGCGACCGCAAACGTCACCCAGCCCGGTAATTCGCAACGCGCCGTCACCCGCACCTCGCCCTGCACCGTAAACTTGAGACCGTTGGAAATGAAGTTGCGCAAGATTTGAGACAAGCGATTGTCATCCGAATAAATGCGCGGCACATCGACCGGATCTTCGAATATCAGCGAAACCCCTTCGTTTATCGTGATCGGCTTGAACATCCCCCGCAGCGCGGCAAAGAGGTCGACCAAATCGAACCATGCGGGCGAGATCGAAATGCGTCCGGCCTCGATCTTTGCCAGGTCAAGAAGGTCGTCAACCATTTCGCTCAGCTCCAGGGCCGAGGTCTGGATGAATGTGACCTGCTTTTCCTGCTCCGCCGTTAAAGCACCGTCCATCCGATCCAGCAGCAAGCGCGCCATGCTGCGGATAGCCCCCAGCGGAGTGCGAAACTCGTGACTCATGTATGACAGGAAGCGGCTCTTGAGGTCCGACACCTCGCGCAACGCGATCGCCTTGTCGTCAAGCTCAGCGTAAAGCGCCACTACGCCGCGGTTGGTTTCATCCAGCTCGACGCGCAAAGCTTCGATTTCCTCGGCGCGCCGGGCAACTTCGGCGTTCGCCCGGTCGCGTTCTTCGCGCAGCCGGAGCATCTCTTGAGCGATTTGCTGTTTTTGATCGCCGACAAGATCGGACGTCATCTCAACCTCACGACGACGACGGTGGCGTCATCGCGACTCCGCTTGAAGTCGCGATACAAAACGGCCGCCACCAGCGCAGGCGCCCGGCACGCGAGTCCCGGGTAATCCGCCAGTTTCCATCGCGACGTCAGGCCGTCAGAATGCATCACCAGAAGGTCGCCTTCAAGCACCGGATATTCGAACTGCTGCACTCTCCCCATCTGAACGCCAACTATTCCATTATGCGAGGGCAGCGATTTTTCCTTCAGCGTGTCGTGGTCCACGATGCTCGCACTGATGTTGCCAACCCCCACGTAAAGCAGCGTGCGGCTGCCGAGGTCCACCCGCACGCAAGCCACGGCCGCTCCGCGCGTTCCGTGCAGCGCTTCATGAGCCTTGGTCAAATAGCTTTCGGGCGCCTGGAATGGCGATTTCTCGAAAACCTCGACGGCCTCGTTCGCCGGCCGCGCCGCCAGCGGACCGTGGCCCAGGCCATCGGCTACCACCACTGCCACGAAGCCATCGGAGCGCGCCACTCGGCAATTATCGCCGCATTCGGTTTCGCCTGGCGCGGCAACGCTGATTGCGCACTGCTCCGTGTCTTCGGGGCTTGATTGCGTCCGGCGCTGCGCCGCCTCAACCCGGGAATAGACAGCGGTACCACGGCCGGGCACCGAATAAATGTCCATGCTGGACGACAATCGGCTGATTGCCCCGAGTCCGTGTCCCAGGGACCCGGCCGTCGAATAACCGTCCGCCATGCAGCGGGCCGTGTCGGCCATACCGGGGCCGCGATCGAGCGCGATCAACTCCACCGCTTTGCGGGCTGGATCGGCCTGCGTGCGAATCAATAATTCCCCGCCCTTTGCGTGGCGAATTGCGTTGGTCGCAAGTTCCGTCGCAATGACAGCCGCTCGGGCGCAATCCGGCTCGGACAGACCGGCGCGATACCCCGCATACCCGGCGAGCCGGCGGGCTTCGCCCACCTGGCTGCTATCGGACAAAGCTATCGCCTGTTGCAGCGGCGCCGCTGGCAATCCTCCGCTCAGTCCATCGCTCACTCTATTTCTGCCTCGATCAATTGCTCAGTTCGATTCAATGAGCATTCGCATATACGGAAATTTACTCAGTTTCTTCCTACTTCCATCTTGTAACGGTTACACAGGTGCCCGCGCCGGGTCTGGATTCGATCTCAAACTCGTTGACCAGCCGCTTGGCCCCTGAGAGACCCAATCCAAGGCCGCGGCCGGTGGTCCAGCCGTCCTTCATCGCCTGCTCGATATCCGCAATGCCCGGACCCTGGTCCGAAAATGTCAGCCGCACGCCTTCCTTGCCTCCGTCGCGAATGTGCTCCCACTTCAGAATCCCGCCTCCCCCATATATTATCGTATTGCGTGCGAGTTCGCTGGCCGCCGTGACGATCTTGGTCTGATCTACGAGGCGGAAGCCAAGGTCCTGCGCAATTTTACGCACCGCCTGGCGGACCAGAACGATATCTTTTTCCCCCAGCAGATCGAGAGACTCACCCCTGATCGCTGGCATCGCTGTCGTCCCCCGATGCGGCGGAGAGCAGTTCCATTCCGCGCTCTACATTCAAAGCGGTTTTCACACCGGTCATCGGCAGGCCCAGTTCGACCAGGGTGATCGCCACCGCGGGGCGCATACCGACCAAAACGGTTTCCGCGTCAAGCAACTTCGACATCACCGAAATATCGGCGATCATTCGACCTATGAAGGAGTCAACAATATCAAGCGCGGAGATATCAATCAGGACCCCACGCGCGCCGGTCTCCGAGATTTTGGCCATCAGATCGTCTTGAAGCGCCAATGCCGTATCATCTTGCATGTCTATCTGGATCGTGAGCAGAAGAAAGCCGCCCATCCGCAGGATTGGAATGCGTTCCATGGCGTGCAGTTTCTAACCTCTGGCAGAGGTGATCGTAAGTCCTGTGCGCCGCAGCGCCAGCGCCAGCGCGTCGGCCAGCGTGGCTCGCGTGGTCACGCCCTCCAGGTTGATTCCCAGGTGTACGATGGTTTGGGCTATCTGCGGGCGAATTCCGCTGACAATGCAGTCGGCCCCCATCAGTCGAATCGCCGCAATGGTCTTCAGCAGATGTTGCGCCACCTGCGTATCGACGGTTGGCACGCCGGTGATATCGATTATCGCGATTGGCGAGCCGGTTTCGACGATGCGTTGCAGCAGTGACTCCATCACTGTCTGCGCGCGGGCGCTATCCACGGTTCCAATCACCGGCAGCGCCAATATTCCCTCCCACAGCTTCACCACCGGCGTGGACAACTCGAGGATTTCCTCGCGCTGGCGGTTGATGACCTCTTCCCTGGCTCGCTGATAGTTACTGAAGGTCTGAATTCCCAGGCTGTCGATCAGCTCGGTGGTCTTCCACACCTCCTCGGCCAGCGCGCCGGGAGCCTGCTCCAGCCTCTTATGTAGATGGGTGAAGAGCGGCTTTTTGAGCGAAAAAACGAAGGTGGCGGTTTGTTCGGCACTAAAGCCCTGGATTGCCCTGGTGCGCGAGAAGTCCTCGAGAAACTTGCGCAACGGCAGCAATTTGGGCGATTCCACGTCCCAGGACCCGTCGTCGGTGGCGTGCGCGAGAACCCGTAAAAATTCGCCGGTTTGTTGCACAAGCTCGGTTTTGCTCACCCTGGTGTCGCCGCGCAGGGAGGCTGTCAGTTCCGTCATCCATTGCGAGTGCAGCTGCTCTTGTTGCGTCCGGATGATTTCGTGGAGGGTTGATTGCACGGCAAAATTTCCTGCTTGCGTTTGTTGTAAAGATTAAATCAGATTTGGCGCAACTTAGGCCCCAAAAATCTTTCTCACCCCTCGCCTTGATGCGATCGGGCAGCCAAGGCAGTCGCTTAACATTTTGGCAATGGCGGGTCAATTTTTAGGATTTGCTGGACGTCTGCCTCCCATTCTTGCCTCTTACGCGCCACTGGGCGCTGAATTGGTATAAAGACTAATTTCGTCATTAGATAAATTAGCTTGAAATACAATCTTTCATCCGACGCTTGCCACTATAACCATCTGAGTTCGCAGCCGACTGAGAATTATATTTGGACATAGGGCACTCAGAGCGATTCGATCGCAAGATTTCCCGAAGTGTCTTTCAAATAACACTTCGGCTAATCGTCCCGAATCAAGCTGGAAACTGCCCCTCTATGTCTAGCCGCTGCTGGGGCTGACCAGCAGCCCCGCCGCCTAAAAGACGGGAATCGCGAGCGCAGCAAAGAAGAGCAGCCAGGGCAGATTGCCGCGGCGCGCGGCGTCCAGTGCGCCTTAAGGCCCGCCACAAGATGAACACCCGCAGCGCCAATCCCGAGATTAGACCTATCTGCCATACGTGCTGATGGCCGTGACAGGAGACTTCTCAGAAAGGTGAATCGCGGCTTTATGAGGCCGGCTCGCCGCTCGGCGGTCAGCGCGCGACCGGTTTCAACGCGCGCAACCCGCCGTTTACAAAGGTGGCAATCAGATCGGCCAGGTCGTCGCTGGAGTCGAACTTGTCATCGGGATAGAGCTTCTTGGTGTATTTCTGGGCAGTGTGAAACGAGCTGCACAACGAGATGGCGGCAAAGGCGGAAAAGCGCACCACGTGCTCTTCGGTCTGAGGGCCAAGGATATCGCGCACCATCGACTCTATGGATTCCTGATACGGCCGCATCCGCTCTTCCACCAGTGATTCGAAAACGTCGGTGGGCTCCAGCATCTCGCGGAAGAACATCATCGCCTGCCAAGGCGCACGGTCGCGCGAAAAGCTCACCTTGAGGTAACGCCGCAGCTCCAGCCGCAACCGCTGGGCCGGACGATGCTCTGATGGATCAATCGGATGAGAAAGATACCTCTCCCGCGACTGCTCCATGGCGTAGCGGAAAACCTCGCGATACAAGGTCTCCTTATCGCGAAAGTGATAATTTACGGCTGCGATGTTTGCGTTGGCGCGTTGGCATATTTCCTGGATAGTC
This sequence comes from Binataceae bacterium (SeqCode), assembly GCA_035262365.1. Lineage (GTDB taxonomy): Bacteria > Desulfobacterota > Binatia > Binatales > Binataceae > JAJPJA01. The sequence continues at coordinate 32,508 of DATFSZ010000071.1, forward strand.
GCCGCTTTAAAACCGCGCTGCGCAAAAACCTCGCCGGCTGCCTCAAGCAAACGCTGACGCTTGTCCTGGGCCTTTTTTTCCCCATCAACGGCCGTAGCCAATTTCCCTGCACCCCGCAGGGAAGTAAAAGCGAATCAGTTATGTAAAGTCAAGTGATGCTGGATGGAAATGTAGAATTTTGCCCACGTTTGGGCGCTGTGCTTCAAGCGAGGAGGGAGAAGTTGTCCGGATGGGTGACAGCCGGGCGGGGGGTAAGGCCGCCCGGCCGTCTGCGCGTTCAAGCGGGGTAAAGCACCTAACGCGCGAACTTACATCAGCGAGAAGTTGTACTGGAACTGGGCGAAGATCAGGTCTTTGCCCTTGAACACACCTCCGTCAAGCCCGAACTTGTTGGTGCCCTGCACATCGACCCACTCAAGCTTCATGAAGTACTTGTTGGTCCACGGCGGGGTCAGCTGGATGCTCGGGAAGGACAGGAAGGTCAACCCCTCGGGAGCGTATTCAGTGGTCCAGTTGGGAGAGATCGCGCCCCACCACCAACTGGTGCCGACGCTGATCAGCATTGCTATATCGTTGTGGTACTTGTGCTCGAAGAAACCCGCACCGCCCTGCATGTTCTTGCTGAAGCTCAGGATGGTGGTGTCGGTGAGCTCGTAGTTGGCCGTCAGGTTGCCGGTCGTCGTCAGCCACGGCGTGTAGGCCGAATCCAGGTCCAGCGCGAACAGCCACTGGATGGTGTCGGACCGCGTCACCGCGCTGGGCGAGAAGTTGCGCACCCCGATTCCGGCAAAACCGGTGGCGGGCGTTCCCGGCACCGCGAAGGTGTTGAACGCGTCGTGGTTCTTGTACAGCGTCTCGGCCCGGATAACGAACGGCAACTGGGCCAGGGCTCCCGGCAGGTACAGCGGCCGGTTCACGGTAAAGCCGACGGCCTGGTACTGCGGGTAGAACAGGTCAACCCGCCGCAGGGCCAGCGCTCCGGGAATGAGCACGGTGATGACCCGGTTGTTGATCCGGGCGACCGGACTGTAGTCGTGGTTCCACAGCCAGAAGGCCGTTACTTCGGCGTTCTCGACCAGGGTGTGCAGGCGGATGCCGATCTGGGAATTACCCCAGGTGGCGTTCGGAATGACCTGCTGAACGCCGCTGCCAGCAGATAGGTAAAGGCATCCGGCGACGCATCCGGCCACCGGCACGCCGGCCTGGACCATCGCGAACGGCGGCGCCGTTTCTTCAGCCACTCCAGAGAATAGCACGCGGTTGTCCAAACGCGCGCCAAAGCGGCCACCCGGATCCTCGCCGCTGATGTTGACCCGGCCCGCGATGTTGTTCAAGCCGTCGAAGGCATCGCCCGGTTGGTCAACCTGGGTATACAGGAAATCGAAACCCGGGATATAGACCAGCTCCGCGAAATTCGAGCTGAACGGCCCCGCGCTGGGCAGATTCAGGATCGGATGGATCATCCACAGCGGAGTCCGCGACTGCTCCAGGTTGGAAAAGCCGAAGGCGTAGCTGGTGTCCTGCGGATTGATCTGGTCGCCGACGCGGAAGGCGATCGACTCGCCCCAGGTCACGATCTGCCTGCCGACAAAGAACTGCAGCGGACCCCAGCGATGCTTGAACCACAACTCGCGGATTCCGTATTGGTTGTAAAAGTCGGACGTGCAATGCATTCTGACCGCGAAAGTCGGAGCGCCGAGCGGATTGGCATTGAGACAGCCGGTCTCCCACGGATAATTGGGTTCGTAAACGAACCAGGAGCGCATGAACATGCTGTCGTTTTCGGTGAAGTCGTCATTGACGTCGATCTGCAGCAGTTGGCGTTCGGATGCCAGCGAATTGCGGTTGAGCTTGTTCCACCGGTCCAGGTTGTACTCCATCGCTCCGGAGTTCACCCAGGTCGCCGAGGTGTTCTGATAGTAGCCCGTGATGTGAAGGTTCTTGATAAACGCGGGCTCGTTGGAGCTCGTTGTCGTGGTGGTTGTGGTCGAAGTGCCCTGAGCCCTGCAGACTCCCGCGCAAAGACCGATCAGAATCGCCGCCGCCACCACCGCCGGCCCGGATAAGGCCGGCCTACCCCTCATTTTCCCGCCCAGCTTTGAACTTCGTCTGTCCATTGATTCCTCCGATTTTTTATCTTCCCCTGCAACCGCCCGCGGCACTCAGAGCGGCGCGCTACCCGCAAACCCAACCCTCCGGCTCCTCACCCATCTGGAGGTCTGAAAAGATCCATTTAAAGTGCCACGATAATTTAAGAGTTGTCACACTTAAAATGAATTATTTATTTGAAATGGTGTCCTACCCCAGAGCAGCCTTGGATGTCAAGCTCCGGTTCGATCTTTTTCCCGCAGCCGCCTGGCATGGGCGCGGAGTACGATCAGGGGTTGAATCGTTCAGGGCCGTCCTCTATTGTATGGACGTGTTGATTGCTTGCCGCGCGCGGACCTCGAAGTTGCGCACCTTCATTCCCTTCACATTTCATAATTTTCGTAGGACGTTTGCCCCTAATCCGAGCTCACCGCACCTACACCATTGGAGACCGTTTGTCCTTTTCCATTTTCGACCTAATTCCTGAAGTCCTGCGCGCAGTACGCGAACGCGGGTACGACGAAGCGACGCCCATCCAGGCCGACGCTATTCCCCAAATCATCGCCGGACGCGATCTGATGGCTACGGCGCAGACCGGCAGCGGCAAGACCGCCGCCTTCCTGCTGCCCATCATCGACCGGCTCCAGCGCCGGCGCGCCGCCCATCTGAGCGCAATTATCCTGGCGCCGACGCGCGAATTGGCCGCACAGATCGGCCGCGAATTCGAACTGCTCGCGCGCCATACACTGCTCAGCGCGGCGGTGGTGATCGGGGGCGAGTCCATGGACCGCCAGCTCCAAAAGCTGCGCAAGGGCGCGCAGGTGCTGGTGGGATGCCCGGGCCGGCTGATCGACCATATCGAGCGCGGCACGGTCAAACTGGACCGCATCGAGATTGCCGTGATCGACGAGGCCGACCGGCTGCTGGATATGGGCTTTCTGCCCCAGTTGCGGCGTATCATGCAGGGTCTGCCGCGGCGCCGCCAAACCCTGATGTTCTCGGCCACCATGGCGCTGGCGGTGCGGCATATCGCGCGCGAATTTCTGAACGACCCGGCGCGCGTGGAGGCCAACGTAGCGGAGATTTCAACCCCGCCGCAGACCATCGAGCAGGTGGTCTGTCCGGTGGCCAGCGACAACAAGGGGCGGATGCTGCTACAGATTGTAGGCCGCCCCGAGGTGACCAGCGCAATTGTCTTCACCCGCACCAGGGACCGCGCCGACCGCGTCGGCAAACTGCTGGTGCGCGGCGGCGTCAAGGCAATCGTGATTCACGGCGAGCGCACCCAGGGACAGCGCAACGCGGCGCTGGCCGGCTTTCGCGCAGGCGCCTACCGCGTGCTGGTCGCCACCGACGTCGCGGCCCGCGGCCTGGACATCCCCGATGTCTCGCACGTCATCAATTACGATCTGCCCGAAGCCGTCGAGGGCTATGTGCATCGCATCGGCCGGACGGCCCGCATGGGCAAGTCGGGGCGGGCGGTAAGCCTGGTGACTCCGGAGGAGCGCGCCACGCTGGGTCAAATCGAGCGCATGCTCGGGATCAAGCTGGAGCGCGAGAATATCGAGGGATTCGAGGCGCTTGAAATCGTCGCTCCCAAGCCGGTCAAACTGTTCAGCTCATCGCGAATGCGGATCCGCCCCTCGCGCATGCGCAGCCCCGCCTTCTGAGGCCGCCCACTACTCTCACCTGCTTCTCGCGCGCGGGAGCAGGGCGCACCGTCTCCTTTAGCTTGTGGATAATGCGTGTTTTCAGCACGCAAACGGCGGGCAGGACCCCCGTGCCGGTTATGATTATCTGAAGCATAGGCGGGCCGCCGTGCTCGCCGCGCAACGCGCGCCGCGCCATCTGATCGACTTCTGAAAGCCGCCTACGCGGCGCGAGAACCGATCAACTCCACAAAATTGCGCGCATAGAAGCGATCCCGCGCGTCTTCCTCGACACCCTCCAACGCGCCGGCAAAACGCTTGAGCGGATCGCGCCCGCCTTCGGGATGGGGAAAGTCGGTGGAAAACAGGAACAGGCCCGCGCCGGCCTGCTCGATCATCCAGCCTACCGGCTCGGGCGGCAGCGGGGTGAACTTGATTTGCCGATGCACATACTCCGAAGCCTTCAGCGGCAGATTCAGATAGGACTCGAATTTCACGAACGCGGCCTGCGCAATATCCAGCTTGCGCAGCCAGGGCACCACCCACATCGCGCCCTGCTCGATCACGCCGCCGCGTAAGCGCGGGAACTTCTCCAGCACGCCATCCAGCACCATCGCGGAGAGGAACGCCTCTGCCGGGTAATGCATCACCATGTAATCCTTGGAGCGGATTTCGTCGGGACCCCCCAGCGGGCCGGCTTCGATCTTCTTGCCGTTCTTGCGAAAACCGTCGCGCAGGAACAACGGCCCCCCGCCCAGATGCAGCACGAAGGGAACGTCCTCATCCTGCAGCCGCGCCCATACGCGATCCATGTCGGGATGGGTCGGGGACATGGTGGGAGGTGGAATGGCCGGCACCCAAATCGCGGCGCATCCCAAGCGGATCGCCTCGGCAATCTCGCGCTCGGCCAGGTCCGGCACGTCCAGCGGCACGAAGCCCACCGCCATCAGGCGCTTGTCGTGAGAGCAGAAGTCCGCGATCGCGCGGTTGTGCGCGCGAGCGCCGCCGTAGAGCACTTGGGCGTCCGCGTCGGCAATACCGCCGTAGCCCCAAAATTGTCCGGGCGCGCAACCGGTGAAAACCAGTTGCCGGTTGTAGCCCAGCAGGTCCAGCGCGCGCTTGCGCTCGGCGGGATCGAATCCGCCCAACGCGTGCCAGCTTTTGCGCTCCAGGATCTTGTCCTCCGCCCGCGCCATCGCTTCCCGATCCTGCCTGCGCCGCTCGATAATTCCCGGCAGCGCACCCACCAGGTCCGCGGTCGCCTTGCCGCCCGCCATCTGCACGCTCATCGGCTTGATCAACTCGCGCACGTCGGGGTCGGCGTAGCTCACCAACCAGTCGAAGGTCTCCATGATATGGCTGTCGGCGTCGTTGTAGATTCTGCCCTCGGCGTATGGCATCGCGGTCGCACCCTCCATCGGTCGGGATAACGTAACACGCAGGCCGCCCGGCCCCAAGCATGCGTTAGCGGAGCGGCTGCTCGACAAATATATAAGGGATCGGCAGGTTTCAGAACAGACGTTCAAACAGTTCTGGACAAAGCGGTCCACGAGATGGTTAGAATTGTGCGGTTCGCTCAGGAGGAGCAGATGAACTTTACCGAGCTGACCTACGAAAAGGCCGATCGCGTTGCCACTATCACCTTCAATCGGCCCCAGGCGCTCAACGCCTATACGCCCACCCTGGGGCTGGAGATGAAGACCGCGCTGCATGAGGCGGACGCCGACCACGACGTGGGCGCAATCATCGTGACCGGCGCGGGCCGGGCCTTTTGTTCAGGTTTCGACGTCAGGGTCGGCGCCGAGGCGAACAAGGCGCGGCGCGCGGGCCAATCGCACGGCTACAGCGAGATTCACGACAACTTTGAATACATGCATCGGCTCGGCACGCCGATAATCGGTGCGATCAACGGCCACTGCGTCTTCATGGGTTTTACCATGACGCTGTTCTTCGACTTCAGGTTTCTGGCCGACAACGCCAAGTACGGCGCACTCTTCTCGCAAAAGGGGCTGGCCCTGGAGCAGGGAGCGGGATGGCTGCTGACGCGGCTGGTGGGAGTAACGCGCGCGGCGGATATCGCGATTAGCGGCCGGCTGTTGCCGCCCGTGGAGGCGCTCGCGATGGGACTGGTGAACCGGGTGGTTGCGGCCGACCAACTGATGACCGCGGCCGGAGAATTCGCCCGCGACATCGCCCACAACTGCGCGCCGACGGCCGCCGCGCAGGCCAAGCGGGCCATTTACCGCGACCTCGGCACCGACTTCGGCACCGCATACCAGGCCAGTTGCCAGGACGCGATCAAACAGAACGCGACCGAGGACTTCAAAGAGGCGCGCCGCTCAATGGCGGAGAAGCGCGCCCCGCGCTTTCCGGGCCGGTAAGCCTGGTTGGGAGCGAGCCATGAAAATATACAGCAGTGCCGTTGCACCCAATCCACGCCGGGTCCGAATCTTTCTGGCCGAAAAAGGCGTCCAGGTCCCTTTCGATGACGTCGATATAACCAGGGCCGTTAATCGGCAGCCCGAGTACCGCAAGAACGTCAATCCGTTGGGTGAAGTGCCGGTGCTGGAGTTGGACGACGGCACGCATATCGCCGAAAGCGTGGCCATCTGCCGCTACTTTGAGGAACTGCATCCACAGCCGCCGCTATTTGGCGCCGGTGCACTGGAGCGGGCGCTGGTCGAGATGTGGAATCGGCGCATGGAATTCCATCTTCTGTTGCCGGTGGCGCAGACTTTCCGCAACAGCAGCGAGTTCTTCAAGGGACGGATACCTCAGGTGGCGGAGTACGGCGAGGTATGCCGTGCCGCGGCGCACAAGAGCTACGCCTGGATGGACGAGGAATTGGCCGGCCGCCGCTTCATTGCCGGCGACAAATTCAGTATCGCCGACATCACCGCACTTTGCGCGGTCGATTTCGGCCGCGTTTCAAAGATCAGAATCCAACCCGAGCAAAAGAACCTTTCGCGGTGGCGGGAAGAGGTCTCGGCCCGCCCCAGCGCAAAGGCCTGATCGCAGCAGGCATGAGAAAAGGCGTCACGGCGGCCGCCCTAGAAATGCAAATGCCAGCGGCCGCGCGCGCGACCGCACGAGGGGCGGTCTTCTGAATCAGCCTGGGGCCGGGAGACATCAACCAGGAGGCCGCGCAGCATCCGGTCTGTCTCGCACTGAACGTCTTCCGCATTACGCCGTATCTGATCGCAGATATTTTCAGTCTCAAACCTGATGAGATCGGCTTGCTTTTTCAGCCGCGCAAGCTTGGCCAGGTGGCTTGATTTCAGGAAACAATTGCGGCCAGTCGCCATAAAACAATGAGTGAGCCTCTTTATTCAGCCGGGCGAATGATCAGGAGCGTTGCTACTCAAAGACGAGCGGAGCGTTGGCACCGGAGAGCCGTTGGTCTTCAGAGCCGATAGGGCTTTCTCGGCAGCGCGATGCTGGTATACGAGTTCTGCTTGCAGCCTGTTTAATTCGGAAGACATCTTCGCCGCCGACAACCCGATACGGTTTGTTCGCAGAAAGATTATCTGGCAATACAGTTGTCTTTCCGCCCGAACACACTCGAGAAACAGATTAAAACTGTTGGCAGTCATTCACCTGAAAGTCCTGATTTCCCGGACAAACGCTATCGAGAAAGCTGAACCCCGCGCCAATGGCGCGGATTCATTGATTGGTATCCTCGAGGGCATCTATTGTGCCCTTCGAGTGACCGCTGATTGACGAGTTCTCACCTTTTTGCGCCAGGATCAAGCGCCTGCGGACCCTTCTGATCAGTCCGTCTTCTATTAAAGCGGACAGACTCGTACTGACCTTGGGACGTGACGCTCCGATAAGTTCCGCCAGGTCGCTTTCGGTCAAAGACAGGTCGATGGCGGTTCCGTCTCCAAACGGCGCACCAAATCTCGCAGCCAAAACCCTAAGATTAGCCAGCAAACGGCCTCGAACATTAAGGTCCGCCAACCCCATTTGCCACAGAGGCAAGCCGATCCATCGACCCATGACATGGTCGACAAATTGACTTGCCGCATTCGGCTCCCCGATGATGGCTCCAATGATATCGATCAGCCCAATTTGGGCTACGACGCATTCGGTCAGTGCATCACAGTAGTATGACAAGCCGGCAGGATCTCCGAATGGTGTCCGAGGCTCAACGAACGCCATCATGCCAAGCAAGTCGCTCGCGCCCAGGATGGCGAGCAACCGGCCCTGGGTCCCCGATTTATTGAAGCCAAGTTTTGCCTTCCCCGAAACAATCAGAAAAAAATATGTCCTGATCTCGACATCGCCCGCGATGCGGCGGCGCTTTGGGATAGCTCGCAGGGTTCCCGATTGGGCTATAGCATGCCGCTGCGAGGTGGACATCCAGGGCATGGCCCTCCCGAGGGCTTGGAGAACGGCGTCAGATTGGCTTTCCGATTTTGTTGCTGTAAAGCGGGTCTCGCGCGCCTCTGACTCCGTTGTGGTGAATGCAGGCTCTTCGCTCCCATGTTCGGTTACGGCCGAGGGCGTCGCTGCGAGATTCTGATTATGAATGCGATGAACCTGATCATTAATGGACGGGGGAATGGTTCCGCCGCGGTACCAATTGAAATACAAGGTAATATTGCGCAACCGTTCATCATGTTCTGCAAGAAACTGCGACACCTGACTGGTAAGGGCTGCGGATTGCTCGAATAACTTGGCGCTCTCCGCCTGTAGTTCGAACAAATCCATGAATGGCCTTACGCGTAGGCCTTCCGACTGTGGCCCGAATCTAGCGCCATCAACCATCGTCGGTCCTCTTTTGAGTTATCCTAGCAACCGAAGAAAAAAACACCAGATTCAGGCCTTGCGGAAAGAAAGAGGGTTGCCGATCGTCCCGCGGCCTTTAGACTCGCTTATGTCCGGGGAGCCAGGCTCCCTGCTCAAGTGAAGGCTCAAGTCCTCCTAAATTCTCGTGCGGCAACCTTGATCCAACGTCTCATCTCGAAAAACTATTCGAGCGCACTGGCATCTTCATTGTTCAACAGGTTGAGGAGTATTTTCTCAATCTGGGCCGCGGCGTGCCGGGAGTATGCGCTCTGTTTCGCAAGAGCTTCCATTTTGTCCGTTTCACCCATCGTCTTGGCGCTGAACTTAAGCGCATCTTCGAGTTCGGCCCTGGCTTTGAGGGATTGCAACGCCGACCAAAGCCTTTGTTCGACGTGCTCGGATTGGGCGAAGGTCAGGGAGTTCAGGCCAAAGGCATGACCTACGCGGCACCGGAATCTTACTGGAGAACCATCCTGTATACGAAGCAGCGGTCCGTCGCAGTCCGGGCAAGTGTAAGCACTGGGCGTCGCGGACGTCTCATCCTCTTCGCGGATCGTGTTGTATGTGTTTCGCGGGAGAAACGAGAATTCGCGTGCCCTTATTCGCCGAGGCTCCGAAGCAAGCCGGTTCAACAGTGAACCCATTTTGTCGAGTGGAACTGTGTAATCGATCGACACGTGGGCCAGAGCGTTTTCGGGCATGCTGCTGAATTCGGCATCTTTGGGGTCTTGCACGATCGTGGTGCCGCCATGGCGCTTTACGTAAAAAAGCCCCGCGGTTCCATCATCCAGCAAGCCGGTAAGCACAACCCCGATAACTGTTTCGCGATAGGCCACCGCGGCCGAGCGGAATAACACGTCAATGGATGGGCGGGACCTGTTTTCTTTGGGACCATCCAGCAGAACCATCACGTTTCGATCAATGACGAGATGACGGTCGGGCGGTGCCACGTAAATGACCCCGGCATTGAGGGGCCCATCGGCCGCCATTTCGACTTGCAGGCGGCTTAACTTCCCCAAGGCCTTGTTGAGGTGCTGTCCGTCGGGCCTGGTGTGGAGCACCACGCACACTGCAGCCGGAAGCGATGGATCCAACGCGCCAAATAAGCGTCGCAGTGCACCAAAACCGCCTGCCGAAGCTCCAATAACAATGATTCTTTGTGGGCCCATTCATTTGAGCATACACCTTATGATTATACTGGGGCTCCATTTTTTAACCTCGCCTCAGGCACACAAAGCGACTTTGGAAGCATTAATTGGCTGTTCGACAGGCATCGCGGCTCCCCAATCGCGATCGTGCCGGGCGGTCTCCGAGCCGCGATGCGGCTGTGCGATCGGCGCAGTAGAGGAGCGCCGCCACTCCGTATCTATCCTGGCAGACCGCCGTTCGACCTGATTGAGCCATGATGATCAGCCGGCGTCGGGTTGGCGCCGAAACGTTGTCGGCAGCGAATGCGAACCTCCTTGCCCGCGCGATTGAGTTGATCAGCCAAGCAGGTCGGCCGACAAAGGCTACGAATTCCTCGCTGTTTCAGGAGACCGTCCTGCCGAGCACACGCCAGTGGGGTGAATTGGCCCGGCTAATCGGATGGGCGTCTATTGGCGCGGCATTTTGGAGTCAGGATGAGCCGGCGCCGATCACGTATCAGCAGCCCTTCACGCGCCAGCAGTGTCAGACAAATGCTGACTTTGGGCCGCGACGCGCCGATCAGCTGAGCCAGGTCGGTTTCGGTCAGACGAAGGTCGATCGCAACTCCCTCCTTGTTCTTGACGCCGAATCTTTCAGCCAGCGCCACCAGGTTGGCCAGCACACGGCTGCGCACGTCGAGTTCCGCCACGCCCATGCGCCACATCAACAGCCGCAGCCAGGGATCCGCCCTGTGCTCGATCGATTCAAGACAGGCGTGAACATCGATGTCGCCGATGAGACTGTCCATGTCAACCGAATCTAGTTCCGCAACCAGGCACTCGGTAAGCGCCTCCAGATAAAACGACTCGATGGGGAAATCCTGGTCGTTGCGCTGACCCAGGGCGCAATGCAGCGAGCCGAGAAAATCTCCGGAGGAAACAACCGCGATGAGCCGTTTGTTCGCCCTGCTGCTCACAAACCCGAGTTTGGCCACACCGCTTACTAGCAGATATAGATGCGACCTCAGCTCTTCGTCGTTGGCGATACTGCGGCGCCTGGCCACCGTGCGCAGCGGCAGCGCGTTTAGCAGGGCTTCACGCTGGGCCAGCGAGACCCAGGGCAGCACTTTTTTGAGAGCGCCGTACAGCGCCTGATGCTGTCGTTGGGCCGCTCCCGCATTGGTCACCGGCGCTAGTGCGTGGCGCGACGCTGTCCCCGCAGCGAAATCCGCTTCCGCGTGCGCCTGCGGGTCCGTGTGGGATGGCCGGGCTACCACGGTAGCCTGATGCGGCGGGCGGTCAAACCTGATGAGGCGGAGCCGCCGAGGCTGAAGGCCCTGTGTATAAACGTTCCACTTGCCTTCCAGTGCCTTCTGTGTGCTGTGCAGCGATTCAGCCAAGACAGCAGCTTGCGCGCGCAGCCGAATGCTTTCCGCCCTTGCACTTGTGAAACGATCCGATTCCATTCATCTCCTCAGCTAGATAAAGAAGAAAAAGAGCGTGGTTCAATAAAAAATATGGCCGGGTGAGGGAAACAAGCCAAGCAAAGATGCAGAGACGCCGCCATAAAGCTGAACCAATCAGCCATGGAGTAATTTCGCAAACCATTGACTAAGTTGGGTCGGCGTCGTGGATAGCAAGCAGCAACAAGCGGCCCCGGTTAGGTTCAGGTGAGAGCAGCCGTGTATTGAGAGTGAAAGCGCGTTTTCCGTCTTCGGCCACGTCAAGAGCGACTTTGAAATGATCCTGTACGCTGTTACCCGTTAGCGCCTCCTTTAGCATCGAGGTAACCTGAGCTACGTCCCACATACCATGATTGATCTCACGCAACTGACGGCCCACAACCTCTCCGGCCGAGCACTTGAACGTCTCATAGAAGGAGCGGTTGGCGGTTTGAATCTGCAGTTTTTCGTCCAATACGACCAGCGCCGAAGTAATTGTATCGAGGATGGTCTGGACGAAATCGCGCGACAGGTGGGCGGTTTCGACGTCGCGGCGGAAGGCGTCGATGTCGATCAGGATGATCACCGCACCGTCGATGTGATTGTCCAGGGTTCGAAACGGCTGGATGCGCAGCGAGTAGGCGCGCCCGCTGCGGTCCCGCACTTCGCGCTCGCGCACCGCCATGCTTTCCATCGCCTCGACCACCAGCGTTTCGAGGTCCGGCACGTTGATATTAAGGTTGATATCGCTGATCGGCCGGCCGCTGTCGCTGGCAATGACATTGAGGACCTTGGTCGCCATCGGCGTGTAGCGGCGGATCTTCAGATCGCGCGAGACCATGATGATCGGCAGACCGACGCTGGCCAGCAGGTTGCTTAGATCGGCCGCTACCTGTCCCAACTCGTTGTTGCGGTTTTGCAGTTCCTCGTTAAGCGTCGTCAGCTCTTCGTTGGCCGACTGGAGTTCCTCCTTGGCGGTCTCCAGCTCCTCGTTCATGCTCTGGAGCTCTTCGTTGCTGGACAGAACCTCCTCGTTGGCGGCCTTCATCTCCTCATTGGTCGCTTCCAACTCTTCAATGATCGCCTGCGTCTGGCTGCGGCTGTCGCTCAACTCCTTCTTGAGCGCCTCGAGTTCCCGGGTCGCGACGCGCTGGGTGGGGGGCTCGGGCTTGGTCCGTTCCGGGGTTGGAGCGGGCGGCGCAGGGAGCGCCGGCTCCTCGAACAGGACCAGGTAGTAGCCGGTGGCGGTGTCAGGAATCTTTAGCGGTGTGATTTCAATGTTGATTCTGCGGTTGCGCCCCTCGTGCTTGAACTCCAGCCGTTCCTTGCGCACCGGACCGCCGCGCTTGCGCGCTTCGTACAGTGCGCCCTGCAGCACCAGGCGCAAATCCGCGCGCGCCATCTTTATCAGGTTGAGGGTGGCAAGCCCGGGAGCCGGCTCCAGCAGGCCGCCGATGCGGCCGCGGAATTGAACAACCTCAAGATCCTCGTTGATAACGATGCCGGGGGGAGCGTAGCGCTCCATCACCAGGCGGTCAGCCTCCTTCTGCAGCGCGTCGGCGCTTGCGCCGGCGACGGCCGCATGTGCGTTGGCGCGTCCCGCAACCGTTGTACCCTGCATGCGCGGATGGGCCGGTCCTCCGAGCACCGGCGCACCGCGGCCCAACGCATTAGGCCGCTTTGCGTAGATCCGATAACGACTATCAATCGAGGTGAACATATTACCGAACGCCCCTACGCTCTCCGAACGTCCCAGGGTTAGAAACCCTGTCGGTTTGAGCGCATAGTAAAACGCGTCTATAGCTCGCCTCTGATACTCGGGTCGGAAGTAAATCAGAACGTTGCGGCAACTGACCAGATCGATTTGGGAAAAAGGTGGATCGGCAATCAGGTTGTGGCGCGCAAACACACAGCGCTCGCGGATCGACTTGTTGACCTGGTAGCCGTTGTCGAGCTTGACGAAAAACCGCCGCAGCCGGTTGGGCGCCATGTCCGCTACCGCATTGGGTGGATAAAGTCCCGCGCGGGCGCGTTCGATCGCCGTCTCACTGATGTCGGTAGCGAAGATCTGCATCGGCACGGTGCCCGATCGCGCATCAAGAAATTCCGTCAGCGCAATTGCGATGGAATAAGCTTCTTCGCCGGTGGCGGCCCCCGGCACCCAGATCCTGATTGCCTGCTCGTTGCTGCGGTTCTTCAAGATGGTGGGGAACACCACTCTGGCCAGCCCATCGACGCTTGCGCCGTCGCGAAAAAAGCTGGTCACGCTGATCAGAATATCGTGCTGCAACGCCATCGCCTCGGAGGAATTCTCCCGTAACATGCGGCGGTATTGCTGCACGCTGGTCAGGTTGTTGAGCAGCATTCGCCGATGGACCCGGCGCAGCAGATTGGACTGCTTGAAGTAGCTCAGATCGATGCCGCTGACCGCCTGCACCACCGTCAAGATATGGCGGAGATCCTCCTCGTCCTGATCGGTTACATCCGCCGGCGCAGATTGGACCGGCGCTGGCCTGCCCCGCTCGAGAATTCGGTTGAGTTCCTGTGCAATCCGTTCGGGAGGCAGCACGAAATCCATCTCGTCGCTGGCAATGGCGGCGCGCGGCATCCCGTCATACTTTGCCGAAGCGGGTTCCTGCGCGAAAGTTATGCCGCCCCCGGCTTTGATCGCCAGCACGCCGTGGGCTCCGTCGGTGCCGGTCCCGGAAAGCACTACACCGATCGCCGCCGGACCCAAGTCCTCGGCCAGCGAGCGAAAAAAATGGTCGATCGGCATATGCAGAGCCGGAGGTTCGGAGCGCGGCATTACCCGCAGCACTCCATTTGCGATCATCAAGTCCTTGTTGGGCGTGACCAGGTAGAGATGATTGGGCTGCACCGGCATCCTGTCCCGCGCTTCATGCACGGGAATCTTGCTCGAACGCGCCAAGATGTCGGCCAGCATACTCTCGTGGGTCGGATCCAGATGCTGGATGAAGACGAAGCCCATACCAGTGTCGGGCGACAGGGAACCCAACACCTGCACCAGCGCCTCGAGCGCCCCAGCGGACCCGCCAATGCCCACTATCGGGAAGGTAACAGTCTTTTGTTCGGGTCCGGATTTGTGGGTCTTGTCCGCCGCGGACTGAGCCGCAGTACTTTTGGACTTGACTCCCGAACGCGGCCTAGCCTTCGGGGATTGAGAGGCTTTCGACCGATGCCCTGTTTCCGACGCCTGGCCGGTTCTTGAGGGCTTACCTTTTCTTGCTTTTGGCATGCCCGTGAGCCGCTCTGCGCCACGCTCCGAATTCCATATTTATTCCTATTACCGGATAATTTTCTACACCAAAAGGGGGGGCTTACGACAAGCCTTTCCGGCCTTCTCCGGGCGCGGCGCGGACCCGCCCTGCGGAAGATCAGGCGCCGCTCCTTTGCGGGGCCGAAACAACGATTGCTTGCCCTGCCAAACCGACGCGATAGAATTTATCAAGGTCGCTAAGTTCAGGAAGAATATATGGATACCCGACTCCATCAGCTTTGGGGAATTCTGGAGGACTCCAGGCGCCTGCGGCTTGAGCTGGAAGAAGCCACCCTGGAGCTCTCTCTAACCCGGATGAAGGTGGGAAGAATCCAGCGCAAAATTTCTGCTTTGCCTTTCGCCGGGGAACTTTTTGAGGTGGCAAATAACGCCGGCCGTCAAATCCGTGCCGGGGGACGATTCTCCCCGCGATGGCCCGAACGGCGGTATCCCTCTCTTCCGGTTCGCTCACCCAGTTAGCTGCAATCACGACTGGTGCCGGGCGGCGGCGTCATGCGCAGCAAATGACGTTGGCAGTATGATCGCCAAGCTCGCGCCCTGGCCTTTACCCGCGCTTTGCGCCGCCACCGTTCCGCCGTGCAGCTCAACGACATGCTTTACAATTGACAAGCCCAAGCCGAGGCCGCCGCGCCGCTGCGTGCCGAGTTCCGACTGCGCAAAGCGATCGAATATACGCGGCATGAATTCCGCGTCTATTCCGCCTCCGTGGTCCGTTATTCGCACCTCGGCCGAGTTTCCTGTCTGCCTCAGCGAAACCATCACGTCGCCGCCCTCTGCGCTGAATTTGATGGCATTGCCCAAGAGGTTGCATACGCACGCCTGCAGCCGCTCCGGGTCGCCAATCAAGGGCACGCTGCCGGCCTGAAAATCAGGCCGCAGCTTTATTTCCTTGTCGTCGGCAATCGGCGTCATCAATTCGACCGCCGAGCGGACCGCGGCTACAAGATCCATCGACTGGCGAGCCAGCCGAAGCTGACCGGTGGCAATCCTGGTCGAGTCAAACAGGTCATCTATGATGCCGCTCAGGGCCCTGACCGCGAGGTTAATCCGCCGCAAGCTCGGCGTAGCCGTGACGCCGTTGAGTTCGTGGCGCAGCACGTCGACCGACACCGCGATTGACTGCAGCGGATTGCGCAGCTCGTGGGATATGACATGAAGAAAGCGCTCCTTCGCCTCGCTCGCGCGCTCGGCGTCCCCGCGCGCGCGGACGGCCTGTTCGCAGGCCCGGTTCAACTGGCGGGCGCCGCGCTCCAGCGCCAACCGCGTCGACCTCAGGCGGCCGACGATCAGGCAGATCCCCAGGCTGGTCAGGAGGTATAAGCTCCCGCCCAGCAGCCCCTGGGGCACGGACGGACTCAGTCCCGGCAGGCCGACCGCGCCCAGCCCGCAAACCAGCGCGGTTTCAACACTTGGCCCGAAACCGAACAGCCAGCCGCTCAGAACGATCGCAAGGGCGAAAACCATAAGCCCGCAATCGTGAGCTCCAGGAGAGCCAAGCCACAGGCGCAAGCCCAGGGCGGCACCGGCGATCAGCAACCCGCCGGCGTAACCAGCGATCCTCTTTTGAATTGGAATCCCGCCCCCCTCACTGAGCGAATCAGAAGTAAACTCCACCCACATCGTTGCAGACCGCAACCTGATCAGCTGACGCAGCTGGGACCGCCGGCGCGCTTGCGCCGGCGGTCAGCCAGCCCGGGCAATGCCATAACGATGATCCGCGGCGGCGCCGCACGCTCACATCCGCCGGTATTGCTTAACGCCCTGCGGTGCAGAAAATTACGCGCGACCCTGGGCGCGAGGTATTATTTACCTTCTTTTGGAATATGTCTTTGCGATCCGTGAGATAAATCTCTCCTCTGTGGGCGGCACTGACGCGCCGCAACTCCAGCGCGCTTGCAGCGAAGAGCTCTTCCCTGCTCAGTGCTCAGGCGGAAATTCATATTGGTGGAAACCGCCGAACTTGCTACCGGTAAACCACTCTCCGCGCTGATCAAAATTGTTACAATCGGATGAAAATAAAATCAAGTCGCGGCTCTATAATTCCTGCGTGATCGGCATATTTAGCCGGAACTTTAAAAGTAACCTAGATTACAATTCAGATCTTTTCCATGTAACTACAATCAGTAAAGTGAAATTTACTAAATGATATTGACGATTTCCCTTTACACTATAGCGCGCTCTTTCTACAATCATGGACGAGTTTTGTACAAAATTGAAGATAAACACAAAGTAGAATAACTATTCGGCATTGTATTTGACGGCCGGCCCTGCGGAGATTCGTATAGTCAAATGGAGAAAGCACAGGCGATGTCTCGTGATGATGAGTACCGGCCGCGGAAGTCCGCCGAGCCCCGGAGCGATCTTCCTGACGAGTGCCTGTGCGTGCTGCCGGCGCAGTTTTACGGCCGCCGCGCCCGCGGCCAGAGCGAAGGGGAGTTTCGGCTGCTTTCCGCGGTGCTCCAGGATGCCATATACCGCTACCTATACTGCCGCGGAAAGCTGAAGAACCAGCAACGCGCGGAGTTCTTTGAGGTCGAGCAATGGTTTCAGGATAAGACCAGCCGCGAACTCTTCAGCTTTGAAAGCGTCTGCGAACTGCTGGGCATTGACGCCGAGGCGGTGCGCAATTGCGTGTTCCCGCCTCCCGCCGAGGACTCCGGCGTGAGCGCCGACTACAACCCCGCATCCGCCACGCGCGGCGTCTCCAACCCACGCCTGCTTCGGCGGCGGGCCGACCGAGGCCGCGCCGGCCGCCCCCAGCGCATGACCATCATCGGTAGCAATACCCTCGGAGCGAGCTCGCGCTGAGAAGTGTTGCGCTCGATCTACCACTTGTGACGGCCATCGATCACCTCGGTGCTCTACGCCCCGGCCGGCAGTTTCTACATTCGGTTCGCCACCATTGTCATTCATCGCGGCGCTGTGCGGGCGCGCAACTTCAGCGTTGTCAGGGACTGCCTTTGGCGCCGGTCTCGCCGTGCGCGCACAGGTGGCTTCACTCAGAGCGAAAATACAATTCCCGGTCGGTACCAGATGCACAAGCCTGTATGCGTGCTATCCCGCTTTGTCCCACAAACCTCGATTGACTTTCCCTTGCCCTCCCGCTGACCAGGGAGCGGGTTGGGGTGAGGATAGTCGTTACTTCAGTGACCCGGCGGCGAAGGATTTGTCCCAGCGTCTGAGTCAGTAGAGATTTGCGGTGAAGGGCCGCCGCGGACTCGCTCGGGGGGGGCGGCCAGAAACGCAAAACGCCGCCCGTGTCGTGACACGGACGGCGTTTTTGCCTCAGAACCTTCTTTTCGCCGGCGCCTTGACTAGCTCGCCTTGACAAAGGTGATTAGGCCGGCCGGAATCGGGGTGTTGACGATATGGCCGGTTCGCGGCGCTTTCAACAACCCCTCAAGGTCAACCACCGCCAGGAATGTCGGCTTCGAACCGGCACCGGTGCTTGTCAGCACTGCCAACGCCTTGCCGGTGTTGGGACTGACGTACGCGGTGACGGTGTGTGGATCGAAGCCCATCGAGAACGGGGTGGCATCGGGCAAGTCGGGTATGGTGAACTGCACCCAATCGGGTATCGCGGGCGTTCCGGTTCCCGAGGTGGCAGGAAGCTGAATGACGCCCTCAACGTTGCCACCGAATTCACCCGTCACCACTCCGAAATGCGTGCCCGGCGCGACGGCGATGCCGCAGGTGCCGGCCGCCAGCGCAGCAAATTCGGGGAAGGTCTGTACCTGGCTCGCAGTATCGCTCCACGTGTTGGTGGTGGTGTCGAATTTCGCCTGTGTCAGGTCTGCAATGAACAGGTCGCCGGTGAATTCGATGGTGCCCAGCGCGATGCCGGTGGTGCAATCCTCGCCTGCCGAGTCGAACTCCGGCGACTTGGCCACAGCATTATTGAATACCTTCGCGGCAGTGGTGCCGCCGCTGATATCGACGATCTGGTAGTTCCCTTGCTCGTTGGGTGATAACACCAGTTTCCGGATGGGATCGATCGAAGCATCCTCTGAAGTCGTCGCTCCGGCCGGAATCGCGGGTTCAAAGGCCGGCGTCGTTCCCAAATCGAGGAATTGGTAGCCGCCCGGGCCGCCGGTTGTCAGTCCTATTGTCACCAGCGCCTTGTTTAGAGAGGAATCGACCACCACGCCGCAATTCTCACAGGAGCCGCCCGAGAACGATTGGCTGTTGGTGGCTCCGCTCGCCACCGTTTTGTTGAGCGTCGAACCCGTAAGGATGTAGGTGTCGGTGTTGTTGGCGACGCATACCGTTTGTCCAGTCGCCGAATTGGACGAACATGAGTTCACGATATTGGGCGTCGTGACCAAAGTCGGCGCGGGCCCGGTCCCGATACCCGTCTTGGTCTCGATCGGCACCACCTCAATACCTGTCGAGGCGGCTCCCCAGCGTCCCTCCGGTACGTAGGAGGTCGCGTCGGTGCCCGAAATCAGCACCGAGGTTGAACTGGACGGCAGACACGCGGCAGGTGCCAACGTGGGCGTGGCGGTAGGACCCAGCTTCGTGGGCGTAGGACTCGGAGTGGGAGCAGGAGTCGAGGTCGGTTTGGGAGTCTGCGTATGGGTCGGGATGATGATGATCACGCCGTGGTTGTTGTCGCTCTCGTCGCAAGCGTACAGCCCTCCTAGGCTGACGATCACCAACGCTGCCACCAACCATTTCCACCATATTCTTTTAGCTTTGAAAATCGCGTCCATCATCATCCTCTCCAAACGGCTTCCAATTGGTTAAGTCGGCTTGTGTGGGGCCTATTCGCCCCACGTTAGCCATTTACGCGCCTACATTAAGTTCGGCAAATATGATTTGCAAGCTCTTAGCTAAGCGCGTCAGACAAAAGCTAGTCCGATGTGATTAGCTCATTGTTCGGAAGCCTGCCCATCTTTGGCACGAAGCTGTTCGTCTTTGGCCTGGGTCCGCACCGCTCGCCTACACGCGCGCAGGCGCTTGCCCACCTCGAGCGCGGCGCGCTACAACGTCCTGCGCTCGCGCGGAGTTCCGTATGGCAAAGAAGATTGTAATTGAGAAGGATATCCCAATTCCGATGCGCGACGGCACGGTGCTCAAGGCCGACCTCTATCGGCCCGAAAGCCCCGAACGCCTGCCGGTGCTGCTCAACCGCACGCCCTACGGCAAGTCGGGCCCGATGCTGCGCCAATCGATGGATTCGGTGCGCGCGGCGCTCAATGACTACAACGTCCTGATCCAGGACTGCCGCGGCCGCTACCGCTCCGAGGGAGACTGGACCTGCTTCATGAGCGAATTGGAAGACGGCTACGATACGGTTGAATGGGCCGCGCACCAGCCGTGGGCCGACGGCAAGGTTGGCACCTGGGGTTCCTCTTACATGGGCGTGACGCAATGGCTCGCGGCCAGCCAGGCGCCGCCCAGCCTCAAGGCGATCGCGCCGGCGCTAACCGCTTCCAACTATCACGATGGATGGACCTATCAGGGCGGCGCCTTCAGCCTGGGGTTCAACCTGAGTTGGACCATGACCGCGCTGGCGCCGGACCGCCTGATGAAGGCGCGAGCGCACAACCCGCAGGCCTCAAGCGAGTTGGGGCGTGTAATCGGCGGGATCGACGAGATGGCCCAAATGCTTGAGGTGCTGGCGCTTAAAGAACTGCCGATGTTTCAAATCGGCGCGCCGTTTTACTTCGACTGGCTCGACCACCCCAGCTACGACAGTTACTGGCGCCGCATCGACATCGAGGCGCATCACGACCGCATCACCGTTCCCGCATTCAATATCGGCGGATGGTACGACATTTTCCTGGGTGGCACGCTGCGCAACTTCACGGGAATGCAGGCGCGAGGCGCGAGCGTGCAGGCGCGCAGCGGTCAGCAATTGATGGTTGGGCCCTGGGCGCATGGACTGCCACGGGCCAACATGGCCGGTCAGGCCGATTTCGGCTACCGCTCCACCCCCCTGTCGATCGATCAGGATCGGATGGTGCTGAATTTCTTCGACCGCTGGCTGAAGAACATCGATCGCGGCGACGCGCCCGCCAAAGTGCGGCTGTTCGTGATGGGTCCCAACCGCTGGCGCGATGAGAATGAATGGCCGCTGACACGCACGCAATGGCAGCGCTTTTACCTGCATAGCCGCGGACGCGCCAACAGCGTCGCCGGCGACGGCGCCCTAGACTTGGCAGCGCCGGGCGACGAGCCTCCGGATTCATACGTGTACAATCCGCTAAATCCCACTCCCACTCGCGGGGGCGGCTTATGCTGCTACGCGCCGGTCGTGCCGGGCGGCGCGTTCGACCAAAGGGCGATCGAAAGCCGTGCCGACGTGCTGGTATATTCCACCGAGCCGCTGAGCGAGGACCTCGAGGTGACGGGGCCTGTCCGTCTCACGCTGTTCGCCTCGTCATCCGCGCCGGATACCGACTTCACCGCCAAGCTGGTGGACGTCGCACCCGGCGGCGAGGCACGCAATCTGACCGACGGGATCATCCGGGCGCGCTACCGCGAGTCGGCCTCGGACCCCAGCCTGCTCAAGACCGGCCAGATCTACGAGTACACGATCGAGCTGGGTTCGACTTGCGCCGTCTTCGCCGCCGGCCATCGCCTGAGGCTTGAGGTCAGCTCCGCCAACTTCCCCCGCTTCGACCGCAATCCCAACACCGGGCACGACCTGTTTGCCGACGGCGAGACCAGTCCCGCGATGCAGACCGTGATGCATCGTAGGGGCTGCGCATCTTACCTGACGCTGCCGGTTATCCCCGCGCGCCCCTGAGACCGGCGCGTTCCCCTGCCGACGCGCGCGGCGCGGCGGCGGGCGGTTGGGATTGGCGCGGCGCGCTCTTGTCGCGGGCGATTTGGTCGAGAATCGGCGTGAGGTCCGCCGCCATCCGGTTGGCCACGATCTCGTTGGCGGATTCGTTCAGATGATAGGGGTCGATGAAATCGAGTTGGGGGTGATTGTTGAGGATGCCGCTGATATCGATGATTCCGTTGGGAGCGGCCACCGCTGCAAGCCGCTGGTAGGTTCCGCGGAAAAATTCCGCCCGGGTCGGATCGCCCGGCAGCAGCCTGCGTTCGAAGGGCGCCAGTTCGTTTTTGGAAAAGACCGTCGGCTGCCAGTAGAACAGCGGCCGGAACTTGAAGTGTTCGCCCAGCATCCGCTCCATCTGAACGTTGAACAGGTACATGTCCACCGTGTCGCGTTCCACCGCGTCAATCCCTTCGAAGTCCTGCGCCGGCGCCAGGTAGCTCAGAATGGTGTTGGGCTTGATATCATGGCGCACCATGTTGGGATTGTCCTTGCCGGCCAGCAGTTTGACCAGGTCCGCCGCCCCGGTGCTCATCAGCGCGCTGCGAAACGCGGTGCGGTAGAGCTGCTTGCGGCCCCATGAAGAACTAAGGATGCTGAACTCCTGGGCGCGAAAAAATTCGCTCTGCGTCAGCCCGCCGATCCCGTTCTGATACGCGGTGAAGGCATCATTGACGCCGTCGTAAAACACCACCACGTCGGGCCGCTGGCCGCGCCGGATCAACTGGTAGAGCTGCAGCAGTTCCTGGGTGCTCACGTAGCCAATCTGGCCCAGGTTGGTTATCTCCACGTCGTAGGCAGGATTGGCGGAAAAGCGCTTGGCCAGCAGCGAGGCCAGAGTATGATCGTCCCGCACTCCGGTTCCCCACAAGGTCGAGCCGCCCACCATGAACAACCGGATGGTCGCGCGCTGACCGGCGCCGGCTCGGTCGGGTTTGCGCCAGGTTACACGATTGCCCTCCGCGTCGATATTGAGGTACGGACTGCTCATCGGGGTGGCCTTCCAATAGGCGTAGGGATACCAGCGCATGTGCACGCGGCTGAGGCTCTGGAAGTATTGCGCGACCCACGGCTGATCGCGGTAAGCCTCGTCGGGAGCGGGAATCACGTCACGCCCACGCCTGATGTGCTTTACCACCGCGCCGGCCGCCATACTGACCAACCCGAACAGAATCAGCGCCAATCCGATCTGTATCCAGAGCACGGCAATGAAGTGAGCCACCTTCGCCACCAATCCGCGCCATCCCATCCCGGTTTTTTGTTCCTTCATCTTTTCCTGCCTGCGCGCTAAAGATGCGGCGATGCCGCGTGCGGCAGATGCATGATTGCGGGCTGCGTGGCGGCGAACAAGCCCCGCGGCGGGACACGCAAGTGTGTCGCAGGCACTACGCTCGCAAACGAATTCGAAGCCTTGGTCAGAGCAGGCCGGCGGCGCGATATACGGCGAAACCCAGAAACTCCTTCAACGCCAGGCTCGTTACCAGGAGGTTATTCGCGTTGGGTATCAGCGCGATTGCGGCCGTCTGCCAGGCTCGCGCTTCACTCTCAACGCGCGGCTCAACGGAGAGGAAATCGCAAGGCGCGGCGATCGCTTCGATTCCCTGCTGCTGGAACAACGCCAGAGCACGCGGCATGTGCATCGCGGAGGTAACCAGCAAGATCCGGTCGATGTGGCGGGACTTGAGAATTCCCTTCACATTGACGGCATTTTCATACGTGTTGGCGGAATCGGGCTCCTCTATCACAGCCGACCCGGGCACACCCATCAGTTCGATGACTTCGGCCATACTGCGGGATATCGGGGGAATCGTTTTCAACCACGGCATACGGCCGCCGCTGAGAATCACCAGGGGCGCTTCGCCTTCACGATAAAGCTGGGCGCCATAGAGCAGCCGATTCGCGGTCGCACTGTCCAGGGCTATCGCGGGCTGGGGCGGGATTGCGGGTTGAGCGTCGGAGGACAGCACCACGATGGCCTGGGCGCCGGGCAATTTGCCGCGCGGCACATTGCGCAACTCGAGGTATCTGGTCAAAGCGATGCTAAACCATAGATTGCTGGTCGCGAACAAAACCAAAAGCGCCGCGAGCGCAGCGCCCCGCGCGGCCCTCGGCCACCGCCGGATGCACAGGACTGTGCATGCCATCAATGCGCAAACAATCACCACGGGAGAAAGCGCCGGACCAAGGAGCTTGGAAAGAAGTACCGTCATATGGATGGGTAATATAGCTGTTCGATCGGAGGTTGCTACCGGGAATCGAAGAGCAATCGCCAACGATCGCTGTCCAATGGCGTTTCAATGCCGCACCTCGATGAGACTCAAGCCTCCCCGGATTGGAAATGGTCGATCTTCACCACCGAAGTTTGGATGCCACGCCCGGGTCGAAGCCGCCGCGCAGGTGATGGTCCTCAGCGCCTGACACTTATCTTTGGTGCCAGGCATCGAAATTTTGCCGCTCAAAAATAGCGCTGCGCGCCAAGAAGCTCCCTCTTCCAATCAGGACGGAGAGGGTTAGGATGAGGGTATCTCGCGCGCCGGCAGTTCGACTATGCCAGACCCATCTCGTAGAGCCGGTTGGCGTTGCTGAACACAATCCTGTCCGTCACGTCTTGCGGCACACCGGCGAAGTTCTGCTCGATCACCTTCAGCGAGTTGGGGAAAGTGGAATCGGTGTGCGGGAAGTCGGACGCCCACATGAAATTATCGGCGCCGAAAAATTGCCAGGTTCCGGGTCCCAGCGGATCGTCCTGGAAAGTGGCCCACACGTTGCGCTGTACGTATTCGCTGGGGGTGAGCGTCAGGCCCCCGCGCCCCGGAATCATCCCGTGCACGTGGTCCAGCCGATGCGCCCAGTTGGCGATCCAGCCCACATCGTTTTCAGCCGAAACGACTCTTAGCTTGGGAAAGCGTTCGAACACGCCGCCGTACACCATCCGCGTCATGCACTGCTCAACGATATGGACCACATAGATCTGCAGGTCGGCCGCGGTCGGCATCGCGGCAGTTACGTTCATGCCGGAGACCAGGGGCTTATGCAGCGAGATCGGCAGATTCAGTTCCGAACAGGCCCGCCACAAGGGATCGAAGCTCGCATCGCTGTAAGGCGTTCCCAGCGCGTCGGTGGCCAGAATCAGTACTCCCTTCAAGCCCATACGGGCGCAGCGCTCAATCTCCGACACGTCGGGCAGCGCATCGAGCGAATACAGACCGACTCCGAGCAGGCGCTTCTGATCGTGGGAGCAGAACTCGGCAAGCCAATCGTTGTAAACCTTGAGGCAAGCGAGCTGAAGCTCCGGATCATTGACGCCAAAAACCTTGAGCCCCAGTGAAGAATAGAGCACTTCGGCAACGACGCCGTCGATATCCTGATCTTTGAGGCGCTCCACCGGGTCCCATCCGCCCGGCCGCGCGGCGTCATATCCGTGCTTGAAATGCTCGCGCAGCTCGGCGCCGCGCTTGCCCGCGGAAAACAGTCCAGCCACCGGCGTGGGATGAATCCCGGGGCCCACGAACATCCAAACCGGTCCCCGCTTCTCTTCGGAGAGCACGACCCGCGGCGCAACATCGCGGTACTTGCGATCCAAGCGCTCGACCCAAAGGTCGGCGGGTTCGGTCATATGCGAATCGGCGGAAATGACTCTGCGCGGGACCATGGCCTAATCCTCCTGCTGCCAATCCTGCGTCCCGCTTAAGCCTGCTGCCCTCCAAAGTCAAGGGTGGCAGTGCCGCGCAGCGGGCCGCACGCGCCAGCGGCGCGCTCGCTCCCGAGGGCCATCGGAAGTGGGTGGCCAGTTCCCATGCGTCTCATTCAGACCTCTGCGTAGCGAACCTGTAAGTAATAATTACGCCCTGCACAATTGTTCATTTGAACGCGTTTAGAGGCAAAGCAGATACCTGATCCCCGGACGCAGTTGTGGTAGCCCGAAATCGCAATTGATTACATATAGTTTCGATTGCCTCGAAGATCCCGCCTTGTGCGCTGACTCAATTCATCTGCGGGTCAAAGATCCAGCGCGGCCAACAGGAACAAGAATTGCGGATGGTCAGTGGCCGCTGATCCAGGTCTCTTTTGGAATGGCTGGAGGTAGGAATGAAGCGCGATCGAATTGCCGTGAGCAGATCCGTAGCATTGGGGATGTTTTTGGCCCTGGTTTTTACTTCGAGCTTGGTGTGGGCACAGTCGGCCGTCCTGGTCGCCAACCATCCTGTCGAAGCTACGGTTTTGCCGCCGGCCGGACAACCGAGTCCGGGAGCGCCGTTGATAATGGAGATTACGCTCGGGCTCAGAAATCGCGGCGCACTTAATCAACTGCTCGCCGACCTGCAGAATCCCAGTTCTCCGGGCTATCATCGATGGTTGAGTTCAGCGGAGTTCGACCGTCGCTTCGGTCCTGCCGCTCGCGACTTCGGCGCGGTCGTACGATGGCTGTCTTCGCAAGGCTTCAAAATCCACTCCGCCGACCCGGGCGCGCGCTCGATACAGTTCACCGGGCCTGTGTTCCTGGTCGAACGCGCATTTGGCACCCGGCTGGCGGTATTCGGCGACGGCAGCCTCTACGCCAACAACAGCGACCCTCTGATTCCTTCGCAGTTCGCCGGGGTAATCAGCGCGATTCATGGGCTGGATAACCTGGGGCGATCTTATCCGCTGGGCCGCGCCGCACTGCGCAGCTTGACGCAGCTTTCGGCGGCCGGCCCCGGCCTCGCGCCTCTGCTGCTGGCGGAGTGGTCGGATCCCGAGCCCGAGGAGTCTGCTTCCAGCCAACCGGACGCGACGGTGGGTACTTCAGGACCCACCTTCGGTCCCGGAGACCTGCAAACCTTTTACGATGAAACTCCGCAGTTGAAAGCGGGAATTAACGGCGGGAAAGGCGATTGCGCGGCGGTGGTCGGCAATTCCGACTTTCTCGACGCCGCCATAAACCTGTTCAACAGCCAGTTCGGGCTGCCACCGTCATCGATCACGAGAGTTCTTGCCGACTCGGCCAACCCGGGCCTCACCGCCGATGAATTCGAAGCGCTGTGGGACCAGGAATGGCTGCACACGGTGGCGCCCGGCACGCCAATCACTTTTTATCTCGGCAACGACGCCAAGGCCACCGTGGACGGCATCTCCGACGCCATCAAGCGCGCCGTCAATGACAACAAATGCGGTGTCATCAACATAAGTTTCGGCTTCTGCGGCAAAGCCGATTCTTACTTCACCGGTTTTCTGGACCCGCTTTTCGCCAAGGCTGCCGCGCAGGGCCAGTCGATCTTTGTCGCCCAGGGCGACGCCGGCGCAGCCGACGTAGTACTCGATCCGAAAACCATGAATTGCGTTTCCGGTACGACCCGCAACGTTAACGAGATCGGCTCCGATCCTAATGTCACTTCGGTGGGCGGTACCCAGTTTACGCCCAAGTACGATCCCTCGGGCAACGATGTCGGATTTGTCCCCGAGCGCGTCTGGAACGACGCTTCGGGCGCCGGTGCCGGCGGTACAAGCCGGCTGTTCTCCAAGCCAGCCTACCAGGCTGGAGTCACGCCCGCGGACGGCAAGCGCGATGTACCGGATATCTCGGCGGGCGCCAGCAGAATATCACCTGGTTTTTTTGTCGCCGATGATTCCGGCGGCAAAGCGGTCATCGACTCCGGCTCGGGATTCGGCACCAGTCTGGGCGCGCCCATGTGGTCTGGCATCACCAAGCTGATCGCGCAGGTCACCGCAGCGCGCGTGGGCAATCTTAACCCGCGTCTTTACGCGCTCGGCAAGCTCGGCGATTCATCGAAATCCGGCATTCGCGACGTGACCGCCGGCAACAATAACTTCAATGGCGTAACGGGCTTCAATGCCGTACCGGGCTACGACCAGGCCTCGGGATGGGGAACTCCCGACATCAACGTCTTGGTCAGCGCATTCCAACCGGCCGGAGTGCCTTCAATCGGCAGCGTAACGAGCCCGATACTCGTTGGCGCCTCGTTCGTAATCAATGGCAACAACTTTACTCCGGGTTCGCGGGTGAACTTCTTCGTCGCGACCGCTACCGGCCCAATAAATGAAGGTCCAATCAAGCCTACCGCGCAGAGCGCGACTCAGCTCACGGTCGGCGTCGCCCCGACCGTCCCATTGGGCGAGGGCTTCGTCGATCTGCAGGTGGTCAACACGGACAAGGGCTTCACCGTCTCGAATCCGGCCGCGGCCCTTCTGCAAGGTTCGGCCAAGGCGGGAATTCCGAGTCTTACCGGCATCAACGGAGTTCCACTGGCGGCGACCAGCAGCGATCCGAGCTTTGCGACCAACAACGTCGAGACGGTTGTGGCGCAAGGCGCCACGGTTAAGCTTGATGGCACCGGATTCGACACGGCCGACGGTGTGGCAGTGGACCTGTTCTGTGCCTGCCCCGGAAACAAGGTGGGACCGTTCTTCCTTAACCCAGGCGACCCGGGTCTGAGCGCTACGCAGATAAGCTTCCTCATTCCCGGCAGCGGATCGAACGCACCGGTCACCGGCCCCGGATCATTCGTGATCAGCAATAAAGGCGCCGCCGGCGCCTACGCGATGAAAAGTAACGCGGTTTCCGTGCCGATTGGCGAAAAAATCTCCGTCACGTCGGTCACGCAGTCGGGAACCGCGATCACGGTTCAGGGAACCGGCTTCTCACGCCTGACAGTGATCAACTTCTTCAACGCGCAGAGCGGCACCGCTGTCAACCTGGGCGGATTGACCGGCGCCGGCGCGGCGAAGATTCCCTTGGCGCTGGTCAACGCGAACAAGTTCACCTTCGGATCGCCGGCGGGTGCGGTGCCTGGAGCGTCGTATGTGCAGGCGCTCAATCCGCCCTACGTGCCATTCACGAGTACAGGCACCGATCCAGGCGGCGGCTTTACGCTGAAATAGGATGCCGGTGGCGGTGTGAGCCCGGACATATAGGTCAGCAGCGTGACGGGTTCAAGCAAGCTCTCGTATCCAAGCGCCGCTCGAATTGAGAATGAAACCGCGCATCAGCAGCGGATCGATGGGCGATGCTCCGAGGGTTTGCGGTATCGCCACACCGCGGGGAACGTTGGCGCTGAGCACTGCCAATCCCCGCGTGGCTCTGGGTCACGGCGAGTAAGGCGCTTTCACCATCAACTGCAGGAACTCCTCCTGCGCCATCAGGTCGAGCAGCTTGGGGCCGAACTCCGCCATCTTGGGGTTGGTGGCCAGCGAAGCCATCAGGGCCGGAACCGCATTGGCGTCCGCCACTTCCCAGATGTCAACGATCGTGCTGGTCTCGCCGACCACGCCCTGGTAGGCGCCCAACAATTTCCAACCCGCCTTTTCCATTTCCGGAACGATATGGCCGAGCAGCTCGTAGGCCTGGAATATCTTGCCCGGCTTGATCTTGATCGTGGCGTGAACATACATCGGCATCGGCTTCTCTCCCTTCGCTCAGGAAGTCTGAAAAGACGGGCAGCGACACCCGCCCAACTGACCTTCCGGCTTTTTAATCCACCCGCGATCGCTTTTGCAAATGCTCCTTGTATCACCACGCATATGCCGTCAACGGTGTTAAGTGGGAACACGAAATTCCTCATTCCTCTCGAAAAACAGAGTATCGCCTCGAGGGCAAACGTAAGTCGCAACGAGCGGCATTCTTATCGGCACGCTTTGCAAGCCGGTCGCGGCGGATTATGGTTTGCCGTATGAGTACTGAAGAAAACAAGAAAATCGTACTGGCTTATTTCGCGGAAAGGTCGGCGGGCGACCCGCGCGCGTTCGATCATTTCGCCGACTCGGCCACCTGGATGATTATGGCCAAATCCTCGATGGGTGGAACCAGGACGAAGGCCGAGTTGCTGGAAATCGTCAAGCAGAACACCGCCCGCTTCGAGGTGCCTGTAAGCTTCAAAGTCACCGGAGTTACCGCCGAGGGCGACCGGGTGGCAATCGAAGCCGAGGGCTACGCCAAGCTGAAGAACGGCAAGACCTACGAGAACAACTATCACTTCCTGTTCGTAGTCAAGGACGGCAAAATTCAGCTCGGCAAAGAATACTGCGACTTCCATTATGCCGTCGAGGTACTGCGCCCCTGAACTTCCGCTGGTTCGTCCCATATCGACCGCGGACGGATAATGCAGCGGCAGCCTCCCCAACCAGGGAGAGGTTAAGGCCAGCGTACGGACGCACCTAAGCAAGCCAACCAGGCATTTCGGACCATTCCAAATCTTCCGGGGGCATCGCATGAAGTATGATCAGATCGTATTGGGCGCCGGTTCCGCGGGTGCGATCGTCGCGGCGCGTCTGAGCGAAGATCCGTACCGGTCGGTGCTGTTGATCGAAGCCGGTCCCGACTATCCCGACTTCGAGCGTATGCCCGACGACGTCAAGTACGGCTACGCGACGGCCGCGGACGTCATGGTAAACGACCGGCACGTACGATGGTTCACGGCCAGGGCCACCGAGCAAGCGCCGCCGATGATGGTCCCAGCCGGCACACTCACGGGCGGCGGCAGCGCCGTCAACGGTCAGGTCTTTTTGCGCGGAGTCCCCGAAGACTTCGATTCATGGGCAGCCAATGGCAACGGCGAGTGGGAGTTTGCTCAGTGTCTGCCCTTCATGCGCAAGCTGGAAACCGATCGCGACTTCGCGGGCGACGACTTTCACGGCTCCAGCGGGCCGATAATCGCCCGACGCTTCAAAGCCAATGAATGGCTGCGCGACCAGAAAGCATTCCATGACGCGTGCCGTGCGGCCGGCTTCCCCGACTGCCCCGA
>DATFSZ010000072.1:0-45945 GCA_035262365.1 Binataceae bacterium (SeqCode)
CCGGCCGCTCTTCAATGGTTCATCAGCGCAATGTGGTCCGCGATTCGCGCATCAAGAGACCGAAAGGCGGCTCCCGCAACCTGACGATAGCCGCCTGACCTTGCCGTATCCTTTGCGCTATCCTTCGGGCGCATGCACCGCATCGAGATAGGCCTCGAGCAGCGGACGCACGTACAGCAGTCCGAAAAACAACGGGGCGTGACTGTGAGCACCCCACGCGGCGCGCTCCGCTCGCCAGCCGCTATCAATTCCGCCTCCTGAAGGTCCGCCAGGAAGCGGCGACATCGGCAGGCAGTGGCCAAAGTGTTGGCCAACAGTGTGCCGGATTGGCAAAAGCCAGGTCCAATCGATTACACTCACAATCCGAATCTCTGGTACTGATCCGGTTACATTGCGGCGACAACGTGAGTGGTGTGCCGGATCGAACATAAGAATCGAATACAAAAATCGAATGCAAACCTGAATTGCTCGCGTGATGCGAGACGATTTTCAACCGGGAAGCTCGCGCGCCGGCGTCGGAGTTCTATCATGGAGATAAACGGCAAGACCGCATTGATTACAGGTGGTGTATCTGGAATCGGCGAGACCACGGCTGGAATTCTGGCCGCGCGGGGCGCCAACCTGGTGCTGGTGGACGTCAATCGTCAGTTGGGTGAGAAAACCACGAAGTCGTTCGAAAACAAAGGCGGACGCGCGGTTTTCGTCCATGCAGACGTGTGTGATGAAGCCCAGACGAAGGCGGCATTCGATCAGGCTGTGTCACGGTTCGGCCGCCTGGATATCGTGTTCAACAACGCTGGAATCTTCGAGCCCGGCTTCACCAAGCTTCCCGTCGAAAAGTGGAAACGGATGCTCGATGTCGATCTCTTCGGCGTCGCGCTGGGATGCTACCTGGCGTTTCCGTTGATGCGCGAGCATGGCGGCGTAATCGTCAATACCGCTTCGATGGCGGGTCTTTACCCGATACCTGGAGACCCCATTTATCCCGCGGCCAAGGCGGGAGTGGTCCATCTTACGCACTCGTTGGGTGTGTATTGGACCAAGTGGCGGATCAGGGTCAATTGCGTCTGTCCCGGCATTGTCGACACGCCGTTGTCGCGGGCGACAGCTAGCAGGGAAGGCACCGTGGCGCGCGCAGGCCAGGCGCACACGATGATGCGCCCCGAGGCCATCGCGAACGAGGTGCTCAGATTCATCGAAGACGACAACGTGGCGGGTCAAGTGGTCGAAGTACGGCCCACGGGCGTGAATGTCATCGATCCGCGTCGCGCCCCTGAGCGACGCTCATCATGACCGCTTCGCGCAAAGTTTCGATTCTCCACCTTGGACAAAAGCCGCTTTCGAATTCCAGTGCAGGGAGCGGAGCGAGTCGCCCGAGCGGAAAGAGGCCGGTTCACGAAGTCTCCCCGACAGTTCGAATTCAAGTTCCACCGCCGTCCGTTTCGCCCTAGCCGCACCAGATATTACGAAGCGTTGCGGATTGTACGTTTCCCTGCGCGAGGCCTGCCTGGGCTGCTTCCGCGGCGTTTCGCGGATCCATCAGATTAGGGCCGAAGGCACAGATGCTCGATGCATCGGGTACGATTAGCTCGACCCTGGTGCCACTTTCGCGCAGTAAAACGAGCTCGTTGTCGAGCTGCCTGCGGAACTGAAACGCCAACTCGGGATCGCCGGCCATGCCACTCACCGCCAGTATGACCGCGGTGTCGTAATCTTTCGCCAGGTTGGCGTTGGTGACAGAGTGCGTCCCTCCGTCCATGTACCTGCGGCCATTGATCGTGATTGGCGGAAAAAGTCCGGGAACGCTGCAGCTCGATGCGATCGCGCGCTTGATGCTTGTGCCCGCGTCCTTGTTCCATACCACCAATTCGCCGCTCAGTGCGTCGACGGCGGTGCAGGCGAAGTTGCGATCGGGCCATCGGTTGTCGGCCAATTCGCTAAAAATGGAGCCGAGGACGGCGATGAACATCTCTTCACTGATGGTTTCCGTTCTGAGCGCCCATTTTCCGATTTCAACCCGGACCTTGCGGGCTTGGCATTGCCCCGAAATCGCCTCAGCCATTTTGTCAATGAAATTCGTGCAGTCGGAATCGGGCGACACTGAAAGATGCGAGATTGAGCCTAACAGTGGTGCGGACGCGCTGGGGATTGAAGCAGCGAGGTCTCCGGGTGCTTTGCCCATCGCGATTTGCGCGCCAACGATTGAGCCCGCCGACGTCCCAATGATGAAATCAGCGTCCGCAAGATCGACGCCGG
The DNA here is from genome assembly GCA_035262365.1 of Binataceae bacterium (SeqCode). GTDB lineage: Bacteria > Desulfobacterota > Binatia > Binatales > Binataceae > JAJPJA01. Next base: position 2,257 of record DATFSZ010000072.1, read on the forward strand.
CTTCGGCTAAACCGGCCAGCAGTCCCGCTTCCCATGCGATTCCAACCGGACCGCCCGCGCCTAGCACCAGCGCGCGCTTCTTCATCCTTGTAACCTCTCGTTAACCAATTTTTAACAAAGACATAACATTAACGGCGCACTGACGGAAGGACATGCAGCCACAATTGCTCTGGCCGAAAATGGGGGTCGGCAACCTGATTTGTCGTGCTCAAACGCCTTTTTCGAAGGCTCAGACGTCAAAGCAAGCGAGTTGCGATCGTAGGTTCCATCAGGGCCAAGGTGCAGACTGAGATGTGATTCGAACTCCCTGCGAGCCGCTCTTCAAGTGAATGGGCTGATTTGGATTTCGAAAAAAATCTCGCAAAACCTATAGCGGGAATCTATCGGGCCAGCTAGAAAGCATCAGCGATCGCTTCCAGGAGTCAAGCTTGTTTCGCGACTATACGGTTTTTCTCTGGCTCTTGAAGCTCGGCGCATTGCTTAATCTTTATTTTCTGGCGAATACATATCTGATTGCATCAGGCAAAGCCGACACATGGAGCATCGTGTCGGCGCAAATCCTGTTCGCCGTGTCGGGCTATCGGTGCCTCTTTCCTGTCAGGTATGAGCAGAACGTGGTCTTTCATGATGCGGTTTGCTCTTCGATCTTCCTGACCCGGCTGGTCGCGATGTTTTCCGAAATCGCCTATATCTTCCTGCTCTCTCATGTTCTGCGCATGTTCAACATCTACCATGTGACGTGGGTGGACATCCTTTCCTGGCTGATGGTTGCGCAAGTCGTGATCAGCCAATGCTTCGTTTGGACCGCGATAGTAATTGAACACTTTGAATTTTACTTTTACGAAGAGTTAGGCTGGGCATTTATTTTTGCGGCGAACACCGCTGCCAGTGCGTATCTTTATACGACCGTTGGTATGCTCGGCGGCAAGAGCATCCTTCTCATTCTTAATTTGCTGTTCGGGGTTGTGTATCTGCCGTGGCAGACGATTCACCTGGCCGGCTTGCATAGGGAAGCGATCCGCCATTGGGGAGAATCTGAATCAGGCTCTGTCCCCATTTCCACGCGGTTAGCGATGGGCCTGGAGCAGGCTGTGCGCATCAAAAATGTACGAACAGATGCCGCTTCGTGGGGTGGATTTGTGGGCTTGACCTGGATGACAGCTTATTGGGCCACGCTGATTCCTGTCTGGGTTTATTATATTGTTGTGGTACTCTCCCGGCGATGATCTTCCGTGGTCCGTCGAACGCGACAACCCTAAATCCGGCTATTTCCCTGTATTTTTGCGGCGAATCAGGCAATTTACTCGGAGGCTGGTTCGTAGCAGACTGCATCCTGCGCCAAGCGGTCTGCGAAGTACCGTTGACGCCCGCACGCTGTGCCGTGACCAAGACAACATTGTAAGGAGACGCCGATGAAGGCTGCGATCTTCCACGGAAAGGGCAGGCACCACACTTTCGAAGAGGTTGAGATTGATCAGCCCAAAGGGCATGAGGTGCTGGTCCGCACGATAGCTTGCGGCGTCTGCCACAGCGACTTGTCCGTTGCCGAAGGTAAGATTCCAGTGCCAACGCCGATGATTCTCGGCCACGAACCGGCCGGAATCGTGGAGGCGGTTGGCGATGACGTTACCGATTTCGCACCGGGCGACCATGTGATAGCGCGCCTGCGTCCATTCTGCGGCCGCTGCAAGCAATGCGTATCGGGCCAACCCAACCGATGCACCAACGGCGTGCCGACTCAGCGCGGAACGGACGACCGCCCGCGGATGGCGTATCGGGGCGGCAAAATCGTCGGCATCACCGGCGATGCGGCCGGTTTCGCCGAGAAGATGCTCACGCACGAGAACGGCTTCGTGAAAATTCCCGAAAATGTACCGCTCGGGTCGGCTGCGCTGCTGGGATGCGCGGTAGTGACCGGAGTGGGCGCGGTAATGAACACCGCGAAGGTTGAAGCCGGCTCCTCGGTCGCGGTGTTCGGTGCCGGAGGCATTGGCTTGTCTGCGATCCAGGGGGCCCGCATCTCGGGAGCGCGCCGCGTTATCGCGGTGGACGTCAACGAAAGCAAGCTGGCCGCCGCGCGACGTTTTGGCGCGACCGACACGATCGACGCATCATCGGCGGATCCGGTCAAAGCGATAATAAAATTGACCGGAGAGGGGGTGGAATATTCGTTCGAGGCGATCGGGCTTAAGCAAACCTCCCAGCAATGTATCGACGTGCTGGCGCCGGGCGGCACCGCCACCATTATCGGCGTGATGGGCTTTGGGGAGCGGCTCGAGATCGATCCGGCGAGCCTGCTGGCGGAAAAGCGCGTGCAGGGATGCAGCATGGGATCGACCCGGGTCCGGATCGACGCTCCCCGCTACATCGAGTTGTATCAGCAAGGGCGGCTGTTGTTGGACGAAATGGTCACCCGCCGCATAAGTCTCGAGCAACTGGACGAAGCCTTCGCGGCTATGAACCGGGGCGAAGTCCTGCGTACCGTCATCATGTTCGATTGAAAAAATCGGCCAGCGTCGTGCGTTTGCGCAGTTGCTCTTGTTTCAGTGCGAAAATCCCGCGGCGCCGCCCGGAATTTCTTTGGCTCCTGGTGCCGGCGAAACCGCTAGTGCGGCGAATGCGGCAGCGATTAGGCAACCAATTCGAACGGACGCGTATAACCTCCCGCCCTACGCAGATAATCACCCCTTGACCTGCTCGGCGTGGATGCTGCCGGTCATGTCGAGCCCCGCATTAACTAGTCCTGTCCGGATTAAGCGGCATTCCTCTTCGACAAACCATAGGTTTCCGCCCGGCGGCGGCGCCGCCGACGAGAGCACGCTGCTCACCAAGACTGCTATCGGCCCGAGTGTGATTGGGCTGGTAATCGGTAAAAAAGCAGATTTAAGCTAGAGAGAGTGTCGTGCGGTGCAGACTGCTTGGCGCGGTGATTCCGAACTATAGGCCACTTTCTTCTCAGTCGAACCGCCAGTCTCCAGCCGAGCAGGTAGCGTAAAACGGAGAAAGAGGCAGAGCCGTCTGACAAGGCTTTCTGCCTCGTTGCCGAGCCGAGTTCTAAGGCCGCATTAGTGCACCGAACCCAACCCCGCCACTGTATCTCTTGCAATATTTTAAAATTTGACAATCGTCATTTGCCGTACTGCTTGACTTCGAAGATTACACACAGTAAGTGTCAAGAGTTATTGCTGGAGGCGGTGTCCGCAATCCACAAAAGTTTTGGCCAGCGTTCTGCGCGGCCGCGATGCGTACTACGACCTGCCGAGTTACTGGCACTGGCTCGAGACCTCTTACGATGAGGTGCGCCGGATCTGGTATCGCGTGCTCAAATCGTCGCAGTCAGCGGTTGCTGTCCCGGTCGCGGTTCGCGTAATTGCTTGAACGGTTCTCTCTGCTTCGTGCTTGCATCTCGCACTCACGTCCGATGAATGCTTGCTGACTCGATAAAACTTCAGGAAGAGCCGAGTGCGGGAAAGCTGCACGCTCGGATCTGCGAGGGCAAAAACCGAATGGCTGCGCTACTCGACCATGGCGCGGACCTTGGCAAAGCGACCAACTTCGTGGCGACCGCGTCAATCATTGTACTAGGCTCAGTGTATGTTGTACCGAAGGTACAAGCCGCCCCCTCCTCTGGGAGATTTCGTCGATGACCTCTGGTTCTACGACGACTACGCTCAGCCGCATCTCAGGGAAGGGATTCTGCCCAGCGCGACGATCGAGCTTGTTATCAATCTGCGGGAGAACGAGTTTCGGATTTACGACCCGGCCCGTCCCCAGCGCTGCAGACGCTTTCAGGGTACGATGGTCTCGGGCGCATATGGCTCAATCTTCGTGATCGATACACTGGAAGACGCTTCGGTCATCGGCGCACACTTCAAACCGGGTGGCGCTTTCCCGTTTCTCGGTTCGCCGGCCGGGGAATTGGCTGATCTCCATGTCGATTTGGAAACTCTGTGGGGAAGAAGCACAGCGATTTCACTTCGGGAGCGCCTATGCGCCGCGCCCACGCCGGAGGAGAAGTTTAGTATTTTGGAGCGGGCACTTCTGTCTCATCTGTTTCGCCCCTTGCAACACCATCAGGCGGTCAACACAGCGCTTCACGCGTTCACTTCATCGAACGGGATCTGGACCGTCGGGGCTCTCACCCACCAAATCGGCATCAGCCAGCGGCGCTTTATCCAGGTTTTCTCGGACGAGGTTGGCATCACGCCCAAGCTGTTTTGCCGGATCCAACGATTTCAACTGGCGTTGTCGGCGGTTCAGGGGACCGGATCGGTCAACTGGGCGGGGCTGGCCGCGGACTGCGGTTATTTCGACCAGTCGCATTTGATTAGAGATTTTCTGGAGTTCTCGGGACTAACCCCCGCAGATTATCTCGCCCAACAAAATCATTTTCGCCGGCGCGAGATGTACATCAAACGCAACCACCTACCGCTTGCCGTGTAGGGTCAATTTTTTCCAATACAAATGGCGCGCCGTCTCCTAGTCTGGACTCCTGGAGGACAGGCGCATGCGTATGCGAATCTTGATGTGTGTTCTGATTGCTTCCCTCGCAACCCTCCGCTTCGCAGGAGTCGCACAGCCCAAGGAGGTGGATGATATGAACAAAGCAAGAGTACGGTACATGGTGAACCCGCTCGATCCGGCGGTCACGTTTTATACAACCTATCTTGGTTTTCAAATCGAGCGTGAGGTAAAGCCGAATTTTGCGATGCTATCCAGAGGCAACCTAGAACTGGTGCTGAGCACGCCTTTTGGACCGGGAGGAGCGGCGAAACCGATGCCGGACGGTCGTCATCCGGAGCCAGGCGGATGGAACCGCATCATAATCAATGTAGATGACCTCTCCGCGGAAGTTGCCCGCCTTCGCAAAGCACAACTGCGTTTCCGCAATGATATCGTGAAAGGACCTGGAGGATCGGAAATCATATTGGATGACCCGTCTGGAAATCCAGTTGAACTGTTCCAGCCCAGCTGATTAATGAGGCCTTGAAGCTAAGGCATTCGCATTGCGTTTTATTTCACGTAAAGCATTATGCCCTCGTATACAAGAGACGGTTTCTCATTGCCGACAACATGCACGGCGGTTTCTTGTGTAATCAGGGTTCCCTGCAGACGCTGTTCGACCGCCACGATGCAGGAATGCGCTTGAATCTGCGCGCCGGCCGGTACCGGCGATATGAACTGCAACTTGTTGGCCCGATAGTTCGCAAAGCTGCGGAAGCCAATCGCACGCCAGTCATTTTGATATTCGAAAGCAGCCAACAGGCTGAGGGTAAGGAACCCATGGGCGACCGGGCCGCCAAACGGGCTTTCCCGTTTGGCTCTTTCGACGTCCACATGAATCCATTGATAGTCTCCCGTCACGGCGGCGAACTGGTTGATCTTGTCCTGGGTGACCTCGATTGGTTTGCTCCACGGCCCGAATTCCTCGCTAATTTTCGAGCGAAGATTCTCGATGTCGTCAAAGCGTATTGTTTCCACGTCAGTCTCCCTCCGGGTAAATTGAGTTTCGCGCTGCCCGGTTTTTCTGATCTTCCAGACGCTCGTATTCAGGATCGTTACGGACGCCTCTAAGAGTCTCGGCAGGCGAGCGATTGTTTGTCAGCTTGGAGACGCCCCCGAGCAGAATCGGCACGTACGCGAACCTGGTTGCGGTGCGCTTCTCAATTTCGGGAATTACGAGGTGGCTGAGATAGGCATTGGGGCTGCCGAAGTCGAAATGAAATTCGACCTTGACCATGCTCTTCACCATTTCTCCGCAAAAGGACGAATCTCCTGTTCGAAGATCCACGCGGCGGCAAACTTCTTCGCGACAGCAGCTCGGATGTAAGCCCCGGCCGGAATCACGGCCACGGTGGCATTGCGCAATATCACGGCACCGGTCCCCAATTTAGCATCTGAGCATCAGTCAGCCGCAGATTCTCGAAGCAGGCTTTCGATTTTTGAATCGAGATCCACCGCCACGGCAAGAGCCTGCGTATTTCCATAGGACCGCAGATGGCTGGCCATGGTATCGTAGGACAGATGCACGCCATCACGCCGCTCGTCCACCAGAATGGTGACTGGAGCATAAGAGCCCGCGTCGGGAACGTGCTTCACAATTTCCTTCATGATGAGCGGATTACCGATCAGAAGGCGCACGTTTCTCGCGGTATCGGACCCGGATTCCTTGCGCACAATCGCCCCGTGGTCCAGCTTCATGAACATCATTAGCCCTGTTTTGCCCAGACCGGCGCGCACCGCGCGCTCCAGTTCATCTAAGGTTCGAGCGGCCCCGATTGCTTTTGCGAATTCCACCATTTCGGGCTTCCCTACGGCCGCTTCGAGCGCCGACACCACAGCCTCGAACGGCTTGGACGACGTGACGCTGAACCGTTCAACCTCAATTGTTTTGACTATCACGTGCTTGATTCCTTCTACTCAGGAAAGGCCCCTCCGAACATCGGCAGACCGCTTTTTGACTCTCCCTTGGTTGCTTCGTCTTGCAGGATATCCCAGTGTTCGGTGAGTACCCCGTCGGCGATCCGGACGATGTCCGCCGCGATCCAGCTGCGCGCCGAGAGCCCATGGCCCGAAAAGCGGCCGTGAACGATCACAAATTCATTGTCGGCGAGGATCACGCCATGTTCGTATCGCAGCGTTGGCGGTGCGTTTTTGATCAGATTGAAGAGACCCTCACGTCCCGGCGGAATGTGGGCACTGTGCTGGATATAATTGGGGGACCAGAATCGCTCGGCAGCCTCGTAGTCCCGCTGGTTGAATAGCGTGTCGAATGCTTCGAGGACAAGCGCCTTGTTAGCTTCCTCAACTGTCTTCGTCATTTCCGGTGCTCCTGGATCGACATCATGATGAAGATCCTGCGATTAGAAGGACGCTCCTTTGCGGGCCAAGGCGTCCTTGCGGGATCAAATCGCGACGACGATCTTCTCCAACTCGTTTTCGCGGCGGATACTTGCAGTCGATCTCTCCAACTGCGCACTCTCCAATAGGATTCGCAACAAGCAGGGACGATGCCAGGCATCGCCCCTGCCGGGAGAGAGAGCTACTTCGCGCTGGTATAGGCTTCCAGGCGGTAGCCATCGGGATCGACTACAAACGCCGCGTAGTAATTCTCGCCATAGTCGGCGCGCAGGCCCGGCTTGCCGTTGTCTTTGCCGCCGTGCTTGAGCGCGGCGGCGTGAAACGCGTCGACCTCGGCGCGCTTTGTCCCCTCGAAGCAGAAATGCAGCCCGGACTCAGCGTTGGCCGGCACCGGATGCTTCACTGCAAGGACCCCGAACTCCGGACTCTTGACGCCGTAATAGAGATACTCGGAGCCCTCGGCCAAACACTTTAAGCCCAGGGGCTTGAGCGCGGCGTCATAGAAACTGCGTGCCTTCGCCAGATCCTTCACCCCAATTGATACGTGATTCAGCATGGTGGTTACCTCCCGCGAGATGCTGTCTAACTGGTATGATGGTTAGATAGCGTAACGACGATTTGTTGTCAACCGGCTTGACGGTTAGAATGTGAGTTGAATGAATCGTACCGGCAAGACCTCGGCAAGCACGATCGTCGCGCCCCGGCGCGACCTCTGCATAGACTTCGCCAACACGCGCTACTGGCGCGGCAGCGAGCCGGTCGAAACGGTCCACGATTTCGCAGAGACGGTGCGATGGTGCGACACGAACGCGATGCTCGGGCGCGAGGCGGCGGAGCGCGCGTTGCAGTGGTCGGAAAAGCACCCTTGCGACGCGGCCGCTATCTATGACGATGCGATCGCTCTGCGCGAGACGATCTATCGAATCTGCTTTGCAATGGCCGACGGCAAAACGGCGGAGACGCGCGACGTGGCCGCGATGAACGCGGCGCTGGATGGCGCGCCAGAGCGGCGTGTGCTGGCTCATCGCGAGCAGGCTTTCGGATGGCGCATCGATCGCGACACACTCAGCGCGGCGGGACTGCTCGCTCCTGTGCTGTGGTCGGCCGGCGACCTGATCGTGAGTTCCGAAGTGGGGCGGTTGCGGCATTGTTTGAACGACCAATGCGGCTGGCTGTTCATGGATGATAGCAAGAACGGCAGCCGCCGCTGGTGCTCGATGCAGTCCTGTGGCAATCGCGCCAAAGCGCATCGTCACTACCTGCGCAGCAAGCAGAAGTAGGAAGCGCTAACTGAAGGCCGGGTTAGGCTCGCGACAGCACCGCTTGGCGGTCCTTCGCTCTTTATCGAGATCCTCGGGACAAAAAATCCGCGCAGGAAATTTCGTGGTGGTCACACCTTTGAAGTCGCGATCTTGTCTTCTGTTTTGGTGTCGAAATCGCTGGCATCGTGGCGCTCGCGCAATTGGCTCGATGGGTTGCCGAAGGCGCGGTTGACCATCTGCCCTCGCTTTACGGCTGGCCGCTCGAGCAGCGCGTCGGCCCAGCGATGGACATTTTTGTAATCCTGCGCGCTCAGAAACTCGGCCGCCTCGTACAGCCAGCCCTTCGCCAGCCCGCCATACCAGGGAAGGATGGCCATATCGGCGATAGTGTAGGCGCTGCCCGCGATGTATTCACTCTCGGCCAGGCGGCGGTCGAGCACGTCGAGTTGGCGTTTGACCTCCATCGCAAACCGGTCGATCGCGTATTCATTCTTCTCCGGGGCGTAGGCATAAAAGTGGCCAAACCCGCCGCCGAGATACGGCGCGCTTCCCATCTGCCAGAACAGCCACGAAAAACATTCGGCCCGGCCGGCAGGCTCCACCGGCAGGAAGGCGCGGAACTTCTCGGCCAGATAAAGCAGAATCGCTTTGGATTCGAACACCCGGACCGGCGTGGGGTCACTTCGATCCATAAGGGCCGGGATCTTGGAGTTGGGGTTTACCGAGACGAAGCCGCTGCCGAACTGCTCACCCTCTCCGATGTTGATAAACCAGGCATCGTATTCGGCACCGCTATGCCCGAGCGCCAGCAGTTCCTCCAACATAATGGTCACTTTGATGCCGTTCGGAGTGCCGAGCGAGTAGAGCTGCAGAGGATGGCGGCCGATCGGCAATTCCTTGTCGTGCGTCGGCCCGGCTATCGGACGGTTGATCTTAGCGAACCGGCCTCCGCTCGGCTTGCTCCAGGTCCATACCTTCGGGGGAACGTATTCGGATGAATTTGCCATTTTTCAACACTCCGTCCTTCTCACCGGGAATGATAATACAGCTCTCATTCATGAGAAAGTTGAAAGTCCTTACTCGCTGCGGATACCGGGGCGCTCATGTTACCCAAGCGCAGCGAAGCAATCATGACGCACATCGAGTCGGATACGTCGAGAAAAATTAGTGCCCGAATGCCTTGAATTCGAACGCAACGCCACAGAAGTGAGTGCTTGAGTTTCGGCGCCTGCCGAATCCTCGGCATCGCGCACATTGGTCAAAAACCACTGCTGGCTCCTCGCGGAACCGCGCGGGCCAGAATCAGGCTCCTGGATCTGAAAACGCGCGTGGCCTTAGTGCTCATTGGTCGGGGAAATGCAGAATGTCGAAGGCCGATGTATGCAAATTGCGCTGCATCGGCCGTTCAACACATAGCGAGGCGATGAATCAGTCGGCGTCGAATTTGAACAGGATCTTTCCGTTGCGATTGGATTTCAAGGAACGATCGATCGCCTGTTTGAACTGGTCCAAAGGATAGGCACGCTCGACGGCCGCGGACAGTGAGCCATCGGCCACCAGGTCGGCCAGCTTTTGGTAAAGCTCCTGAATTTCAGTGGCGGGCGCATTGCGCATCCAGTTACCGAGCCAGAAGCCGTGGAGGTTAAGATTGTTAAACAGGAATTCCGGCGACAGTTCCGGGTACCCGTGTTGAAAGGCGTAAACAGCGATCGAGCCGCCGGGTTTGAGCGCCCGGGCCAATTCTCCCGCGGGAGCTCCCCCCAGGAAATCGAGCACCAGACTGAGCTTTTTACCGCCAAGAGCCTTGTCTATGTCCTGGCGCAGGTTATCGCCCTGGATTAACACGCGGTCACCGCCAAACTGGCGGACCTGTTCGGCAGCCTCGGGGCGGCGGACTACGTTGAGAGTTTTGACTCCGGCCAGTTTGGCAAGCGCGATGATGAACTGCCCCATTGCTGAATTGGCGGCCGTTTGACCGATCCAGTCGCCCGGCATCAATGAGACATAGCGATGGAGCAGGAGGTAGGCGGTGGCCGGGTTGATTCCGACCATCGCAAGTTGCAGGGGGTCGGCATCGTCGGCCACGGGGACAGTGTTGCGAACCGGGACGACGGCCTGGTCCGACCAGGTGCCCTGCTCGTAGTTGGGTACGATCACTACCCGCTTACCCAGCAGGGCGGTGTTGACCTTCGGTCCGATTTTCTTCACTCGGCCAACGCCTTCGGCGCCGAGCGAGAATGGGAGCGGCGGCCGGATCGCATACATGCCACGGACCAGTAAAAAGTCCGAGGGATTGAGTGACGCCGCTTCCATCGAGACCAGCACATCGTCGGGACCCAATGCCGGCTCGGCTACGGTGTTGAGTTGGATGACCTCCGAAGGTTCGCCAAAGGCCATAAGTTGCAATTGACGCATGAAAAACTCCTTTGAACTAAAGCACGCCCCCTGTGTTCAGTTCCTCCGATTTGCCGAGCGATTCCATTCAGTTTCGAGATTGGACGCCCGTTCGAGATCCATTAGCGTCCAGAGCCGTCCGCGATGGCCTCGAGTTCTGTGATTGTTTCGGGAGAGAGTTGCAGCACCGTTGCTTCGAGATTCTCTCGTAGATGTTGGATGGAGGACGTGCCGGGAATTAGGAGGATATTTGGCGCACGGCGCAGCAGCCACGCCAGCGCGACTTGCATCGGGCTCGCCTTCATCAACGCTGCGACCCGGTCCAGCGCAGCGGACTGCAGCGGGGTAAAGCCTCCCAGCGGGAAGAACGGAACGTAAGCGATGCCTTGCCGTCCAAGGTCGTCGATGAAACCGTCGTCATTGCGGTGCGCAACATTGTACAGGTTCTGGACGCAAACGATCCCCGATATTCGCTGCGCCTCTGCCAACTGCTGCGGACTCACGTTGCTCAGACCAAGATGGCGGATCAGTCCTTGACGCTTGAGCTCGGCGAGGACGGTAAAAGGTTGCTCGACAGAACCTTCCGACGGCCCCATGACGTCTCCCACGCGCAAGTTGACGACATCGAGCGTCTCCAGCGCAAGATTTCGGAGATTGTCATGAACTGCGTCGATGAGTTCCTGGCGTGAAAGAGCATGAATCCAGGACTTGTCGGCTCCCCGCCGGGCCCCCACCTTGGTGACGATCACCAGACCTTGCGGGTACGGATGGAGCGCCTGCTTGATTATCTGATTGGTTACATGAGGTCCGTAGAAGTCGCTGGTATCGATGTGGTTCACACCGGCTTCAACCGCCTCACGCAGAACTCTGATGGCGCAGTCGCGATCGCGTGGCGGTCCCCACACTTGCGGACCCGCCAGTTGCATGGCGCCATAACCCATGCGGTTCACGGTCAGCGTAGTGTTTGCGAACGTAAAGCTTCCACCAAGACCGATCGGTTTCATCATTCAACTCCTTCTTTTGTTGGAGGCTGTCAATTAGTGTTTCAGGCGAACTGTGCGCCGTCGAGCGCGCTGTTTCGCGCCTTAGGAACGTTGCTACCTGCCGGGTAAAGGCGACCCGGGTACGAAATCTCATGGAGCCCGTTCGAGATCAGCGGTCAACGCAGGTCCAGCCGGGCGCCACCCCGGCCGCTGCCGCGTCAGCGCACTTGAAGCGGGACAATCGAGTCCGGCGAAGAGGCCCAGTCGGCAAAAGGGTCAGCTGCTTCCCCGGCGACTTCGCGCTGCGTGCTTTCCTATTCCGCCTCCAGGCTGCGCAACAGGAGTTCAAGAAGTTTGTTGAATTCCCTCATCTGGTCTGGTCGAAAGGCTTTTTCGAACAGGGCTCGCTTGCCCCGCACGAGTTCCGGATAAAACTTGCGGAAGAATTCAACGCCCTTGGCGCTCAATCGAACCAGGATGCTGCGCCGGTCGTCCCGGCAAGGCATTCGCCTCACCAGTCCGCGGGCTTCCAGCTTGTCCAGGACCCCGGTGATGCCACCCTTGGTGATCAAAGTTTTCTCGGCTATGTCTGAACAATTGAGGGTTGTCTCCGGCGCGCTAGCCAGGGCGATCAGCACATCCACCTGCGCCAGATTAAGGTCGTAGCTCTGATAGGCGCTGTCGGGGTGATTGGGAAAGTGGAACCCCAACTTTATCAGCGCCCGCGCAGCGTCAACATAGGGTTGATCATCAGGCTCGATTACCCGCGTCAGAAGCGTCGCCGATTTAACGGCGTCGGAGGGTTTGGGTGACATGCCAACCTCGCGCTGCGATAGTCATGCCATAAATAATTTAGTCCTAAACTAAAGTCAACCCGGCGCCGGCCGGCTGGCCATGGCTTCGCATTGCGCGAATCCCTCGCATTCCGCCAATCGCCCGCAGCCCCGAAAAACAATCCGCTATTAGCGTTACGCGAGCGGCGCAGGTACTGCGAACCGACCGCTCGCCTCGCGCATTGCGAAGGCGGGCGGCGGGTTCGACGCCGATATTAGTTTAATTGTGAACTAAATAGTCTGAGGCATGAATGATGCGTGCGTTTCCCCCGAAATTATGGAATGTAGGGAGAGAAGGTCATGATAAAGCCCGGCAACATCGCACTCGGACACATCGGTCTTAACGTTTCCGATCTCGACGTCTCAGAGGGCTTCTATCAGGAGGTGCTCGGACTGCGCGTGCTTGATGAGTCTCTGAAATTTCCCTCCAGGTATGCCTCGATGGCGCGGGACGGTAAGACCGTGCTCACCTTGTGGGAACAGGGCGGCGGGCGGATCAAGAAGCGCCACCCAGGGTTGCACCATCTCGCCTTTGAGGTGGATTCGGTCGAAGAAGTGAACCGAACCAAGGGACTTCTGGACAACCTCGGCGCGCACTGGACCGAAGGAGTCCGAATATACGCGGAAGGGACGCGGGCTGCCTCAATCCATTTCAAAGATCCCGACGGCATCCGGATCGAACTCTACAGCGCCGGCCGCCAGGTACCCTTGGCGCAGTCCTGGCCGCAATCGGAGGCAGCGATTGAACTGACCGGGCGCGCGGAGAGGCGCTCGACGGACTTGATCGGTGGCGATGAGTCTTTCGCTGCTTCGGATCTGTTTCGGGAAACACAACCGGAATTGATACAAGTTTGCAGTTAAACTGCGCGATTTGGCAGCTCCGCGTCTCTGCGTACACTTCACTGGGGGGCGGCAGATTCGGCTTTCGCGCGCCGTAATGGAGCGCCGGCCGATTTGGTGGAAAGAGCCATCCAGATGCAGCGCGAAAAGCCTTAACTGCGAGCCATCTGAGCGCGAGGTCGCTCTTTTGGCGGAAGCCGGTTTCGGCGAGATACACCTATTCTAAGTAGTTTATCGGTTTTTGGTTGGATCGCCCAAGCGCACTACGTCGGCGATGCACGAATATTTACAACTTGTCCAAGATAGCGCGGCTAATCCTTTTGCGCCCAGAGTGCACAAGGTAATTCGGAGATGTACATGACCTCGCCGCAGGCCGGTTCATCATGCTCTGTCCCCCCTCGAAACGAACGCCGCTCCGGTCAAATACGCGGCCAGGCTTTTGAGCTTGCCCACGGCGGACCTGCGTCTGCCATTGTGGGCAATCAAGGACGCCACGATGGCCCGGCTGCGGCATGCTTTGGTTCAGACCGGATTGATTCATGTCGACGGTCCAGCGGCGGTGGCCACATTCTAACCGCACAGCTCGGGTAGGCGGCCCAGGAAGGGAGGAACGGCGAGGACAGCGGCGATAAGCACCGTCATTCGGGCACGCTCCCGACACCTCAAAGCGCGATGTGTTATTGCAAAGCGCAGTCCCAGTGAAATAGGGGGCCCGAAAAGCCACGCAAGTCAGGCCTCTTTTTCTTGGTATGTTTACTGCTCTAGCTGATCGAAGAGCGGAGGCGGTGAAACGGCTGCGCGACACCTCAATGAGAGCTGTCACTCACCAGAGTTAGATCATGAAGAAAATCGAGGCGCTCATAAGTCCGGAGTACATTTCGCACGTTCGGGACGTATTGGAGTCGCGGCACATCGCCACCTTCATGTTTTCCAACGTCATCGCGAAAAGTGCAGACGGCGTGCACCAACATGTTTACCGCGGTCACGCTCATACCGTTGAGGTTGACTCTGAGGTCAAGCTCGAAGCGGTGGTACAGGATGAGGAGGCAAACGACGCCGCCTATGCAATCCTGAAGGCTGCAGGAAGCAACAGAGTCTGCAAGCCACGAATTTTTCTCGCCCCGGTCAATCAAGTCATCTTACCGCTCGACGACATCGATGCTGAGCCCGACCTGCCACTCATCGGGTTAAAGCAACCAGTCGAGGCCTCACTGGCCGCTTGCCGGTACAGCGTAAATCCCGTTGAGTATCCGCCCACAGGGCGCCCCGCGTTGAGTACAATTCGGAAGATTTGGCATTTCCTGGCCGCCCACTCCCCCGAGGACCGTGCAAATGAATCTCCATCCGTGGCTTCCCCATCTGCTGTTGATCGCCGCTGGCGCCGGGCTTGGCTATCGTTTCCTTGGCCCGCGGCCAGATAACGGGAACTCGACGCACCCTCGATCGCGGAGCGCGCCCAGGTAGCCTGTTCCAAGCCAGCCCGCGCGAAAATCCAAGCGCACCACTACCCGGCGGCCTTTCCGATCCATCCCGGCCTCTACATAGGAGTCACGCACAACTCCGCGCGCACCCCTAGTTAGGACGTTGCATTCTTGTTGTTGCGACCGATTGTGCAAACGTTCCAGAGAATGGATCTCGCGCATTCAATTCGTGCGAACAATCTTCCCTACTACTGTCTGACACGCCGCCTGCCTTAAGCGAGTCCAAATGCATGGTTCGTTCTTGAGCAATCGCACATTCCTTGTGCAAGAGTGTTTGATTGCTATTCATTGCGATTGTTGCGGGATTAAATGTCCTATCCTCGAATAATTGCACGGTGCATCGCCATCGATGCATCTTACCATTCATTGAACCACTGGCAATTGCATTAGGCATTAGCCAATCCTGAATAAGAGCGCGGCATATCTTTTGCCATTTCTGTTTTCGCGTGCGTGTACTACCAGCACTGATAGATTCCTCATGTTTGAAACTCGCGAGTTTCTGAAGAAGGATTAAAGAGGATTGATAGCCATGTGGTTCTTGCCGATATCGATGCTTGTTACTACTACAATTCTTGCTATTCCACTAAGCAAATACGTGGCGTGGATAATGGACGGCAAGTACCATCCCCCGCGTGTCTTCCGCTGGTTCGAGAGCAAACTAAACCTCGGGCCGCAAAACTGGAAGCAGTACACGGCGTCGCTCCTGATATTCAACAGCATCCTGTTCGTGTTCGGATACATCGTGCTGTCGCTTCAACCCTGGATGCCGCTAAATCCGCAGGGCAGGGGGATGCTCGCGCCGACCACCATTTTCCACTCAGTGGTCTCCTTCATGACAAACACCGACCTGCAGCACTATTCCGGCGATCAGCACTTCTCCAACTTCAGCCAGATTTTCTTCTGCCTGACCAACTTCTTCCTGTCCGCCTCGATCGGCTTTTGCAGCCTGGCCGCTATAATCCGGGCCTTCAGGAGCGACAAGTCGGTAGGATGCTTCTTCCTGGACATGTGGCGGGTGGTCGCCTACATGTTCGTGCCCGTTTCCTTCGTCCTCGCCCTGTTCTTTCTGCAGCAGGGCACCCCGATGACCTACCAGAGCAATTACCTCGTGAATACTCTGGAGCCGGCTGCGATGGGTACAGCCGACAACGGGCAGCCCAAGCAGCAGAACATTGCGGTCGGTCCATTGGCGGCATTCATCCCCATGAAGCAACTGGGCACGAATGGCGGCGGGTTCTATGGCATGAACTCCGCCCATCCGTTTGAAAATCCAACTGCCTTTACTAACTTTCTGTCCTGCGTGGGCATGATGCTGTTTCCGTTCGCCCTGGTCCTGATGTATGGCCGAATGCTCGGCAGAATGCGTCATGCGTGGATTATTTTTTCGGTGATGATGGCCATGATGGCCGGCACCATTGGCTGGACTGTTTGGTATGACACGCTCAAGCCGAACCTGGGTCTGACCGCGCATCCGGTCAGTCGGCAATACGAGGTGGCTAGCGCGACCGCGGCCGGCGGCAAGCGGCCGGTGGTATTACCGGCGGTTGCCGGACTGCCGGTCGATCAGCACCTTGGCAACCTCGAAGGCAAGGAGCTGCGTTTCGGTACGTCCGCCGGAGCCACCTTCGCGGCGATGACGGTGGACGTGACCGACGGCGCGGTCAATTGCGAGCACGACAGCCTGAATCCCATCGCAGCGCTCTCGCCGATGGCGGGGATGTGGGTCAACTGTATTTACGGCGGTAAGGGCGTCGGCATGATCAACCTGCTGCTGTTCCTCGTGATCGGAATCTTTGTGGCGGGCCAGATGGTGGGCAGGACGCCCGAATACCTGGGCAAGAAGATCGGCGCGCGCGAAATGAAGCTCGCGATGATCGCTCTGCTGATTCATCCGATCATGATTCTTGGGCCAACCGGTCTGTTCGCCGCCACTTCCTGGGGAATGAAAGCGGTGAACAATCCTGGTCCGCACGGCTTTTCCCAAATCATGTACCAATTCTCTTCCGCCTCAGCGAATAACGGATCAGCGTTCGATGGGCTGGGCGTGAGCTATGGTTTGAACAGCAACCCAAACCCCGCCCCCACGGCTCAACAATGGGATATAGCCGCCGCGCTGGTCATAATTACCAGCCGCTTCATTCCGATTATAGCTCCGATCGCGATGGCGGCCGGCCTGGGAGCCAAGAAGTCAGTACCGTTCGGTCTTGGAACACTCCGGGATGATACCTTCACCTTCGGCTGTCTGCTGTTCGGTTCGATCGTAATCATTGGGGCGCTTCTGTTCCTTCCGGTGGCCGCGCTAGGCCCGGTCGCGGAGCATCTAGGGCCAATACCTTTCGGTGGATAGGCACGCCAATTTGAGATGCCAAGACGACCGATTCACGTTAGGAGGACAAAGTAAATGGATCTGACTATCTCGCTGCCTACAATGTTCATACTCGGCCTGGCAGGTATGGCCCTGTGCTACGCGTTCCTTATTGCCTGCGAAAAGATTTGAGGTCAAATCGATGATTTACATTACCGCAGCCGTTTCAGCTTTCTTGTTCGTGTATTTGTTTGCAGCTCTCATCCGTCCCGAATGGTTCTAGGTATTAACCACCGCTCGTCCGGAGTGAGTGCGCATCGCAGTTACCTGATTGAGGAAATAGAAAATGGAATTGGCAGAAATCGCCCAAACCGTACGCCAGATGTCTCCTGGGGAGCCGCCAGCTTCACCGCCGCCGCGCCGCGTTCGGCGGATGGCCTTGTTCGCTCCCGAGATGGTGAAGCCGGCTCTTAAGCAAGCCTTCGTGATGCTGCGCCCGGATATCCAATGGGCCAACCCGGTTATGTTCGTGGTGGAGGTTGGTGCAGTTTTGACCCTGCTGTTCGTAATCCAGGCCGCGCTTGGTTATTCCTCCAGTCAGGTGCCCATTACTTACTTCATCGCACTGGATGTGTGGCTATTCCTGACCGTGCTGTTTGCCAACTTTGCCACGGCCTTGGCCGAAGCACGCGGCAGAGCCCAGGCCGAGTCGCTGCGCAAGACCCGGGTCGATACGCCCGCTTTCCGGCTTCGCGGCAACGCGGTTGAAGAGGTGCCCTCCAGTGCACTGCGGCCGGGCGATCGCGTCGTGGTAACGGCTGGCCAGATCATCCCCAGCGACGGTGAAATCATCGAGGGAATCGCTTCGGTCGACGAATCGGCAATCACCGATGAATCGGCGCCTGTGATCCGCGAGGCGGGCGGCGACCGTTCGGGCGTCACGGGTGGAACGAGGGTCCTGTCCGACCGCATCGTGGTGCGCATCACCGCGGCGGCAGGAGAATCTTTTCTCGATCGCATGATTGCCCTGGTGGAGGGCGCCGTGCGTCAGCGCACTCCCAATGAAATAGCTCTGACGCTGGTTTTGTCCGCATTCACTCTGATCTTTCTAATCGTGGTCGTGCCGCTGTGGCCGATGGCCTACAACGCGGAACAATATATGATGAGCTATCTAGGCATCAGCGAGCCGCTGCGCAGCCTCGGCACCGACGTGCCGACACTGGTGGCGCTGCTGGTCTGCCTGATTCCTACCACGATTGGTGCATTGCTGGCCGCCATCGGCATCGCCGGAATGGACCGCGCGCTGCAGGCCAATATCATCGCCAAAAGCGGCAAGGCGGTGGAAACCGCTGGCGACATCGACGTCGTGCTGCTCGATAAGACCGGCACTATCACTGTGGGTAACCGGCACGCCACCGAGTTCATACCTGTGGGCCGATACTCCGCCAACGATTTGGGGCGCCTGGCCGCTCTGGCATCGGCGGTTGATGAGACGCCCGAGGGCAAGAGCATCGTCAGGCTCTTCGAGTCCCAGGCAAAAAGTCCTCATCTGGTGAGCATTCCCAACGATGCTCAGTTCGTTCCGTTCACCGCGCAGACACGCATGAGCGGGATCGATTTGCGCTCGGGCCTCGCCATCCGCAAGGGCGCCCCTGACGCGGTGATCAAGTTCGTTGAGGAGCAGAAGGGTACCATTCCACCCGAGCTCAAGGGCCTGGTGGACATGGTGGCCACCAAAGGTGCAACCCCGCTGCTGGTCGGGGAAGGGCCGCAAATTGCCGGCGTGGTCGTGCTTGAGGACGTCCTGAAGAGCGGAACCAAGGAGCGGCTGGAGCGGCTGCGCAAAGCCGGAGTGCGTACGGTGATGATCACCGGCGACAATCCGCTGACTGCTGCGACGATCGCTAAAGAGGCGGGCGTCGACGATTTTGCCGCGGAGTGTACGCCGGAATCCAAGCTCGCCTACATCCGCAAGGAACAGGAAGAGGGCAAGCTGGTCGCGATGGTGGGTGACGGCACTAACGACGCGCCCGCGCTGGCTCAGGCCGACGTGGGCCTGGCGATGAACTCGGGCACCCAGGCGGCCAAGGAAGCCGGTAACATGGTGGACTTGGACAGCAATCCCACCAAGCTCATCGAAGTGGTCGAGATCGGCAAGCAATTGCTGATGACACGCGGATCGCTGACGACCTTCTCGGTCACCAACGACGTGGCGAAGTATTTCGCGATCGTCCCTGCGCTGTTCGCAGGAACGCTGCCCTGGCTCAAGGATATGGACATCATGCATTTGCATTCGCCGACGTCGGCTATTTTATCGGCAGTCATCTTCAACGCATTAATCATTCCCCTGCTGGTTCCGGTCGCGCTCCGCGGAGTCAAATACGAGCCGCTTGGTGCTGACGCCCTGCTGCGCAAGAACCTGCTGGTGTGGGGACTGGGCGGTGTCCTTGCCCCCTTCATCGGCATCAAGCTGATTGACCTGATCATGGTCGGTCTGCATCTGGCTGCCTGAAACAAGCCGCGAGGGACTAAGACAATGAGACAGTATATTTCAAAGAGTTTATGGTTGCTGTTCTTCAGTGTGGTGATCTGCTGCGGAATCTATCCCGCGGTGTTGTGGGCGATCGGGCAGACGGTCTTTCCCTTCCAGGCCAACGGCAGCATCCTGCAGGGGCCGGACGGCAAGGCGGTGGGTTCGTTGCTTGTCTCGCAGCCGTTTACCAAGGACGAGTTCTTCCAGCCGCGCCCCTCGGCCGCCTCCTACGACGCTTCGGCATCGGCGTCCTCGACTCTGGCGGCGTCCAACTACATGCTGCGCAACCGCGTCGCAACGACGCTGGGGCCAATCGTCAGGTACAAAAGTGGTCCCCACGCCGGGCAACTCGTGGGTCCGGATATCGAGGCTTGGTTCCAGCAGGACCGATTCGCCGGTCAGCCGCATATCGTGGCGCAATGGGCGGACCTGCATAACGGTGTCGCCACGGCGTGGGTCACCGCCGATCCTACGCATGGTGCCTACGTCGACGCTTGGGCGAAGAGCCACGCCGACGTGGTGAGCAATTGGGTCAAGAACAACCGGGGGACACCGCAGCCCAAGGCGGCCGATCTGGCTGTGGTGTTCTTCGAGGATTTTTCTAAGGACAATCCCGGCCGCTTCCCGTCTGTATTGACCGAGACCAAAAACGGCAAGAGCGTGAC
This sequence comes from Binataceae bacterium (SeqCode), assembly GCA_035262365.1. Lineage (GTDB taxonomy): Bacteria > Desulfobacterota > Binatia > Binatales > Binataceae > JAJPJA01. The sequence goes on from DATFSZ010000072.1 coordinate 22,414, forward strand.
ATCGATCCAGCCGGTCAAAGAGGGCAGCGATATCCAATCCAACTTCTTTGACATGTGGCGCCAGGACCATGCCGACGCAGACCTGCAGAATGTGCCGGGCGACATGGTTACCACGTCGGGTTCTGGACTGGACCCGCACATCACTGTGGAGAACGCGGAGTATCAACTGGACCGGGTGGCTGCGAAATGGGCGCAGGACACCAAACAGGCTCCCGCCAAGGTGCGTCAGCAAATTGAGGCGATCCTTCAGGACAAAGCCTTCGCACCTTTCGGCGGACTGGCCGGCGAGAAAATGGTCAACGTACTCGAGGTCAACCTCGAACTGCGCAAGCGCTTCGGCACTCCTTCCTGAGTTGGATGGCAGGGCAGGCCGATACACCGCGGCTCCCCGCAGAGCAATCAGAAAGCGGGCGAATGTCGCATAGGTACTGGATACCGTATTTCACTTGCGCGGATGACTTGATGCAGCGCTAAGACGGTCCAAGAGCGTGGAGGATTCGTCGTCGCTTTTCTCCAGACCGGGGTTGGCTCCCTTGGGGTCAGCCGCCGCCCCTACTGCGTCGAAAATGACCTGATTCACTGGGCTAAGCACAACCTGCGCCTTCACTGAGGACTTCGTCCCGCCGGCTGCTTTTAAAATCGCGAAGGCAGTGTCGTTCGCCTCCTCGTCCTGAACCAGTGCCTCGAGCTTTACCTCAGGGTCAAACTCGGAGTCGTAAGCATGACCTCGATAGACATACTGGTGGACGCCGGTGGCATTCTTGGCCACGACGTTTAAGAACATGAAGGTGGAAATATGCGCCTTTCCAGCACCTCGCGAACCTGCGAGATCGACTCCGGACTTATAAGTGCTTCAATTTTTTTCATGATCCTTAGCCAGGTGGATGCGGTGCATAGACTGCCGCTCCACGCTCAGCTTCGCGCCGCACCATCACGTGCAGACCGACAGCATTAAGCGTACTCATTGATGAACCTCTGTAATCGCGAGGGTTTCTGGCGGCGGAAGATCTGTGACAGTGCGCTTTGCAACAACAGCAGAGCGCTTTGAATTATCAGAACGGTGCGGCCTCTGGCTTAACCCTTGCTCAGCTCCGAGGAGAAGCATTCGCTGCCAAGTAATGCGGCCCGAACCATTGCTTCGCGCACCTTGCTCTTGGTGAATTCTGTTATCTCACACAAAGGCAGGCGCACATCACCGCTGCACAAGCCCAGCAGACTGGCTGCATACTTTACCGGAGAAGGATTCGTTTCCAGGAATAGCGCTCGACTTAGCGGTGCGAGCAGTTGATTTATCCGCTGCGCTTCGTCGATCGCGCCCGATTGCCAGGCGGTTTGCATCGCTCTGCAAAGCTTCGGAGCGATATTCGAGCATACTGAGACGAGACCATCGCCGCCTTGCGCCAGGAAGGCTAAGGCCGTTGCGTCATCCCCCGATAGCAGCGAGAAACTCGCTCCGATCGCTGCCCGCGTATGCATTGGCCGGGCGAGGTCGCCGGTGGCATCCTTGACCCCGATGACGCGGGGCAACTTAGCCAGTTCCGCCATGGTTTCAACTGACATATCCACCACGCAGCGGCCGGGAATATTGTAGATGATAATCGGTAGGCCACTATTATCGTGTACTGCCTTAAAGTGACGGTAGAGCCCCTCCTGAGTCGGTTTGTTGTAGTATGGCGTGACCACCAATTGTGCATCCGCGCCTGCACTTTCAGCATGACGGGCGAAATCGATTGTTTCTTCAGTCGAGTTGGAGCCGGTACCCGCAATTATTGGTACTCGACCTCTGGCAACCTCGATGCATGATTCCGTCACCCGCATGTGCTCTTTATGGCTTAGCGTGGGTGACTCGCCTGTCGTTCCACATGGAACCAGGCCGTCAATCCCCTCTTTTATTTGCCAGGCGACCAAAGCCTGAAAAGCCTGTTCATCGAATCTTTCGTGGAAAAAAGGAGTTATCAGCGCGGTGAAGCATCCGCTGAAGACCCGTTTGCTCAGCAAGTGTTTTGAGGATCCGGGCCGTGTGTTTGTTTTGAATGGGATGGAATTGTCCCGGCAGTCACAGTCGTTTCCAGTCATTTTACGAACCCTCTGTGTTGGCAGGCCTGTCATTCAGGCTCATACTGCTTCGGCAGCCATCCGCCGTGGGAACGCATCAGTCGTGCCAGAAAACAATTTGTCCGATCGCTACCGGCGGTTTGCCGAAATTGTCGTTGAAAATGTCTCAGCAACAGGTGCCGGAAGCCTAAGAGGAGGGAGCGCTCCCCATTGAAATTTGCTTTTTTCTTGTTTCATTTTGCGGTGCCTCTGCCCTTCCATCGCCAAAAACTCCCGAGTGTCCCGACTATCGTTGCCGGCACGTCTTATGCGCATACAGGGACTGAAACTCCAAAACTGGTTAAATCAACGGAGCGGTTTTACATGAAGAGGCTGGAGGCAATTCTTTCTCGCGATTCGTTAGATACCGTTACCGGAGTGTTGATGGCACACGGCTGCGGCGAAATTTTACTGTTCAAACTTGATGGTGCGAAGAGTTCGGAGCTCGCGAACCCGGATCGATCGGCGTGTGCAGATGCCGATTCTCCCTGGATTGGGCTTGAAGCGGTAGTCGTAGACACCGAAGCATTGCCCACACTACACGCAATCCTGGGGGCGTCACACCGTCGAGGCGATGGGGCTCCAGCGGACTACACCGAGCACGTCAGCTCAATAGCGATCTGGAACGTTGAACCTCCCCGTGTGAGATAATGAGGTTGTAGAGTCAAAGAGCTCTCAGATCTCTTCACCAGGCCTGTGGGCTTTCGGCCAACGGGTCTTCGGCGAGCGCAATTCGGGGCGAGCCGCCTTCATAGCTGTTGAGCTGCTGCTTGACAACTCTTCGTGGGTCGTGTTCGGCGCCGACACAGAATAGATAGTTCTCGTCGCTCTCCGCAACGGCCAGCCATCTCCTGTTCTCGGTCACGGCGATGCCTTTGGAAAGCCTAAGCCTGCGCCAAAATTTTTGCGCTTCCGTCCGGAGTTGCCAGGATCGGTTGGCGGTTTCGATAGAGGCCGGCGCGATGTCGGCGAAATCGAATCCCGGGTTTCCGACTGCTCCGCGGTCTGGCTCTGTGCGCGGGCGGATCGCATTATGGCGTTGTTCGATTAGGAGGAGGTCGATGGCAATAACTCCCACGCGAGTGCTCCGATACGAAACCCGGGACCGTAAGGCCTATATCACGCTGAACCGGCCTGAAGTGATGAATGCATTGAACTTCGAAATCGGCAATGCGATCGCCGAGGCGGTGCGGGAGTTCGGCAACGACAACAACCTGCTGGTCGCGATTATCAGTGGAGAGGGCGGCCGCGCGTTCTCCGCCGGCATGGATCTGAAAGAGACCACGCAGCGCGACCAGGGCGCGCTGCCGGCTGACCGGGGGCGCGTGAGCGGGGCACGGGCCGCTTTCGACGAACTGACTAACTGCCGCAAGCCGGTTATCGCGGCGATCGACGGCTATTGTCTGGCCGCCGGTCTGGAAATCACCATCTGTTGTGATATTCGCATCGCCACCGTGCAATCACGCTTCGGCCTGCCCGAGGCCCGGCGCAGCTTGATTCCAGGTCCGGGCGTGCAGCTCTCGCGCCACATCCCCATGGGCGAGGCGCTGCTCATCCTGCTTGGCGGAGGCCATGTGAGTGCGGAGCGGATGTATCAGCTTGGATACATTCAGCGGCTGGTGCAGGATCGCGAAGCGCTGTTCAAGGAAGCTGACACCATCGCCGATGAAATTCTGCAATGTGCGCCGTTGGCCGTGCAGGCGCTCAAGCGCATCATAAAAGTGGGTCACAGTCTCCCGGTGCCGGTGTTGGAACAGATGGCGGAGCCGATCCGAAGCGCGATCGAGCGCACCGAGGATCGCCGCGAGGGTCCACGCGCATTCGTCGAAAAGCGCCCCGCGGTTTGGAAGATGCGCTGAGCCGCGACGCGCCCCGGGCCGCTCGTGACCAAGCAGCTCAGCGCGCGGCGCTGCCCCAGCGGATCACGGCGTCGGCGAAAGCCTGCGGCTGTTCCATCGCGATCAGATGCCCGACGTCCGGAATTTTTTGAATCCGCGCGCCGCGTATGTGCTGCCCGAAGATATCCGCGTACGTCGGAGCGACGAATCGATCATCGTCACCCCAGATGATCAAGGCCGGCGCGGTGATACGCCACAGCCGCCGCTCAAGCCCGTTTTCAGGGATGGGGAACAGGAACTTGGCGGCGGTGCGTGCGCCGCGCGCCATGCCGATCAAAAACTCGATCTGCTCCTGGCTGCGATCGTCCTTGTTGCTGAGCAGCTCCCTCAGGCTGAGCATCAGTTGGGCCGCGGGGCAGTTCAAATCGTGGAACAGCAAGGGCACCATCTCGTGCGTCATCATGCCGAACATATCGGCCACCGGAGCTTCGTCGCGCCACAACCCAACCGGCGCCGCCAGCGCCAGCCGGCCAATCTGGCCGGGGCGGAGGGCGGCCATTTCCGCCGCGATCCAGCCGCCCATCGATTCCCCGACGACGTAGGGCCGGTCCAGCCCCAAGGCCTCCATCACGTCGAAGCAATGCAGGAAAAGGTCGAGCTGATCGTCCAGGAATTCCAGACCTGTCGATTGCCCGAAGCCCGGCAGCAGCGGCGCGTACACGTGATGCGATCCGGCCAGCAGAGCCATCGCGCCCTCCCAGATCGGAATGCCTCCGGCGCCATGCAGAAAAAACAGCGGCGGGCCGCTGCCGGCTTCCAGCACTTCGATACTTGGCCGATGCGCGCCCAGCGCGAGGATGCGAGAGGCGGGAGCGTTCACGACCGGACCTCGGCACCGTCCCCGGTGCGCCTGCGCCGTTCGTACGCGGCATTCGCGCCGCCCGGCGCGAGGCGCTTGTCGGCGGGCAGGGCTTTGGGCCACCAATGGTCCTCCCATTCGTGGAAGATCGGGCGCAGCGCGGGCAGCACCTTTTCGGCAAACAATTGCGTGGCGCGATTTACCAGGTCGATCGACGCAGATCCCATGTGCAATCCCAACCCGAGGTGACCGACGTTCAACGATTTAGCCAGTTCCTCGAGCTGCTGGCGGACCGTTTGGGGCGAGCCGGCGACGATGTAGCGCTGTTCAACTAATTCCTTCCAAGTTTTGTTCATGCCCATGTTGGCGCTGACGTTGCCGACCTGCGCCACCACCCCGGCGCGCAGGGAAGCTTCGGTGCGGTAACCAGGCGCCTCGGCCATCCCCGGATAGATATGCAGACACTTGTTAAAGAAGTAATCGACGTGGGGCCACCATTCGCGCTCGCACGCGGCGTCGGTGTCGCTGAGGCAGACCTGCTGAAAAAAGGCCGCGCTGTATGGATTTGCCGGCGCGCCGAGTGCTGCGCGCCGCTCCCAGTATCCGTTCATCATATTGAGGGCGCGCTTGTAACCGCTGAAGGAAAGGTAGCTGTAGTTGTAGCCATGGTTGATGCAGAAGTCCCAGGTCTCGATCGAACCCAGACCCGGCACCCAGACCGGCGGATGCGGCTGCTGGATGGGCCGCGGCCACAGGTTGACATAGCGCAGCTTGGTGAATTTGCCGTTGAACGCGAAGGGCTCGCGCGTGGTCCATGCCTTGATAATCAGATCGTGTGCTTCGCGGTACTTGTCGCGCACCGTGGCCGGATTCTGCCCGTAGCAGTAGTTGATGTCCATCGAAGTGCCGACCGGAAAGCCCGCCATCAGCCGGCCGCCCGACATCACGTCGAGCATCGCGAATTCCTCGGCAACGCGTGTGGGCGGATTGTACAGCGCGATCGAATCGCCCAGCACCAGGATCATCGCATTGGACACCCGCCGCGCCAGCGCCGCCGCCATCAGGTTCGGCGAGGGCATCAGGCCATATGCGTTTTGATGATGCTCGTTTACGCCCACCGCGTCGAAGCCGACTTGATCTGCGTATTCGAGCATATCCAGGTACTCGTTGTAGAGCAGGTGGCCGCGCTCGGGATCGTACAAGTGATTGGGCACGTCAACCCAGACGCTGTGATAGCGCTTGGGAAAGTCGGCGGGCAGCCATCGATACGGCATGAGATGGAACCACGTGACTTTCATTTGGTGCCTCCTGGCGATTTGGGAGTGCGGGAAAGTGGTTGGAGTCGGTAAGGAATATACGCTCGCCCACTCCCACGGCGCCAGCGGCGCGGCGAGCGTCGGGCGGTCGTAAAGGAACGATATTTGCGAAATTCATGGTGCGCGAGCCGCGCTTGGCTGTCGATCTGAATCGACTTATCGGGCTATAAGAGCTGAAACGGGAGGAACGCCATGGAGCCGCGATTGAAGCCAAACGAGCTGAGACAAGTGCTCGACAAAATCAGCAACTGGGGAAAGTGGGGCAAGGACGATGAGCGCGGCGCGCTGAATTACATCACCAACCGCAAGCGCGCCGAAGCAGCGGCGCTGGCGCAAAGCGGCGAGGTGGTGTCGATGGCGTTGCCGCTGGCGACAGCGCCCGCTCCGGATAACGACTCGCCGGTAGTTCATTTGATGATACAGTCCGACGCTCCCGAGCCGGGCGTCGGCGGTTGCGCCGACTACTTCGCGATTTCCCATCACGGGTTCATGACCACCCATCTCGACGCGCTGTGCCACGTTTTCTGGAACGGCCGGATGTACAATGGCTTTAACGCCGCCGAGGTTGGATTTCATGGCGCGAAGAAATGCGCAATCGAAGTTGTCAGGCCGGGTGTTATCAGCCGCGGCGTGCTGCTGGATATTCCCAAGTTAAGAATGGTCGAATGGCTGGAGCCCGGCGAGCGGGTCTTTCCCGAGGACCTCGATCGGGCTGAGAAGGATCACAAGCTGCACGTGGAGGAAGGCGACGTACTGCTGGTCCGCGTGGGGCGGGCGAGGCGGCGCAAGGTCAAAGGCGGATGGGAGCCGGCGCAAGGCGGGATCTTTCCGATGGCTGGGCTGGATCCGTCCTGCCTTCCGTGGTTGCACGAGAGAAAAATCGCGCTGCTTGGGTCCGACGGTGTGAGCGATGTATTTCCCACCGGCTACGACGACAACCCGTTTCCGATTCATGTTGGCGCGATCGCGATGATGGGCGTCCACCTGCTGGACAACGCCGACCTGGACGAGCTGGCGGCTGCCTGCGGCCGCGTGGGCCGCTACGAATTCCAGTTCGTGATGCTGCCGCTGGTCCTTCCGCGCGGAACCGCATCGCCGGTGAACCCGGTGGCGATTTTCTAACCCAGCCCCGCACTGCCGAGGGGAGAAGTCCGATCCACTTCAAAGACACCTAGAACCTTTATAGGCTTGATCGATTTCGTCCTCGAGCTGGCGGCTTCGAAATGACGGAGCGGCGCAGGATCGGAGCGAAGCCAGGACCGGCGCTTGGGGCGAGGGCCGCATCCCGCAGACCGAAGCGCGACTCCTACCGCACAGCTGGAATATTTGCGGCGGCGGTGTTACATGTCCGCTGATCTCGACGATTCCGCACCTCAAGCGGCGATCGAAACGATTGGCGACGACGGCGCCACAAAAAGCTTTGGAGGACCGGACAATGGCTGTCGAAAAAGTAGCTTCCGGAATTGAACGGCTGGTATCGCTCAACGCGGAGATAGAATGGCTGGCCGACGGCTTCGGCGGCTTGTTCGAGGACGGCGGGGTGAAGGGCGTCGCCGAGGGCCCTGTCTGGTTTCATGACAAGAACCACCTCCTGTTCAGCGACAACGCGAACAGCAAGCGCTACAAATGGAGCGCGGAGAAGGGCGTCGAGCTGTACAAGGAAGGCACGAATGACGCCAACGGCATGACGCGCGACCCGCAGGGCCGGCTGCTGGCCTGCGAGCATGCCAGCCGCCGCGTTACGCGCGAGGAAGCCGACGGGAGCATCACCGTGGTGGCGAACAGTTATCACGGCCATCGCCTCAACCGTCCCAACGATATCTGCGCCAAGTCCGACGGCTCAATCTATTTCACCGATCCGATCACGATGAGGGTAGACACCGAGCTTGATTTTGCCGGCGTCTATCGCGTTTCGCCCGACCTGTCGCGCGTCAACCTGGTGGTGCGCGACTTTGTTCTACCCAACGGCATCGCGCTATCACCGGACGAGTCCATTCTCTACGTCAATGATTCGCTGCGGATGCATATCCGCGCCTTCAGCTTCGATCTATTCAACAACACCGGGCTGCTGAACCTCGCTTCTGACCGCGTGTTTTGCCAGATGAGCGGGAAGCTGCCGGGGGCGCCCGACGGGATGAAGGTGGACAGCGAAGGCAACGTATGGTGCACCGGCCCCGGCGGGATCTGGATCATCGATCCGTCCGGCCAGCATCTGGGAACCATCCTTGCCGGCGACAAGCACATCACGAATTTCTGCTTCGGCGGCGACGATCTGACGACAGTGTTTGTTACCGGATTGTGGGAATTCGGCCGGGTCAAGGTAAAGGTGCGCGGCCTGCCCACCCCGCGCAACAAGAAGTAGCCGCAGCCCGCGCGTGAGCGATGCGCCACCGCATGGTACGATGAATCGCCGCGAGGTTGACATGCGCAGGGAACTTGCGGCCCCGCGGATACTGGATCGAAGGAGAAGCCAATGGACAGGGTGAGATTCATAGATGCCGACAGTCACATCCTGGAGCCCAACAATATTTGGGAAAGATACCTGGAGCCGAAATTCCGCTCGGAAATGCCGCGTATCTACACCGGCTACTACGAACAGACCTCGAAGGGCGTGAGCACCGACCTGGCGTTTTATAACGACGTGAGCGTGGGCGGGGTGGACATGCCTTTGGAAGGGGTGTTTGGCAGCCCGATAATCATGCCCGGACTGGGCGAAGCCTATGACGACTACGCACGCCAGGGGTTTCCGCCGCGATGCTACGTCGACGCGATGGAGCGCGTGGGGATCGACTACATGGTGGTGTACCCGACGGCGGGTTTGTACTCCTGCGCGGCGCCAACGTTGAGCCCGGGCGCCGCAGCGGCCTATCGGCGCGCGTACAACAACTGGCTGCACGATTTCTGTTCGGAAGCGGGTGCGCGGCTGGTCGGCGCGGGGTCGTTGGACTTGCGCGATCCTGAATCTGCTGCGGCCGAGGCTACGCGATGCGTCAAGGAGTTGGGCTTCAAGGCGGTGCACATCAATCCGGTGCCGGTTGGTGAGCGCAGGCTCTATGAGTCATGCTACGACCGGCTGTGGGCGACGATTTCGGACCTCAACGTTCCGGTCGGGGTTCACGTCGGCGCGCTCAACGCCTGCGACCAGATGCTCTACCACTACCTGCCAGGGCTGGGTACGGCGGAGAGCATCACCGCATTTAGCATTGGCAACATGCTGGCCAGCACCGCGTTCATAATGGGCGGCGTGCTGGAGCGCCATCCAAAGCTGCGAGTGGTGCATTTGGAGTCCGGCGCCGGATGGGCGGCGTTTTGGATGTACCGGCTGGCGGCCGGGGTGCAGGGCGGTTTCAAGGGGCTGCCGATACCGGGACTGAAAATGGCGCCGGTGGATTACTTCCAGCGCCAGTGTTACATCTCGGCCGACCCCGATGATCCGGGCATCAAGCAGGTGATCGATACTATCGGCGACGAAAACGTGGTGGTCGCCACCGATTTCGGCCATCCGGAAGGACGTCACTACAGCCGGGCGGTGGAGGAAGTGATGAGCCTGCCGGGGGTGTCTGAAGAGAGCAAGCGCAAGATCATGTGGGACAACGCGCTCAAGCTTTATCCGATACAGCCGAACTGAGGGTGCCCTTTGAAGATCGCCAGGTTTACACATGCCGCCAGCACCAGGATCGGAATTGTCCTTGGAGATTCGATTGTTGACCTGGCGGTGCAGGCACCGGAGCTGCCGCGCGACATGATCGCGCTTCTGGCGGCGGGAGCGCCTGCTTTGGAGCGCGCGCGCCAGGCTGGCGGAAGCGGCCGGCCAATTCCGCTCGCCGAGGTCAGGCTGGAGGCGCCGGTTCCGCATCCCCAGGAGTTTCTCGCGATCGGTTTGAACTACGCGGACCATATTGCGGAGTCCAAGGCCAGGCCGCCGGAGTTCCCGGTCTTTTTCAACAAGCAGACGACTTGCGTAACCGGTCCGTACGATCCGATTCATTTGCCGCGCGTCTCAAAAGCCTTGGATTACGAGGGCGAACTTGGATTCGTGATTGGCCGGCGATGCCGCCACGTGCCGCGCGACCGTGCTCATGAAGTGATCGCCGGATTTCTGATCGTCAACGACGTGAGCGTGCGGGACTGGCAGATGAGGGCTCCAACACACACGTTGGGCAAGTCCTTCGACACGCACGGACCGATCGGGCCGTGGCTGGTGACTCCCGACGAAGCCGGTGACCCGCATTCGCTGGAACTACGCACCTTTGTCAACGGCGAGCTGCGCCAGCATTCCAACACCCGCAACCTGGTGTTCGACTGCTACGCCCAGATCGAGACGCTCAGCAAGGTATTCACGCTGACGCCGGGGATGGTCATTTCCACCGGCACGCCGTCGGGCGTTGGCGCCGCGATGAATCCGCCGCGATTTCTGAAAACCGGCGACATCGTGCGCGTCGAAGTCGAGCGCATCGGCCATATCGAGAATCGCGTGATCGACGAACCGGCGGACAGCTCCGCCATTTGAAGGACGGGTTTGCGCCGATCTTTGCGGCGACTTCGAGCGCCGCCTCACACTAAGAGAAGAGCGCAACCGAGCGAACATCGAGGGCTTGAGCCATGAATTTGCGCGAGAACAAGCTCAAGAAGCTATTGCAGGCGGGAAGGGTGGCGCTGGGCTGCGGGCTTGCCGGAGTCAAGGATCCGGACGCCGTCTACAACATTGCCGACGCCGGAGCGGACTTTGTCTTTATCGATCTGGAGCACGGCGCGCTCAATCTGGAAACCGCCGTCGACCTTTTGTTGCATGCATACGCGGCCGGCATCACACCGATGATCCGCATTCCCGATCTCCAGTACGCGTACGTTACGCGACTGCTCGACAATGGCGCCAACTGCCTGCTGCTGCCTCATACCCGGGAGCCGGCTGAAGTCCATCAACTGATCGAGCTGGCGAAATATCATCCCGCCGGACGGCGTGGATGGGCGATGGGCCAGAACGGCGGTTCGAATTTCCAAAACGTCACTGACATGGCCGCCGGGGCGGCGTGGGCGAACGACAATCTTCTGTTGGGACTCAACATCGAGACCAAAGAGGCGGTGGAAAATCTCGACGCGATGCTGATCCCCGGCATCGATTTTGTAATCGTTGGCTTTGCGGATCTCAGCCAAAGCTATGGACTTATCGGCCAGTTCAATCATCCCAAGGTGCAGGAAGCGAAAGTCAAGGTGCGCAAGCTCTGCCAGGAGCGGGGAATATTCATTATGGACGTTCCGTTCACGTTGGATTCCTTCAAACCCGCGATCGAGGGCGGCGCCAGGCTGGTCCTGTACGGCAGCACCATCGGCTTCATCCGCAGCGGCGTCGAGCAGGCTGCGAACAGGCTCCGCGAAGTAAAGCCGTAGAGTTTCAATCGGCACCTGCGTTCGCAACTTCGCGATGGTGAAAAATCGATGAAGATCGGCATCCTGAATTTTGTCGCGGAATCGACCGTCGATCCTGCGTCGCTGGCCAGGACGTGCGAAGCGCTGGGGTTCGAGTCGCTGTTTTTGGCGGAGCACCCTGTCGTGCCGACTCACTACACCAGGCCCGACGGCAGCCGCAGGGTTCCCGACGGCAAGACGCCCGAAGTCCTTTGCCGCATTTCAGACCTCTTCGTTTCGTTGTCCTTCGCGGCCGCGGCGACGACGCGGCTTAAACTGGGCAGCGGCATCTGCCTGGTTCCGGAGCGGCCCCCGCTGCTGCTGGCCAAGGAGGTCGCCACGCTCGATCTGTACTCCAAGGGCAGACTGATCTTCGGCATCGGCGCGGGTTGGCTGGCGGAGGAGTCGGAGGTGATGGGCGTGGAGTTCCGCCGCCGATGGCAAATGACGCGCGAATGCGTCATGGCGATGAAGGAGCTGTGGTCCAAGGAGGAATCCAGCTTCGAGGGCAAATTCGTAAAGTTCCCGCCGCTATATTGTTATCCGAAGCCGGTACAAAAACCGCATCCTCCTATATTGATTGGCGCCGGCGGCTTGCAAAACGGTTTCAAACCCGAGCGCGCGCTGAAGGACAGCGCCACGATCGGCGACGGTTGGGGTCCTATCGGGCTTAACCCGGACCAATTGGCGCACGGAGTATCCATGCTGAAGAAGCTGTGCGATCAGGCGGGCCGTGACTTCAGCAAATTCGATATCACGTTGTTCTCTCCGGCGGGACTGAAGGAAGGGCGCCACACGATTGAGGACTACCAAAAGGCCGGCGCGACGCGGCTGGTACTTTTCCCTCCGCCACTGGAGCCCGCCAAGGCGCAGGGCGAACTCGAAGCACTGGCGAAAGCCCATATTCACTGATCGATATTGGCCCATGGAAGCAGATAGAGTTGGCGTTGTATGCCCGGTTGAGAACCTGAACGCCGCCGATGCGGCCGCCATGATCAGAAAGGCGGAGAAGCTCGGCTACGGCTCATTCTGGATCGGCGAGTTGGTGGTCGGGCGCGATCCGTTTGCGATGGCGTCCTTCCTGCTGAGTCAAACCTCCCGTATCAAGGTGGGGCTGAGCGTGGCGATCATCTGGAAGCGCCAGCCGGCCACGATGATGAACGCAGCCAGAACGCTGGCCGGGCTGTTTGACAATCGCTTCGTTCTAACCATGGGAGCCAGCCACAAGCCCTTTATAAACCGCTACGGCATGAATTACGAAAAGCCGTATCGCTACATGTGCGAATACGTCGAGAAGATGAAGTCGGCGCCGTTTCTGGGACCGAAGCTCGAGCAGGAGCCTCCGGTGCTGCTGGCCGCGCTGATGCCCAAGATGCTGCGGCTGGCGGCCGAAACCGACGGCGCGATCATAACCAACGGCACGCCGGAGCTGACCGCGCGAGTGCGCGCCCAGCTGGGGCCCAAAAAGAAGCTATATGTAATTATGAAGATGCTGCTGGAGACCGACGCCGCCAAGGCGCGCGAGGCGGGGCGCTCGATGTTTCGCTTCTATATGCGGCTACCCAACTATGCCAACAGCGTGCGGTCGCTGGGATTCACCGAGGAGGACCTCGCCGCCGGCGTCAGCGACCGGTTGGTGGACGCGCTGCTGTCATGGGGAACGGAAGAGCATCTGCGCGAACGCCTCGACGAGCAATTCAAAGCCGGCGCCGACCATGTCTGTATTCTGCCGCTTGCGGTAGGGGCTGCTGCCGCCGGCGTACCGCTGCTTGATCAGCACACGTTCGAGGCGCTCGCGCCGCGCTAGCGGCTTCCCTGCTTCGATTACACCCGAAAGGGAGAGGACGCATGCAGATTCCACGCTCCGTTCGCGAATTGATCTCGAAAGGCCCGCTCGCTAACTTAACTACACTCAATCCGGACGGCAGCCCCCAGGTTACGGTTGTATGGCTGGGAATTGAAAACGAAGAGTTCGTGATCGGCTACTTGGCGCGGCATCAGAAAGTCAGAAACGTTGGGCGCGATGCGAGAGTCGCATTGTCGATGCTTAGCGACACAACAAACGCACAAGGTTTGCGCGAATACCTGGTGGTGTACGGAAGCGCGCGGATAACCGAAGGCGGCGCGGTGGCTATCTTGCAGCGCCTGGCTCCGCTCTACCTTCGACCCGGGGCGGACTTTCCGCCGGCCTCGATGAGGAACATCGCTGGTTATGTCACCCGAATCACCCCGGCTCGCTTGTCGGGAATCGGGCCATGGGTATCGGCAGCCGCTGAGTAAGCAGAGCGACAGCGGTTAAACGGTTGGCGTGGCGGCTTTGCGCTCACCGGGGCGGAAGGGAAAGCGATGGCACACGGAGAGATTCGTAAATATACGATCTCTATTCCGGATGAAGAGCTGGCCGGCCTCGAGCAGCGCCTGGCGCACACCCGCCTGCCGGGCGAAGTTGCGAATTCAGGCTGGCAATACGGCACCAATCTCGCCTACCTCAAGGAGCTGATCGAGTACTGGCGCACGCGCTATGACTGGCGCGCGCATGAGAGCGAGCTTAACCGCTTCGCGCACTTCAAGGTTGACCTCGACGGGCGCGGCATCCACTTTATCCATCAGCCCGGGCGCGGTCCCAATCCCAAACCTCTGCTGCTGGTGCATGGATGGCCCGGGTCGATTTACGAATTCCACAAGATCATTCCAATGCTGACCGATCCGGCCGCTCATGGCGGCGACGCTCACGATTCATTCACCGTGGTCGCGCCGTCGCTTCCCGGATACGGTTTCTCTGACGATCCGAGCGGCGGGATGAACGCCCCTGGGATGGCGCGGCTGTTTCATGAATTGATGACGGAAGTCCTTGGCTACCACCGATTTGGCGCACAGGGAGGAGATTGGGGCGCCGCCATCGTTTCGGCGCTTGGCTATGACTATCCCGGCGATCTGATCGGTATCCATCTGAATCTGGTCGGTGTGCCGATGCCCCGGGAGCGGCGTGGCAAGGAGCTTGACGCGGAAGAGAAGCGCCATGTCGCGCAGCAGGATAATTGGCGGCGCGAAGAGATGGGCTACCGATGGATTCAGGCCACCAAGCCGCAAACGCTGGCCTACGCTCTGAACGATTCGCCGGCGGGGTTGGCGGCGTGGATCGTGGAGAAGTTTCGCACCTGGAGCGATTGCGACGGGGATGTCCAGCGGCGCTTCACCAAGGATCAGTTGCTTACCAACATCACAATCTACTGGGTCACACAGAGTATCAACTCTTCGATGCGCCTGTACTTCGAGCAGCTACACAATCCGTTCAGTCCTGCGCCGGGCACACGTATCGAGGTTCCCACTGGCGCGGCGCTCTTCCCCAAAGAGATAAATGTACCGCCGCGTTCATGGGCGGAGCGCGTGTACAACATCAAGCGGTGGACGCCGATGCCTTCGGGCGGTCATTTTGCCGCGATGGAGGAACCGGCGGCGCTGGCCGCCGAAGTGCGCGCATTTTTTCGGGAGCTTGCATGACAAGATCGATTCGATTTCCTTGGAGGTGACGCCGATGATCGTAATTTCGATGGACAGTCACACCGAATTGGTTGCCAACCTCAAGCCCTTTCTGGCGCGCAAATGGCACGCGCAATTTGATGCGGGCGAAGTCATGGCGCGGCGCTATTTTTCCAAGATAATCGATGCCTTCAGCTCGTTCTCGCAGGACCGCAAGAACCTGGGCAGGGTGGGCTTCACGAACATGCCCGAAAACGATCGCGCCGTCGGCTTTGAGGAGTACGTGCGTCCGCTTCCGATGAAAGAACGCCTCGCGATGATCGACGCCGATGGCGTGGCGGCCGAGTTCATCACGCCTTTTATCGGCGCGTTCAGCGACAACTTCGATTTTCTGCACGAATGCACGCTCGCCTACCATCGCTATTTTGAAGACTACGTCTCACCCGCGCCGTATCGCTACACCGGTTCCACGGTTGCCAACCTGATCTGCGCAATGGAGACGGTGCTGGAGGAAATCGACGACGCGTATCGACACGGTCTGCGCGCGATCTCTCTGCCGGGCAAGGTGTCATTCGTGTCGCGCGAACTGCCCACCTACAACTCGCATTACTACGACCCGATCTGGTCGGCACTGGCCGAGCGCAAGATGGCGGCGATTTTTCACGCCGGATTCGGCCGTGAAAAGCCGCTGCTCAGGTGGGACGGCACGATATGGCCGTGGTCATCCACCGGAAAACCCGAACCGGGATGGGAATTGCTTGTGCAGCGCCATGTGCTGGTAGGCGAGCACGAATATCTTATGTACCTGCTGGCGGGCGGAGTTCTCGAGCGTTTTCCCGACTTGCGCATCGGCATCCTGGAGAGCGGAACCCAGTGGATTGCGCCTGTCCTTACCGAACTTGAGATGTACTGGCACTCGCAGAAAAAGGCGGGCTCGCTGCAATCCTACCGCAGCGAGATGTCGCCGATACAGCAGTGGCATCGGCAGTGTTTCGTCACGAGCTTTTTCGCCGAAGACGAGATCGAACTGCGCCATACACTCGGTGTGCATAACATGATGTGGGGTTCAGATTTGCCGCACGTGGAGGGCACTTACCCCAAGAGCCGTCAGCATCTGGCCAAGCTTTTCGCTGCGGTTCCACGGCCCGAGGTGGAAGCGATTGTCGGAATGAACGCAATCGCGATGATGAATTTCGATCTGGAAAAGCTCTCGCAGACCGGGGCGGCCAACGTGCCCTGGCCGCCCTGACCGACCGGTGCCAGGACTGGAATGCGGCGAGGGCGACAAAATCACCCTCGCCCTGACTTTCTCTCAATCAGACCGGAATCGAGTACACCCTTGCCGCGTTCGCGCTGAGCAGCTTGCGCTTGTCCTCGAAGCTGAGCCCTTCCAGCGTATGGGCAACGTGCGCCAGCGCATTGGGATACAAGCAGGTCGGATGGGGGAAATCGGTTTCGAACATCAGATTGTCAACGCCCACGGCGTCGAGCGCGTTGTGCAGACCCTTGTCCTCAAACCAGAAGCATGAGTAGATGTTGCGCTTGAAATATTCGGAGGGCTTCATGGTCAGGATCTTCTTGGTGCGCGGCGCCGCCTCCTCCAGTTCATAATCCAGCGTTTCGAGCAAAAAGGGCATCCAGCCCACGCCGCTTTCCACCGACACGAACTTAAGTTTGGGGAAGCGCTCCAAAAGCCCGGAGTAGATGATATTGGCGAAGATCTGGGCATTGTGCATGAAGAGCATGGTCGAGCCCAAGGCGATTCTGCGATCCACCGACTGGGAAGGCCACGGCGCCTTGCCGAACCAGTCGATTCCCTCGGTGCTGGAGCCGATATGGAAGTTGATCGGCAGGTTCAGGTCGGAGCAGACTTCCCACAACGGATCCCAATGATGCTCGCCCAGATCCGGCACCTTGTGGTCATGGGGACTGGAGTTGGTGTTGATCCCCTTAAGCCCCATTTTGTGACAGCGCTGCGCCTCTTTGACCGTGATGTCGATATCCCACCACGGCATCAGCGCCATCGGAAAGATGCGGTTGCCCGATTGCGCCTGAATCTCCGCCATCGCGTCGTTGAAGATTTGGGTGCACAAAACGCGCAGCTCCGGATCGAGAGTTGCCGCCCGCAAGCCACCGAAACCCAGCAGGTTCGGATAAATGATCTGCGCCCAAATTCCTTCGCCGTCCATGAACTTGAGGCGCGGCTCGATATCATAAGAGCCCGGATGGACCTCCTCGATTTCCCATTTGAGGAACTCGATACCCTTGGCCTTGGCGCCGTCCGGCTTCACCACGCTGGAGGGGTTGGCAGCCGACATCGTGCGGTCGCCGTCGATTACCCACTGCCGCTTGCCGTCGACGATCTTGACCTGTGGAACGCGGTCCTTCCACTTGGCCGGAGCGCGCGAGGTCCACAAGTCGTGCGGCTCGGTAAGATGAGTGTCAACGTCGATTACCTTGATTCCCGCGAGTGCATCGCGGCCGGAGCCGTTCGTTTTGGTCTCCTGATTCGCCGTGGCCATATCGTCCTCCAGGGGTCAGATGGGCGGATTCGTTAGCAGTCGATTTCCGTAATTCAAGCTTGCGCCATTTCTCAGCCGATCTTCAAGCGACGCCGCCAATTAAGGCCCCGCGCGATGGGCCGTCAAGGCCACCGGCGTACCGGCACGGGCGCTACGGGACCCGGCTGGATCGGCGCGCGGTCGCTTCGATTTCGACACGGGCGCCGCGGGGCAGGGCGGCCACCTGCACCGTGGATCGGGCCGGATAGGGCTGCTCGAAATGGTCACTGTAGATGCGGTTGACGGTCTCGAAGTCTCTAAGGTCGGTCAGAAAGATGGTGGTCTTGACGACATCGCGCAAGCCAGCGGCCGCGGCAACAAGAACCTCGCGCAGGTTTTCCAGGACGCGCCGGGTCTCGGCTTCGATTCCGCCCTCGATCAGTTTTCCCGAGCCGGCGTCCAGTCCGATCTGGCCCGAACAGAAGACCCAGCCGTCATGCTCAATTGCCTGCGAGTAGGGGCCGACCGCCGCCGGCGCAGCGTGCGTGTGTATGGCGCGTTTCATTGTGGATGTAGCCCTCTATCCCAATGCGCTAGCGAAGGAACCCGGGCGGTGCAAGCACGTTCGTCGCCGACTCGCGCCGCGGTCGGATCGAGGGACTGCCTGCCGGATTTCACAAGACGCTTAACTCAACGCGCTACTTTCTCTTTATCTTCCTGGCCAAGATTGAAGGCGTTACTTTCGGCCCGAACGTCCGGGAAAACGGCCAGATCATCCACACGCTGTGGATCGCGAACGACAACGATTTCCTGCAGACGGTTCTTGATGCGAACAATAATCCGATTCCGAACCCCAACCAGTTCTTCGTCTTCGGTTTCACCGACGAGGACCTGGGCGGCTCGAAATTCGTGCCCCTACCGATCAGAAGCTTTCCGTTTTAAGCGTTAGCGGTTGCGGAAGCGGACCCCACGCCTGCGCGGCCGCACTGTGTCAGGCCGAGCCGTGGCCGTTATGCTGGCCGATGCGCGTAACCTTGAGCACGCCATCGATGGTCGCGATCGAATGCATCAGGCTGTTTAACTGGCGTGCGCTGGTGACATTGAGCTCGAACAGCGAAGAGGAGCGCCGGTTGACGTCGGTGCCTTTGACCTGCGCGGTGGTAATGTTGATTCCGGCCGCGGCGATGTTCTTGGTAATCGCGGCCAGGACGCCGGGTTTGTCCACGCATAACACTTCGAGCCGAATCGGGTGCGGGCTTTCCTCGCCGTCTTTCCAGACCACCGGCACACGGCGCTGCGGATCGGCCTCCAACGCGCGCGGACAGCCAACCAGGTGGATCGTTACGCCGCGCCCGCGGGTGATGAAGCCGGTAATGCGCTCGCCCGGCAGCGGATTGCAGCAATGGGCGAAGCGCACCATCACGTCGCCCAGGCCCGACACCACCACGCCGCCGCTGGCTGCCTTGCGCGCCTCCTTGGAGGGACGCTCGCTGGGAATCTGCGGCGCCTTTTCGCCGCGGTATATCTTGAGTTCGTCAGGCGGCAGAATCCTGGTCAACAACTGGCCGGCGGAAATGATGCCGTAGCCGACCTGGGCCAGCAGCGTATCGGCGTCCTTGGTGGAAAATTCCTTTACCGCCTGATCGAGCCGGCCGTCGCGGCGCAACTGGTTGAGCATAAGCCCGAGTGGTTCCAGTTCGTGATCCAGCATCGCGGTCGCGACCTGGATCGAGCGCTGCGACTCCTGCGCCCGCAGCCATTGGCGGATACGGCTCTTGGCGCGCGCGGTAGCAGCCCAGTTCAGCCAGTCCTTACCCGGAACCTGCTTGTCGGCGGTGAGCACCTCGATGGTGTCGCCCGATTCCAGTTTGTAGCGCAGCGGCACCATCCGTCCGTTGACCCGGGCTCCGACCAGATGATTGCCGACTTGAGAATGGATCCGGTAGGCAAAGTCGACAATCGTGGCGCCGCGCGGAAAATCCAGCACGTCGCCCTTGGGAGTGAAGACGAAGACTTCCTCGGGGAACAGGTCCTCCTTGACAGTGGAGAGGAATTCCTGCGGATCCTTCACGTTTTGCTGCCATTCGATCAGCCTGCGCAGCCAGGCGAAGCGTTCGGTTTGCTGCGGCACCCCCTCGCCGTTGCCTTCCTTGTAGCTCCAATGAGCCGCGATACCCTCTTCGGCTACCCGATGCATGTCATGGGTGCGGATCTGCACTTCCATCCGCTGGCCCCGCGGCCCGATCACGGTGGTGTGCAGGGACTGGTACATGTTGATCTTGGGCAGCGCGATATAGTCCTTGAACCGGCCCGGCACCGGCTTCCAGTTGGCGTGCACCACGCCCAGCGCTTCGTAGCATTCGCGCACCGAGTCCACGATGATCCGGAACGCGACGACGTCGTAGATTTCCTCGAACGCCAGGCTCTCCGTCTGCATCTTGTTGTAGATCGAGTAGAAATGCTTGGGTCGGCCGGTGACCTGCGCCTTGACGCCCGATTCGCCCAGGCGCTGGCTCAGGATCTGGATGACCGCATTGATATACTCCTCGCGCTCGACGCGGGTCTTGGCGACGAACGCTTTGAGCATCTGGTAGCCCGCGGGGTCGAGGTAGCGCAGCGCGGCGTCTTCGAGGTCGGATTTGAGCCAGTAGATGCCCATGCGATGAGCGAGCGGGGCGTAGATCTCGATGGTCTCGCGGGAAATTTCGACCTGACGGTCGGGCGCCAGATGACTGAGCGTGCGCATGTTGTGGAGCCGGTCGGCCAGCTTAATCAGGACCACCCGGATATCCTGCGCCATCGCGATGATCATCTTGCGGAAGTTCTCGGCCTGCTTTTCCTCCCGGCTCTGGAAAGTGATCTTCGAAACCTTGGTGACGCCGTCAACCAGCGTGGCAACCTCGGGACCGAAGAGGGCTTGAATCTCGGCGAGCGAAACGCTGGTGTCCTCGACTACGTCGTGCAGCAGTCCTGTGACGATCGAGGGGACGTCGAGTTTGAGCTGCGCGATTATCAGCGAAACGTTGAGCGGATGGATGACGTAGGGCTCGCCTGACATCCGCTTCTGCCCGCGATGCATCCGGGCCGAATACTCGTAGGCGCGGCGGATAAGAGCTTCATCCGCATGAGGATTATACGACCGGACCCGGTTTACCAGTTCCTGGAGCTTGTCGTCTTGTTTTGGGGGTTCGGCTAATTCTTCCACGGCGCGATCTCCTCGCGCAGCCGCGCAACCCTTAAGCGCTCGGCTCTGACTACAGCCCCCAGCTGCGTCAGCGAGTCGGCGAGGTTGGCGTTGACAATCAAGTAGTCGTATTCAGGATAAGCACGGAATTCCTCGCGCGCCCGGGTCAGGCGGCCGGCGATGGCGCCGGCATCCTCGGTGCCGCGTCCGCGCAGGCGGCCTTCGAGTTCCTCGAAACTGGGCGGCAGGACGAAAATCGTTACGGCGTCATCGGGATAGCGCCCGGTCAATTTGCGCGCGCCCTGCACGTCGATGTCAAGCAGCATATCGCGGCCGCCTGCGATCGCGTCCTCCAGCGGCTGGCGCGGCGTGCCATAGCAGGCGTCAAAGACCCGGGCCCATTCGGCCAGTTCGTCAGCCGCAACCCTGCGTTGAAATTCCTCCTCGCTCACGAAATGGTAATCAATCCCTTCAACTTCGCCGCTCCTGGGGCGTCTGGTAGTAAGCGAAACCGACGGCGTAAGACCGTCAATTTCCCGCACCGCGGCGCGCGAAATCGTTGTTTTGCCCGCTCCCGAAGGCGCTGAAACTATAAAGATAATCCCGCGCCGTGGTGGTAGCACCAAATCCATTATGAAGTCTATCGAAGTCAGACAGCGGTCGAAAGAGCTGTGCCGCCCACTCCGGCATTGCGATGAATCGAAAAACGGCGATCGCGGCGCCGGAGCGTTCGCTCCATGACCTTTATTCCACGTTTTGGACCTGTTCGCGCATTTTTTCCAGCTCGCCCTTCATCGCAACCGCCAGCCGTGACAACGCCGGATTTTGGGACTTGGAGCCAACGGTATTGACTTCACGACCCACCTCTTGCAGCCAGAACTCGATTTCCTTGCCCACCGGGCCTTCACGGGAGAACAGTTCGCTTAACGCCTGAAGGTGAGATTTCAGGCGGGCCAGCTCTTCGGAGATGTCGGCCCGCTGGGCGGCGACGGTGGCGTCTTCATAAAGGCGCTTCTCCTCTATCAGGCGCGGCTCGTCGTCGTTCTGGGGCCGGGCCAGCAATTCGCGCACGCGGGTCTGAAAGCCGCTGACAATCGCCAGCCGCGTCTCCTCCGCCAGCCGCGCGACCTGCTTCGTCAGGGACACAATGGTCGCCAGGCGCGCGGACAGATCGCGCTTGAGGCTGCGGCCCTCGCGCACCCGCTCCGCGTCCAGCGCTTTGAGCGCCGCAGCCAGCGCCTTGCGTCCCAGGGCGAGCTCGGGTCCGACGCTCCCCTCTTGGTCGACGATCTGGAAAATTTCCGGGCGGGTGAGCAGCGCGTCAACTCCTGGCTCTCCGGCCAGGCTCAGGCGCTTCTTGAGCCCGCGCAGCTCCTCGATATAGCTGCGCGCCAATTTTTCGTTGACGATCAGACGCCCGGTCGGCCGCGGGCCCGCGCTGCGAATCACGGCTTCGATCCGGCCCCGGCTGGCGGTCGCGCCAATCAATTTGCGCAACTCGGTTTCCTGATCGTTCCATCCGCGCGGGAGGCTGAGCTTGACCTCCAGGAAGCGTTGATTGAGCGAGCGGACCTCGGCTTGAACCTGCAGATCGTCGCGCTCGGCTTTTGCGCGGCCAAAGCCAGTCATGCTGCGCATCGCCGCGTCCTTCTCCCGAGGCATGATTGGTACAGCGCCATCGTGCTGCGCGCCATCGCTGCTAGGCTGAAAGTCCGTTCCGCTTTCGCCCGGGCCTCGGCTCCGAACGCCGAGCGCGTCGCGGGTGAACCGGCCAATTCCTCGATAGCTCGCGCCAATGCGGTGCTGTCTGATGCCGCCACTAGTAATCCGTTGTGCCGATCCTCGATCGCTTCCACCATCCCACCTGTCCGGCTTGCTATCGCCGGCAGCCCACACGCGATAGCCTCCAGCAGCGCAACTCCCAATCCCTCCATCACCGAAGGCTGAACGAAGATGTCGATTGCCCAAAATAGCGTGCGCGGATCGCCGATGCTACCTGTTAACCGCACGCTTTGGCCAAGGCCGAGCTGCCGGATCTGTTCCTTCAGTGCCGAGCGCTGCGAGCCGTCGCCGGCGATATAACAGCGAATCCCGGGAGCGGACCGTTGGAGCCCTCCCATAGCGTCCAGAAGGTAGCGATGTCCCTTGCGCAGTTCCAAGGCGCCCACCGCCCCTATCGCGATTTGGCCCGGCTCGATCCCCAAAGCTTGCCGCGCCGCGGACCTTTGATCCGCGGATGGCGGAGCAAATCGGGCGCAATCGACGCCGCTGGGTATCAGGCAGATCCGTTCGGGCGACACACCAGCGGTGCTCAGCGCCGTCGCCACGCCCTGCGAGATGGCCGCCACCCCGTCCACCGCGCGGTTGTAGAGGTAGGGAGCAAACCATCGGTTGGGCACGTAATCCATGCGTCGGGTGACAACCAAAGCGCCCGCCAGTCCCGACGCGAACGGCGCCATCGAATGGGCCCGGGAAGTATGAAAATGCACCACATCGAAGTGGTTGCGGGAAAGAAAGGCGCGCAGCCGCATCCCGGCAAGGCAGTCCAGCGCGTTGCGAATCCTGAGCGGATGGCAGACAACGTTTGCTGCGCGCGCCCGCTGCCATAGCAGTCCGTTGGCGTCGCACATCAACTCGGCGCGATGCCCAAGCCTCAACAACTCCAGGCTTAAGCCCAAAGCCTGGCTTTCCCCGCCAGCAAAGCCAAGCTCCGGATCGACGCCGACTATTCGCAGCGGCGCATCGGATGAAGTGGAACCTGTTAGCAAAATGGCGGTCTCCAGGAGGAATGGGCTCAGTCGAACAACCGGTAATACAACAGCGCGGCGACAGTGGCGACGCCGTCGCGCCATCC
>DATFSZ010000073.1:0-58803 GCA_035262365.1 Binataceae bacterium (SeqCode)
CGGCCGGCCCATCACCGGCGCGTAGAACTTGGCGCACTGGCCTTCCACAAATCGATCAAAGTCGGCTGCCTCCAGCAGTGTATTTAACCGCGTATAGAAAGGATGTGCCGGTGACTTTGGCAGCTCCGCCGTCGCCACCCACATCGGCCTTTGCTCACCCCGCCCAGTCCCCATCGCCATGCACCACACTGTACTGCAACCAATCGATGCTGGCGATCCGTCCAACACCGACTTTCACCACGGGCTGTTAAGCCAGGGTCGCTGTCTCAACCTCAGATTGGGGCCACCCCGCCGACTAGTTTGGGCAAACCGGCAGTAGAGGAACGACAGTCGCTCGAACCCCACGAGGTTCCCGAGGGTGAGCGCAAGACGGTCACAGCGCTGCCACAGCGGCTCCAGCACTCCCACCAGGTTGAATGCCGCCGGCCCTGAGGGTGCGCGCGGGTTATTTCATCGATTACTCGCCAGCTTTTTGTCGGGATGCCTTATCGAGGCGCCGGACGCGGACCCGCCTCCTTAACCTCGGCTCTAGCGATGCTCTCGTACTTGCGAAAGTTGTCCTGAAATAGCGCTGCAAGATTCCGAGCTGAATAGTCGTAATCCTGGCGATTTGTCCATGTGTTGCGCGGAAGAAGGACCTCGGCCGGAACACCGGGGCACTCGGATACTACCTCAAAGCCGAAGACCGGATCCCGTTGAACAGGAGCATGGGCCAGCGCGCCGGAGTGAATGGCATCGATGATCGACCGCGTGACGGAGAGCTTCATCCGCGATCCCACGCCGTATGACCCTCCGCTCCAGCCTGTGTTCACGAGCCACACGTTTGTCCGGTGCCGCTGCATCTTGTCGGCGAGGAGATCGGCGTACTTGGCGGGATGCCAGACCAAGAAGGGGCCGCCAAAGCAGGGTGAGAATGTCGCCCGCGGCTCCCGTACTCCCACCTCGGTGCCGGCGACTTTGGCGGTATAGCCACTGATGAAGTGGTACATGGCCTGCGCGGACGAAAGCCGGCTGACCGGAGGCAGCACGCCGAATGCGTCGCAGGTCAGGAAAATTATGTCGGAAGGGTGGCCGGCCACGCACGGAATCTTTGCGTTGCGAATGAACTCGATCGGATAGGCGCCGCGGGTGTTCTGCGTAATGCTGGTGTCACTGAAATCCACCCGATGCGTTCCTTCCTCATATACCACATTTTCCAGCACCGCGCCGAAGCGCAGGGCCTGGAAGATATCGGGTTCGGATTCGGGCGTCAGGTCGATGGCCTTCGCGTAGCAACCACCCTCGATGTTGAAAATGCCGGTGTCCATCCAGCAGTGCTCGTCGTCGCCGATCAACAGTCGCTTGGGGTCGGCCGAGAGCGTGGTCTTCCCCGTACCGGACAGACCGAACATCAACGAGGACCGGTCTGTTTCCGGGTCGGCGGTTGCCGAGCAATGCATCGACAGAATCCCGCGCTCGGGTGCGAAGTAGTTCATGAAGGTGAAGACACCCTTCTTCATCTCACCCGCGTATTCGGTTCCCAGGATGACCATCTCCTTGGTTTCCAGGCAGAGATCGATGCTGGTCTTCGAGGTCATCCCAGCGGTGAGCCGATTCGCCGGGAACGCACCAGCGTTGAAAATGACGCCGTCCGGCTCGCCGAAGTTGGCCAGCTCATCCGACGTGGGGCGGATCAACATGGTGTGCATGAACAAGGCGTGATATGGCCGCGAACATATGACCCGCACCTTGGTCCGGTATTTCGGATCCCAGCCGGCAAACCCGTCCACGCAGTAGATGGTATTGCGCGTGTTGAGGTAGTCCTTGGCGCGTTCCAGGTTGATCTGGAAGGTTGTCAGGTCGATCGGTACGTTAACCGGGCCCCACCAGACGTCGTTCTGCGAAGCCGGACTCTTGACCACGCGTTTGTCGTCGGGCGAGCGGCCGGTCTTTATCCCGGAATACGCTATCAGAGCGCCGGAATCAGCGATGACGCAATCAGGTTCCTCCCGGATTGCCGCCGCATAAAGTTTGGCGGCGCCGAGATGGCGCCTGATATCTTTAACGGTTATGCCGTACGATTCAAGATCGAAATCCGACATTTCGCACTCCTTTTTTGGTTACCGCTTCATGCCGCCAGGTTGCGCACCGCCTCGCCATTAAGGCTCCCTAGCAGGTAACATGAAAAAGGCGTCGAGCTCCGTCGTATAGTGGTGAGATGTCCAAGATCACCAATTTGCGAGCAGGAGCAACGACCCCGATGCTGTACGCCGGAATAGATTACCACAAACGGTATTCGCAGGTGCATGTGATGACGAACGCGGGCGGAGCTGTGCTACAGCGCGGCTGGCGAATGACTTCAGGACAGTGCAGGGATTCTTCTCGAATCTGGCTGAACCGTGCCGGGCGGTCGTTGAAGCAGGTTGGACCTGGGGCGTGATGTACGACTGGCCTTGACGTTATCGAGAACGTCAGCGCGGTTGAGTTGGCGCATCCGTACCCAGTGCGAGCAATCGCCACAGCCCAAGTTAAAACTGACTCGATCGACTCGCATACGCTGGCTCAGCTGCTAAGGGTCAATCTGATCCCGCGAGCGTACGTCCCGGGAACCGAGACGCGCCGGCTGCGTGAGGCGGTGCGCCAACGGGCCTTTCTGGTGCGCGTGCGGACGATGGTGAAGAAACCGCGTTCAGGCGCTGCTCGCGCGTCATCATGTACCGCTACCGGCGGTGAGCGACATCTTCGGCAAGCGTGGACGTGACTACCTGACCAAGCTCAAGCTCGAAGACGCGGCGCAGGAACTTTTGCGCCAGGACCTCGAGTTGCTTGAGACCATCGCCGCTGAAGTACGCGCCATCGAAAAGTGGCTGCACCAAGCGACCCTAGGCGATCAGCGGGTAGAACTCTTGCGCACGATTCCGTTGGTGCGGCGATTCTTCTCCGCGGTTAACATGGCAACCAACTGGCTCCGCCGCATCGCCAGCGCTTCCAGCGCCTGGGCCTGCTCGTCCTTCAGCGGCCTGACCGAAGGTTTAACCGCCTCGCCAAAGCGGGACAGCACCTGGGCATCGAGTCGGTCAGTCTTGGCCAGCCGCCCGGTAGCGCGTGCAAACTCTCTGACCTGTCTTAGGATTGACCACCGCGACCGCAATTCCAGCGGCCGCCAGCGCGCCGGCCACTGGAACTTCCAGACCGCCGGTAGCTTCAAGTATCACCAAGTCGGCTCCAGGTGTGAGCCGCTTCTGGAGCCCTTGGATTCCATGCTCATCGTTGGCAATCGAGAAGGTCACCTCATTGGCACCGAGGGCGACGTCCAACTGGGCCTTGGATACATCGATTCCGACAATCGTTTCATATCCGCCATCACCGTACCTCTTCACGCTGCTTGCCCAGCCTTGCGATCCGTGTTTCTCATCCCCTACAACCGTTCGGGCTTAAGCGTGGTGGGGGCGCGGCGACCTTCCCTGCTAGACGGGGTTCCTTGCCCAAGGATATACCGGTCTGCCGCGCCTCGTCCGTTGATGACTCTACTACATCCGCTACATACAAGGATAAGGAGCCGAGGATCGAATCAGTTACCACATGTGGCAAGGCAACGAAGAGAAGGATGATTTCAGATCGGATACCGTGTCGCGCCAGGACGCGGAGACAAAGACTTAGCAACTAAACAACGCGAGACGGGGACTTGATCCGCTTTTTCAGAGCAGGCTGCGGAAAAGGACTTTCCGTAGCCTACTCCCTGACTCTTATCTGTCCCAGAGGAAGACGAAGATTAAAGAAACCAGACAGCTTCATCCGGGGTGCTGGAAGGGAGTATGGCTGCAAGTCCTCCAATATTACTTTTCGGCACCTGCTAGAGTCTGCATCCAGCGGGCGATTAGGTAGAGAAGAGGGCTTCGCCCAAAATTACTGGCAGCCATTTTTTGCGTTTCCGGCCCGCAGCTTTGTCGGAATTGCGGCTCAGGGTAGCCCCATTTTCCTCAACTTCCAAGCGCCAGGCTTACAGCCTCCTTATCAGGGCTGGCTGTCGCCATCAGGATAGGCTCGGCTGCAGCGTTTCGCGCGTATCTCTGAGCTGCTCTTGACAGATATCAGGTGGTCGCCCTCACCTAGCGGCCAGCCTACTCCCGGCCTGTCCCCCCTGCAATCGCAACTCCCTGGTGCCACAGTCGGGCACCCCCTGCACAAAACCGGATTCTCTCCCCTCCGATGAAAAAGTCCCGAAAAACTCGCAGAGAAGCAAGGCCGAAGCACCGATAGATACGCCGCACCCCATCTCGGGCAAGGTAGCGCCGCATCCGTTGCTCGGGGCCGAAAGCATATTGCATAACATTAAGAGCGCCTCGGACCGACGCAAAGGAACGCGGTCCCGAGTTTCCGCCTCCAATTACCTGCATGATCACCCCATAAGCATCGCTCTTCATGCCGCCGCAAGCGCGGCGGTTGAGATTAGAGCCGAAAATCCCAAATCTGCCATCCGCAGCGCCAGTTCCTACAGCAAGGTTTCGTGGGCGAAAGGCTTCTGGATGTCGCGGAGAACCTCTCCTCTTCGACGAACACTCGACGGTCTCGCAAGTCATTTTTTCCCCGGCGGTGAGCAACTCGCCCAGACTAAATAGTCAACAGTTTTCCGTATTTGTTGCATCTTTGGCCTGGGTTTGAACCCTCGTTGCGCGCGCCGGGAACCGTCGCACCATCAGTTTGCGGCCGCTCGCGCGATACGCGGCATCAGGGCCTTAGCGCAGGGTGTCACGAAGTTCCTTGACTTCTACAGCCGTACTATTTGTAACCCCAAGGTGCATCAGGTATTCTTCTTTGCGCTTGCCTTTATGCATATCGAAACCCTGAAGGTTTATTGCGATATCATCGAGACCGGAAGCTTCTCCCTAGCGGCCTCCAAAAACTTCGTCACCCAATCCGCTGTCAGTCAACAGGTCCGCAGCCTGGAGGAAAAATATGACTGTCGCCTTATAGAGCGGGGCCGGATGGGCGTGAAGCCTACCAACGCGGGGCAATTCTTGTACAACTCCGGCAAAGAGATTGTGCGCCGGTTCATGGAACTCGAGAGCGGCCTGCGCGAAATCGGCCTGGTGGTGGCGGGTTCGATTAGAGTCGGCACGGTGTACAGCGTTGGTCTTCACGAGCTACCGGCCCATCTGACCGAGTTCCTGCGCACCTACCCAGCGGTTAACGTACATCTCGAATACGGTCGCGCGGACAAGATTTACGAGGATCTAAACAAGGGGAAGGTCGACCTGGGGGTCGTCGCCTACCCGGCCAAGCGCAGTCAAATCGTTTCGATTGCCTTTCGTCGTGACGAATTAGTACTCGTCGTTTCGCCTGAGAGCTCTTTGGCCAAACTAAGCAGAGTCAACTTCAGCCAGCTCGAGGGCCAACGCTTCGTTGGTTACGAGCGCGATATCTCGACGCGCAAGGCGCTGGACAGGATCTTGCGCGAACACGGCGTCAAAGCGCATTACACGATGGAGTTCGACAACATTGAAACCATCAAGCGCGCAGTTGAAATCGGGCTTGGGGTAGCAATCGTACCGCGCATGACAGCCGAGCATGAGACGGCACGGGGCTCACTCAAGACGCTGGAATTTCAGGAAGGCGTCTTCACCCGCCCGTTGGCAATTATCTACAAACGTGGCCGGGAACTGTCGCCGGCGGCGCGCAAGTTCATCGAAGTCCTCACTAGCAACCAGGGCCTCCCGAAATTGGCCCGCGCCGAGAAATCAGTTGACCGTAACGCCGCCGAGACTAGCTAGGAATGTCCTGGATGTGTGGAAGCCGCCGGCCAAGAAACCAGAGCCGCAGACGATTATCGCGCACGTAATCAAGCTCGTTCATGTACGGAGGGCTCGTGATAACTGCATCGATTCGTGACGGAATCGGCAAGGAGCGTGCGTCGGAATGATAGACTCTGGCAGTGGGAATGAATCGCGGAGGTCGACGGTATGGCCTGCCCCCCGAAAACTCCGCCAAATTGAGGTAGAGTCCGTCGCCTGAAAAGAGGAGACGGCAATGAAGGGAAGCCGGTTTAGCGAGGAGCAGATCATCGGGGTACTTCGGGAGCACGAGGCCGGAGCTAAGACCGAGGAAGTCTGCCGACGGCACGGGATCTCGAGCGCGACGTTCTACAAGTGGAAGTCGAAGTACGGTGGACTTGAGGTCTCCGATGCGAAGCGGCTCAAGGCGCTGGAAGACGAGAACCGCCGGCTGAAGCGACTGTTGGCCGATTCGATGCTGGACAACGCCGCGCTGAAAGACCTGCTCGGAAAAAACGTCTGAGGCCTGCGGCGCGGCGAACAGCAGTGGTCAAGATGATGGAGCGTCACGGGCTGAGTCAGCGGCGAGCGTACGAGTTGGTGGGGTTGGATCGGTCGACCCTGCGCTACCGCTGCAGGCGACCAGAGGACACGGCAATAAGGGAACGACTTCGCGAGCTGGCCGCGGAACGACGGCGCTTCGGTTACCGACGCCTGGGGTGGATGCTGGCGCGCGAAGGTCACCGGCTCAACCACAAGAAGCTCTACCGGCTGTACCGCGAGGAGCGGCTCATGGTGCGCCGGCGCAGAGGGCGTAAGCGGGCGCTGGGGACCCGCGCACCGATGGTACTGCCGACCGGGATCAATCAGCGCTGGTCGCTCGACTTCGTCTCGGACACGCTGAGCGACGGCCGGCGCTTCCGAGTGCTGTGCATCGTGGACGACTACAGCCGCGAATGCCTCGCAGCGGTGGTCGACACTTCGCTGGGCGGAGTACGGGTAGTGCGCGAACTGGAGCGACTGGTGGAGGAGCGCGCAAAGCCCGACACCATAGTCAGCGACAATGGAACGGAACTGACCAGTGGCGCGGTGCTGCGTTGGGCCACGCGGAGGATCGGCTGGCACTACATCGAACCTGGCAAGCCGGTGCAGAACGCCTTCATCGAATCGTTCAACAGCAAGTTGCGCGACGAGTGTCTCAACGAGTACGTGTTCACCACCCTGGCGGAGGCTCGCGCGATCATCGAGGGATGGCGGCAAGACTACAACCACCTGCGCCCGCACAGCAGTCTCGGCGCCCTCACACCGGTGGAGTTTGCAACCCTTAACGGACAGAAAAAACAACCGCCCCAGGAGGGGGAAATGACCGGCGGACTCTACTTATGACTGGAGGGAAATTGGGGGGCAGGCCAGGTACGTCCGCCGTAGTTTCGCTAGCATCCGAAGACGAACGTCCCTCTCCTCATACAGACTCGCGAATATCTTTCTCGGAAACAACTTGTCACGAAGGTATGGGACTAGATGACTACTCGGATAGGACAGGAATCCAGGACGCTGATGATGAAGAATTCCGAGCAAGCACGCCAGTAAAAAATCATCCTGCGTTTCCACCAGTTCGTCCCGTAGAGCAAGCGCGCTGCGCAATGTTTCGGGATGGAAAAAGCGGCGAACCCAAGGCGGTACGTGCCGGAGATCCTGGTCGGCAACGCGGCGTTCGGCTTTTTTCCATCGTTGTTCAAAGCGTCGTATGGCGGCGTCGCCGCTCGTCGGTGCCGAGAACTTTGCGCGCATCAACACCACACCGTACGGATTCGTATCAGCAGCTATTGCTGCGCGACCGAGTAAACTAGCTTCGAAGGGAATAATTCCTGAACCGGCAAACGGATCGACAAGAATGTCGCCTGGACGGGTGAATCGCCGAATTAAGGCGCGCGCAATAGACGTCTTCATGCGACCGATGTACGGTGCCAATTGCTCAAACGTGCAGTCCTCGCCGGTTGTACAGCGGGGTGTCCACAGCGAAAGTCTTGGCCGTGCGTAGGCGACAGAAGCCACGGAGATCAGTCGCTTCCCCAAGGCAGGCGATACCCTAATTGTGTCAGTTTTGCCTCGAGCTCTTCCAATTCACGATTTCGTTTAGGGCGTGAGCCATCTGGAGCCAAAAGGCCCGCGCTTACAGCTGCCTCGCGGCCTCGCTCCGGGGATTGGGCCAAGCCCCGAAGGACGTCGACCTCCTGACGAGTGAGGGTTACGCCTGAGCGCTGGTAATCGCAAAAAGCTTCCCAAGCTACAGGGCACCATTTGCTGACGATCTCTTCTCCAATCACAACCGCATAAGCACGGATTTCCTCTTGGGCGCGCGTGTCCATCCGCAGCTCAAGGAAGTGCAGAAGATTGTGCAAGTCTATTTTCCAATAGGCTTCTGTGTAGGTGGAGAGCGGGAGGTCTTTGCGGGCCTGTTCACGGGCGACACCCTTCGAAAGCCTCTCCTCGTAAACTTCGCGAGCCAGCCGATGGAGCTCCTGCTCCCGCGCAGACAGAGCCGTTCCGACCGAAGCGTCGATCGCTGCGCCTGAACCCTGCCGGTTCTGTGTGGCTTGCGTTCGCCAACCATCGGGAGGCGTCAGCTGGGCCGCCTCTATCGCTATGGAGTATCGGGTGGAGTGCTCGTTCACGTTCGCCGTCCGATGCCGTATCCACTGGCGCCAGCAGTCCATTGGTGCTCGAACGTGAAGCTTGATCTCGCACATCTCGAAAGGGGTGGTATGCCGATGTCGCATCAAGAATCGGATCAACCCTCGATCCTCACGAACGCGCTTCGTGCCTCGACCGTAAGAAACGCGGGCTGCTTGGACAATGGCATCGTCGCTCCCCATATAGTCCACGACGCGAACGAAGCCGCTGTCGAGGACACGAAAATCCTTGCCTAAAATCGCGTCCAACGCCGGAACCGCGATCCGCGCAATCTCCTGTGTCTGCTCAGCCATATGGTTGAATCAGCGTACGATGTTTTCCGCATACATGGGAGAGAGAGACGCCTCAATCAAGCGAATGGGCGATTTCGCGAAAGTCGCGAAAAGCCAACGTCCGAAGGGCCACATCACAGCCCCTTTCTTGACCTGCTCTCGTAGCGTGCTCGCGCGCGGCTTCAGCTTTGCTTCGGTGCGTGAGGCTCTTCATCTTTCAGCATCGAGCGGTATCGGGATTTCGTCGAACAGCCCAAGTTCAGCCAAAGTCACGATGCTGGACACTTGACATTACAAACCGTTGGCGCTAAAAACTCAATTCACTCGCGGGAAAACTGGCGCCCCCTGCGGGATTCGAACCCACGGCCCCAGGATTAGGAATCCTGTGCTCTATCCATCTGAGCTAAGGGGGCTCTGTACCGATCATAGAGGATTTCATTGCCTCAGGCAGCAGCTTGGAGCCTGGAAGAGGCGGCATGGTGAAAACGGCCAGTGCTCGCGCCGCTTTTGACGTCGAGCGCCGGCCGGGACAGGGCTGTGTAAGACCGCTCGACCGCTCCAACTAGAAAGGGGTCAGCTCCAGGATGGTGATGGTTGAGCTGAAGTCGTCCACATACGAAAATTGATTGGCCAGAAGTGTACGCACGTTCAGGATCGCAAATGCTGCTCCTTGATTCGGGTCGATCGAATACTGCCTGACGAACTTGCCGCCCAATGTAAATTCGACTAGTTCGCTCGGCTGAGCCGGATCATTGTGAGCGGTCGGGTCGGCATTGGCGGTTACGAAGTTGCCATCCGGCGCAACCATCAGTCCCAGCGGCCCGTGCAAATGCGCGTTGTCCTTGTAGATCAACATTCCCTTACCCGCGGAGCTGGTCAACGAGCCGGCGTTATGAATCGCGTAAATTGCATTATCGTCTTCGGCTGAGACGTAAAGCGTATCCGTGACACGGTCATAAACCAGGCCCGCCGGACCGACCACCAATGCCGCCGTATCAGGCCCGAAAGCATAGCCCTTGCCGATAGTCGTTGGCGTACCGACCACCGAGAACGTCCCACCCATGAGCGAAACCGTCAGCCGCGTGATGGTGCCGTCAAGCACGTTGGACACAAATAGCTGCGCCATCATGCCCCGTTCGTTGACCGCCAGCCCCCAGGGCCCGTTCACTCCCTTGGTGATCGTCGTTACGAGGTTCCCGTTGCGGTTGAGAACCAAAAGCCCGCCCGAAGACGCCTTGGTGCTCGTTCCCGTGGTGAAGACCGATCCGCCGAGCACGAAACCCGCCCGCATCACCGCCAACGCGTTGCTGAAACCGATGTTCTTGGTGGCTTTGAAAAAGAGTCCGGCCTGCTGCGCTGTGTCGGGATCGATTATGACGATGGTACGGCCTTGGCCCTGGAGGTTTCCACCCGCCATGCTGTTGTTGAAGTTGGAGACAAGCAACTG
Organism: Binataceae bacterium (SeqCode); assembly: GCA_035262365.1. Taxonomy (GTDB): domain Bacteria; phylum Desulfobacterota; class Binatia; order Binatales; family Binataceae; genus JAJPJA01. The sequence goes on from DATFSZ010000073.1 coordinate 10,164, forward strand.
GCCGGGATGAATCTTGCCGCCAAAGGGAAATGCGAACGGCACCACTGCAAGCCCATAGGGATTCAGATCGCCATTGGCGGGCGAGGTTGACCCCTGCGCGGGAACAAATGCCGGACTGAGGTCAAACGCGGACGCGCCCGCCCACGGCAGTAGAAGTGCCGCGGCCAAAACAGCGATCGCCCCGAACCGGACTCTGCCTAACCGAAAACCAAGACCACATAATTCCGCGCGATTTTGGGTAATCATTTCCTGTCCTTTCCTTTTCTTCATTTTGGCTCGCATGCGGCTCCGTTAGAGACCTCAATCCGGTTGCTTGGCGGAGCGCCGGTCGCCAAACATCGGCGAATCGCACCCTAGAGGCACTACTTCCGCCCAATCATTGGCACGGGCAAAAAGTTCCCGACCGGAAAAGCAGAATGGGCAGAGGTTCGGGGTGCATTCGAACCGCGGCGTTTGCGACCGGCGCCGCGCCGCAATACAATCGGCGGGCGTTATTCTGGCCGGCTTCGAGCATTGGGCCTAGTCAAATCGAGGGGGAGCCTTCCGTGGCCGACGAATTCTACTTCAATCCCTTTGACCCTGCTTTTCGCGCCAACCCTTATCCATTTTATAAGCCGCTTTACGCGGGGCCGCCGCGGCTGATCGATTTCTATGGCCCGACCCTGCTGGTTGCTCGCCATGCCGATGTCGCCGCCGTCTGGTGCGACCCAGAGCGTTTTTCCAGTGAACCACCGACGGCTGGCTCCCGACCCAGTGACCGCTCGATGTTCGGCGGTCCCGTAATATTGCTGCTCGATCCGCCGGCCCATACGCGGTTGCGCCGCCTGGTAAGCCATCTCTTCACGCCACGGAAGGTTCGCGAGGGGCTGGCTGCGGCGGTGGATTCCATCACCAGGCGCCTGCTGGACCATGCGGCCGAAAAAGGCGAGTTCGACGCGGTAACCGAGTTGGCCGACCCGCTGCCCACGATGGTGATTGCTCATGTCCTGGGCTTTCCGATCGAGGACCACCGCATCCTCAAGGAATGGAGCGACCTGCTGCTGGACGGACTCAACACGCCTCCCGACCAGGGTTTTCCGCCCTCGTACCACAAGGCGCTCGACGAGCGCGATTCCTACCTGAGCGACATAATGGAAAAGCGGCGCAGCAAGCCTCAGGACGACCTGATCAGCATGTTGCTAGCCGCGCAGGAAGAGGGCGACAAGCTCAGCACGAAGGAAGTAATCGGATTTATCAACCTGCTGCTGCTGGCGGGCAACGAGACCACCACAAATCTGATCAGCAGCGCCCTGCTGCACGTGATTCGCCATCCTGGACAGCATCAACTGCTCCGCGACAACCCGCAGATGGCGGCGGCGGCGATCGAAGAAGTCCTACGTTACGACTGTCCGGTGCAAGCGTTGGGGCGCACGGCGCGCGTGGACATGGTCTTCGCCGACACCCGCGTGCCGGCCAACACCAGGATTTACGTGCTCGCCGGAGCCAGCGGGCGCGACCCGGCCAAGTTCAGAAATCCCGACACTTTCGATATCACTCGCGAATCCAACGAGCATCTGGCCTTCGGACTGGGTATTCACTTTTGCCTGGGCGCCTCGCTCGCGCGGCTGGAGGGTACCACTGCACTGCGCATGAGCGTCGAGCGTTTTCCACATCTGCAGATGGCCAATCCCGACGCGGCGTTGGGTTATAAGGGTTCCTTCGAAACGCGCGGACTCAGGGAACTGAAGTTGGTCGCGGCATAAGCGGGACCCAAGCTGACCAATTGATTGCCAGCGGCAGAACCAACGGCCGCAGGTCAAGCGCCCGGCTCTTCCGAGTCGTGCGCGTGCCGGATCGCCGCTTTGAGACGCGGTTCCAGCTGGTCGTAATTTAGCATTACCTTCTGGTACCGCACGGCCGCAACGGCTCGGAGCGAAACGGTAAAATCGCCGGCGTTCTCCACGTAAATCACCAGCTCATCATGCCCGGGTGACGGCGCCTGACGCACCGCGCCGAATTCCTCTTCTCCCCCGGCCAGAAACACCTGGTATCCTACTTCAATCTTTTCCTGCATTTACAAAACCCAAATGTAATGCGCGCCGGCCAAGACTTTAGCTGCACCTAAATTTATCACGGAATGTCGCCGGCCGCGCAACATTATCATTGACGGGTTCATTCCTCCCAATCAAAGCTGCGGGAAAACGTAAGCATCCCGTACTCGTGATCCGACCCGTATCCTGCCTGAAGGTCCAAACGCAAATTCCAGTCGCGGATGTAGAGACCCAGGTCGGGCCCGGCCTGGAACTTGGCTGACCCTTTCACGGTTGGGCCGCCCCAGATGATCGTTCCGGCCCCACCCAGCAGCATCACCTTGTCCGTGGACAGGACGATCAAGCGGGCATCCAGGAAACCGTTGGTGAGCTGGTTTTCGAAGTAATGGCTCGAGCTCACCGACAGGTTGACAGGATGGGAGCTGTGAACGTTCATCCAACCCGACCCGCTCTCCTCGATCACCGCCGAGTGGCTGTCGCCGATGTCATGTCCGCCCAGCACCGCCAGGTGCAGCCCATACGCCGGGTTTAGGTCCAGGCCGCCTTCGAATCGCCCGAAGAAAAATGGCTCACCCGGACGCGCAGTGAACGGCGTGTCGAACGCAACTCCATTGTAGATTTGATAGGCGGTCAACCGGGCAAGTATTCCGATGCGGCGGGTGTACGTCTGTTCGAACTCCAAGCCGGCGTGGGTGGTGGCGTAAGACGGGCTTCCATAGGCCGCGCCGAAGGCGGTCATGGTTAAATGCGGGGGCACAGCGAGCGTAACAAAATCCGAGAGCACATCCGCCGCACATACACGGGCGACGGCGAAGATCGGCGCGGCCACCATCGCGGCAATCAGCAGCACCTTCGCCAGAGACCGGTGCACGACGGGGAGGGGCGCAGAACTTCTCACCGTCACCCTACCTGTAGGACGGTGAGAGCATCTTATCGAGCCCCAGCGGCGATGGAGTGGCGGGTGGTTCTTCGCACGGCACGGTCGTTTCGTAACCGCCCGTGGCAATTACCGGCGCGGCTTTGGGATTGAGCGGATTGCGGACCTCGACCCTGCCCTTCAAAACCGCGACGTCGGTATAGCGCAGGCAGTTTGGAAAACCGGGACAGGGTGTTCCGCTTATATAGGCGGTGTCGAACTCGGTGCCGCGCACGCCGGCAATCGCGTTGGGCGTCCGCACGTCAAAATTTGCAGCGCCGACACCGCGCAGGCCCGCGTTGAAGATCGTATGCAGATGCCCGCCCAGCAATCCCACGCTTCTAATACCCGAAGCGGGCGCGCCCACCACGCCTTCATTGATAATGATCGTTGCGGACTCCTCGAGCCCCAGCGTGCTGTTGTCGCCGAACCTGATAGTGACGCGACTGCCTTTTCCAGTCGTCACCTTGTCGTTGGCTTGTAGCGCCATCGAGGGCGCCACCTTGAGTGTCTGGCCATTGCGCACCAGTATGACGTCGCCTTCAATCGCGGTGATCAATCCAACGCCCGCAACACCCTGCGCGAACGCCGCACCGTTGAGCATCGCCACAATGGCAAGCGGCAGGAGAATATTTCGCCCTGCGGCGATTACCAACCGCAGCCGACACCGCCGCAGATGCCTCGATCTCACTTGCTTCCTCGCATAGGCAAATCCACAGAAACAACTTGGTGGAAGGAAGGCCGAAATCCGTCGACATTAAGCAAACCTTATTCTCCGCACGCTTGCGGCAAGTATGCAACACATCCAATCCTGAGGCGGCGAATAAGCAAGCGATGGGCCACCGCGGTGGCGCTATCCGATCACACCTTCCTCGCGCAGGCGGCTGATTTCGCCGCTGGAATAACCGAGCAGATCGACAAGGACCTCGTCGGTATGCTCACCCAAAGCGGGGGCGGCCCGGTACATCGGCGCGAAGCCGCTGAAATTGGCCGGCAGACCCGGCACAAGCCGCTCGCCAACCTCTTTATGGTTCAGCCGCAGCCCGACCTTGGACGCCACAAACGCAGGATCGGCAACTACTTCAGCGGTGTTGTAAACGGGCCCAGCCGCCAGTTTGCGTGTGCGCAGCGCCTCGACCAGTTGATCGCGTTCGAACCGCCGCGTGAGCAGCGCCAATTCCCGCTCCAACGCTTCGACATTCGCGAGCCGGCCGTGCATCGTGCCGTAGCGCGCGTCCTGCGCCATCCCCGGTGCTCCAAGTGTCTCGCAGAGAAGGGCAAACTCCGCATCCGACACGGCCGCGAAGGCAACCCATCGATCCTCGCCGGCGCACGGAAATACTCCATGCGGGGCGATTTCCGGATCGCGATTTCCAATCGGACGCTGTACACGCCCGTTCATGAAGTAATCCATCATGGCTTCGGGGATGGCCGCCGTCATCGCCTCGGCGATCGACAGATCGATGTATTGTCCTTCGCCGGTGCGGTCGCGATAGTGGATTGCAGCCATTATCGCCACCACCATCAGCACCCCGACTTCGAAATCCGGCCAGGCCCCGCCCAGCCCGCAAGGATCGCCACCGGGATAGCCCGTCAACTCGCAGATTCCGGAGAACGCCTGGGTATGGGGACCGTAGCCGACGGCGGCCGCGAAAGGTCCGGTCTGTCCCAGCGGTGTCGCCGACAACATGATCAGACCGGGCCGCGATCCGCGCAGCGCCTCGTAATCCAATCCGAACCGCCGCATCGTGCCGGTGGCGAAATTTTCCACAACGATGTCGCTGATAGCCACAAGGCGGCGCGCGATTGCGGCTCCCGAGGCGGTCCCCAGGTCAAGCGCGATGCTGCGCTTGGAGAAATTGATCGCGTGAAAACCTCCGCCGCGGTTGATACCCATTTTGCCGTCGGTGCCGCCCAAAAACCGCCCGAGGTCGGCGTGGCGCGAATTCTCGACCCGGATTACGTCGGCGCCCAACGCGCCCAACCATGCGGTTGCATGCGGCGCGGCGAGAATCCAGCCGAAATCCGCAACCCTGATACCCGACAGCGGTAAATCGCCGGCCGAAGCGATATCGCTCATCTCAAATAACCCCCTCCCGGAGCAGTCCGTTAAACTGCTCGCCGTCAAGTCCCAGCCACTCGCGATACACTGTCGCGTTATGCTGCCCTAGAATCGGCGCGGCGCGGCGGACCGACGCCGTGGCACGGCTTGAGCGATACGGAGGTCCGGGCATCGTCACACGGCCGGCCACCGGATGCTCGCATTCGATGAAAAAATCGCGCGCCTTGTATTGTTCGTTGTGCGCCACCTCGCGCGCGTTATAGACCGGAAAGCACGGGATCCGCTGCTCGAAAGCTTTGAGAAAAACTTCCTGCTTGTCGTGTTCGGCAAGCCAGCTCATCATTCCCGCCTCGACGCCGTCGGAGTTTTCCAGACGCGCCTGCTCGGTGGCGAACAGCTCGCCTTGCGCCCATTGCGGTTCGCCCATCATTCTCATCGTTCCCGCCCAGAATTTGTCCGTGGTCGGGCGCATCGCGACCCATCCATCGCGGCATGGATAAACCCACTGCAGATTAACCTTTGGGCGCGACATGAGGCGTTTACGCGCGGGTGCTTCCGGCGCGTCATGCGAAAACATCCCGATGTTGTGCCGGATCATGCTGACCATCGCCATCCATTGGCAGATGTCGACACGCTGGCCGCGGCCGCTCTTTTTGCGCGCCTGCAGCGCCATCAAGGCGCAGGCCGCGGCGGTATAGCCGGTCAGGTAGTCGGATTGGCGGCCGCCCAGCTTAAGCGGCGGCTCGTTGGGAGGATCAAGGACCTGGTTGTAAGGCGTTTCGTAGGTCACGCCGCTCATGTGGTTGGCGATCAGATCGCCGCCGCGCAGGTTTTTATAGGGCGAATCGCAACCGAAGAAGCCCATCGAGACCACCACCAGGCGCGGAAAGCGGCTGGTGAGTTCTCGCCAATCCAGACCGATGCGCTCGTTTGCTGACGGCATGTTTGGATTGAAGAGCACGTCGGCGCGGGCCAGCAGTTGAAGTAGCAGCTCGCGGCCGCGGGTTTGCGCCAAATCGAGCGTGACGCCAAGCTTGTTGGCGTTGAGGAACAGATGCGCCGCGCCGGTCTCGAGGTCGGGCTGATCCGCAGGAAACGGGCCGCGGCTGCGCTCCGGCGCGCCGATGCCGGGCGGCTCGACTTTGATCACCTCGGCGCCAAACTCCGCCATTGTCTTGCCAGCCATCGCGGAGGCGAAGTACGGCATCGGATCGAAGCAGCTGAGTTCGACTATCCGGAGGTCGTCCAACATCAGCATCGCCGCCGTTGATGGGGAATCCGCGTCAGCCATGTTTGTCCTCCAGCACGCGCCGATCCCTTTTCCGGTCTGGAACAGCTAAGATCGACTAACGATAATATGATCCCGAGTGATTTATGAAAGAGCGTTTCGGTGACAAGCCCATCGACGAGCACGATTGGCATTCCCGGGAATATGTCAATCAGTGGATTTCCAGCGACATCACCCGCGATGAGGAGCGGCGTCCAGTGCTCCAGCGGATGCTCAGTATCGCGCCGTTTTCACGCGGGGAGGCGATCAACGTTTTGGATGTCGGGGCGGGATATGGAGTAGTCAGCGAAGAGGTCTTGAAGGCATTTCCGCACGCCCACCTGACGCTTCAGGACTATTCCGAACTGATGTTCGAACATGCGCTCAAGCGATTGGCCGGACTCTCACCCTTCACCTGTTACGTGCTGGCCGATTTGAGCGATCCTGCCTGGGCCGCTAAGCTGCGCGGCCCTTTTGATCTCGTCGTGTCAGGATTGGCCATTCACAACCTCGACCTGGAGCCGCTGATGAAGCGCTGTTATCGGTCGATTTACGACCTCCTGCGTCCGGGAGGGCTGTTCCTCGACTACGATCTGTTCGGCCTGGTGCCAGGGGGAGTACAAACGCATAGCGATTGGCTTCGCGAAGCAGGCTTCGAGCGGATTTCCTGCACGTGGGAGCATGCGCCGGTTGCAGTCGTCGCGGCGTGGAGGGCCGAGCCGGTGTCAAAGTGATTCAATTGACTCCATGGGACGCTCTCCAGCCTGTCCCACGGCCAGATCGGTTTCGAGACCATCACGCGGGGCTGAACCGCACCGGCATGTGCTTTATTCCCGCCACGAAGTGCGATCGCAGACGAGACACTTCGCCCGCCAGTGCCATATCCGGCAGGCGCGCGAGCACTTCCTCGATTATCACCTTGGCCTCCAGCCGCGCCAGGTTTGCTCCCAGGCAATAGTGCTCCCCGTAGCCGAATGCCAGATGCTCGTTGGGAGCGCGCCCTACATCGAAGCGGTCGGGGTCGGGAAACACCCGCTCGTCACGGTTGGCAGAGGCGTTCCAGATAACCACGCGCTCGCCGGCGCGGATTCTCTGCCCATGCATCACCACGTCGCGTTTCGCGGTGCGCATGATGTGCGTCACCGGTGAGACGTAACGCAGGATTTCCTCGATCGCGGTGGGCATCAACGAGCGGTCCCGCATCAGGCGATCGCGTTCGGATGGGTTGCGCAGCAGCGCCAGCATCCCGCCGGAAATGGCATTGCGGGTGGTCTCCTGGCCCGCCACCACGAACAAAAAGGTGTTAAACACCACCTCGGACGCGCTCAGCCGCTGGCCCTCCATCTCTCCGGCGATAACCGCGCTCACCAGGTCATCGCCCAGATGGTTGCGGCGTTGGTCAACCAGCTTACCCAGGTAGTCGAAATATTCCTTTTGGGCATGCTGCCCCGTGCGCCGCCCGTCGCCTTCGATCTGATATTCCGGGTCCTGGCTGCCGATCGACATGTTGGCAAGCGAAAACATCAGGTCACGGTCGGCCTTGGGAATTCCCATCATCTCGCAAATCACCGCGGTTGGCAGCCGGGAGGCCACGTCCAGGACAAAATCGCATCGTCCGGACGGCGCTATCGCGTCGAGAATTTCGACGGCGATGCTCCTCACCATTCGCTCCAAGGGCGCCAATGCGCGCGGCGTAAAGCGCCGGTTCACGAGCTGGCGCATCCGCGTATGGCGCGGCGGGTCATTGAAGATCAGCATCTTGCGAAAACCCAGCGAGCTGGCCAGTTCGTCTTGCTTGTCGGTCAGGATGGCAACGATTCCGTTTTCGGAGCTGAAATCCGTCGGGTTGCAGTAGATTTCCAGCCCGTCATGATAGCGGCTGATCGACCAGAACCCGCTGTTCCGATGCTGGTTCCAGTGGACGGGCGCTTTGGCCCGCAGCAGCTTCCAGGCGGCGTGGGGATCGCCGTCAACGAAGAGATCCAGTGACGCCAGATCGATTTGTTCCAGTTCCATCGCAAGTTCCGATTATCTGTTTAGCAAGAGCCGACAACGGCCGCCAATCAAACATCCTAATCCTGGCGCCGGAGCCAGGCGACCGGCCGGATGCGTCGAACTTGCGGGCGGGCGCATTCCGTATCAAACTGCCGCAGGACCACGGGGATTTTGACAACAGCGCGCGGCGCTCCTTGCACCCGCACAGCGCCGCACCCAAGCCGCGCTGCATCTTGGCAACGCGCTTAACGGGGACACCACTATGGCTTCGATCGATGGCTCAGCGTCCGCGGCGATTCGAGCGCGTCTGAATCATCCGGTGATCGACTCGGACGGCCATAACATGGAGTTCACTCCGCTGCTGGGCGACTTTGTGAAAGAGGCGGCGGGGCCGCGCCTGCTGGAGCGGTTCAGGCATTCACTGCCCGAGGACCTGGCTCCGATTCCCCTGGAGGAGCGGCGCAAGCGCGCAATCTCGCGGGGTCCGTGGTGGGTGCTGCCAGCCGAGAATACGCTGGATCTCGCCACCGCGATGCTCCCCAGGCTGCTTTACGAGCGGCTGGACGAGATGGGCATGGATTTTACGGTACTTTATCCGAGCATCAGTCTGTTCTTTCCCCATATCGAAGACGAAGAAGTGCGGCGCGTGGCATGCCGCGCGAGCAATCGCTATGCCGCCGAGGTGTTTGCCGAGTATAGCGACCGAATCCTGCCGGTGGCGGTGATACCGATGCATACGCCGCACGAGGCGGTCGAAGAACTGGAATACGCGGTGGGCCAATATCATCTCAAGGCGGTGGTGATGGCAAGCTACGTGCGGCGTCCGGTTTCTGCCGTCGTCAGTCAATATCCCGAGGCGTCGCGCCACGCCTTCTGGCTCGACAATTTCGGACTCGACAGTGAGTATGACTACGACCCGGTCTGGGCCAAATGCGCTGAGCTCGGAGTAGCGCCCACTTTCCATTCATCCGCGATGGGCCTGGGGAGCCGCACCTCGCTATCCAATTATATGTACAACCACATAGGACATTTCGCCGCGGCGGGCGAGGCGGTTTGCAAAGCCCTGTTCATGGGCGGTGTGACGCGGCGATTTCCAAATCTCCGCTTCGCCTTTCTGGAAGGCGGCGTCGGCTGGGCGGCCGGCCTTTACGCGGACCTGGTCGGCCATTGGGACAAGCGCAACGCGCAAAGCGTCCAGAAGTACAATCCCGCGCGCGTCAACCTCGAGCAGTTCGGCGAGTTATGCCGCCGCTACGGCGGAAGGCTGATCGAAAGCCGCAAAGAACGCCTCGGCCAGCCCTCCCGGCTGATCCCCGGTATCGACAACAGCACGGAACTCGCGACCCATGACGATTGGTCGCGATGCGGGATCACGCGCCGTGAGGACATCGCGGAGCGCTTCGTGCCCAACTTCTTTTTCGGCTGCGAAGCGGACGACCCGATGAACGCGTCCGCTTTCGATACCAAGCGCAATCCGATGCGCGCGCGGCTCAATGCCATTTTCAGTTCCGACATCGGACATTGGGACGTACCCGACATGCGCGATGTCGTCAAAGAAGCATACGAACTGGTTGACCACGGTCTGATCAGCGAAGAGGACTTCCGCGACTTCGTGTTTACCAATCCCACCCGCCTGTGGACCGCGATGAACCCCAACTTCTTCAAGGGCACCGTGGTCGAGTCGGCGGCCGGGTCGCTCGCTACCCATTGAGTATAGATGCAATCCGCACGATCAGATTGAAGCGGAGATACTGGTCGAACTTACCGTTCAGGAGGCAGAAAAATGGAAGGAATAGAGGGAATCTTTCACGTCAACATCAATTGCTCCAACCTGGATCGTTCGCTGGCCTTCTACAAAATGCTGGGCTTCCGCGTGGTGCAGGATATGCCCAGCGGCGGCGGCCCCAAGCTCGACAAGGGCATGGGCATCTCGAAGATTCGCGCCAAGGGCGCGCTGCTGGCAATGGGTAACGACCCGAAATCCACGCTGCTGGACCTGATCGAATGGGAAAATCCGAAGACCGACGGCAAGCCTTACCCGCATCTGGCGCACATGGGCACTGCCAGGGTCGCCCTGCGCACGCCCGACGTGCCCAAGGTTTACGAACAGCTCAAGGCCAAGGGCGTCGAATTTGTGTCGGAACCGCAGGTTTTCCCGGGCGGAGTGGCATTCGTCTGCTTCAAGGATCCTGACGGAACTTTCCTTGAACTGATCAGCCTGCCCGATCCGCCGCGGTAATCGGAAGGCTATCCCGGGACTCCAGCAGCCTCATCACTGGGCAGCAGGTCCGCAACGCGCGACTGAAATGTTCGGGAGGAGGCCGAGCGATGGCAAGACTTGTCAAACCGGCTTGGGCGTCTGGACCATCAGCCGCGCTATGCCTGTTGCTAATGCTGTTTGCGATGCAGACCGGCGTGCGCGCCGATTCTAGCCGCGCGCACCCAATTCTGGTCGTGACCGCGGTTGACAACGAATACAACGCGGTCCACACCGACCTCACCAATCCCAAGGACAGTCTGTTAGGCGGGCGTCAAATAGCAGAAGGCAGGGTCGGTGGGGTAAAGGTCGTACTGATTCGGACCGGCTGGGGCAAAGCTCACGCAGCGGGCGCCACGTCTGGAGCGATCGAACGCTTCTCCCCTCGTATGGTGGTAATGGCGGGGACGGCGGGAAGTATCGATGCCAAAAGCGTGGTGTCCGGTGACGTGATCATCACCGACGCGACCTTTCAATATGATTTGGGAAGGTACGATCAGAAGCAGGTTATCGTGTGGCCGCCCGAGAACCCTGTCGAACAGCCTTATCCACATCGGCATTTCCTTGCGGATGAGGACGCGTTGAACGCTGTCGCCAACGCGCTAGGCGGTATCGAGTTCTCGCCCTGGATGCTGCGCAAGGGCTGTGCGTGTGAACGCGATGGCAGCCTTAAGCCCGGCTGTATGGGTGAATCGTATCGTGTTGACCGGGAGCATCCTCGGGTATGCGTCGGTACCACTGCCACGGGAGATTCGTTCGATATGGGTGTGGCGGCGGCAGCCCAATTGTCCGAGCAGCACGCAGCCGTCGGCGTTGATATGGAGACCGCGGCGGTGGCCGAGGAGGCTGCGGACCATCGGCTGCCTTTCATCGGAATCAGGGTCGTCACGGATGTCGTCGGCGACACTCATGGCGTCAATTTGTACTACTGTCTGAAGCCGCTATCCGGCGAGCGTCTGGCGATCGTGATGAAGCGGGTCATTGCGGCATTGGGCTCGCCGCCCTCTGGTGCTGCTTCCGCGCAGGCAAAAGTCGAATGCAAAACTGCCCCGGCTGCACCCAATGCGGTTTCGAGAACATCTCCCTAAGGGCCGGCGCGTCCCGGGCCGCCGAATCTCCGTGACATTGAGGTGTTGGTGCTGCTAGGCTCGGTTTTGGCGCGTCATCAGCAAAAAATGGAGGCATCGCAAATGAGCGTGGAACAAAACAAGGAAACGGCTCGCAGGACTTGGGAGGCCGCGGTCAGAGGTGACGTCGACGCGGCCTCGGCCAGCCTTGCGGACGAAGTAAGCTGGATGCTGCCGGCCACAGTGAGCCCCGGCGGACCGCTCAAGGGCAAACAGGCCGTGACGGGATTCTTCAAGAGCCTCTCGGCGGCGTTCCCCGGCGGTATGAAGACCGAGATCCGCCGCGTGTACGGAGAAGGCGACACGGTACTGATGGAACTGACCAACCGCGGCCAGACCGCCAAGGGCCGCCAGTACGAAAATGAGTATTGTTTCGTGCTCGAATTCGAGGGCGGCAAGATACGCCGGGTGCGCGAATACACAGACACCGCCAAGGTAAAAGAGATTTTCTCCTAGTGTCCTATTTCTCTCCCATCTCTTATATTCAGTCATGGGAGAGGTTGAGGGTGACTGCACTTCCAGCACCTCATCTGATTTGCCGGGCCGAAAGGCTTTTTGCGCCGATTGACACTGTCACTGTGCTGGCCTTATCGTCGTCAAAGAACCAAAGATTATGAGCGGGGGTACCCAGAATGAATCGTGATTTTGAGTTCCGTCAGCTGCTGCGCGCCTATCGCAAGGGGATCATCAGCGAGGCGACCTTCGAGCAGGAAATGGGCAAGCTCGAGGGTGGCTCGGAAGCAACATCCAACGGCGGCGGCTTTTGTGCGATGGGCAAGATGTATCCGTCCGAGCGCGCGGCGGTGGTCAGCTACCTGGATCGAGTGCGCGCGGGCGAGACCATGGGCGCTGTGGCGTTCAACAAATGGCTTGAAGCGTGTAAAACCGAATGCATCCGCAGCGGCCTGCGCATGATCGCGGAGCGCGAGGCTTATCATGTCCGCGTGATGGAAGCCCGTCTGCGCGACCTTGGCGTACAACCCAGCGCCACCGCGAGCGAGGACACGCAGAAATTCGTGGAATTCGTCGGCAATCCCGATATTCCCGATAATAAGAAATTGCTGAAGCTCACCACCTCTTATGATTCCGAAGAGTTGTGGCGGCCGGTGCGTGAGTTCGTCGAGCAGATCAAGGACGACCTGGAGAGTCGGGAGCTGATCCGGCTTTACGTCGAGGACGAGACTTCCAGCGGCAACTGGTTGCGCCTGGCTTGCGCTGCGCTCAATCCCGCCGCGGAGCAGGCCGCCGCGCCCTCGCGGATGAATTAGAGCAACCTTCAAGAGGTAAGCTGCCATGTCATTTGAATACACGCGCATCGACGTCGACAGTCATTGCCAGGAAAAGCCTGACACCTGGACCAGCCGGATGTCCAAGGCCAAGTGGGGCGACAAAATTCCGCAGATCTGGGAAAAGGACGGCCGCGAGATTTGGCTCTGCGACGGCCGCGTCATGATGAACGGATGGCTGTGTCTGTGCCACGGCGTCATCCCCGACCGGATGAGTCTGCCTACCCATTGGCGCGACGTGCCTTCGATGGTCTATACGGCCGACGGGCGTATGCGCGCGATGGATCGGGACGGAGTCTCCGCCCAGGTGTTGTTTCCCAACACGGCGGGTGTCAGCGGCGGGGGCTTTATGAAAAAGGACCCCGAATTCGAGAAAGATTGTGTGCGCGCGTACAACGACTACCTGGCCGAGGAATTTTACGACGTTGCGCCCAATCGCTTCATCACGCTGGCCCAGCTGCCGCTGGCCAGCGTGGCGGCGGCGGTCGCGGAGCTGAAACACGCGGCCAACCGGGGTCATCGCGGATTCATCATGATCGGCGCGACCGAGCAGTATCGGCTGCCGGCGTTCGCCGACCACTACTGGGATCCGCTGTGGGAGGCGGCGCAGGAAATCGACATCCCGGTCCATTTCCACAATACCGCCGGTGCCAACCGGCTGACCCTGGGCTCGGAGCCGGGCGCGAGCGACGCCAAGATGCTCGCCATCGGCAGTGCCAATTCCTTTGCTCTCTCATCGCAGATCTTCGCCAACTTCCTGCTCAGCGGAGTGCTGGAGCGCTTCCCCAAGCTGACCTTTGTCGGCGCCGAGAGCGGCATCGGCTGGGTGCCCTACGTGCTCGAGGCATGTGATTATGAATGGGAGCGCAACCAGCTCTACAAGCAGGGACTCAAGCGCAAACCCAGCGATGTGTTCCGCCAGCAATGCTACGTTGACTTCTGGTATGAACAGGCGGGCGTGAAGCTGCGCGACTTCATCGGCGTGGATCGCATCCTGTGGGAGACGGACTTTCCGCATCCGACCTCGATCTGGCCCGAAGCGGACAAGTGGCTCAAGTGGAGCTTCGAGGACGTTTCGGAGGCAGACCAGCACAAGATCCTGGTCGAGAATCCAAAGCGGGTCTACAAGCTGTAACAGGCTTCAGCAGGCCGCGGCGGCAACCAGCCGCCGCGGCTTTTTTTACGTGGAAAGGGATTGTCGTGGCTTTACAGTTTGGCGTTATATCGGTCGATGACCACGTTCAGGAGCCGCCCGATCTGTGGACCAGATGCATGTCCGGCGCGAAATGGGGCGATCGGATTCCGCACGTGGCGGGCCAGGCGGATGGCACCGAGCGCTGGGTGATTGATGGCCAAGTCCGGGCGGGCACGTCGCTCGCGCCCGCCGGGGCACTGTCAAAGGACAGAACCTTGGAACCACAAACCTGGAGCCAGGTTCCTGATACGGTGTACGAACCGCGAGCGCGCCTGGCCGCGATGGACTCCGATCGCATCGATTGCTCCGTACTTTACCCGACCGCTGCAGGGATCGGCGGCGAGGCGCTCGGCGCAATCAAGGACCTCGACCTTCAAATCGAATGCGTCCGCGTCTACAACGACTGGATTATCGACGTATGGGCCGCGGCGAGTTTCCGCTTTATTCCCCAAGCCATCCTGCCCGTGGGATCGGTTGACGCTGCGGTCGCGGAGGCAAAACGCGCCGTCGGCCGCGGCCACAAAGGCGTTATCCTGCCGGCCCAGCCTTCGCAGATAAATACCGCCGCCCCGCACCTGTACAAGCCAGACTGGGATCCGCTGTGGGCTGCGCTCCAGGAACTGGACGTACCGGTTTGTTTCCATGCGGGCAGCGCGCCCAGCGTGATGTTCGACATCAGCCCCGCCTACGACGCCATCAGTGCGAAGGCTTTCGATAACGTTCGGCAGCCAGCCGGCAGCGCCGCGCTGATCAACGGAATGGTCCTGTCGGGCATTTTGTATCGCTTTGCAAAGCTGCAACCGGTGTTTCCCGGAAGCGCTATTGACTACGTTCCTTTCGCGCTCGAAGCGCTGGACCACCAGTGGGAGCGGCAACTCCTGGCCAAAAACGAAGGTCTGAAAGAACGGCCCTCCGATATCTTCCATCGCCAATGCTACGTGACGACATGGAAGGAAAAGGTCGGCTTGCGCAACCGCAAGTATATCGGTTCCGATCGAATCCTGTGGGAATCGGAGTTTCCGCGGTCCACGTCCACCTATCCGGAATCCGCCAAGCTGATCGAGCACAACTTCGCGGAGGTACCGAAAGAGGAGCGCGAGCAGATCCTGTGGCGCAACGCGGCCAGGCTGTACAAGCTGACCCTGTGACTATCCAAGCGCGCGGCCCCGGACGAGCATCCTGCCCGGCTTTCATCGATCTTCTGTTTCTTGATTTCCTCCCCCGAGACCGGAGAGAAAAGCAGGCCAATAGCAAACGACCCAGGCACCGATTTGGCGCCCGGGTCGTTGCTTGGTGGAATAGTCTTTTTTACGCGGCCAGCCCGTATAGCTTCGCTGCGTTGGTCGCGACTATCTTTTGGCGGTCTTCGGCTGGGACGCCTTCGAAAGTCTCCTCAATGTATTTGCGCGAGTTCGGGAACGTCGTGTCGGTGTGCGGATAGTCCGATGACCACATCAGATTGTCGACCCCGATCACATGGCGGATCATCATCCCGACCTTATCTTCGATAAAAGTGGCATACACCTGGCGATGGAAGTACTCGCTGGGCGGCTTGGGCAGATTAAGCTTGGTCCAATGCCGATGGCGCTTGTAGGTGCGGTCTGATTTTTCCAGGAAATAACCGATCCAACCGATGTTGCCCTCAACCGACACGAACTTAAGCCTGGGAAATCTTTCCAGCACGCCGCCAAAGATGATTTTGGACAGCGCCTCGTAATTGGCCAGCGAGGCCACATTGAGCAGCGCCGGTACGTCGCCCTGCAGATGCGCCTGGTTGGCCTGGAACAGACCCGCGGTCCGCCGGTCACCGGTGCGCAGATGGATGTGGACCGGGATGCCCAAATCCTGCGCCGCGGCCCACATTGGATCGTACAGGTCGCTGTTGAGCGGCTCGCCGCGCGGATACGTCGGCAGCATCGCACCCCGCAGGCCCGGCAGCTTCGCGATTCGTTTCACTTCGTCAACGCCGGCCTGGATATCATCAGTCGGCACCAGACCGATACCGACCAGGCGGGTCGGATCGGTACTGGCGAACTCGGAAAGAAAATCGTTGTAAGCACGCAGGCAAGCGAGCTGCAGCTCCATGTCGTCCATCATGAAAGCCATCGAGCCGCTGTTGGGATACAGCACCTGCGCATCGACCCCGTCGAGGTCCATGTCCTTCAGCCGCTCGCTGGGATCCCAGGCTCCCTTGCGGATGCTCTCATAGGTCTCGCCGGAGGAGCGGTAATCCTCGAACTTCTTGCCGCCCTGCGCTTCCATTCCGATGGTGCGGCCGCGTTTGCCGTCGATCACCCAGGCGTCACCGTCAGGACCGCGCTCCATCCGCGGTGCGCGGTCGCGCAGGCCGGCCGGCACCCGCTTGACCCACGTGTCGCCCGGCTCCTGCACGTGGTCGTCGGCTGAAATCACGTTGTATGCCTTCATCTTATTCCTCCACGAATGATTGATAGTATCAGGCCGCGGCCTCGGCGCCGGCCGCGGAGCGCGCAATCATCTGCTGCTCGACCGGGACCAGCTTCTTCAACTCCGGCATCACCTCGCGCGCGAACATGCGCATGTTGCGCTCCGCCAGGTCGTAAGGCATGCCGCCGTAGCTGAAGATCGCTGTGAAGGCCTCGGCGCCCGTTTTCTTCTTGAAGTCGAGGATGCGGTTGTAGCATTGCTCCGGCGTGCCGAAGATCTGCAAGTTCAGGAAGAATTCGGTCATCTGATCGATCACTTCCGGGGTGGCGTTTTCTCTGCTCACCATTTTGTAGGATTCATAACCTCGTAGTTTACTGAGATAGTCGTCCAGCAGTTCGTAATGGCGAAGAATCGACTGGTAGTACGCGCCGATGTATTTGCGCGCGCCTTCCCTCGCCTTGTCGGCGTCCTGATCGCAAAAGACCCATCCCGCCAGCACCGGCGGCGGAGGCTCGGCCCGGTTGGCTTCGCGGTAGGTGTGGTTGTAGGTTTCAAGGTCGGCGGTCACTTGGTCCCAGGGCTTCTGCGGGATGATCAGCAGGCCGACCCCAAGCCGCGCCATTATCGGCATCGATTCGGGCGACACGGCGGCGGCGTAGCTGCGGCCGCGGAAGGATTTGAACGGAGCGGGGCGGATATTGCGCCGCTCCTGCTTGACCATCTTGCCGTTGAACTCGCAATAGCCGCGCTCCAAACCTTCCAGGATCATCTGGCCGAATTCCACGAACATGTCGCGGCTGTTGTTCTGGTCGATGTCGAAGCCGCCGAACTCCACGCGCGCCACACCGCGCCCGATTCCGAGGATCAGACGGCCATTGGACATGTGATCGAGAATCGAGACCTGTTCCGCCACCCGCATCGGATGATGCCACGGCAACACGACCACCATCGAGCCGAGCCGGATGCGCTGGGTGCGGCCCGCGAAATAGGTCAGGTACTGAAGCACGTCGGGACACATCGTGTAGTCCGTGAAATGGTGCTCGACTCCCCACAGCGAATCGAAGCCCAGCGGCTCCGCCAGGTCGCCCAAATGCAGATCGTTACGGTAAACCTCGCGATCGGTGCGCCCCTCACCCTGGCCCTGAAAGATTACTGTAGTTCCTACGTGCATTGGGAAGTCCTCTCCATTGCGATGAGATTTGCCGTGCCGCCCGGCCAAGCAGGCAGTCAGCTTCACTTTACTAGCGCAATTGCCGCAAAAAAGGGAAACGCCGCGAGTCCCGGGCGGCTCGCGGCATCAGGTTGGAAGGCGGGTCCCCGCGGGAAACCTGTTCAGCGGCCTTTGGTTGGCGGAAGCCCGATGCCGCGCAGGAAGTTGTTACGCGCTTGCGTCGGATCCTTGGCCACTGCCGCGTTGTAGGTTTCCATCGATGTGCGCGCGTCTTCGGAAATGATCAAGCCCGCCATCTCGTTGCGCTCGACGTAAAGGCCAGTCTCCAGATCGCGGTCGCCGCCCAGGTACACGCAGCGCTTGATCGCCGCAATCGAGCGTGGCGGCCGCTGGGCCAGCGTTTCGGCCCATTGCATCGCGGTGGTCATTAGCTGCCCGGGCTGCACGACCCGGTTGACCATTCCGATTCGATGCGCCTCGGCGGGACTGTATGCGGTTCCGAACATCAGGGCCTCGAGCGCCGCGCCGCGGCCGATTAGCCGCGTGAGCCGCTGCGTGCCCCCGCCGCCGGGCAGCAGTCCAAGCAGAACCTCGATCAAACCGATTTGATAGGGCCCGTCCGCGGCCAGGCGGAAGTCGCAGGCCAGGGCGAGTTCATAGCCGCCGCCCATGCAATCGCCGTTGATAGCTGCGATGACAGCTTGCGGGAGCAGCATGATCCGGTTGAGCGTGCGATGCGACGCGGCGAAAAACCGCGGCATGACCCGCAAGGTCTCGCCCGGATCGTTTCCGCCCGACGCCGCCAATTCGTCGACGCTGTAGTGCGTGATGAACTTGCCTTCGACACCGCCGGTGATGATCAGCACGCGGGTGCTGTCGTCGCCCTCAAGCTTGCCGATTAGCTGGACCAATTCGCGGCTGAGCGGACCGGTCATGTAATTCATCGGCGGGTTGTTGATTTTCCAAATCTGAATCGGTCCGCGCTGCTCGACTTCGAAGTATTCCATGACGTCCTCGTGAACGGGGCGGGCGTTGCCCGCCATTAGAAACACTTAGGCGCGGGGAAGCGCCCGCCTCTCTGAACGAGACTCAAACCTTGAAAGCCCGGCTTACCAACCCGGCGGCGCGTCCCGCCGTCAACTGCTCAGCCGATACCGTACAGCTCCGCGGCGTTGTCCGCGATAATCCGCTGGCGCTCCGCCGCGGGCACGTCCCGGAAGTCGCGCTCGATCACTTCGCGCGAGTTC
Source organism: Binataceae bacterium (SeqCode) (assembly GCA_035262365.1). GTDB lineage: Bacteria > Desulfobacterota > Binatia > Binatales > Binataceae > JAJPJA01. Next base: position 29,123 of record DATFSZ010000073.1, read on the forward strand.
GGCCAGGTGGAATCCGCATGGGGAAAGTCGCTGGCCCACATGAGGTTTCCCACTCCCGCGAACTCGCGCGTCACTACGCCCACCCGGTCATCCTGGAAAGTCGCGAACACCTGGCGATGGAAGTAGAAGCTGGGCAGGTTGGGGATGATATTCTTGGCGGTGAATCTGAACTTGTCATAGGCGTGATCGGTCCGCTGGATGAAATGGCCGATCCAGCCGATGTCGTTTTCGACCGAGACCAGTTTGAGGCGCGGAAAGCGCTCCAGAACGCCGCCGAAAACGAAGCCGCTGAGCGAGCGCTGCGTGGAATGCTGCAATGACGGATATTTAATCAGGAAATCAGCAGCCGCGCCGGCGTCGCGTTTACGTTCGGTGAGGATGTGCAGGCTGAGGGGAGTTCCGTGATCCTGCGCCGCAGCCCAGAAAGTATCGTAGATTGGATCGTGATAGGGGTGTTCTCCCGGCGGCTCGGCCCAGATCATTCCGCCCTTGAGACCTTTACGCGCTACCCGCTCCAATTCCGCCGCTCCAGTCGCAGGATCGTCCAGCGGGATCAGGCCCACTCCGGCCAGGCGCCGGGGATTTTGCGAAACATAATCGGCCAGCCAGTCGTTGTACGCGCGAAAGCTCGCCGCCCGCAGTTCGCCGTCCTGAAGCTGGAACAGGCTCATCGCCAGGCTCGGATATAGCACCTCGGCCGCGACCCCGTCGCGCTCCTGGTCCTTGATGCGCTCGGTGGGGTCCCACGCGCCGGGCCGCACTCCCGCGTACCCGGCCTTGGTGACGCGAAACCATTCCTTGGGATCCTCACCCGCCAGGGCAAAACCTTTGACCGAAGTCGGCGGCAGGTCTTCGCAGACAAAAAAGTCGCCCTTTAGTTTACCGTGGTTTTGCACCACATGCGGCGCGCGATCCGCGAAGCGGGACTCCATGCGCGCCGTCCAAACGTCGGCCGGCTCAATCACGTGAGAGTCAGCGGAAACAATCCTTTCGGCGGCCATCGGCGAAGTCTCCTTTATCGTATTGAGTCAGCCTTAATACCCCAGGTCCTTCGTGGTCAAGCGGCGGCACAGTCCCGCCGCCGTGCAGACGGGACTGAGGCCAACCTGACCCGGCTGCGTGTGGTGTTCACAGCCGAACTTTGCTTTGCTGGCGGCTGAGAGTCCAAGGGCGAGGTCTTTGGCATGAACGCGTATAGCCACATACTCGACGGCTACAAGATCCTGGACTTTACGCAATTCGTCGCTGGGCCGACCGTCACCCGGCTGCTGGCCGAGATGGGCGCCGAGGTCATCAAGGTGGAACTGGCTCCGGGCGGAGATCCGCTGCGCACGATGTATGTCTTCAAAGACGGGCGCAGCTCGCTGTTCGTCCAGCACAATCGCGGCAAGATGAGCCTGTGTCTCAACGCCAAAACACCGGCGGGGCGAGAGATTCTGATCGGCCTGGCGCGCTCGGTGGACGTAATTGTGGAAAATTTCACCCCGGGCGCAATCGGGCGGCTGGGGCTCGGCTACGACGCCGTGAGCCAACTCAACCCGCGGATCATAATGTGCTCGATTTCCGGCTTCGGCCAAAGCGGCCCACTGGCCGACAAACCGGGATTCGACACCTTGGGCGCTTCATACACAGGCGTGATCGATATGAACGGCAGCGCCGACGGCGCGCCTTGCCCTCCCGGCGCCGCGATCGGCGACGTTACCGCCGGACTCAACGGAGCGGCGTCGATCGGATTCGCGCTGTTGCATCGTGAACGGACCGGCCGCGGCCAGTACCTGGATATCTCCCTGCTCGATACTTATTTCCATTGCCACGACTTCAGCGTGCAGGCCTTCAGCGCCAGCGCAGGCGCGATCCAGCCCAAGCGCACCGGACCCAACGTACCTGGCTACGCTCCGGCCGGTGTGTTTGCTGGCAAGGAGCGCTCGGTCGTGATCATGGGGATAACGGCCGCGCAATGGCGCGCCTTGTGCGCGGTGATCGGACACCCTGAGCTTGGCGACGACCCGCGATTTTCCACCAGCACTCAACGGGTCGAGCATATGCCTTTGATCAGGGGCCTCATCCAGAAATGGCTCGACTCGATGCCCAACGACGAAGAAATCATCCGCGTACTGGAGGAAAACCGCATCCCGGTGGCCCCGGTGCTGACCGTCGCCGAAGCGATCAACCATCCGCATTTACGCCGCCGCGGCACCGTAACCACAGTGCGCGATCCGGTATTGGGCGAGTTCGACGTCCCCGCGTCGCCGTGGCGCTTTTCGGAGTTTCCGGACCCGCTCGAGCTTCAAGCCCCCTTTCTCGGCGAGCACAACGCGAGGGTCCTCAAACATTATCTTGGCTATTCCGACCGGCAGGTAAATCAGCTGGTCGATGACGCGATCTTGCATTGTGAGAACCGCTAAACGTACGGAGGAAATAACCATGGTGTATTTGCAGGCGACGCTGAAAATCTACCAGGGCAAGATGGAAAAATTCTGCGAAGTGATGTCCGGCGTGGTCCCGATTCTGGAAGAGCGCGGATGGAAATTGCTGGCCGCCTATCAGAATATCATCGGCCGCCAGAACACCATCGTCGATATCTGGGAAATTCCCGATGCGAACTCGGTCGAAAAGGTGCTGGGAATCGCAAACCAGCTCACCGCGTTCCGTCAACTGGCAAACCGGCTCGAGGGTGTGGTGGAAGAGGAGGTGCTGCAAGTAATGGTCAAGGCATCCTACAGCCACTGACGCATCGGTACTGTAGTGCGCCCTCTGCCTAATCCGGCAGCGGGAACAAAAATTCAGGAAGAAACCGATGGGTCCATTTCGACATGTCATGGACGGCTACCGGGTGCTGGACTTTACCCAGTTCGTCGCGGGTTCGGTGGCCGGCCGGCTCCTGGCTGAGATCGGCGCCGAGGTTATCAAGGTCGAGATCGCGCCCAACGGCGACGGCAGCCGTTCACACGCGGTCTTCAAGGGCAATCGCAGTGCATTTTTCGTTCAGCACAACCGCGGCAAGAAAAGCCTCTGCGTCGATCCCAAGCGTCCAGCCGGCCTGGAAATCCTCAAGGGCTTGATTGCAAGGTCGGATGTCTTCATTGAGAACTTCACCCCCGGCGTGATTGGCCGGATGGGCCTGGATTACGCGACGGTGCGCGCGATCAATCCGCGCGTCGTGATGTGCTCGCTGTCAAGCTTTGGACAAGACGGCCCGCTGGCGCTGAAGCCCGGCTTTGACACCAGCGGCGCCGCTTACTCCGGCATTATTGATATGCAGGGCGAGCCCGACGGTCCGCCCGTGGGCGTGGGCGGCGCCGTTGGCGACACCAACGCCGGCGTCAGCGCGGCCGCCGCGATCGGATTTGCACTGCTGCATCGCGAACGCACCGGGATTGGCCAGTACCTCGATATCTCCCTGCTCGACGCCTATTTCCATTGCCACGACCGCTCGGTCCATATCTACAGCGGCAGCAAGGGCGCAATCGTTCCGCGGCGGTCCGGCAACCACACTCCTTTTTATTGCCCAGCCGGAATATTCAAGGGCAAAGATCACTACCTGGTAATCACGGCGGTTACGGACGGGCAATGGGCGGGAGTATGCCGCGCGATGGGCAAGCCGGAGCTGCTCAATGATTCGCGCTACAAGACCAACGAGGAGCGGGCGAAGAACGGAGTCGTCGAGATGGTCGAGCAATGGCTGCAAACCCTGCCCAGCGACGACGAGGCGACAAGGCTGCTGGACGAGCAGCATGTCCCGGTCTCTCCGGTACTCTCTGTGGCCGAGGCGGTCAACCATCCGCATCTGCGCCAACGCGGCACCGTCGTGACGATCCAGGACCCGGTATATGGAACCATAGACGTCCCCGCGTCGCCGCTGCGCTTTGCGCAGTTCCCTGATCTGGAGCTGCAAGCGCCGATGCTAGGCGAGCACAACACTGAAATTTTACTTAACTATCTGGGCTATTCGCTGGGGTACATCAAGGAGCTCGAGACCCAGGGCGTGATCCATCAGGAGAGCCGATAATGGGACTCTGATTGGTTGAAGAGAGTTTTCCAACCTGCCGTTGGTCTTGAAGGCGCCTGTTCCTGACCAGGGTGTAGGTGATCCCACATCAATGCAACACTACATTGGCGATGCGCTCGGCGAGCTGCTTTCTGACCGCGTCAAGGTCTTCGCCCGGATGCGCCAAGGCCACCACGGTCATCTCGCCCTTGCCGTCGCTGAGCACCGCGTGCGCGATTAGCGCAGTGTCGTAAAGCTGACTGGATTTCGATTGCAGGTAGTCCGGCGGCGGGATCGGCCGGTTGCGGGGGTCGCGGGGGTCTGGGGGCGCGGGCGGACCGGCTGCATATGGACCCATGCGCTGGAACTGTTCTATCGGATTGCTCTGGTAGGCGTTCGGCTGACTGCCCTGGTAGGCGGCGACGGACGGGTTGCCCTGCGCCATGTACTCGGCCACGTCACCGGTCAGGTGTTCGCCGGTCTGTTCCACGGGCGGTCTGTAGCCCGCTGCCTTGAGCAACTGGGCGGCTTTGGGTATTCCCGGCGCCAGACCGATCATTGAAACGCCGGGTTGCAAGACCCGCTGGATGACGGAGACGGTCAGCGTGAACGTTTTTGGAGGTCCGACCGGTTTGCTGCGCCGCGCCACTGCGAAGTCCTCGCTCAACACCTGCTGCATCGCGAAGTCTGTCGAGATCACCATAATTTGCGCGTCGGATGGCACCGCCAGAGCACCACTGCTGGCGAGTGTCGCCGCCTCCGCCGGCAGCAGCACTCCGTAGAGCAGCGCCGTCGCGATGAGAAGGGAAGAAAACAGCCGCACCCAACCATTCAAGTAAGCGGGCGCCATCATTTCAAGGGGCCCTGCCCGCGCGCGGGCGCCATTGATGCGCGGAGGCGGCGGGCGCAATACGCACCTGTTACCATTGCCAGCCTGGACTTTTTGCCGCATGGTGCGGGATAACGCTGGATGCTCAGGGGGGATTGACCGGAAGTCTGCCAGGCGAGAGAAATTTCTGAGTGATCAAACCATTGCTTCCTGAAACTTTCGGGCCGCTGCAGGGTGTACGCGTCATCTCGAGCGGCGTTTTCATTGCTCAGCCGTTCGCCGCCGGACTGGCCGCGGAATTAGGCGCTGAAGTGATCCACGTGGAGCGTCCCAAGGTCGGCGACGGCTATCCGGCCACGCGCAAAGCACAGGAGCGGCGCAATCTTCTCTGCGTGTCGCTCAACCTGGACCGGAGCGCCGGCCGCGACTTGTTTCTGCGCCTGCTCGCAAACTCGGAAATGTGGTTTGAGAGTTCCAAGCCGGGAACCTACCAGCGCTTCGGCCTGGACGACGACACCGTGCTGAAGGCCAACCCGCGCCTGGTCATCGTTCACGTTTCGGGCTTCGGCCAGGACGGCGACTCGGCCTACGTGGGGCTGGCGTCATACGATCCGATCGGACAGGCCTTCGGCGGACTGACCGCGCAGAACGGCTTCCCCGATCCCGAATCGCCGGCTCTGCTGCAACCGGCCACGCTCAGTTACCTGACCTCGTCCTTCATAATGTGGTCGTCGCTTGCCGCTTTGCTTCACGCACGGGCCACCGGCCAGGGGCAGGCGATCGATATCGCGATGTACGAGGTCGCACACAAGATCCTGGGCGGAACGATGGTCGAATATTTCCGGAGCGGCCAGCCCCGATCGCGCACTGGCAATCGCGCCCCCGATGAACCATACGCGGGAACTCTCAAATGCGCCGACGGATGGATCGTAATAGCGCCGGTTGATGAAATGGGCCGCATCGAGGCGACGATCGGCGCTACAGGCGCCGCATCGGGTGATATCGGCACCGCTCTCCAGGCATGGACGGCGTCGCGCTCCTGCGATGAAGCAGTGCGCAGCTTGACTGCCGCTGGCGTCCCTTGCTCCAAGGTAATGGCGGCCAACGATATGGCCGAGGACCCGCATTACCAAAGTCGGGGCATGCATATTCAATGGGACGACCAGGAACTCGGTCAAGTCCGCGGTGTTGGCATCGTTCCAAAATTTTCAGCAACTCCGGGCAAGATCTGGCGTGGAGCAGTCGGTGTCGGCCGTGACAATGAACTGGTCTATCGACAATTGCTCGGTCTGAGCGAACAGGAGCTGGCCGCCTTGGCCAGCGAGGGTACGATCTGAAGGCAAGACCTTCACTTGATCTGTATAACGCTCGACAAGAATTTGGCGCGGCTGGTCACCGGCAATGTGTACCCTCGGGTTCCTTTCAAGGAAGCTATAACGCCGGATGAAGCGGAAAATCATCGACTTCCATCAGGACGTGGAGCGTCATTGGGTGGCAGACCTTGAATGCGGGCACGGCCAGCACGTACGGCACAATCCGCCGTGGATTACGCGTGCGTGGGTGCTCACCGCCGAGGGTCGCAAAAGCCGGATCGGCGCGATATTGGAATGCAAAAAGTGCGACGAGGAAGGCCTGTCCCAAGCGGATTGACCCTGCTGGCAAGGGATTCGAAGCTTTACATCGCGTGCGCGAAAGCCGACGATTCGAGTCATGAAATTAACGGAATCAAGCCGGCTTCAGTTCACGCCCGACCTTAACATTAGCCGCATCCTGAACGGCATGTGGCAGGTTTCAGGCACGCACGGATCGATTGATCCCGAGCGGGCGGTCGAGAGCATGTTCGAGTACGTTGACGCCGGCATGACAACCTTCGACCTGGCCGATCATTACGGACCGGCGGAAGACTTTGTCGGCGAATTCCGGCGCCGGCTTGAGCAGCGCCGCGGCCGCGACGCGTTGTCGGGCGTGCAGACTTTTACGAAGTGGGTGCCGATGCCCTCCGCGATGACGGCCGCCGTCGTCCAGGCCAATATCGAGCGGTCGCTGCGCCGGATGAACGTCGAAGCGCTCGACCTGCTCCAGTTTCATTGGTGGGAGTACAGCGACCAACGCTACCTCGACGCGCTCGGCCATATGGCCGACCTGCGGCGCGCGGGCAAGATCAAACACCTGGCTCTGACCAACTTCGACACCGAGCATCTGGAGACAATCCTCAACAACGGCATTCCGATCGTTTCCAACCAGGTTCAGTATTCGCTTATCGACCGCCGCCCGCAGGTCAAGATGGCGCAGTTTTGCCGCGACCACGATGTGCAACTGCTGGCTTATGGCACGGTTTGCGGCGGGCTGCTGAGCGCGCGCTTCCTCGGAGCGCCTGAGCCGCGCCGCGCACAGCTCGATACCGCGTCGCTGCAGAAATACAAACGGATGATCGACGCGTGGGGTGGATGGGAGACGTTTCAGCGGCTGCTGACAACCCTCGACGAGGTTGGGCGCAAGCACGGCGCCAGCATTGCCAACGTCGCGACGCGATACATCCTGGATCAACCCGCGGTGGCCGGAGTGATTCTCGGCACACGCCTGGGTCTTTCGGCTCATATCGAGGACAATGCGCGCGCGTTCAGCTTGAATCTCGACTCCGGCGATTTGCTCCGCATTGATGCCGTGCTGGCCAATTCGCGGAACCTGTTTGTGTCGATCGGCGATTGCGGCGACGAGTATCGCTGACCGCTTGCGGCAGCTTGGAAAAAAGCAGCTATCAGCTTCCCGCGATAGTCATTTCGGAAATCTTGATAGTCGGTGCGGCAACGCTGGAGCGCCACACAAGGTCATTACCCACCATTTCGATCGCCATGTACATCTCCTTGAGATTGCCGGCGATCGTGATCTCTTCGACCGGATGGGTCAACTCGCCGTTTTCGATCCAAAGCCCGCTGGCGCCGCGCGAGTAATCACCCGTCACGCCGTTCACCCCAAATCCAATCAGCTCGGTTACATACAATCCATTTTGAACCGAGCCGATGATCTGCTCCGGCGTGTACGGCCCCGGTTCCAGGTACAGATTGTGCGGGCTCACGCCAGGCGCGTCGCTAAGCCCGCGTGAGGCGTTTCCGGTCGGCGCCAGTCCGAGCTTGCGCGCCGAATAACAATCGAGCAGATAGGTGGCCAGTTCCCCTTTCTCCACCAGCGCCTTGCGCCGCGTCGGAAGCCCTTCGCCGTCGAACGGCCGCGATCCGAGCAGGCCCGCGATTGTACCGTCGTCGATAATCGTTGCGTTGGGCGACGTCACCTGCTGACCAAGCCGGTCCAGCAGGAAGGAGGCGCGCTTGTAAAGCGCGGTACCTGACGCTGCGCCCGCCAGCGACCGAATCAATCCGGCGGCCATATCGGGATCGAACACGACCGGCGCGGCGGTGGTTTTGATCTTGTGGGCGCCGAGGCGCCGCAGCGTGCGCTGCGCCGCGCGCCGGCCAATCGCTTCGGGCGTTTCCAGTTGATTGAAGTGCCGGTTCGCCGAGTACCAGTAGTCGCGCTGCATCGCGCCGTCCGCCTCGGCGATCACCACCGCGCTAAGGCTGAACGTGCTGCCCTTGTAGGAGCCGCTGAAGCCCTGGCTGTTCATGAAGATCAGTTCGTACACCCCGGAGTCGAACTCCGAGCCTTCGGAGTTCTTGATCCGCGGGTCGGTTTTCAACGCCACGGACTCGGCCTCGCGAGCCATCTTCAGCGCCTGCTCAGCGGAGATAATTCCATGGTCGCGATCCGCCAGATCGAGGTCGGGCAATGTTCGCGGATGCAGGTTCGGGTCGGGCAGACCGGCGAAGTGATCGGGAGCCGTGAGGCGCGCGAGTTCAACCGTATCTGCGATAAAGCGTTCGAGCGAACCGCGCTCCAGCTCGGCGGTCGAGGCGGTTGCGGCCGACTGCCCGGTGAAAACGCGAATTCCCAGGCGCCGCTCCCGGGAGCTTTTGAGCTTTTCCACTTCGCCTAGGCGCACTGCCGCGCCGAGCGATTCGGAGCTCACCATCATCACTTCGGCTGCACTGGCGCCGGCATGACGCGCATGCTCCAGCACCCATTCGCCCAACTCAAGGCTGACTTCGTCCATATTCCTCAAGCCGCCCTGGTTCCGCCGACTGTCAAAGCGTCGATCTTGATCGTCGGCATCCCCACTCCGACCGGCACCGACTGGCCGTTCTTGCCGCAAGTGCCGACACCCGCATCGAGTTCCAAATCGTTGCCCACCATCGAAACGCGCGTCAGAACCTCGGGGCCGTTGCCGATCAGGGTGGCGCCCTTGACCGGGCGGGTGACGTGGCCGTCTTCGATCAGATAGGCCTCACTAGCGGAGAAGACGAACTTGCCGCTGGTGATATCGACCTGGCCGCCGCCGAAGTTGACCGCGTAAAGGCCGCGCTCCACGGAGCGGATGATCTCTTCCCGTGTGCAATCGCCGGCCAGCATGAAGGTGTTGGTCATCCGCGGCATCGGAATGTGCGCGAAACTCTCCCGCCGCCCGTTGCCGGTGGGATCGACGCCCATCAACCGGGCATTGAGGCGATCCTGCAGATACCCGCGCAGAATACCGTTTTCGATCAGCACGTTGCGCCGGGTGGGCGTGCCCTCATCGTCGATATTGATACTGCCGCGGCGGCTCGGAATCGTACCGTCGTCAACCACGGTGCAGAGCTCGCTCGCCACGCGCTGGCCGATAAGTCCGCTAAAGGTCGAGGTCTTCTTACGGTTGAAGTCGCCCTCAAGGCCATGGCCCACCGCCTCGTGCAGCAGCACGCCCGGCCATCCCGGACCCAGCACCACCACCATCTCACCGGCGGGCGCGTCGATCGCTTCGAGGTTGATCAGCGCCTGGCGCGCCGCCTCGCGCGCATACTGGCGCCATCGCTCGTCTTCGAGGAAAAAACCCCACTCCACCCGGCCGCCGCCGCCGAATGTGCCGGTCTGGCGGTTGGTTCCGTCCTCCGCGATAACGCTGACATTGAGCCTGCATAGCGGCTGGCGGTCGGCCGCGATTCGTCCGTCGCTGCTCACCACCATCACCACCTTGTCCTCGGCCGCGAACGACGCAACCACCATCTTGACCCTGGGATCGGCTGCGCGCGCCTCGCGATCGATCTCTTCGAGCAGGCGCACCTTCTCGCGGATCGGAATCTCGGTCGGGCTGGTCTGGATGGCGTATAACTCGTGGCCGGCGGTACGCGCTCCAACCTGCACGGCGCCAGTAGTCTGTGCGCGCTGATCAGCGATCGCGCGCGCGGTTTCCGCCGCCAGGCGCATCCGATCAACGGTCACTTCGTCGGAATAAGCGTAACCGGTGCGATCCTCGGCGCACACCCGAACGCCGACTCCCTGCGAGATGCTCTTGGCAGTCTTGTTGACGATTGATTCCTCCAGCGTCAACGCCTCGGCGCTGCGGAATTCGAAATAAAGGTCGGCGTAGTCTGCCTTGCGCTCCAGCGCCGTCCCCAAGGTTTGCTCGAAAGCGGTCTCGCTGAGGCCGAAGCGGTTTAAAAAGAACCGATCAGGCTGGACCAATTCGTTTGCCATCGATTGTGTGCTCCCTGATATTCGATCTTAGCAGAGCGTGATCGTCGGTTGTATTCCCCCGACCCGATCAACCCTGAAAGCTCCGATTCTTGGGGCAAAAACCGGCATCTGCCCGTACTGAAAAACGGCCGGCATCGAGGCGAGCGCCAAACGCAGGGTGCCAGGGCCGACCTCCGCACGGGCGATTCTCTGATGGAGCTACCAAGCGGGGGCGCCGCGCGAACGTGTCAGTCCGACGCGGCGGCCTTCTCTTTGCGAGCTGATTTCTTCTTGGGCTTCTTCGCGACCGTATCAGACGTGCCGGTGAATTCGATCACCGAGAGCGGAGCGGCGTCGCCGCGGCGGCGTTCGAACTTTACTATCCGTGTATACCCGCCCGGCCGTTCCTTGAACTGCGGGGCGATTTCATCGAACAATTTTTTCACCGCGTCGCGCGACTGCATGAACGCAAACGCCATCCGGCGCGCGCTCAGGTCACCCTGTTTACCCAAGGTGACCATCTTGTCCGCGAACCGGCGCAGCTCCTTGGCCTTGGCGTCGGTGGTCGTGATCCGGCCGTGGCGGATCAGGCTCAGCACCAGGTTGCGAAACAGGGCCTTGCGATGAGACTGGGTGCGGTTGAGTTTGCGGCCCGAATTGAGGTGGCGCATGTAAGCCTATCTCCCCTCCAGCTTCCGTACCTTGTCGATCCGCCTCAGGCCGACTCGCGCCGTTCCTGCTCCTCGCGCAGGCGATCCAGTTCGCTGCGCGATGGCAGGTTTTCCAGCCGCATGCCCAGCGACAGTCCCATGTCGGCGAGGACCTCTTTGATTTCGGTCAGCGACTTGCGGCCAAAATTCTTGATCTTCAGCATGTCCTGCTCGGTGCGCTGGACCAGCTCGCCCACGTACTTGATGTCGGCGTTCTGCAGCCCGTTAAACGCGCGCACGGAAATCGGCAGGCCCTCCACCGGGCGGAACAGGTTTTCGTTAAGCGGCTCGATCTGCCGCTCCACCCGCTCGCCCGCCACCGGCGCCTCGGTCTCCTCTTCGGCTCCGGCAAAAATACCCATCTGGTCGCGCATCACCCGCGCCGAGTAAGTCAGCGCTTCGCGCGGCGGAATCGATCCGTCGGTCCAGATTTCCAGCGCCAGGCGGTCGTAGTCGGTGCGCTGGCCGACGCGCGCGTTGGTAACCACGAAGTTCACTTTTTTGATCGGCGAGTAGATGGCGTCCAGCCGGATGGTTCCGACCGGCTCCTCCTCTTCGTCCTCGTTGCGCTCGGCCGGAACATAGCCCCGCCCCTGCTTGATCACCAGCTCCATGTCCAGCACGGCGCCCTTGTCCAGGGTCGCGATATGCTGATCGGGAGTCAGGATTTCCAGGTTGGGACCGCCGGTGATGTCGCGCGCATGGACCACGGCCTCGCCGGTGGCCTTGAGCGTGGCGGTCAGCTGCTCGCCTTCATGCAGCCGCAGGCGCACTTCCTTGAGGTTCAGAATGATGTCAGTCACATCTTCCTTGACCCCGGGAATAGTGGAGAACTCGTGAAGCACGCCCTGGATACGGACCGCAACGACCGAGTAGCCCGGCAGTGAAGACAGCAGGATGCGCCGCAGGGCATTACCGATCGTGATTCCGTAGCCGCGTTCGAACGGTTCGCCGATGAAGCGCCCGTAAGTCGGGGTGACTTCCTTCTCGTCGAACTCGATCGCCTTGGGTTTGATTAAATTGCGCCAGTCCTTTTGCATCTGTTTCTCGACTTGAATGGCGCACGCCGCGCGCACCATTCCTCGGTTTCTTCGCCGTATCTCCTACTTGGAATAATGTTCGACAATCAGTTTTTCACTGATCGGAATCGTAATGTCGGCGCGCGCCGGCAGCGAACGCAGCGAGCCCTGAAACTGTTCGCGCTCAAGCGCGATCCACGGCGGAGTGCCGCGGCGCTGGGACAGCTCGATAGCCTCGGTGATCGTCTTGAGCTGGCGGCTGCTCTCGGCCACGCTTACCATCTGACCCACCCCAACCAGGTAGGACGGCAGATTGACCACCTTGCCATTGATCGCGATATGCCCATGGCGTACCAGTTGGCGCGCCTGGGAGCGCGAATTGGCGAAGCCCAGCCGATAAACCAGGTTGTCGAGACGCCGCTCGAGCAACACCAGCAGGTTTTCGCCCGTGATACCGGAAGTGCGCTCCGCCAGATCGAAGTAATGCGCGAATTCGGTCTCCAACAAACGGTAAATGCGCTTTACCTTCTGCTTTTCACGCAGCCGGATCGAAAACTCCGAAAAGCGCGCGCGGCCCTGACCATGCGCACCCGGCGGATAATTGCGCCGCTCGATCGCGCACTTGTCCGTGTAACAGCGCTCGCCCTTCAAAAACAGCTTGAGTCCCTCGCGCCGACACATCCGGCATACGGGACCGAGATATCTAGCCACTGGTCGTAATCCCTTTCGCCCGTTGCCGAATTACACCCGGCGCCGCTTGGGCGGCCGGCATCCGTTGTGAGGAATCGGCGTCACGTCCTTGATTGAGCTCACGTTGAGTCCCGCGCCCTGCAGCGCGCGCACCGCCGACTCGCGTCCGCCCCCCGGTCCCTTGACGTAAACGATAACGCTGCGCATGCCGACGTCGGCCGCTTTGCGCGCTGCTGCGTCGGCCGCCATCTGCGCGGCAAACGGTGTGCCTTTGCGCGAACCCTTGAAGCCAACCGCCCCCGCGCTGGACCACGCCACCACGAGCCCCTGTGGGTCGGTGATCGTCACCAGCGTGTTGTTGAAGGTGGCGTGAATATGGGCCACGCCTTCGGGCACGCTGCGCTTGACTTTTCTGCGGCGCGGCGCGGTAGCCGGCGCGGCGCCTTCAGCACCGGGCGCCTTGGCGGCCGCCGGTTCCTTTGCCTTTTTGCCTTCTTCTGCCATCTACTCTCGCTCAATAATCAGAAAAACTTCTCGCGCCGACCGCGGAAATAGCAGGGCAAGGGATGCCCGCTTACTGAGCCGCGCGAACGAATCATCCTTTGGACGGTGCCTGCTTTTTGCCCGCCACGATCTTGCGCGGGCCCTTGCGCGTGCGCGCGTTGGTATGCGTACGCTGGCCGCGCACCGGCAGTCCACGCCGATGGCGCAAACCGCGGTAGCATCCCAGGTCCATCAGCCGCTTGACCGCCTGCTGCAGTTCGCGCCGCAGGTCACCTTCGACTTTGTAGGAGTTGTCGATGACCTGCCGGATTCTGACCTGCTCCTCGTCGTTCACGTCATCGGTCTTTTTGGCTCCATCGACCCGCGCTTCGCCCAGAATTTTGCGCGCCGAGCTCGGTCCGATCCCGTAGATGTAGGTCAGCGCCACATCCATGCGCTTGGCCTTGGGTAATTCAACGCCCGCGACTCGCATCCGTCACGCCCTCCTAACCCTGACGCTGCTTGTGCCGTGGATTGGAGCAGATGATCCTCACCACTCCCTGCCGGCGCACGACCTTGCAGTTTTTGCAAATGCGTTTAACTGATGCCCGGACCTTCATTGGTAGCTGCCTCGATAACCTGTCAGGACCTGCTAGCGCATGCGGTAAGTGATCCGGCCGCGCGTCAAATCATACGGGGATAATTCCACCGTCACCTTGTCGCCGGGCAGGATCTTGATGTAATGCATGCGCATCTTGCCGGAAATATGCGCCAGTACACGATGGCCATTTTCCAGCGATACCCTGAACATGGCATTGGGCAGGGCCTCGAGGACCGAGCCGGTAACTTCGATTGCGTCGCCCTTAGACATTTTAATTCTGTTCCGTTAAAACTTCCGGTCCATTTTCCGTGATCGCGACGGAGTGCTCGAAATGCGCCGAGAGCTTTCCGTCGGCGGTAATCGCCGTCCAACCGTCATTCAAAATTTTAAGCCGCGCCGTGCCTTCATTGACCATCGGCTCGATCGCCAGCACCATACCGGGCTGGAGACGCGGATTAGGCATCCCCCGCGCAAAGTAATTAGGCACCTGCGGATCCTCGTGCAGGCTGCGCCCGATTCCGTGCCCGGCGAACTCCTCCACGACCGAGAAGCCAGCGCTTTCGGCCGTTTTCTGCACCGCGCAGGAGATGTCGCTCATCCGGTTGCCAACCCGCGCATGCTCTATCGCGGCGTAAAGCGAGTTGCGCGTCACCTCCATCAGCTTGAGCGCGCGGCCGGAAACCTTCCCGATCGGAACGGTGATTGCCGCGTCGCCAAAAAAACCATCATACACCACGCCAAAGTCCAGGCTAACGATATCACCAGCCTTGATTTTGCGCCCCGAGGGGATGCCGTGGACGATTTCTTCGTTGATAGACACGCATAGCGTCTTCGGATAGACGACCCCGCGCGGCCGGTAACCTTTGAACGCCGGATGCGCACCCGACTCCAAGGTCAGCCGTTCGGCCAGCGCGTCCAGTTCGTCCGTGGTCACGCCCGGTGCGACCATCTTGCGCAATTCCGCCAGGATTTCCGCGACAATCCGGCTCGCTTTGCGCATCACGGACAATTCTTCAGGGCTCTTAAGCAGGATCACGCCTGATTGCCGCCCTCCTGAATCACCCCTTTGATACGGCGCCGGATATCATCCAACGATCCTACTCCTTCTATACGCTTGAGTAGACCCCGGTCCTGATAATAGCTAAGCAAAGGCCGGGTCTGGGTATCATAGACCTCCAGACGCATTTTGACCGTGTCTTCGGCGTCATCGTCGCGCTGATACAGTTCCCCGTTGCACTTGTTGCACAAGCCAACGTTGCGCGGCGGATCGAAAATCGTGTGAAACATCGCTCCGCAGTTCTTGCACGTGCGTCGCCCCGAGATGCGCTTGATGATCTCCTGGTCCGGCACCACCAGCGCCAACACCAGGTCCAGCGACTGACAACTGCCCTCCAGCACCTCCCGCAGAGCTTCGGCTTGCGCCAGGGTGCGGGGGAAGCCGTCGAGGATGAACCCGTTGACGGCGTCTGGCTCCCTCAAACGCTCCTCGATCATCTTCAGAACCAGGTCGTCGGGCACCAAGGTACCCTGATCCATGTAGCGCTTGGCTTGCATCCCCAGTGGGGTCTTGTTGCGCACCGCTGCGCGCAGCAGGTCGCCGCTGGCAATTTGCGGAATCTTCAACTCCTCCTCGAGCTGCTTGGCCTGCGTTCCCTTTCCCGCACCCGGAGGACCTAACAATACCAGCCGCACAACCTACCCCTTTCTCGATTTGACCCGGCCGCGCCGCATGAAGCCTTCGTAATTGCGCGTCAGCAGATGAGTTTCCATCTGGGCAATAGTATCGAGCGCGACACCGACCACAATCAGCAGCGCCGTGCCGCCGAAGTAAAAGGGAACGTTGAACTGCTCGATCATGATAGTCGGCAGCACGCACACGGCGCTTACGTAAATCGCACCGCCCAGGGTGATCCGCGACAGCACCCGGTCGATGTACTCGGCGGTGTAACGCCCCGGCCGGATACCGGGAATAAATCCGCCGTATTTCTTGAGGTTGTCGGCGACGTCAACGGGGTTGAACGTAACTGCGGTGTAGAAATAGGTGAAGAATATGATCAACACCACATAGACGACGTCGTAAAACCATCCGCCGGGTGTAAGCAGCGCCGAGTAATTCTTAAGCGCTGGTACAAACGTCGCTAGGGTCGCCGGAAAGACCAGAATCGAGGACGCGAAGATCGGCGGTATCACACCAGAGGTATTGATCTTCAAAGGCAAATGCGAGGTCTGCCCGCCATAGATGCGGCGGCCCACTACACGCTTGGCATATTGCACCGGAATGCGGCGCTGCGCGGTTTCGACGTAAACGATTCCGGCCGTAACGCCGATCGCCAGGGCCAGCACGAACAGCAGCACGAACAGGCTCATCTCGCCCTTGCGCACGAACTCCACGGTCGTGCCCAACGCGCCCGGCAGGCGCGCCACGATTCCCGCCATGATGATCAGCGAAATTCCGTTGCCGATCCCGCGCTCGGTAATCTGCTCGCCCATCCACATGATGAACATCGTGCCGGCCGTCAGGGTCAGCACCGTGACAATCCGGAATGACCAGCCCGGGTTGTAAACGACCGAACCGCCGCCCGGCGCCTGGATCTTCTCCAGCGAGATTGCGATCATCGTTCCCTGCACGAGTGACAGCGCCACTGTGCCATAGCGGGTGTACTGCGTGATCTTGCGCCGCCCCGCTTCGCCCTCTTTGTAAAGCTCGTCGAGATAGGGCGAAGCCACCTTCAACAGATCCAGGATGATAGCGACCGAAATGTAGGGCATGATGCCCAGGGCGAAAACGGAAAACCGCTCCAACGCCCCACCGGAGAAAAGGTTGATCCAGCCGAACAAGGTACTGCGCGCCGCGTCGAAGAACGACGCGAGGGCCTGCCCGTCGATACCGGGCGTCGGCACCGCCACCCCGATCCGGTAAATCGCCAGCATCATGGCCGTGAAAAGCAGCCGGCGGCGCAATTCGGGGATGCGCGAAGCGTTGGAAAAACCTTCAATCATCTCAAAGCTGCAGCGCTCCCTATGCGGCAGCGCTCCCTATAACCTCGGCGGTGCCGCCAGCCGCGGCGATCTTTTCCGCCGCGCTCTTGGAGAATGCGTGAGCCCGGATCGTAAGCGCAGCGCTCACACTCCCGTCACCCAGCACTTTTACCTGCTTGCCAGCGCGCACCAACCCCCGCTCCGCCATCACAGCCGGATCCACGGTGGCGCCTGCCTCGAAGATCGCCAGGCGCCGCAGATTGACGCACGAAAACTCCTCGCGCGCGCGTTCGTTCACCAGCAGGCGGCGAAAGCCGCGCTTGGGCAAGCGGCGCTGCAACGGCATCTGCCCACCTTCGTACCCCGGCGGGGTATTGCCGCCGCTGCGCGACCCCTTGCCCTTGTGGCCGCGCCCGGCCGTCTTGCCATGACCGGATCCAATTCCGCGGCCGATACGCTTGATACGCCGGGTCGAGCCTTCAGCAGGATGTAGATCTGAGAGCTTCATTTACCTTGTAAAATGTCGAGATCAGCCGGCGTGGCCCTGGGACTTCAACTCGGCCACCAAATGTGAGACCCGGCGCAGCATTCCTTCCACCGCCGGAGTACGAACCAGTTCCCGCTCGCGCCCAAGCTTGTTAAGTCCGAGCCCGCGCAGGGTTTCACGCACGCGCTGCGTAGTGCCGATCGGGCTGCGAACCAGCTTAATGCGAATTACCTCAGCCATGCCAGCCATCCATTATTCCGCAGGTGCCGCGGGCGTTTCCGCCGCCGCAGACTCCGGCGCCGTCGCCTCAGGCGCCAGCTGCGCTCGCCGCACGCGAGTAACATCTTCGGGATTACGAAGTTCGATGAGCGCTTCGAAGGTGGCCTTGACCAGGTTGTGCGGATTGGAGGAACCCAGGCGCTTGGTCAGTACATTGCGGATTCCCGCCAACTCGACCACCGCCCGGACGCCGCCCGCCGCGATAACCCCGGTGCCTTCCACCGCCGGCTTCAGCATCACCTTGCCCGCGCCGAACCGCCCTAGGACCTCGTGCGGAATGGTCCCTTCGCGCAGCGGAACGCGGATCAAGCTTTTCTTGGCGCGGTCCACGCCCTTGCGAATCGCCTCGGGCACTTCGTTGGCCTTGCCCAAGCCGAAGCCGACCAGACCGCCACCGTCCCCCGCCACAACCAGTGCGCTGAAGCTGAAGCGCCGGCCGCCCTTGACGACCTTGGCCACCCGGTTGATGTGGACCACCTTTTCCTTGAGTTCCAGACCTTGGGGGTCGATTCGCTCCGCCATTGCAGTTCTCGCTTACCTCTCGCTAAAACTTGAGTCCGGCTTCCCGCGCGGCGTCGGCCAACGCCTTGATCCGGCCGTGATACAGGAAGCCGTTGCGGTCGAAGACCACCTGGCTGATCCCTTTGTCCAGGCAGCGAGCCGCGATTGTTTTGCCCACTGCCTTGGCCGCATTCGCATCGCGCGCGGTCTTGATCCCGCCGCGCACGTCCGTGCTGAGCGTGGAGGCCGCCACCAGCGTGCGGCCCGAATCGTCCGAGATCACCTGGGCATAGATATGATGCAGTGATCGATAGATCGAAAGTCGCGGTACCTGATCGTTACCACGCACCTTGTGCCGCACCCGCACCTGGCGCGCGGCGCGCTTTTCAACCCGCTCTGATGCCATAATTTTGCGCTCTAACTTGCGACGCTCCAGCTTGCAGCGCCCTAGCCTCCGCTGGCGCCGGCCGCGGCCTTGCCGGCCTTGCGCCGAATCTTTTCTTCCGCGTACTTGATTCCCTTGCCCTTGTAAGGTTCGGGCGGACGCAGGTCGCGTAGTTGCGCCGCCACCATTCCCAGCACCTGCCGGTCGGCGCCCTCCAGCGTAACCGTTACCTGGCGCTCGACCCTGGCGCTGACGCCCGCGGGCAGCTGGTAGAGGATCGGATGCGAGTAACCCAACGTCAGGTAGATGGAATTGCCGCCCCGGACCTCGGCGCGATAGCCGACGCCGTTTATCTCCAGCGTCCGGGTGAAACCCCTGCCGACGCCCTGCGCCATGTTGGCCAGCAGCTTGCGCGTCAATCCATGCAGCGCCCGATCGCGGCTGCCTTCGCCAGGCCGCTTGAGGTTCAGCACGGAATCATGCACCTCGACGCCAAACCCCTCCGGCACCTCCATCTCGAGCTTGCCCTTGGGACCCTCAAACCGCACCAGACGTCCATTGACCGTAGCCTTGACGCCTTTGTCCAGCGGGACCGGCAGCTTTCCTATTCGTGACATTGGTTCAATCCTGAAACGGCCCGTTCAGCAGCGCCGCCAGCTATTTCTTACCATACCGCGACCAGCACTTCGCCGCCGACTTTTTTGCGATGCGCCTCGCGGTCGGTCATCACGCCCAACGGCGTCGACACCACGTTGATCCCCAGCCCGGCGCGAATCTTCGGCATCTCGTCACAGCCCGCGTAGCGCCGCAGGCCGGGACGGCTGACCCGCTGCAATCCACGGATTACCGGTTGGCGATCTTCGGTATAGCGGATGCCGATCACCAACTTGCGCTTGTAGCCCTCGCCGCTGCTGCCTACGGATTGGAGGAAGCCTTCGGCCGCCAGCACCCTGGCCACTGCTTCGCGCAGGTGGGAATGCGGCAACTCGACCTCGGCATGACGCGCATGCGCGGCGTTGCGAATTCTGGTCAGCATTTCGGCAATCGGATCGGTCTGCGACATCTGGGCCTACCAACTAGCTTTGATCACGCCTGGAAGCTGTCCGTTAAGGGCGAGCTTACGCAGGCAGATACGGCACATCTTGAAACGGCGATAGTAACCGCGGCTGCGTCCGCACAGCGGACAGCGGTTGTGCTGGCGCACCTTGAACTTCGGTGTGCGCCTCGCTTTGACCATTAAGGACGTCTTGGCCATCTGAAATCCTGTTTCCCTTACGCCGCGGGCCGGATCGCCGCTTCACCGCCGGCGCCCCTGAAGGGCATTCCCATCGCGCGCAGGAGCATCATGCCCTCGTTGTCGGTGCGCGCCGTAGTGATGATTGAAATCGTCAAACCCTTGACCTTGTCCACCTTGTCCAGGTTGAGTTCGGGAAAAATCGTATGCTCGCGGATGCCCAATGAGTAATTGCCGCGCCCGTCGAATGACTTGTCGCTCACCCCGCGAAAGTCGCGCACGCGTGGCAGGGCGATATTGACCAGCCGGTCATAGAACTCGTACATGCGGTCGCGCCGCAAAGTCACCATCGTGCCGATCGGCATCCCCTCGCGCAGCTTGAAGTTCGAGATCGCCTTGCGTGCGCGGGTGATCACCGGCTTTTGACCCGTGATCTGGCGCAACTCATCGGCCGCGGCGTCGAGCAGCTTGACGTTCTCACGCGCGTCGCCCAGCGCCAGGTTGATTACGATCTTGGCCAGCCGCGGCGCGCGCATGCGGTTTTCGATCTTAAGATCCCGCATGATCTGGGGCATAATCTCGGCTTCGTAGCGCAGCCGCAGACGCGCGGGAATCTTCTCTTCGGGCTCGGCCGCAACCTCGGGCGCCGCCGCTTCGGCCTGCGGAGCCGCGCCCTTCTTCCCCTTGGGTTTCTGAGCGCCTTTGTCCGGCGCTCCCCCTTTCTGTCCCGGCTGCCCGCCTTTTTGTCCTTTTTCAGCCATTAGTCATTACCCAACGGTTCGTGGCAATTGCGGCACACCCGCGTCTTGCTCTTGTCCGCGGCAATCCTGTAGCCGACCCTGACCGGCGCGTTGCAGCGCTCGCAGAAGAACATCAGGTTGGAGATGTCCAGCGCGGCCTCGCGCTCCACGATTCCGCCCGGACTTGCCGCACCGCGCGGTTTGGAATGGCGCTTGACGATGTTGAGCCGCTCCACCGTTGCCTTGCCGGTGTCGGGCAGCACCTTCAGCACCTTACCGGTCTTGCCGCGCTCGCGTCCGGCAATCACCATCACCATGTCGTTCTTCTTGATAGCCCACTTGCCGGACATCACAGCACCTCGGGCGCCAGGGAGATGATCTTCAGAAACCGCTTGGCGCGCAACTCGCGCGCGACCGGCCCGAAAATGCGCGTCCCGATCGGCTCGTGCTGATTGTCCACCAGCACCGCCGAGTTGTTGTCGAAGCGGATATAGCTGCCGTCGGCGCGGCCGATCTCCTTGGCCGTACGCACGATCACCGCCTTGGCCACATCGCCCTTCTTCACCTTGGCGTTGGGGATCGCTTCCTTGACCGCCACCACGATAATGTCCCCGATGGTGGCGTACTTGCGCTTGGATCCGCCCAGCACCTTGATGCACATCACTTTGCGGGCGCCCGAATTATCCGCCACATCGAGCACGGTTTGCGTCTGGATCATCTAACTTCCAACTTCACGTCAACTTCGCGGCGTCCGCCTGACTCAGCCCGCGGCCTTCTTCAACACCTTGCTCACGCGCCAGCGCTTGTCCTTGGACAGCGGACGCGATTCGATCAGCAGCACGCGATCGCCCTCGCGGCATTCGCCCTTCTCGTCATGGGCCTTGTAGCGCTGATGCACCCGGATCCTTTTGCCGTACAGCGGATGGGGCACCAGGCGCTCGACGCGCACCACCACGGTCTTCATCATCTTCGCCGACACCACCACGCCTTCGCGCTCTTTGACTCGCTCACGCATTGCCGGCGCCCCTGGCTGCCTCCCTGTTCTTCTGGGTAATGAGCGTCTTGATCCGCGCCAATTCCTTGCGCGCCTTCTGAAAGCCGGAAGGATTGTCGAGCTGATTGGTGCGCAGCTTGACCCGCAGGCGGAACACTTCTTCGCGCACCTCGCGCTCCTTGACCGCCAGGTCGGCGGCGCTCATCTGTCTGAGTTCGTCAAGCTCCAACGGCCCTCACCTCCCGGGACACCACGGCCGTTCTGACCGGCAGCTTCTGCGCCGCCAGCCGCAGCGCTTCGCGCGCGGTCGCGTGATCAACGCCTTCCATCTCGAACAGGATCCGTCCGGGCCGAATCACCGCCACCCACGCCTCGGGCGAGCCCTTGCCCTTGCCCATGCGCGTTTCGGCCGGTTTTTTACTGATCGGCTTGTCGGGAAACACCCTGATCCACACGCGCCCGCCGCGTTTGATATGGCGGGTCAGCGCTATACGGGCGGCCTCCAGGGCGCGTGCGCTGAGCCATGCGCGCTCCATGGTCTTGAGCCCGTAATCGCCAAAAGCCAGCTCCACGGCGCGCGACTCGGTGCCGCGACGGCGTCCTTTCTGCATCTTGCGGTACTTGGTTCGTTTGGGCTGAAGCATGGGACCCTGGCCTTAAGCCGCGCCGGTGGCGCGCTTGTCGTCTTCCTCCTGGCGCGTGATGATCTCGCCGCGAAAGATCCATACTTTGATCCCGATTACGCCGTAAGTGGTCTTGGCTTCGCCAAATCCGTACGACACGTTGGCGCGCAGCGTCTGTAGCGGCACGCGCCCCTCGCGGTACCATTCGCGGCGCGCGATTTCCGCCCCTGCCAGCCGCCCCGAGACGTGAATCTTGACTCCTTGCGCACTCATCCGCATCGCGCGCGTCATCGCTTCCTTCATCGCGCGGCGAAACGCGACGCGCCGCTCCAGCTGCAGGCCGACGTTTTCAGCCACCAGTTGCGGGTCGAGGTCGGGCCGGCGAACCTCATGGATATTGATGTAGGCCTCGCGCCCCTTCATCAATTTCTGTATGTCAACTTTCAGCTTCTCGATCTCGGCGCCCTTCTTGCCAATCACGATCCCGGGACGCGCGGTATGGATATTGATCTTGGCCTTGTTCGCCATCCGCTCGATCTCGATGCGCGAAATCCCGGCATGGTACAGACGCTTCTTGATGAACTCGCGCAGGCGCAGATCCTCATGCAGCAGCGTGGTGTAGGGATGGCCGGCGAACCACTTGGAATCCCAGCCTTCGATAACTCCCAGCCGAAAGCCTCTTGGATGTGTCTTCTGACCCATAAATGCCTCGAACTACTCGGGCCGTTCGTCCAGCACCACGGTCAGGTGGCTGGTGCGTTTAAGAATCGGTGTGGCACGCATATGCGCACGCGGCAGCGAGCGCTTCCAGGTCGGTCCGTCGTCGGCCACGGCATGTTTGACGAACAGCCGGTCCTCGTCCACGTTCTGCAGGTTGCGCGCATTGGCCACCGCCGACATCAGGGTCTTGGCGAGTATCTTGGCGCCGCGCTTGGGCGTGTATTCCAGGATCGACACCGCTTCATCCAGACCCTTGCCCTTGATCAGCTCGCATACCAAGCGCAGCTTTTGCGGTGAGATACGGATAAACCTGGTTCTGGCTGTAGCTTCCATCGCAGTGCTTTCTACCTGCCGCCGCCCCGCACTTCACCTTTGCGCTCTCCGGCATGGCCATGAAATGTGCGGGTCGGAGAAAACTCACCCAGCCGATGACCGACCATATTCTCGGTGCAATAGACCGGGATGAATTTATGGCCGTTGTGGACCGCAAAGGTCAACGCCACAAAATCCGGCGTGATCGTGGAGCGGCGCGACCAGGTCCGGATGATCTGCTTCTCGCTCGACGCCCGCGCCGCATCGACCTTCTTTTGCAGATGTCCGTCCACGAAGGGGCCCTTTTTAAGCGATCTTGCCATGTCTGTTCTCCGGCCTTATCCGCGCTTGCCCCGCGGCCTGCGGCTGACGATGTACCGATCCGAGGTCTTCTTGCCCCGGGTCTTGTAGCCTTTGGTCGGCATCCCCCACGGCGATTGCGGATGATTGCCCTTGGAGCGCCCCTCGCCGCCGCCATGCGGATGGTCCACCGGGTTCATCGCGATACCACGCACATGAGGACGCCATCCCAGATGACGGTTGCGCCCGGCCTTGCCGATCGAAATATTTTCGCTGTCGAGATTGCCCACCTGTCCGACCGTGGCGCGACATTCCGCCTGCACCATCCGCTGCTCGCCCGAGGGCAGCTTGAGCAGTGCGAACTTTCCTTCCTTGGCCATCAACTGGCATTGCGTGCCCGCGCCGCGTGAGAGTTGCGCGCCTTTGCCGGGCTTCAGCTCCACCGCGTGCACGAACGTGCCGGTAGGAATCGAGCGCAGCGGCAGCGCATTGGCCGGCTTGATATCGGCCTGCGGGCCCGATTCAACGTGGTCGCCCACGCGCAGCCCCACCGGAGCCAGGATGTAGCGTTTGTCTCCGTCGCGATAGTGCAGCAGCGCGATGTTAGCCGAACGATTGGGATCGTATTCGAGCGACGCCACCACCGCCGGCACACCGTCCTTGTCGCGCTTGAAATCAATGATGCGCAGGCGGCGTTTGTGACCGCCGCCCCGATGGCGCATGGTCATGCGGCCCAGGTTGTTGCGCCCGCCGGATTTCTTAAGCGGCGCTAGCAGCCGCTTCTCAGGCGGCTTTTGGTCCAGCTCCGAGAAATCCGCCACTTGCATAAAGCGCTGGGCCGGGGTGCGCGGATTGAGTTGAATCACCGCCATCGCTCAGACCCCTTCGAAGAACTCTATCCGGTCACCCTCTTTGAGGGTTACGTAAGCTTTTTTCCAGTCCGGCCGCTTGCCCGACGTGCGCCCCACGCGCCGGCTCTTGCCGGTCAGGTTGATGGTCCTCACCTTGAGCACGGTGACCTTGAACAACTCCTCAACCGCGTCGCGAATGGCGCCTTTGGTCGCCTCGGGCCGCACCCGGAAAATCACCTGGTTGGACTTCTCGCTGACCATCGTGCCCTTTTCGGTGATGAGCGGGGACTTGATCAATCCGTAATCCGTCATCACTCGCCACCCGCCGCTTCGCCCGCCGCAAACCGCGCTTCCAGGGCGCGCGCGGCCTTGGCGGTCAACAGCACTTCGTCGTAGTTGAGAATGTCGTAAACGTTAATTCCCGCCACCCGCAACACCTTGTGCGCGGCCAGGTTGCGAAGCGCCCGTACCACGCCTTCTTCGCCTTCGCCCAGCACCACCAACGCATGAGCCAGGCCCAGGCGATCGAGCGCGGCCTTGGCCGCCTTGGTCTTGAGTTCCGGGAGTTCCAGCGACTCGACGACCATCACCTTGCCCTCGCGGGCGCGCTCCGACAGCGCCAGGCACAAGGCCTTGGCCAGCGCCTTCTTCGGCATCCGGTATGAGTAGTCGCGCGGCTGCGGTCCGAAAGTCGTTCCGCCATGACGCCATAGCGGCGAGCGGGTCGAACCCGCGCGCGCCCGTCCGGTATGCTTCTGGCGCCAGGGCTTGATACCGCCGCCTGAAATCAGGCCGCGAGTCTTGGTCGATGCGGTGCCAGCGCGCCGGTTGGCAAGCTGCATCCGGACCGTTTCCTGGAGCAGGCTTGAGTCGGCGGCGCAATTGAAGACGCGGCCGGCCATCTCGATTTCGCCGTTGCGCTCTTGCGCGGCCGAGAACAGCGGCAGCTTGACGGGAGTACTACTAGCTTCAGGCATTTTCCCCACGCTCCGCTTCGGTGCGGCGATGCTTGGCGGCGTGCCTGACCACAATGATTCCGCCCTTGGCGCCCGGAATCGCGCCCGAGATGACAATCGCATTGTCGTCGGCCAGGACCTGGAGCACCTCCAGGTTGGGCACTGTTACCGCTTCGTTGCCCATCTGACCCGCCATCCGCAGGCCCTTGAACACCCGGCCCGGATACGAACGATTACCGATCGAGCCGCCATGGCGGAAGTACTCATGGGTTCCGTGCGAACCCGGAAAGCCGCCAAAATGATGCCGGCGGATGACACCGGCATAGCCGCGTCCCTTGGACACTCCGGCCACATCCACCATGTCACCAGCCTCGAACACGTCCGCCGCAGCGATCGCCTGACCCAGCTTTATTTCGCCCTCGCCCGCGGCGCGAAACTCGCGCGTGGCAACTCCCGGCGCGGTCTCGCTTTTGGCGAAGTGGCCGCGCTGCGGCGCGCGCACGCGCGAATGCTTCTTGCGCCCGAAGGTGACCTGGATGGCGTCATAGCCGTCGGTCGCCGCAGTCTTGACCTGGGTCACATGACACGGGCCCAGCGCCACCACGGTAGCCGCGCGCAGCACGCCGCTTTCGTCGGCGAATTCGGTCATGCCGAGCTTTTTTCCGATTAAACCGGTAAGCACTGCACTACTCGAGTTTGATTTCGACATCCACGCCGGCGGCCAGGTCCAGTTTGCCCAGCGCGTCGATGGTCTGTTGCGTTGGCTCGAGCACGTCCAAAAGCCGCTTGTGGGTGCGGATTTCGAACTGCTCGCGCGACTTCTTGTCCACGTGGGGCGAGCGGTTGACCGTAAAACGTTCGATCCGCGTGGGCAGCGGGATGGGCCCCGCCACCCGACCGCCGGTGCGCCGGATGGTATCTACAATCTCGCGCACTGACTGATCGAGCAGCCGGTAGTCGTACGCCTTAAGACGTATCCGAATCTTGTCGTTCATCCTGTCAGCCACGTCTAAAGGCTCCTCCCGCCCACTCGTCTCATCAGTTACTTCGCGATCTTTGAAACGACGCCGGCTCCGACGGTGCGGCCGCCCTCGCGGATAGCGAAGCGCAGACCTTCATCCATCGCCACCGGCGTGATCAGCTCGCCGGTGATCTTGACGTTGTCGCCGGGCATCACCATCTCGGTGCCCTCAGGCAGATGCAGGATGCCGGTCACGTCCGTGGTACGGAAGTAGAACTGCGGCCGATAGCCGTTGAAGAACGGGGTATGACGTCCGCCCTCTTCCTTGGTCAGGATGTAGACCTCGGCTTCGAAGTTGGTGTGCGGCGTGATCGATCCGGGCTTGGCCAGAACCTGGCCGCGCTCGACTTCTTCACGCTTGACACCGCGCAACAGCACGCCGATGTTGTCGCCCGCCTGGCCTTCATCGAGGATCTTGCGGAACATCTCGACGCCGGTGACCACGGTCTTGCTGGTGTCGCGGAAGCCCACGATCTCGACTTCTTCGCTCACCTTGACCCGGCCGCGCTCGACGCGTCCGGTCACCACGGTGCCGCGGCCGGAGATCGAAAACACGTCCTCCACCGGCATCAGGAAGGGCAGATCCACCTGGCGCTCGGGCTGCGGAATATAGCTGTCAACCGCCGCCATCAGATCCAGGATCGGCTTGCACTTGGCGCAGTCGTCCTTGCCGCAGCCGCATTCCAGGGCCTGCAGCGCGCTGCCGCGGATAATCGGCGTCTCGTCGCCGGGGAAATCGTACTTCTTGAGCAGGTCGCGGACTTCCAGCTCGACCAGGTCGAGCAACTCGGGGTCGTCCACCATATCGACCTTGTTCATGAACACCACGATTGCGGGAACGCCGACCTGGCGGGCGAGCAGGATATGCTCGCGCGTCTGCGGCATCGGGCCGTCGTTGGCGCCCACCACCAGGATCGCCCCGTCCATCTGGGCGGCGCCGGTGATCATGTTCTTGATGTAGTCGGCATGCCCGGGGCAGTCGACGTGCGCGTAGTGCCGGTTGGCGGTTTCGTACTCGACGTGCGCAATTGCGATCGTGATACCGCGCTCGCGTTCCTCGGGAGCTTTGTCGATCTGATCGAAGGCTACAAACTGCGCCATCTTCTTGGACGCCAAAACCTTGGTGATGGCCGCGGTCAGTGTCGTCTTGCCGTGGTCGATGTGACCGATGGTACCGACGTTTGCGTGCGGCTTGGTTCGTTCAAATTTAGCCTTGCCCATGATCTCCTCTCCCGTTAGTCGGAAACTCTTTGCTTAAAGGCGCGGACGCGGTTCGTCGCCACCGTTGCGCGCCATCAACTCCTCATAGATCTGCTGCGGGACCGCCTCGTAAGCGGCGAACTGCATCGTGTAGGTCGCGCGCCCCTGCGTAATCGAGCGCAGCCGCGTCGCATATCCGAACATCGTGGCCAGCGGCACCCGCGATTCAATCACCTGGGCGCCCCCGCGGTTCTCCATACTCAAGATCTTGCCGCGGCGCGCGTTGAGGTCGCCGATGACCTCGCCCATGAACTCCTGCGGCGTCACCACTTCGACTTCCATCACGGGTTCCAGCAGGATCGGACCGGCTTTCTCCGCCGCCTCGCGAAACGCCATCGAACCGGCGATCTTGAACGCGATCTCCGAGGAGTCCACCTCGTGATAAGCGCCGTCGAGCAGGCTGGCCCTGATGTCCACCATCGGATAGCCCGCCAACACTCCGTTTTCCATCGATTCCTTGATCCCGGCCTCCACCGACGGGATGAAGTTGCGCGGGATTACGCCGCCCTTGGTCGCGTCAACAAACTCGAAGCCCGACCCCTTGCCGAGCGGCTCGATCTTGATCTCAACCACGCCGAACTGGCCGTGGCCGCCGGTCTGGCGCACGAAGCGGCCCTCGGCCTCCACCGTGCGTCGAATCGTCTCGCGATAGGCCACCTGCGGCTTGCCTACCGAAGCATCCACCTTGAACTCGCGCAGCAGGCGGTCAACGATGATCTCCAAGTGCAACTCACCCATCCCGGCGATCAAGGTCTGGCCCGTTTCCGGATCGCTGGTGACACGGAAGGAAGGATCCTCCTTGGCCAGCTTGTTGAGCGACTCGCCCAGTTTGTCCTGGTCGGCCTTGGTCTTGGGCTCGATCGCAATCCGGATGACCGGCTCGGGAAACTCGATGGATTCCAGCACAATCGGATGCGCCGGATCGCACAGGGTGTCGCCCGTGGTCGTATCGCGCAGGCCAACCGCCGCGATATCGCCGGCCAGTACTTCCGAAATCTCTTCGCGCTTGTTGGCGTGCATCTTCAGGATGCGGCCCACGCGTTCGCGCTTTTGCTTGGTCGAGTTGAGCACCGAGGTGCCGCTCTCCAACCGCCCCGAGTACACCCGCAAAAAGGTCAGCGTGCCCAGGTATGGATCGGTCATGATCTTGAACGCCAGAGCCGCAAACGGCGAGTCGTCGCGCGGCCAGCGCTCTTCCATCTTGTCGCCGGCCATTCCCACCACCGGCGGCACGTCGCCTGGCGAGGGCAGGTAGTCGACCACCGCGTCGAGCATCGGCTGAACGCCCTTGTTGCGGAACGCCGAGCCCATCAGCACCGGAACCACCTTCAGGTCCAGGGTCGCGGCGCGCAGCACCTTGCGCAGCGTCTCCGCGTCCACCGGCTTGCCTTCGAGGTACAGCTCCATCAAATGCTCGTCGTGATCGGCCAGCGTCTCGACCAGCTTGTCGCGGCGCTCCGTGGCCTGCTCGCGCAGCTCCTCGGGAATAGGCTCGATCTTGTAGTCAGCGCCCAGGGTGTCTTTCTCCCAAATCAGGGCGCGCTGCTCGAGCAAATCCACCACCCCGGTAAACTTCTCTTCGGCCCCGATCGGAAGCTGCAACAGCGCCGGAGTGGCCTTGAGCTTGTCGCGGATCTCTGCGGTTACGCGCTCGAAGTCGGCGCCCACCCGGTCCATCTTGTTGATGAACGCCACGCGCGGAACGCGGTACTTGTCAGCCTGCCGCCACACGGTCTCCGACTGCGGCTCCACGCCGCCGACGGCGCAAAATACCGCCACCGCGCCGTCCAGCACGCGCAGACTGCGCTCGACTTCGATGGTGAAATCGACGTGGCCGGGAGTGTCGATAATGTTGATGCGATGGTCGCGCCAAAAACAGGTGGTCGCGGCGGAAGTTATAGTGATGCCGCGCTCCTGCTCCTGGACCATCCAGTCCATGGTCGCGGTGCCTTCATGCACCTCGCCCATGCGGTAGCTGATGCCGGTGTAGTACAGTACGCGCTCGGTCGTGGTTGTCTTGTCGGCGTCAATGTGCGCCATGATACCGATATTGCGCACTCGCTCTATGGGTGTTTCACGAGCCATTAAAATCTACTCTGGAATGCTTACCAGCGATAATGCGCAAAAGCCTTGTTGGCTTCCGCCATACGATGGGTATCTTCGCGTTTCTTGACC
>DATFSZ010000074.1:0-4328 GCA_035262365.1 Binataceae bacterium (SeqCode)
TTGCGGTTCCAAATCGGCTCCAGGAACGTATTTGCAAAGCGGAACAGCAGCAGGTTCTGAACCGGCTCTTTGCCCAGGTAGTGATCGATCCGGTAAACGTCATCCTCGGGAAAGACGGTATGGATTATTCGATTCAGCTCCTGCGCTGAGGGTAAATCCCGTCCGAACGGCTTCTCCACGATCAGCCTCGCGTTGGTGGCGCATCCGGATTTGTCCAGTCCCTCCGCAACGGTTGCGAACAGGCTGGGCGGAATCGCCAGGTAATGCGCCGGATGGGCGGCGGCGCCCAGCTCCTTGCGCAAGGCGGCATAGGTCGCGCCATCCTTATAATCGCCGTCCACGTAGCGAAGATGCTCGACCAGGGTCGCGAAAGCCTTCTCATCGACGCCGCTGCCATGAGTCTTGATACTGTCGCGGGCGCGCTGGCGCAGCTTGTTCAAATCCCATCCGGATTTGGCGACTCCTATAACCGGAAACTGCAGGTGGCCCCGGCGCGCCATCGCATGCAGCGCGGGGAATATCTTTTTGTAGGCCAGGTCGCCCGTGGCGCCGAAAAAAGCCAGGGCGTCGGAGCGCGCTTCGTTCATGACCCGCTGCCCTTCTCGATGTGTCCACCGAACTCGAACCTCATCGCGGACAGCAGCTTGTCCTGGAAGTCGGCGTCGCCGCGGGAGGTGAAGCGCTCGAACAGAGCGGTGGCCAGCACATTGGCGGGAACTCCCTCGTCGATCGCCGCATCCACGGTCCAGCGGCCTTCACCGGAATCCGAAACGCGCCCGGCAAAGCGCTCCAGTTTCGGATCGCCGGCCAGCGCGGCCGCAGTCAGATCTAGCAGCCATGAGGCGACTACGCTGCCGCGCCGCCAGACCTCTGCAATATCCGCAAGGTTTAAATCGTATTGATAATACTCGGGGTCTCGCAGCGGCGTGGTTTCTGCGTCCGCTTCGCGCTGGCGCTTTCCGGCGTTGGCGTTCTTCAGGATGTTAAGCCCTTCGGCATAAGCGGCCATCAGGCCGTACTCGATACCGTTGTGCACCATCTTGACGAAATGGCCGGCGCCGTTAGGCCCGCAATGCAGATAGCCCCGCTCCGAGGTGCCGCCTAGCCTCTCGCGCCCGGGGGTTTTGTCGATCGAACCGGCGCCCGGCGCGAGGGTGGCGAAGATTGAATCGAGATGGCGCACGATTTCGGGTTCGCCGCCGATCATCAGGCAGTAGCCGCGCTCCAGGCCCCATACCCCGCCGCTGGTGCCGCAATCGACGTAATGGATACCGTGGGGGGTAAGCCGCTTGGCCCGATCGACATCGTCGCGATAGTACGAGTTGCCGCCATCGACCACTATATCGCCCGGGGACAGCTTGGCCACGAGTTGATCCAGTTGCGAATCGACCACCGCGGCTGGCACCATTAGCCAGACCAGCCGTGGCTTGGTCAGTTGCGCCAGGAAATCATCCAGTGAAGTCGAACCCTTGGCGCCCTCGCGCTCCAGCTCGCGCACCGCCTCCGCCGAAACGTCGTATACCAGACATTGATGGCGGCCTTTCATCAGGCGCCGCACCATATTGGCGCCCATGCGCCCAAGTCCGATCATTCCTATCTGCATTTGCTTCCCCTGCTTGAAATTCGCGCCGCCGCGCGTGCGACAGCCGATGCGCCTGTAATGAATTTGCCCGATACCGGCCCAAGACGTGCCGGCCCGGCAAAAAGTGACTTACCGCTATGATCCTGCCCCTTTTTCTTTGCCGGTCGCAAGACGCGGTGTGGCCAGATCCCATTTCGCCCCGCTGGGTTGAGCCACGCTCTGCGGATCAACCGCGCCTGGGGCCGACAGCAACTTAAAAACAATCAGTGCCGCCGGAACGAGAAATAACAATGATCCCGGAACCCACATGATCACGCCGGCTGCTATCTGATCGTTCAGCGCATTGATGCCGTCGAGGCGCGGCACGGTTTCATAGTAGGGGTAAAGCACCCGGTCCGAGAATGTAAGTAGCGCCGACAGGGCGGTATTCTGCAGGTCGGCTAGCAGGAGGTACGGGACCATCGCCCAACGCGGCCAACGCACCCGGCTCGGCCATGGCTGCACCACCGGCCACCAGAACAGCATCGCCGCCGCGATAAAGCATCCGTGCTCTACCTCATGCCATCCCTCCGAGCGCAAGGCCAGTTGATAGGGACCCGGAGCGTGCCAGGTCCAGGTCGCGACGCCGAGGGCTAGCCAGCATACAAGAGGATGCGCCAGGATGTCGGCGACTTCACGCACCGTCAGCGATTTGAGCAGCGGACCGACGACCCGCTTCGCGGCAATTACGGGCAATCCGCGCAGCAGGGGAATTTGCGGAGCGCCCAGCAGGATCAGCGGCGGCGCGACAAACATCAGGAGCATGTGCTGGACCATATGCACCTGCAAGAGCAAGTCATCGAAGGCCGCTAACGGCGAGGCGATCGCAATCAGCAAAGCGCCGAGCCCGCCCATAAACGCAGCTAGCCGCCAACTGGGGAACCGCAGCGGCATCTGAAGGTGAAGGCGGCTAAATCCGCGCGCGTACACGACGGCGCAAAGAATCACCGCACCGCTGAAATACGGCGGGATGCTCCAGGATGCCAGCGCCTGCCACGCAGCCGGACTCACTTACTTGCCGTGCAGCTCGCGAGGTATGAGGTTCGTGGCTTGCCGGTACACCGGATTAGAAATGGCCACCTTTTCGCCCATGCACAGGAGCTTACATCATAATGCCGTAACACCAACTACTCTCCAGCGAGAGCCAGCATGGGTTTGGCAAGTTGGAGGGCGGCTTGGCTATGATGCAAACACGAAACTCGGCTTACATGCTGGGCGGAGGCGACAACGAATGCGTCTTGCGGACAGGAAAGCGTTGGTAATCGGCGCGAGTCGTGGGATGGGCAAGCAGATGGCTTTGCGCCTGGCGCAGGAAGGAGCGGACGTGGCGGTCGCCGCACGGACCGATGGTCCCGGCCAATCGCCGGAGCCGGGCACCATCCACCAGACCGCCGAGGAAATCCGCGCGCTCGGCCGCTACGCGGTGCCGATCAGGGTTGACCTGGCGGTCGGCGAAGACGTCGACCGAATGTGCCGCTTGGCAATAAAAGAGCTGAGCCGCATCGATATCCTTATTCACAGCATCCAGCATCGAGGCCCGGGCTACCTGAGCCTGTTTGAAGACACTACCATCGAGCAACTCGACCAGCAGGTGGCGGTTAATCTGATGTCCGCGGTTCGCGCGTGCAAGCTGATCGTGCCGCTGATGAAAGCACAGGGCGGCGGAATCATTATTCTGGTAACCTCGCAGGCCGGCGAGCTGGACGCGTTGAATATGCCGGGTATGCCCGGCAGGGCATCCACCGGACTGGGCTATCCGATGACCAAGGCTGCACAGATTCGATTCATGATGTCGCTGGCCAAGGAAGTCCGGCGCGACAACATCGCGGTCATCGGCCTTGATCCGGGTTTCGTCTTCAGCGAGCACGTCGAGGCCGGCCGGGTCGGCCACAATTACCAGGGATGGGACAGCCGCCTGGCGCTGCCGATGGACGTACCTGCCGAGACCGCCCGCTATCTGTGCACGTGCCCCAATCCGATGTGGTACTCGGCAAAAAACATCCGCGCCGCAGACTTCGTCCAGGAGCATAGCCTGTGGCCGCCGGCGCCGAGATAGTGATTTTTTCGGCCGGCGTCTTTTTAAGTTTCTGAAGCGGGCGCCCTGCCCCGCCGTTAGCTTGGCGACTCAGCGGCGCTTGGCGATCGGTGGCATCAGATCTCGCGGGTCAGCGTCAGAGTATCGAAGCGGCCCCGTTCCACGCTCCATCCTGGCGGCACGGTCACGGTCGTATCCGGCTCCTCGATTATCACCGGTCCCGCAATGCGCTCGACGATTTCATCGCGGCTTAAAATTCGCGTATCGACGCTGCCGTGCATGCGCCCAAAGTACGCGCGGCGCACAGCCGGACCGTTGGCGGCACTCTGCGTCGTCGACGCCGCGGCGGCTACGACGTCGGAGAACGACAGGTGGCCCGAAGCGCTTATGGCCCGCAGGCGCAGGTTGACCAGGTGCAGGTCGCCCTCGCCTTCGAAACCGAATTCGCGCCGATGAGCGTCGCGGAAAGTGCGTTCCAACGCACCAAGGTCGGCCGCAGCTTCGGGCGGAAATGGGAGCGTGAGTTCGTCGCGCATAAAGCCGACGCGCAAATCCACCGAACGTTCAAAGATCATGTCGCTTACGGGAATGCCCTGCTCGGCAAATTCATGGCGCGCCTGTTCTTCGAGCTCGCGGTAGCCGCGCGCAACTTCGGGCGCCCTGATCTCGGAC
>DATFSZ010000075.1:0-191484 GCA_035262365.1 Binataceae bacterium (SeqCode)
GCCGATGGTAATGGACGCGCCGAGTGCCTGGTATCCTTATTCCGTCGGGCTGGGCACCCTGACCCTGTCGCTATGGTTCTTGTGCTGCGGGCGAATGAGAAGCGAGGCAAGAGAAATGACGAAAGCAGGCCAGGAACCGGGCGTCCCCCGTGTTTTTGCCTCTTACCTCTCTTCGCTCGTTGCGCGGCTTGCCGGATTGCTTGCGGCTGTGAAGTGAGAAGTGAGAAAAGAGAAGCGGGAAACGAGAAGTTGAAGTGGAGAAGACTTTCCGCCGTGCTCCCGCTTCTCACCCTGGTTTCAGAACGAAGGAGGATACGATGTCTACCAAGGCAACGCCGATGCTGACCGGTTACCGGGTGCTGGATATCACGCAGTTTGTCGCGGGTCCGACTTGTTGCCGAATCCTGGGCGAGATGGGAGCCGAGGTGGTGAAGCTGGAGCTGGCGCCCTTCGGCGACCGCACGCGCGCGGCTGGCTTCAAGCCGATGGACCCCAAGTACGCCAAGATTTCGCAAAGCACTGGCTTCTTCCAGCACAACCACTGCAAGAAGAGCCTCGCGATGGACATGAAGAATCCGCGCGCGCTCGAACTGGTCAAGGCGATGCTGCCGAAGTTCGATGTGGTTGTGGAAAACTTCGCCCCGGGCGTGATCAAGCGCCTGGGGCTGGGCTACGACGTTATCAAGCAGATCAATCCGAAAATCATCATGTGCTCGATCTCGGTCTGCGGACAGACCGGACCGCTATCCAGCAAACCCGGCTACGACTATATTGGCCAGGCCTACGCCGGCATCACAGATCAGATTGGAGAACCGGACCGCGCTCCGTCACAGCTGACGATGGCGGCAGGCGACATCTCCACCGGTGTC
The DNA here is from genome assembly GCA_035262365.1 of Binataceae bacterium (SeqCode). Lineage (GTDB taxonomy): Bacteria > Desulfobacterota > Binatia > Binatales > Binataceae > JAJPJA01. The sequence goes on from DATFSZ010000075.1 coordinate 870, forward strand.
GCCGCGGCGATGGCGGTCGGGTTCGCGTTGCTGCATCGCGAGCGCACCGGCGAGGGCCAGTACCTCGACGCGTCGATCACCGACACGTATTTCCATTGGCACCACGAGTATTTGCCCAAGGTGTCGCTGCGCGGACCTGCAGCGGTGCCCAAGCGCAACGGCTCGCAGCATCCCGGCGGCGGGCCGGCGGGAATCTTCCGCTATCGCGACGACCAGTACGTCTATGTAACAGTGCTGCCTCATCAATGGCCGCAGTTCGTCAAGGCGATCGGGATGCCGGAACTGGCCAGCGACCCGCGCTTCAAGAACGCACACGCGCGGCGCGACAACAACGAAGTACTGAAGCAGATCCTGGAGGACTGGCTGAGCAAGTTCCCCAATCGCGAGGCCGCGTTGGCTGCGCTGGAGAAGGAGCGCGTACCATGCGCGCCGGTGCTGTCGCTCCACGAGTCGGCCAATCATCCGCACATGCGCGAGCGCAAGACCGCACGCCGGGTGAAGGACCGCCTGATCGGCGAGTTCGACGTCCCCGGGATGCCGGTCAAGTTCTCGTCCTGGCCCGATCGAACCGACGTAAAAGCCGACCTGCTGGGTGAGAGCAACGAAGCAGTCCTGCGCGAATACCTCAACCTGCCGGACGCGGAGATCAGGCAACTTTACGCCGACAAGGTTCTGGTCCATGATCGGATACTGGATGATGAAGTGAAGCAAAGTTAATAACCACGCGTTGTGCGCAAATCGCGAAGGAAAAACCCGCCACGCCAAGGTTAGGAAACATCGACGCTTGGTTTGCCGCGCTCAAGGTCGCTGATGCAGCGTTCATGAGAACCGACGCGATCAACCATCAATGCCGGACCCAAGTCATGGAATGACACCGGGTAAACCGGTCTCTCCCACATTGAGCCGTGGAGACGGCGATGGTGACTGACACACTTCAAGCTGGCGCTACCCGCTTTTTCATTTCGTAGCTGAAAGGTTAGAGACCGTCGCGCATCTTGGGCTTCGCGCTATTCGCAATTTCAAGACAAACGCAGGTATCACTATGGAAATCGGCTGGATCGGAACCGGAATCATGGGAGCGCCGATGGTGCGCCGGCTGCTGCGCGCGGGCCATCGCGTCAGGGTCTTCAACCGCACGCTTGCCAAGGCGCAGGCGCTGGCCGACGACGGCGCCACCTTAGCGAACCATCCCGGCGACGCGGTTCGCGGCGCCGAGGCGGTCTTTACCATGGTGCCCGATACGCCCGACGTCGAGCAGGTGGTGGAGCATGTGGCTCCGGCGCTGGAAGCGGGCCGCATACTGATCGACATGAGCACCGTGGCACCAGCCGGCGCCCGACGTGTCGCGGAGCGGCTTGGAAAGCAGAAAGTCGATTTCCTCGACGCGCCGGTTTCGGGCGGGGAACCCGGTGCGATCGAAGGAACGTTGACAATAATGGTGGGCGGGCGGCGCGAAGCATTCGACCGCGCTCGTCCCCTGCTCGATCATCTTGGCAAGCGCATCACTTACATGGGTCCGGCGGGCAGCGGCCAGTTGACCAAGCTGGTCAACCAGGTCGCGGTCGCCGTCAACCTGGAAGCAACGGTCGAAGCGCTGCTGCTGGCCGCGCGCGGCGGACTTGATCCGGCGCTTGCCCTGGAAGCGATCGGCGCGGGCGCGGCCGCGTCGTGGCAACTAAACAACCTCGGACCCAAAATAATCGCGCACGACTACCGGCCTGGTTTTCTGATCAAGCTGTTGCGCAAGGATTTGCGGCTCCTGAGCGAAGTCGCGCGCGAAACCAAAACCCCGCTGCCCGGCCTCTCGCTGGTGAGCACGCTGTTCGACGCCGCATCCGCGCAAGGCCACGATTCCGATGGCACCCAGGCCCTGGCAACTGTCCTCGCCGCGATGGCATCGGCAAAATAAGCGACGCGTCCCGAAAGTCCGGCAGGCCCGCCACCGAGGAATTGGTATAACTCTCGGACTGCCGGTCAGGCGCAATTCATAACGATCTGGCTGTCAAAGAGCCACGGGGATACGGGCGATGGCACTTACTGATTATGGCACGCGATCCTCGAGATAGGCGCGGACGCGCTCCACTGCGGCGCCGACAACCTCGGGCGTCTTCCACTCCATTATAAGGTCTGCATTGGGCGCCAGCCGCGCCAGTTCGAGTGAGACCTCGGTCGGATGAAACGGGTCGTTGCCGGCCAGGATGAGCATTGGGGTGAGGCAGGAACGGATGAAGTCGCGCGTCACGGAAAACACGAAGTCGCCCGAGAACATGTTGTCGCAAAAGGCCTTCAGCGCCGTTTCGTTCACCTCGGGCCGGTTGCGGCGCAATTCCGCCGCCCAATCCTCGAACATGTTGTGGAAGCGCGCCATCCCGTCAGGGCCGAGCCCGATTGGATTTTGCAAAATCGCGGCAACGATCCGATCCGGCGCTGCCTTGATTAGCCCCAGGCAATAGGACGAGCCGATACAGCCGCCCATGATATGGCATTGGCGGATTCCCAGATGGTCAAGCAGCGCGAGTTGATCGGCGGCGTAGGTCTGCCATCCGTCGGAGGCCGCGATCGGCGCGCGGGAGTCGCCGGCATTGCGCTGGTCCATCGCGATCACCCTGAAGCTGCGGGCCAGTTCCGCGGTCGGGTCGAAAGGGCTTCGATGCCAGAAATCGATCTGCGAGCGCATCCCCCCGGGAGCGATTAGCAACAGGGGAAATCCTGAACCGTACTCCTCGTAATTGAGCGCGACCTCTCCATGCTTAAAGATTGGCATCGTTGCGGCCTCCTCGGTCTGGAATTTATCGCATCCGACAGCCAGGAACGAGGGAAGAGAAGTGAGAAACGAGGGGCCCGAGCAGGCAGGTCCCGCGAAGCCCCGTGGCTGCTTCCCGCTTCTCACTCCTTCATTCCGACTTCTCTTTTATCGATGCATGGCGCTATGGTTTGGAACTGGCCAGGCGGCCGGAAAGGAAGACTGTCATGATCAAGTCGATCTTTCACGTCAACATCAATTGCAAAGATTTCGACCGTTCGCTCGCCTTCTACCAGATGCTGGGATTCAAAGTGGCTTTCAACGTCGGCGAGGGCGGCAACAAGGCGTTTGAAGAAGGGCTGAGGATTCCCAACAACCGGGGCAAGGCCGCCCTGCTGATCCTAGGCGACGATCCGCGCGCGACGCGTATCGACCTGATCGAATGGAAGGTGCCCAAAACCGAGGGCGAGCCGTATCCGCATCTGTGGCACGCAGGCGTCGCCCGCGTCTGTTTTCACGTCAAGGATATCGATCAGGAGTACGAGCGGATAAAGGCGCAGGGTGTCGAGTTCCTCTCCGGCGTGCAGACGATGAAGATGGGCGGGGGGACCACCAGGTTCGTCTGCTTCAAGGACCCCGACGGGCAGATCCTCGAACTGATCGAGTTCCCCAAGGGGTGAAAAGGCAGAAAGCAGGAGTGAGAGACAGAAAAGATTTCTGCTCTTACTCCTCGCTTCTCTCCCCACTACTGCTGCGTCTTAGTCGGGTCCCTTGGGCATCTTCAGACCGCGCTGGGCGATGATGTTCTTCTGAATCTGCGACGTGCCGCCGCCGATCATCAGGCCCATCGCGACCATCAGGTTCATCGGCCAGTAGCCGCGATCCGGTGCGCGCTCTTCGCCCTTGAGCAGCGGTGCGTAGTCGCCCTCGAGCTCCAGAGCAGTCTTGGTCATTTCGTAGGTCAGTTCGCTGCCCACCAGTTTGTTGACCAGGGTTTCGACACCGTGGGAGCGTTTGTGAATCTGGTCGGTGAGCTGGCGCAGCCCATGCAGCCGCATCGCCTCCGCCGTTATCTGGAAGTCAACCAGCCGCTGCCGGTAATGCGGATGCTTTATCAGCGGAGCGCCGCCGCGTTTGGTGTTGCGCGCCAATTCCAGCAAGCGGTTGAAAACCTGCTTGTTGCCGGCCGCGGCGCCGCCCAGGTTGCGTTCGTTGTAAAGCGTGTCGTTCGCGACCCTCCAGCCGTCGTTGAGCTGGCCGACCAGGTTCTCGCGGGGAACCTGGACGTTGTCGAAGAAGACCTCGCTGAACCCGCGATCGCCGGTCATCTGGACCAGCGGCCGCACCGTGAGGCCCGGGCTCTTCATGTCGATTAGAAGATAGGAAATCCCGCGATGCTTGGGCGCGGAGGGATCGGTGCGCACCAGGGCAAACATCCGGTCCGCGTAGCGGCTGCGCGAAGTCCAGACCTTCTGCCCGTTGACCACGAAATGGTCGCCCTGAATCTCCGCGCGCGTGCGTAAAGAGGCCAGGTCGGAGCCGGCGCCAGGCTCCGAGTAACCTTGGCACCAGATTTCCTCCGCGCTAAGCATCCTGGGCAGGTAGCGGCGCTTCTGCTCTTCCGTGCCGAAGGTGATCAGCGTCGGGCCGAGCAGGTTGATGGCTTGCGCGCCGATCACGCCCGGAGCGCGCGCCCGCACCAGTTCGTCGTTAACGATAAACTGGCGCATCGTATCCAGTTGCTGACCGCCATACTCCTTGGGCCAGGCCAGCGCCACGTAGCCCGCCTCGTAGAGCTGGCGCTGCCATTTCTTGCTCCATTCGATACCGCTGATTTTGCCGGCGCGCCGCTCCGCCATCACTTTGGGCAGATTCGCGGTCAGCCAGGCTCTCACCTGCTGGCGATACTCTTCTTCTTCGGGGAGCAGATTCAGATCCATCGGTTAATCCCACCAGGCGGCCGGGAGCGGCCAGGTTCGATCGAATCAGTAGCACAAACAAGAAGGCCGTAAAAACTGTGTCAACGCGGACAGGAAGAACCGGCGCGGAGGGCCGAACCATGAACTTGACTGGTTGTTCCGTTCGGCAGTAAACACGCTTATAGGAGGAACCCGGCATGTCTTATGATCTTTTGATCCGCAACGGCACCGTAGTTGACGGCACCGGCACACCGCGCTACCAGGCCGACGTAGCGATCAACGCGGGGCGATTCGCCGAAATCGGTCAGATCAAGGAAGGCGCGCGCAAGATTATCGACGCCAGCGACCTCATCGTGGCGCCCGGCTTCGTCGATCCTCATACCCATTACGACGCACAGATCTGCTGGGACCCCCAAATCAGTTGCTCGTCGTGGCACGGCGTCACCACCGTGGTAATGGGCAATTGCGGCGTTGGTATCGCGCCGTGCAAGCCGCAGGCGCGCGAAATCGCGGCCTGGGACCTGGTGAACGTCGAATCGATTCCGTTTGAGGTGCTCTCCAAGGGCGTGACCTGGGATTGGGAGAGCTTCCCCAGCTACATGTCCGCTGCGGAGCGGCGCAAGAGCGCGATCAATTTGGGCTTTATCGCGCCGTTGACGCCCTTTCGTCATAGCGTGATGGGCGAGGAGTCGATGGACCGCGCAGCGACGGCAGAGGAAACTTCGCAGATAGCGGCCTTGCTGCGCGAGGCGGTGGCCGGCGGCGCGCTGGGCTTCTCCACCACGATCGGCCGCCAGCATATCGGGTTTCGCGGCCGTCCGCTGGCATGCCGTCTGGCCAGCCGCGACGAACTCAAGGCGTATTGCAACGTGCTGCGCGACCTGGGAAAAGGCGCGATCGAAATTTCGCTGACGCAGAATCCGCCGTTCATGTCCGAGAGCGAGCATGACCTGCTCGACTTCCTGCTCACCGAGAGCCGGCGCCCGGTCACCTGGCTGGCGCTCTTTAACAGCGAGAGTCATCCCGAAGCCAGCGTCGAGACGCTCAACCGGGTCGAGCCGCTGATCCGGCGCGGCGGAATTCCCCAGGTAACCTGCAAGCCACTCATCTTCCAGCTCAACTTGCGCAACCCGTTTCTGTTCAGCGCGATGTCGTGCTGGAACCGGGTCTTCAACCAGCCGGCCGAGACGCAGAAGCAGATTTACCGCGATCCTGAGTTCCGCAACGCGTTCCGGGCAACCCTGAAAAAAGCCGCCGGTTCGGTCAACATCATGACCAGGGGCCACAGATTTGAAATTCAGCAAATCAGCAATCCGGCGCTCAAGCATCTCGAGGGCAAGACGCTGGCCGACGTGGCGCAGGAGCGCGGCACCGACGCTGTTGACGCGCTGCTGGACCTCGCGCTCGAAGACGACCTGAACGTCAACTTTGTGCTGCCGCTGATGAACGCTGACGAGTCCAAGATTCCGCAACTGATCTGCGACCCGCGCACAATGATTGGGTTGTCGGACGGCGGCGCGCACGTCGATCAATTGTGCGATGCGGGCTATTGCACCTACCTGATCGGCACCTGGGCGCGCGACAAGAGTGCGATGACGCTTGAGTATGCCGTCAAGCGGCTGACTTCCGAGCCGGCGGATTTCTTCAACCTGCGCGGACGCGGACGAATCGCGGTAGGCAATCCCGCCGACCTGGCGATTTTCGACTACAGCGCGATCGGATCGCCTCAGCGCGGCGAAATCCGCAACGACCTGCCCGGCGGGGGCCGCCGCCTGGTGGTGCCCGCCACGGGCGTGCAACATACAGTGGTCAACGGCACGGTCGTGTATGAAGACGGGAAGTACACCGGCACGACACCCGGCGCCGTGCTGAGATCCTAAATAGTCCATGTTTACCTCTCCCGCATTCGCCCTACGGGATAGGTACGATCTGTCCCGCAGCGGTGCGGCCCCCGGAGGTTAAAGCCAATGCCATATGACCTATTGATCAAAAACGGCACCGTGGTGGACGGCAGCGGCGCGCCGCGTTATTTGGCCGACGTCGCGGTTTCAGGCGGCAGAATCGCCGAAATCGGCAAGATCAGCCAGGGCGCGGCCAACGTTATCGACGCGTCCGATCTAATCGTCGCGCCCGGCTTCGTCGATCCGCACACGCATTATGACGCGCAGATTTGTTGGGACCCGCAGGTTACCTGCTCGTCGTGGCACGGTATCACCAGCGTCGTAATGGGCAACTGCGGTGTCGGCCTGGCGCCGTGCAAACCCGACGTGCACGAGATCGCGACGCTCGACCTGGTCAACGTGGAAGGTATTCCGGCGCGGGTGCTGAAATCAGGGATCACGTGGGATTGGGAAAGCTTTCCCAGTTACATGGACGCGGCGGCGCGGCGCGGCAGTTCGCTCAACCTGGGCTTTTTGGCGCCGCTGACTCCATTTCGCCATTACGTGATGGGCGAAGAGTCGATGGAACGGCCGGCGACGCCCCAGGAGACCGAGCGAATCGCGGCGCTGCTGAGCGAGGCGGTGGAAGCGGGCGCGCGCGGATTTTCCACTACCACCGGCCGCCAGCACGTCGGCTACAAGGGACGCCCTCTCGCCTGCCGTCTCTCCAGCCGCGAAGAGCTGGCCAGCTACGCGAACGTGCTGCGCAAACTGGGCAAGGGCGTTATCGAGATCACGCTGACGCAGGACTTCGGCAATATCGCCGATCATGAATATGATCTGCTGGAATTCCTGCTGACCGAAAGCAGTCGGCCCGTTACCTGGCTGGCGGTTTTCGATCGCGACGATCAGCCCGACGCGAGTCAGCGGACCCTGTCCCGCACCGACCCGCTGATCCGGCGCGGCGGCATTCCACAGGTCGCATGCCGTCCGTTCGTGTCCGAGTTCAGCATGCGCCGGGCAATCGCGTTCGTAACCTTTCCCGCCTGGAAGCGCGCGTACAATCAGCCGGTTGAAGTGCTGCGCCAGCTTTTTGCCGAGCAGGAATTCCGGGATTCGCTGGCGGCAGACATCAAGCGCGCCGGATGGGATTGGGAAAAAGTCACGGTCACCGAAGTCGCCAACCCCGAATTGAAATCATACGAGAACCGCAGCCTAGCCCAGTTCGCGCGCGAGCGCGGCAAGGCCGGCCGCGAGTTTGAGGTGATGGTGGAGCTGGCGCTGGAAGACAACCTGGAGATGTGGTTCTCTCGTCCCGCCTTCAACATCAACTCCGAGCGGGTCGGCAAGCTGATCAACGACCCGCGCACTCTGATTGGCCTTTCCGACGGTGGCGCGCACGTGAACATGCTGTGTGACGCCGGTTATTGCACCTACCTGCTCGGCACGTGGGTGCGCGAGCGCAACGCGATGACGCTGGAATATGCGATCAAACGAATTACGTCGGAGCCGGCGGATTTCTTCGGCCTCAAGGATCGCGGCCGCCTCGCGGTCGGCGCCGCCGCCGATATCACGATCTTCGACTACAACGCGGTCGGCTCGCCCCAGCGCGGAGAGATGCGCGCGGACCTGCCCGGCGGCGGCAAGCGCCTGGTCGTACCCGCCCACGGCGTGATTCACACCATCGTCAACGGCGTGCCGATTTATAAGGATGCAAAGTACACCGGCGCAACCCCCGGCCAGGTGATTCGGTGGTAAAGCCGCCGGACGCCCGACGCAGTGGAGATGGTTAGCGTTTAGACCCTTCGACGCAGTCGCTTTTTTGATTTAGCAACTTTCACGGGCGCGGTCGGCAGTACTATCCGGGTGCTTTGCCATAGATACCACGTGGCTACTGTTCGATAAGGCCGCCAGCGCTCGCCGATTTCCTCGAGCTCCCGTTTCGTGGGCAGAGACGGCAGGCCGTAGGCGTTGCGGGCGGCGCTGCGCAGACCGAGGTCGTCCAGCGGCAAGACGTCGGGACGGCCGAGGTTGAACATCAGGAACATCTCGGCGGTCCATCGCCCAATCCCCTTGACGCGGATCAGGTCTGTTACGATCTCGTCGTCGGACATCGCGGCGAAGCGATGAAAATTGAGCGACTTGTTTGAAACGTGCGTAGCCAGGTCGCGCAGGTATATCGACTTCTGGCGCGACAGACCCGCCTGGCGCAACTGCTCGTCGGAAAGCGCCAGAACCTGTGCCGGGGTCGGGAAGCTGCGACCCGGAAACAACCCGACGAAGCGCATATAGATGGCCGTCGCGGCGCTGCCCGCCAATTGCTGAAAGATTATCGCCCGCGCCAGGGCCTGAAACCGCCGCCTGCTCGCCCTGATGCTGAACGGACCCACCTGCTTGATAATCCGCGCCAGGACCGGATCGGCTCGATTGAGGTGACGGATGGCTGCCCGGCTGTAGGCCGGAGTTATGCTGGCTATTTTTGCTTCCTTGGCCGGCACGATCTGCTCAGAGCGTGACCTCGACGCCTATGTCGATCACCTGCTTGCCGCCCAAGGCAACGCCCTTGACCGGAAGAACGTCGGAGTAGTCGCGTGCCCACACGATGGTAACGTGGTCGCGCTGTGCCACCAGCGCCGATCGCGGATTGACGTCGTCAAGCATCGGGGTCGAAATCGAATTGGTTACAGTAATTTTGGCACAATGTCACGAAGTTTGTAGGGTCGCCGATATGAAATAGACAAAGAACGCCGGTCCAGGCCTCCGCTACGCAGACTCCTGGGGGAAATTTAAGGACATGCGGCACAGGTCGGATTGTGTGCGCGCGGTCGCGGCCGGCCGGACAGAAACTGGACGATTTTCCCAACTATCACGGCATTATTTCGTCGCAAACGGCAAAGCGCCGCTCGCCAAATCTGAACAATTAGAGCGCTCGTTTTGGGGATAATTGTTGTTGTGAGACCTTGCGCCCGATTAACGCAGGGTCGAAAAATGACACTGTTCGACGCATTCGATTTTGACATTGGCGGAGTTCGAGAGATACCCCACGAGGTTTGCTTTGTTTTTTTTACCGTGTTCAAAATGTGGGCGGCGCGGTCACGCCTGCGAGTGGACCGTTATGCGTTTCAAGGCCTGGTGCGCCCAATGCGGACATAGCGCCGCTTGTCATGGCAGCAAACGGTGGTGCACGTCGTGCCTGATCTTGCTCACCTTGGCCGTGTTGCTGGTCGGTTCGGTGGCACTGTTCGGGAACCTGCGTCACGGCGCGATGGCCTCGGCGGACATCCCCGTAAGCGCCGCAGCCCTTCAACCCGCAGTCAAAGACTGAAGCCGAGGCATCCGCGATGGCGGCGTTGGTGGCCACTTCGTTGCCTCCTTGCCAGCAAGCGAGAGGACGTTTGCGTCATCGGAAGTGAGGGATCACTCGGGCCGCAAATAACTCCAGGTTCTCGCGCGCTTTGTTCAGTGAATAGCCCGGCGGCCGCACCATCGTGTACCAGCGCTCGATCGGCACTTTCTCGGCAGCCGCTTTGATCCTGCTCACAGCCTCTTGCGGTGTGAGCACTGTGAAAAAACCTGGATACGATTTCAGCATCGCCGGGTCGGCGATTCGCGGATAGCTTTGGGTTGTGCCACTCCAGCTGGCGTACGTGTTGATGTGATAGGCGACATGCGGCGCCATCTCATTCCAGGTTTTGCCGGGATCATCGGACACGGCGAAAAACATCGCGCCGCCCGCGGCTGACGCCACGCGTGGTCGCGAGGCGTCCTTGGCCGCCGCGCGGAGTTCGCGGACATAAGCGCCGTAGGCCTGCTCCAGGTCGCCAGCCGGGACCATCCCGTCGCCATAGCGCGCCGCCCGCCGGTAAGCGCTCGGTGTGTAACCGCCGACCCAGATTGGCGGATTTGGCCTCTGCAACGGCAGCGGGCTCAGCCGCGCCTTTTCGATTTGAAAGTGCCTGCCCTTGAAAGTTACGGTTTCGCCCTGCCACAACCGGCGAATGATTTGTAGGGCTTCATCGGCGCGGACGCCGCGGCCTTTAATGGGTATCCCATATCCGGCGAATTCTTCGGCCCGGTAGCCCAGCCCTACTCCCAACTCGAACCGGCCCCCCGAGACGATATCGACCATGGCGCCGTCCTCGGCCAGGCGCACCGGATGATAGAGCGGCAGCAACGCCACGAACTGGCCGATCCGGATCGAAGTGGTCCGTGCCGCGATCGCGCTGGCGAGTACGATCGGCGAGGGCGGGTAGCCGTCCTCGGTGAAATGATGTTCGCTGAGCAGGACGTCGTCCCATCCGATGGTTTCAGCCCATGCGATCAGGTCGATTAGTTCGCGCCACAACCGATCCCATGGCTGTTCCCATTGGCTGGGATTGCGAAAATCGACCCACATGCCGAAACGGATTTTGTGTGCGTTGTTCATCGCTATAGCCTGATTGCATTGAAGGATTTGTGTTAACAAGCCGCCGGCACCGGGGCCGGCGCTACGAATACTCGCGCTTTGACTTTGATACGGGGGTAATATTAGTTCGAAGCAATCATTCGGTCGCCGGTTAACCTCCGGCCCGCCAGGGGAACACTATGGACATCCGGGCTGCGACGATTGAGGCTCGCGATTTTGTCGAAGCCAACGAACTGTTTCAGGCCCGCGGATGGACCGACGGGCTACCAATCGTTCCGCCTGGCGAAGAGCTGGTGGAGAAGATGCTGTCCGGTATCCAGCGCGATCCGAACGAGATAGTGGCCGCGATCGCGCCGCGCAACTCGGAGGCCACCGTCGCCGACATCGCGATCAATGCCGTGATGGCGGGCTGTCTGCCCGAGTATCTGCCGATTGTGGTCGCCGCGGTGGAGGCGGTTGCCGATCCCGCTTTCAACCTGCTTGCGATTCAAACCACCACGCATTGCTGCGCTCCTTTGATCGTGATCAACGGACCCGTCCGCGAATGCCTGGGGCTCAATTCCGGCACCAACTGCTTCGGCCAGGGGAGCCGCGCCAACGCCACCATCGGCCGCGCCCTGCGCCTGATCCTGATCAATATCGGCGGCGGCATCCCGGGCCTGACTGATAAGGCCACCGGAGGCCATCCCGGCAAGTTTACCTATTGCGTGGCTGAAAACGAGGAGGCCAGCCCGTGGGAGCCGATGCATGTGGCGATGGGCTTCAGCGCGCAGCAAAGCACTGTGACCATATTCGCTGCCGAAGGGCCGAACAACGTCAGCGAGCATCAATCCAACGATCCGGAAGTGATCCTTACCTGGTGCGCCGACGCGCTCTCCAAGCTGGGCAGTAACAATTTGTTTGCCGGTGGCCAGGTGTTTGTCGCGCTGAGCGCCGAGCATGCCCGGGTGGTTGGCAACGCCGGATGGAGCCGAACGCAGGCCCGCGACTATATCTTCAAGCGCGCCGGGCGTCCCCTGCGCGATTTGTTTTTTCATTCCGCGATCGCGCGCCAGACCGTGGACAGCTACCGGCCCTACCTGGCCGGCAAACCCGACGACACCTGGGTTTCGGTAGCCGAGCGGCCGGAGGACATTTTCCTGATAGTCGCGGGGGGCGAGGGACGCCATTCGGTGGTGATCTGCGGATGGGGCGGCCACATGGGAAATCAAGTGGTCACCCGCGTGCTGCCCGACTATGTTAACGTTTGTCATATCGGGACTTGAATCCTGAGGAGGCGCCGATGCGATTTTACGTACCGACGGCGGAGCGCGGTCAGGCCGCGATCAAACGGGCGCCGGCTCTGGGCGGCATAAAGGACAGCCAGGTATTGCTGTTGAGCAACGGTAAGGCGTGCGGTCACAAAGTGCTCAACTACTTCGGCAGTCTGCTCGCCGAACATGAGCCGTCCGCGGCCACCGAATTCTGGAACAAGCGGACCTTTACCATGCCCGCCGATTCCAAGAAGGTGGATCAGTACGCCCTGGAGGTCGATGCGGTTGTCACCGCAATCGGTGATTGAGGGTCGTGCACGTCGAACAGTGTGTTCGACACCGTTGAGTTCGAAAAACGCGGCGTTCCGAGCCTGCTGATCTGCTCCGACGCTTTCGAGGCCGAGGCGAAGGAATTGTCGCAAAGACTGGGGCTGCAAAATATCCGCTTGGCCGTCATCCGCCATCCGGTGGTCGTCCAGACCGATGAGGAACTGTGGGACAGCGCGAGGCAGGCGCTCGATGCGTTCCGGCGCTTCCTTATCGAATGAGTGGAGGGTCATTTGCTGAGGCAGTACGTAATCGATCCCCGCGAAGTGCCTTGGAAGTCAGGCCAGACGGAGGGGGTTACATTTCAATGCCAGGTATTCCTGAGCGGCGCGGACGGCGGTCCGGAGGCGATCCGCTTTCGCTTCGACCCCTGCCCCAGGGTTTACGCCCACATGCACCTGACCTCGCAGTTCCAGCTCCTGCTGGCCGGCACCATGGATTTCCCCAAGGCCACCATGAAGCTGCGCCCGCTGGCAATCCACTATGCCGATCACAACCTGCCGTACGGCCCCTTCTCTACCGGCGACGGTCACGACATGCTGGTGCTGCATCCCCGGCAGGGCGGCCTGGTTACGATGGCGGATCGCGCTGCCCGCAAGCAAATCTATCTGGCGGGACGCCAGTTGGTCGGAATGGACCGGGAACACGAATGGATGCAGGTGGTCGGACTTGAAGGTGCGCGCTGCAAATTCCTAATCCCGCCCGGCGCCGGACCGGCCGCAATCATCCTTGAATGTCCTCCCGACTGCGTCATTCCGGCTCCAATTCCCACCTTTGGTCGATACGAAGTGGTGCTCAGCGGCAGCGCCGTGCTGGATGGCAAGCATGTGGTATCGCCCGGGCTGCGCTACGTGGCAGGCGACGAGCCGCCGGAGCCGATCCGCAGCGGGCCCGAGGGGGCGACCATCATAACATTGTCGTTTGACGCGGACGCGGCGGAAGGCGGGCTCGGTGAAGATCAATTGTCGCGGAGCGCAGCCGCGGCGATCGAGCGGGCAATCTAAAGCCCGTAGGAGGAAATCCATGGCGGACCAATCTGACGCGCCGCAATGCGAAACTCCCTTTCGGGTGGTGATGTTCGCCGATTTCATCTGCCCCTACTGCTACATCGGGCAGGAGCGGATGGAGCAGCTGGCGCACGACTACGATGTGCAGCCGATCTGGCGCCCGCACTGGCTCCATCCGGAGACCCCACCCGAGGGCGCACCGTTTCCGCAAAACGTTGATCGCGAACGCGCCCGCGCGACCGCCGAATGGCTGAAAGAAATGGCGCCGGAGAAGGCGGCCCGGATGCGTTTTCCGGACAAGATGCAGTGCAGCTTCTTTGCGTTCGAGGCGGTCGAATTCGCGCAGGACCTTGGAAGTGCGCTGCCCTTTACCTCCGCCGTCTATGACGCGCTGTGGGTGGAAGGCAAAGACATCGCGCGCATCGCCACCCTGCAGGAAGCGGCCGCGAAGGTCGGCTTGAACGCGGAAGAGATGGGACGCGCACTGCGCGAGCGCCGCTACATGGAGCGGACCTTCAATGCCGTCGCGGCGTCGAGCAAGGCTGGTATCAGCAGTACGCCCACCTATGTCCTGGGGCGCACCGCCATCAAAGGATGGCATTACTACGAAGTGTTTCAGACCGTGATGGAAAAACAGGGCATGCTGCCCAAGGCCCAGGGCAGCATTGAAAGAGGATGATTCGATGGCGCGCAAACAGGCTTCAGGGAAGTACCAGGTGGTGTGGCCGCGGGGCAAGAAGCTGGTCGATAAGGCCGCGCCCGCCAGACGGCTTGAAAATCTCAACGGCAAGACCGTGGCCGAGTTGTGGGACTACGTCTTTCGCGGCGAAGAAATTTTTCCGCTGATCGAATCCGAACTGTCCTCGCGCTTTGAGGGTATCAAGTTTCTGAGCCCCGACCGCTTCGGCAATACGCACAGCACCGAGGAGCGCGAGGTGTTGGCCGCGCTGCCCGACCGCCTGCGCCAACTCGGAGTGGACGCAGTAATCTCCGGGATGGGATGTTGAGGGAGTTGTACGCCCGCCGTGATGCGGGCGGCAGCAGTGGCTGAAAGGGCGGGGATTCCCAGCGTATCGCTGGTCTGCGAAGGTTTCGCCGGGCAGGCGTCAACCACGGCCGAGGGCTTGGGCTTTTCCCACATGGCCGTCGCCGTGATGCCCGGTCATGTCAACATGCAGACCTACGAGGAGCTGAAGAACAACCTCCTCGAAGTGACGGTCGGTCAGGTCGTCAAGGGGCTGAGCGAGGAGCCGGGCGAGACCGAAGAACGCGGCGCGGAACCGGAGCCGCGGGAAGTCGTCTTCACTGGCAGCTTCGAGGACGTCAACGATTTCTTCTACGCGCACGAGTGGAGCGAGGGCCTTCCGATCGTGCCGCCGACGATCGAGAAGGTCGAAAAGTTTCTACGCTTCACCGATCGGGCTCCCGAAGAGATCCTCGGCGTGCTGCTGTGCGATCGGCGTGAGTCCACGATTTGGAACATCGCGGTCAACGGTGTGATGGCCGGATGCCGTCCCGAATACATGCCGGTGCTGATTGCGATTGTCGAAGCGATGGCAGATCCGGCCTACGGGTTGGAGCACAGTGGCAACACCCCGGGCCCCGAGACGTTGATTATCCTCAACGGCCCCATCATCAAGCTGCTTGGTTTCAACTATCTGCAGGGATCGCTGCGCGATGGCTTCCGCGCCAACACCAGTATCGGACGCTTTTTGCGCCTGTATCTGCGCAACGTCGCGGGCTTCCTGCTGCACAAAACCGACAAGGGAACATTCGGCGGCACCTGGCGCGTGGTGATGGCGGAGAACGAAGATGCGCTGGCCGAGATCGGATGGGAGCCGCTGTGCGCGGACATGGGCTTTAAGCCGGGCGACAATGTGACAACGATCGCGCGCTATACCGGCGGCGATACGATCGCGAATGCGTCGGGCACGTCGGCGGAGCGGATCATGCCCTATATCGCCGACGCGGTGCTGCGCGCCAATCTCGGGTGGCACCTCACGTTTACCTGCGGGATGGTGGTGGGCACGCTGCGCCCTCTGGTGGCGCTCTCCCCGCTGATCGCCGGGACGATCGCCAGGTCGGGATGGTCCAAGCGCGACGTGCGGCAGTATCTGTTCGATCACGCGCGCCTTCCGGCCCATGAATACGACAAGCAACTGTTCCAGTACCTGGCGGGCGCCGATCGTCCGCCGCGGACTTTGGAAGAGCGGGTGGCGTTGGGCGAAATTCCCAAGTTGTTCTGCGAATCTCCGGACCCCAACCGGATGGTGCCGATTGTGGTTTCGCCCGACGATTTCATGGTCACTGTATGCGGCGACCCGTCGCGCGATAACGCATACGCCTTCTCGCACAACGGCTTTATTGGCTACCCCGTCGCGAAGCGGATCATGTTGCCAAAGAATTGGGACAAGCTGCTAAAGGAAAGCGGCTAGATTCCGTATTTCTGCGATAATTGGGCGCCGGCCTTAACGCCTTGCCGACAAGCTTCGGTACCACCGTGACACTACAGCATGTGCACCGGATCGACGTCGATCCACAGCGCTACGTTGGACGCGTCAGCCTGGTGCGCCAGCTCTTCACGCATTGCCGCCAGCGGGTCGCGCATCTGTGACCATGCCGGCGCCTTGACCATCAACTGCCATCGATAGCGTTGTGCGATCCGTTCGATCGGGGCCGGCGCGGGACCCAGCACACGCAGCGCGGCGGCGCCGGCATCGATCCGCCGCTTTATTGCCGCGGCTGCGGCGGTCGCAATCCGTTCCACCGCGGAGGAGTCTGCGCCCTCCAGCCGCACCATCGCCAGCCGCGCAAAAGGTGGATAGCCGAGCTCCCGGCGCAATTCCAGTTCGCGCCGCATGAAGCGGGCGTAATCCTGATGCTCCGCGGCGCGGATACTGTAATGATGCGGCGCGAAGGTCTGGATCACCACCCGCCCGGGCTCCTCGCCGCGCCCGGCACGTCCCGCCGCCTGGGTCAGGAGCTGAAAGGTCCGTTCGGCGGAGCGAAAATCGGGCAGGTTAAGGCTCAGGTCCGCCATCACCACACCGACCAGTGTTACGCCAGGAAAGTCAAAGCCCTTGGTGATCATCTGCGTGCCAACGAGGATGTCGATTTCGCCTCGCCCCAGCGCCGTCAGGATTGCATTGCGTGCGCCCTTGCGCCGGCTAGTGTCGCTATCCATCCTGTCGATTCGCGCCTGCGGCAGGAGCGCAGCCAGCGCCGCCTGCAAGCGTTCGGTGCCGAAACCCTGCCCCTGCAAGCCAAAGCCATGGCAGGCGGGACAGACCTCGGGTGCGGAGCGATAACCTCCGCAGTAATGGCAGCGCAGCGATCGGTCGCGCAGATGGAAGGTCATGCTGACGCTGCAGTCGGGACAGGCAAGCACCTCTCCACAGAGCTGGCAGTTGAGAAAGTTGTGATAGCCGCGCCGGTTGATGAAAACCAGGCTTTGGCCGCCGCGCGCCAACGTTGCCCTGAGCGCGTCGATTAAGGGCGCGGACAGCGGCACCGGAGCCGGCGCGCCCTCGCTACCTTGCTCCTTTGACGGCCGCGGCTCACGCCTCAGATCGACGATCTCGACCGCGGCCATCGGACGATCGTTGATCCGCCGCCTGAGCTGGAGCATCCGGTAGCGTCCCGAGCGGGCATTGGCGAAGGATTCCGCCGACGGTGTTGCCGACCCCAATACAGCCGGACATGAACTGTGACTGGCCAGCACTACCGCAAGGTCGCGCGCGTGGTAGCGGATTGTTTCCTCCTGTTTATAAGCAGGATCATGCTCCTCATCGACCACAATCAGCCCAAGGTCATGGATTGGTGCGAACAGCGTCGAGCGCGGACCAAGAAGGATGCGGGCCTGCCCCTTGAGCGACGCATTCCAGGCGGCCCATCGCTCGGAAATGTTCTGCGCGCTGTGCGCCACGGCCACCGCTGAACCGAAGCGGGCGCGAAAGGATTTGACCAGGTAGTCGGTCAAGGCAATTTCCGGCACCATCACCAGGGCCTGACGTCCCGCCTCCAGGCATTTAGCGGCAAGCTGCAAATAAACTTCGGTCTTGCCGCTGGCTGTCACGCCATGGAGCAGGAAAGTCTCGAAGCGCTTTTCCTCGACCGCCCGGACGATTGTGTTGAAAGCGGTCTGCTGCTCCGGGCTGAGCGCGATCGCACTGGTCGCTGGCGCGTCGCAAGACTCCGCCTCCACCTCGGCCAGTTCAACCAGCCCGCGATCCGCCAGCGCACGCACGATCGCCTTGGCTCCGGGAGCGTCGCGCTCCAGATCAACGAGCATGACCTGGCGCTCCAGCGCCTGCGCAACGCTCATCAAAACTTCTCGTTGGCGTTTGCCGCGCGGCGCCGTTTCGATCACATCCGGTACCAGGCGCACTGCCAGCGCGACAGATTCGCGATGACGTCCGCGCACAGCCTCGCGCCGTTTGACCAGCCCGCCACCAATCAGATGCCGCAGCGCTCCCGCCGCCCCTTCGCCGCATAATCTTTCCAGCTGCCGGGCGGTCATCGGACGCCGTCTGAGTGCCGCCACCACGGCGCGTTCAGCTTGATTGAAAGCGGCCTCCTCAAGCAGGCTGGGCGCGGCGGCTAGGGCAAATTCATGCCGGCTGCGAACGCGAACCGCACCGGGCATTACGGCGCGGTACACGTCAGGCAGCGCGGCCAGGTAGTAAGACGCCATGAATTCGAGCAGCTTGATATGAGGCTCGTCGAGGAGCGGGCGCGGCTCCAGGATTTCGACCAGAGGCTTGAGGATGGGGAGATCGGTTGCGGCGCAGCGATCGCGCACGCGTACCACGATCGCAGTCAGCTTGCGCGAGCGCAGCGGCACAAGTACGCGATGACCAGCAACCAGATGGTCCGCCATCGCCGGCGGTACCGCGTAACTGAGCTGCGCGACTTCCTTCGGCGTCCCGAGTACGATCACCTCGGCCACCCTCAGGTTTGCGGCCGGCTCATGGTTGGCAGGCGCAGACATGCCAAACATCATACGGAAGCGCGCGCGGGTTGCGGGAGAGGCCGCCCGATGATCGCGCAATTTATATCCACTTCGTGCCAGCACCGCGTAGGGCAGACTTCCAAGGCTCGATGCAGTCTGATTGAATCTTCTTTACCCGCATCTGCGTCAGGAGCGGGGCCGTTGATCTTATGATGCGCTTTCTTACCGCCGGCGAGTCCCATGGTCCTCAACTTACGACCGTGCTGGAGGGGATGCCGGCCGGCTTCGATATCGACCCCGCCAAAATCAATCGCGACCTGGCCCGCCGTCAAAAGGGCTACGGACGGGGCGGGCGGATGGCTATCGAGCGCGACGAAGTGCGGATTCTGTCCGGGGTCCGGTTCGGCCAGAGTATGGGAAGCCCGATCACGATGGTGGTCGAAAACCTGGACTACAAGAACTGGCTCAAGCGCATGTCGGTCGACCCTGCCGACCGTTCCGAAGCACGCCCCGTTACGCGGCCGCGTCCCGGCCATGCCGACCTGGCCGGCGTGCTGAAATACAACCTTGACGACATTCGCAACGTCCTGGAACGGGCTTCGGCGCGCGAGACCACCGCGCGAGTGGCGGTGGGCGCCCTTGCGCGCCAAATCCTAGAGCCGTTTGAGATCGACGTCCTCGGCTACGTGGCAAGTATAGGTTCGATCCAGGCCGCTACACCGAAGTCCATTGAGCTCAGCGACCTGCGGCGCATTACCGAAGAGTCGCAAGTCAGGGTGGCCGACAGCGACGCCGAGCGCGCGATTATCGCGGAAATCGACGCCTGCAAGAAAACCGGCGATACCCTGGGCGGGGTCGTCGAGGTAACCGCCAGCGGTCTTCCGGTTGGGGTGGGCAGCTACGTGCAGTGGGATCGCAAGCTTGACGCGCGCCTGGCATTCGCGCTGATGAGCCTGCAGGCGGTCAAGGGCGTTGAGTTCGGGATGGGCTTCGAGGCGGCCGCGGTGCGCGGCTCGCAACTGCATGACGAAATCGGCTACGACGCGTCGGCCCGGCATTTCACCCGGCTGTCCAACAACTCGGGCGGCACCGAAGGCGGAATGAGCACGGGCGAGCCGATCCGCGTGCGCATCGCGTTTAAACCGCTGTCCACCCTGATGCAGCCGCTGCATTCGGTGGACATCAAAACCAAGGCGCAGGCGCTGGGTACGATCGAGCGCTCCGACGTATGCGCAATTCCGGCCGCCGCGGTGATCGCGGAGGCGGTGGTCGCCTACGAGTTGGCCAACGCCTTCCTGGAAAAGTTCGGCGGCGATTCACTCACAGAGATCAAGCGCAATTACCAGGGATACCTTGAGCAGGTGCGCGCGTATTGAACGACCCGATCAAGTCGAAGGTGGTGCTGACCGGCTTTATGGCCAGCGGCAAAAGCGCTGTGGGACGGGCGCTGGCCGCGCGGCTGGGACGCCGCTTCATCGACAGCGATCATGAAATTGTGGCGCGCGCCGGCAAGCCAATCACGCAGATCTTTGCCGAGGATGGCGAGGCGGCCTTCCGACGCCTCGAACGCGAAGTGATCGCCAGCCTCGCCGCCGCGCCCGAACCCGCCGTAATCGCGACCGGCGGCGGCGCGCTGGTTGACGACGTCAACTACCAGACGCTCTCGCGCGCCGGTACCGTGGTATGCCTCGTCGCACGGCCCGAAGTCATCGCGCGGCGCGTGTTAGCCTCGAATGTGACTCGCCCCAAGCTTGCCGAGGGCAATTTGCCGCTGGAGGAGCGGATCGTCAAGTTGATGGAGGAACGTAAAGCCGCATACGCGCGCGCCGCGATCACTATCGACACCTCGGACATGGCGGTCAGCGCGGTGACCGACCAGGTGCTCCGCGCGCTCGAAGCCAAGGAGTAAAGTAAGAGCGCGATGGTTTCCTTCCGTGTCGAACTCGGGCCGGCCTCGCATACGGTGGCTATCGGCGACGGCCTGTTGGACCGGCTGGGCGAGTTGGCCGCCGCCGCCGGATTACGCGGCCGATGCGCGGTTATCACCGATACCAACGTGGCGCGGCTGCTGGCCGGACGCGCTGAACATGCGCTGCGCGCTGCCGGCCTGGATCCGGTCATGGTAGAGGTCGAACCGGGAGAACCCAGCAAATCTTTGTCTGCGCTGGAGCGAGTGTATGACCGGCTGATCGAATACGGACTTGACCGCGGCGCATCGATCTTTGCATTGGGCGGCGGAGTCGTGGGAGATCTGGCCGGCTTTGCCGCAGCAACTTTCCTGCGCGGCGTCGCGCTGGTGCAGATTCCCACCACGCTGCTGGCACAGGTTGACTCTGCTCTGGGCGGAAAGACCGCGGTCAACCATCGGCTGGGCAAAAACCTGATTGGAGCCATCTATCAGCCGCGCCTGATCGTGGCTGACGTCGGGCTGCTGCGGACCTTGCCCGAGCGCGAGTTCCGCGAAGGTATCGCCGAGGTGATCAAGTACGGCGCCATCATGGACGCCCCGTTTATCGGCGAGCTGGAGCGCGATCTGGAGCCGCTGCTGGCGCGCCGCCCGGACCTGCTCGAAGCGATCGTCGATCGCTGTCTGCGCCACAAGGCCTACGTGGTGGAGCATGACGAACGCGAAGCGGAGTTACGAACAATTTTGAACTTCGGCCACACGGTGGGCCATGCCCTTGAGAATTCCGCCGGCTACGGACGTTACCTGCACGGCGAAGCGATCGCGATTGGGATGATCGCCGCGGCGCGTCTGTCATGCGCCTTGGCGGGTCTGAAACAGGAGGAAGAGCAGCGTCTGCGCGCCCTTATCGCGGCTTACGGACTGCCCACCGAGATGCCAACCGGGTGGTGCAACGACGAATTCCAACAGGCGCTCGGCCGGGACAAGAAGCGCGCCGGCGATGCGATCCGCTTCGTGCTGCTGAGCGCCCTCGGCAAGACCACGAACCAAATGCTCACGCAGAGCGAGGTATTGCCGCTCTTAGCCAGCCGCTGAGGACTATTCTCAAGAGGGAACGCGGCGCTGACCGCTTACCAGGAGCGTCAGTTGCCGTCGTTCGGACCGGCCTCCTGCAGCTCCATACCTTCACCTTGCAGCTCCCGCCAGTGGTCGATCGCCTCCAGGCTGAATCGCCAATCGCTACCCAGCTTGATGCCGGGTAATTCCCCTCGTTTGAGCAAGCGATAGATGGTTGATGGGTGTACCCGAAGGTAGAGCGAGAGTTCCTTGACTGTCACCAGTCTGGTCGCGACCATTGTTAAGCCGACCTCCTTCCCCCTCCTATCACACATCATCTGCGCGGCTAATAGGCAATTTATAAGCTGATTTAGCTGACAATGCAAATCGAATGGGGCAGTGGAATGCAGTAGGAAGGCCTAGCAGCCCGTTGAGAAAGAATTTATGTGCGAGATCGTCGCTGCGATCGGGAAAAAACTGAGGCAAAGACTCGCTTTTTCAGAAATCTGACCGCAAAGCGGGCGCAAGGCTGTGGAAGTCTTTTAAAGTTCGAACCTGAACACGCGGCGGACAGCCGGCGTCAGGCGTGACTGGAGGGTTCGTGCGAAACCACGGATGCAATCAGGATTAACACCACGCCAACGCTGATTGCGGAATCCGCGACGTTATAAACCGGCCAGTTGTGGTCGTAGTAATGCATGAGGATGAAATCGACCACCGGTCCGCGCCACAGCCGATCGATGAGGTTTCCGATCGCACCCGCCAGGATCAAGGCGAGAGCGACCGATGTCAGGCTAAGGTGCGGGTCTCTCACCAGCAGCACGAGCAGCACCATGATCGCACCTGCCGCCAGCACCAGCAGGAACGAACTTCGGAACCAGGCCGGCATCGCCGCAAACATGCTGAAGGCGGCGCCGGGATTGAGCGTGTAGGTGATATCGAGCCAGTTGGGTATCAGGACAATGTCCTGGTGCAACGCGAGATGGCTGGAGATATAGAACTTGCTGAGTTGATCGATGACCAGTACCGGCAGGGTAATACCGAGCAAGAGCCGCAGGAATCGCGTCACTCCGGGTCCAGCGCTTGCGGGTTGCGCCATGTCCGGTGTCGATGCCGCCGCCATCGCTCAGACCGCCACGGCCACTGCCGCTGCACAGCGCGCATCCAACTCGGTGCTTTCGTGATGGTACATCCAGCAGCGCGGGCATTTTTTGCCCTCGCTGCGCCGCCCCAGCAGCACCAGCGGAGGCTGATGGCTCACACGGCCGAAAGCACCGTTTTGCGAGAAGGATTCGCCGTCTCCCGCCAGCTTGCGCAGCTCGCTTACCCGCGCCTGGGGCAGCACCTCGACGCCTGATACCAGGAACAAATCACGCAACTGCCGGGCGTAACGTTCAAGCGTGGCGGGCAGCCCGTCGGCTGCCCCCGGCTCAGCTCCAATAGACAATTCCGCTTCGAGCGGCGCGCCGATTGCGCCCGCCTGCCGCATCGTTTCGAGCAGCTTGAGCCCGGCGGCGCGAATCGCGAGCAGTTGCTTCCAGCGCTCTTCGAGTTCGGAATCGACCCACTCCGGTTGAGGCGCTTGAAGCTCCAGCAGATGAACGCTTTGCGCGCGCGGCCCCGGCAGGTGGGAGTAGATCTCATCGGCGGTGTACGGCAGCAATGGCGCCAGGATGCGCACCAGCGCGTCCAGAATGTGATAAAGCGCGGTCTGCGATGAGCGCCGCTCCGGCGCGGCGGCGGCCGAGCAGTAGAGCCGGTCGCGCGCCACCTCGACGTACAGCGAACTCAGGTCGACCACCGCGAAGTTGACCAGGGCGTTGTACACGGCCTGAAAATCGTAGTGATCGTAAGCCGCGCGCGTGCTTTGCTTGAGCCGCTCCAGCCGCAACAGCGCGAAGCGGTCAAACTCCAACATCCGCGAAGCTTCCACCAGGTCGCGCTCGGGATCGAAGTCGTAAAGGTTGCCCAGCATGTAGCGGCAGGTGTTGCGCAGCTTGCGGTATGACTCGGAAACCGAGGTGAACAGGTCCTCGCCCACGCGCATGTCGGCCGCATAATCGACCGACGCGAACACCAGGCGCATCACGTCGGCACCGACGCGCGACACTACATCCGTCGCGTTCTCTACGTTGCCCAGCGACTTGGACATCTTGCGGCCCAGTTCATCCAGCGTCAGTCCGTTCGTGATCACGGTGCGATACGGCGCCGCGTCGCGGGTAGCCGTCGCCGTGATCAGCGACACCTGGAACCATCCGCGATGCTGATCGACGCCCTCGATGTACAAGTCGGCCGGCCAGCCCAGTTGCGGGCGGCGCGCCAGCACCGCCGCGTGTGAGCAGCCAGAGTCGAACCACACGTCGAGGATATCCTCGGTCTTCTCAAAGCTGTCAGCTCCGCACTTGGCGCACACCTGGCCGGACGGCATGAAATCGCCCAGCGGACGGGCATACCATGCGTCCGAACCTTCGGCGGCAAACACCTCCTCGACGCGCCTCAGGAGAACGGGGCTGAGTGAAACGTCGGAGCATTTGGTGCAGCGCACGGCGGGAATCGGCACGCCCCAGACGCGCTGGCGCGACAGGCACCAGTCGGGGCGACTCTCCATCATGTTCTTGATGCGGTCGCGCGACCATTTGGGGATCCATTGCACCCGCTCAATCTCGGCCAGGGCGCGCTGGCGCAACCCCCGATGGCCAACATTGAGGAACCATTGCTCGGTGGCCCGGAAGATAAGCGGATTCTTGCATCGCCAGCAATGCGGATACTGATGAGCCAGGTCGGCGCCGTGGAGCAGCGCCCCCGAACTGCGCAGGTCCTCGACGATTACCGGATTGGCGTCGAAGACTCCCATTCCGGCGTATTTGCCGCCCGCGTCGGTGAAGCGGCCGCCGGCATCCACCGGGGTGAAGGCTTCGAGCCCGTAATTGGAGCCGACCACAAAGTCCTCGTAGCCGTGGCCCGGTGCGGTGTGGACCAAACCGGTGCCCGCTTCCAGCGTGACGTGGTCGGCGAACATCAGCTTGACGTCGCGTGCGACGAATGGATGGCGGAAGATGTCCTTGCCGTCCAGCGCCCGCAGCGCGTCGGACTTGAGAACGACGCGGCGGGTCACGTTAAGTCCGCATTCTTTTTCCACCGCCTCGGCCAAGCGCGCGGCGACGATGTAGAAGTTGCCGGCGGATTCCAGCGCCAGGTAGTTGAATCCGCCGTTGAGGGAGATGCCGAGGTTGGCCGGCAGCGTCCATGGCGTCGTGGTCCAGATTACCGCGAACAGCTTGCCCCTGGCGTGCGCGTCGGCCAGCAACTGGCCCTGCGCGGGGTCGGCGGCCAGCGCCGCCGCGTCGGTCACCTTCGCGTTCAGCGCGAAGGCGACATAAATGGAAGGCGAAGTGTGATCGTGATATTCGACCTCGGCTTCAGCCAGCGCGGTCCGGCAGTCGAAGCACCAATGCACCGGGCGCAGGCCGCGATAAACGTAGCCGTTTTCCACCAGGTCGCGCAGCACCGCGATTTCCGCCGCGTCGTATTCCGGGCTGAAAGTCAGGTACGGATTGGGCCAGTCTGCGATCACGCCCAGGCGCCGGAAACCATCGCGCTGGATGTTGACGTATTTCTCGGCGTGCTCGCGGCATAGCTTGCGCAGCTGGAGCTTGGACATGCTGCGGGCCTTGGCCCCCAGCTTGCGCGAGACCTGCAGCTCAATCGGCATACCGTGACAGTCCCATCCGGGAACAAAAGGCGTCCGATGACCCATCATCGCGCGCGAGCGCACTATGAAGTCCTTCAGAATCTTGTTGAGCGCCGTGCCGACATGGACCTCGCCGTTGGCATACGGCGGTCCGTCATGAAGTACAAAAGAAGGCGCGTCTTTTCGCGCCTCCAGCAAGCGCTCGTAAAGGCCGATATCGTCCCAACGCTTAAGAATCTCCACCTCGCGTTTGGCAAGGTTGGCCTTCATCGGAAAGTTGGTCTGAGGCAGATGCAGGGTCGATTTGTAATCAGTCTTCGACACGTGTCGCTCTACGCCCGGCGCCGTGCGCCGGCTGCCAGGTAGTGGAATGGAGCAAAACTATAGCCAAGTCTAACCTAGAGTCTACCATTGGCGCGAGTAGCGTAACCTCGCACTGGACAACGCCGCACTACTCATCACAACGTGCCCGCGTTTTTCTTTTTCCTACCGCTGGCAGGAAGGAGTGCGCCAGCAATGGGCGTAACAAAGTTTTCGGTGCCGTTACTCGAAAAGCCCAGGCGGCTTCGTGGAAAGCTGATCCAGGTCTGTAGCGTGTGACCTCTCCTTCACCCGGTCCTGCGATTAAGGAGAGAGACAAAGGGGAAGCCTGTGCGGGAAGGGGTTTCGTGCACACGCTTCGAAATTATTCCCGGTTTGAGGCCAACAGCGACGGCACTTGTACCGGTTCATTTTTGCGATCCGCGGCCGCAGACTAGAAGCCGCTGAACACTCCCCTCGGGACGACTCGAATCAGGTTGGTGCGTACGCGAACAGGAGCCGCTGATTCAGCCACCGTTACCGCGTGTTCCTTTTCGGCTTCGGTGCTCACCTGGCCGCTCAGATAAGCGTCCTTGCCGATCACCTTGACCGACACCTGGCTCAAACCGGCGCCTTGGAGCTGTGCGGCGATTGAGGCCTCTTGCCTGGCCCAGCTTGCGGTCTCGGTTTGCATGCTATCGATAACATCGCTCACGCCGTCAACACTTCTCACCGTCGCCATTGCCAGCCGGCGAATCTTGTCGTCGAACACGGTGCCGTAAAGCGTCACGACTCCACCGCCGTTGGTGTAAGCCTTCACACGTCCCAGCCGGCGGTCGTTGCGCAAGCGGTCCTGAACCCGTTCCAGCAAACCGACGCGGGGCGGCGGCGGCGCGGGAGCGTACTCTCTGCGGTGGCGCCGCGGTCTGCGTTCTGGCGCAACCGGCGCCGGCGGAGCTTCGGGGGGAGCCACAGCCTCAGGCGGCGCCATCGGCGGGCTAATCGGTTCTCGGGCCGCCACCTCCGCAGTCGCCGCCGCGGCGGGGCTGGCCGATTCGGCGGGCGGCGGCGCGCTGGCATATTCGGGAGACTCGCCCGGACTGAGATGGGCGATCTTGTCGGCCAGTGCCGATTCGATCGCGGCTTTGTCCGCCGCGTTGCGGGCCATCACCACCGGGTAGCTGACTTCGACCGAGCTGCCACTGAAGGGTGTGAAGTGCCATCCCGTCATGCTGCTGATCAGTTCACCGTCAACCGCGGGGTTGGGCGAGGTCGAGGTCTTGACCGAACCGCCAACCACGGTGCCGCTGGGATTGACGGTGAGCGTCGCAAGGACCCCGTCCGAAAAACTGCTGTCGCTCCCCAGCGCTTTCTTGTAGATATCCAGCACCGGGCCGGAATTGTCGTTGAATACCTTGGTTGCGGCGTCAACGTTGCGCGCCGGATCGGAAGCAGATTCTCCTGTCACCTGGACAGGGGTGTTGTCAGCCAACTGTGCCATAGATCCGACTATCGCCGGGGAGGCGGCCGGCGCCGCAGCCGAGGGACCCGGTTGAGGCGCAACACCGGTGCGGCTTAGATGAAGGGCGAACCACGCGCCGGCGGCCAGCGCTATAACCGCGGCGACCAGGTAACCGGTCAGCGCGAAGACCCGCCGCGACGCCGACGGCTCTTGCGCACCACGTTCATCGTCAAAACTCCCGAGCGGAGACTGTTGGGGCGTAGGTGAAACCACGGTTTGCTTGGGAATCGTGAAGGACGGCTGATAGGCGGGCGGCGCTTCAGCGCCCAGCCGCGCGCCGCAAAACGAGCACAGCTCTTCTCCGGGCAGCGCCTTCCCGCCGCATACCGGGCATTCGATAGTGGGCTCATTGCCGGTAGGAGGAGGCATCTGGACCGTGGTGCCGCGTCCACCGGATTCGGCGGGCACCAGTTGTGCTCCGTCAGAGGAGCAAAACCGCTCCGAGTCGGGATATGTGTTGGAGCATTCAGGGCAGCGCTTCATCGGCCTTCTCCCGGTTGCCATGGACTCTGACTAAGAATATTAGCGCCTGGCCAAGGTCGAAAGCATCCGCGTGGAAACCTGCCGGCCGCCGCAAAAAGCGGCTTGGACACTCAAAAATCTCCAATTGGCGCCCAAAACGAAGGCGAGTTCCGGTTAGCCTGATGCCTCAACCGAAACTCGCCTCGCGTAAAGCCGATCCTTACGACGGATCGGCTGGCGTTTCCGTTTACGCCGGGACTTTTATTCCAGCCGGGACTTTTATTCCAGCCGGAACCCCAGCTCGATATGAACCTGGAAGACCGGCTCCGAGTTTTTGTTCACCGCTCCGCGAATTCCCTTGACTTTGAACCAGTCGATATTGCGCAGCGTCTGGGAGGCCTTTTTCAGAGCGTTGCGCACGGCCTGCGCCACGCTGTCGTCGGAAACTCCAACTATTTCGACCACATCGTAGGTTTTGTCGGGCATGGTTTTACTCCTGCGGGTAATGAGGGGTTCGGTTCAGACCGGCTGTCCTTCGAGCCGGAAGCCCAATTTGATGCTGACCTGAAAGACCGGCTCGGAGTTGTTCTTGACCAGACCGCGGATTTCGGTGACTTCAAACCAGTCGATATTGCGCAGGGTCTGGGAAGCTTTTTTCAGCGCGTTGCGCACCGCGGCCTGCACGCTGTCTTCGGAAACTCCAACCACGTCGATTATTTTGTAGGTATTGTTCGGCATCTTTGGTCTCCTCGAAAATGCGTTGGCATCATTCTCAAGTACTACCGGAGCGAAGCCGACCGCAAGCAGTTACACGATTGGGGTTGCGCTAAGGCTTGGGAAACGACGCGGCCAGAGCGGCGGGATCTTCGATGGTTCGCATATCCAGCGTGAAAGCATCGCCGGTGATTCTGCCGATGATCGCCGGATCAGCGCGCCGGAACATCGCGGCGATCGTTTCCGCCGAATGCTCCGGATGGATAATCGTCAGCACACGGGTTTCGATCTCGCCGCCGGGCATCGCACCCGATCCAATCTCCGACGCGGAGGCGGCGACCGCAATCGAAAAACCCTGGCCCAGGCGCTGCGCGAGGATTTCGCGGGCGCGATTGGCCACGATTTCCAGCTCCTGTGGCGAACGCATCAGCAGACGCAGCACGGGAAGGGCCGTACCCAAATCCGCCGCGCGCAAATAGATGCGCAGCGTCGCCGACAGCGCGGCTAGCGTCAGCTTGTCGCAGCGCAACGCGCGCTTGAGCGGATTTCTCCTGATCCGTTCGATCAATTCGCGCCGGCCCACGATTACGCCCGCCTGTGGACCACCCAGCAGCTTATCGCCCGAAAACGTCACCACGCCGGCGCCCGCCTCGATTCGATCCTTGACCACCGGTTCCTGATGCAAACCGAAGCGACGCAGGTCAACCAGCGCTCCCGATCCAAGATCTTCCATCACCTGCAAACCGTGCTCGGCACCCAGCCGGCAAAGGTCGCCGATCGGCACGGCGGCGGTGAACCCGATCACCCGGTAGTTGGACGGATGCACTTTGAGCAGGAGCGCGGTTTGCGGTCCGATCGCACCGGCATAATCCTGCAGATGGGTGCGGTTGGTGGTGCCGACTTCACACAGTATCGCCCCGCTCTTGCGCATCACGTCCGGAATCCGGAAGGAGCCGCCAATCTCGATCAGCTCGCCGCGCGAGACAATTACCTCGCGCCCTTCCGCCAGCGTGTTGAGCGCCAGCAAAACGGCCGCCGCGTTGTTGTTGACGACGGTGGCGGCCTGCGCGCCGGTCAGCGCACAAAGGTCGTCTTCCACCATCCGATCGCGATCGCCGCGCCCGCCTTTTTCCAGGTCGTATTCGAGCGTGATCGGCGAGCGCGCGGCGAGCGCGATCGCATCCACCGCATCTTCGGCGAGCATCGCGCGTCCCAGGTTGGTGTGAATCACCACACCGGTGGCATTGATTACCGGCTTCCATCCCGGGCCGTCCGCCGCGATTCGCTCTTCGGCGCGACGCACCACTTCGTGCACGATAGCCGCGCGGCTGCTCGCGGGCTCCTCGCGGCCGGCGGCTATCGCATCGCGCAACCCGTCCTGGACGGCGCGAATGACCGAAGTCAGGTAGTTGCGGCCAAAGCGGTTTTGCGACTGCGCCGGCAACGCGCGCAGGCATTCGTCAACCGAAGGCATCAGGCGCAACGCTTTGGCAACGTCAGCGGTCTGCGGCATCGGTTTGTCAGCCTCGGCTCAGATCTTCAGCCCGACGCGATCAATCCTGCTCTTCGACTTCGAATCCCATGCGCTCGATCATTTCGCGGGTGGCGGAAGCGGCCAGGCCGGGAGTGGTGAGGTAGCCGTCCACGAAGATCGAATTTACCGCGTAGAGCGCATAACCCTGCAAGTCGCCAAGGTTGAGTTCACGTCCGCCGGCGGCGCGAACCTCGGCTTTGGGATTCAGCAGCCGGAACAGGCAGATCGCTTTGAGGCATTTTTGCGGCGTCAGGTCGCGACGCTCCTCAAGCGGCGTGCCTTTGATCGGGTTGAGGAAGTTCACCGGCACCGAGTCAATCTTCAGCTGGCGCGTCGCGTAGCCAAGGTCAAGCAGGTCGTCGTCGCTCTCACCCATCCCGATAATTCCGCCCGAGCACGTGGACAGGCCCGCGGTGCGGACGTTTTCGATCGTTCGCACCCGATCGTCCCAGGTGTGAGTGGTGCAGATTTGCGGATAAAAGCGGCGGCTGGTGTTGAGGTTGTGATTGACCCATCCTACGCCGGCGGTTTTGAGGGTGTCGGCCTGATCGCGCTCCATTAGTCCCAGCGAGAGGCAGATCTCTAGCTTGGGAAACTGCGCCCGGATTCGTTCGCACGCTTCTCCAAAGTGCTCGACGTCGCGGGCGTCGGGTCCGCGGCCGCTGGTCACCATGCAGTAGCGGCGCGCGCCGGTCTGCGCGGCGCGATCGGCGCCTTCCACCAATTGCGAGATGCTCTGCAGTTTGTAAACCGGGATGTCGGCCTTGGAAACGCGCGATTGCGAGCAGTAGCCGCAGTCCTCCGGGCATATTCCGCTGCGCGCGTTGCGCAGCATGCACAGCTTGACCTGACGGCCAAAACCGGCCTCGCGCACTCTGAGCGTCGCCGCGAGCAGGTCGCCTATCCGTTCATCGGGACAGTTGAGGATTGCGCGCGCGGTTTCCCGATCCAGTTTGACGCCGGCGCAAACCTGTTCGACGATCCGATCCAAATCCAGGTCTTCGAAGTTGACCATCAATGCACCCGTTACGCCTCTCGCGCCCGGTATGATACCGCGCCGCCGGCTAGTGGGCTACCCGAGCCGCGGCCATGATCTTCAGCCTGGAAATGAGGAAGGCGGCGGACATGAGCGCGATACTGCCCGCCATCACCACCGCCAGCTCGGGGCTGAGATGCTGGCCGATGAAGCCCACCTCCAGGCTGCCGAGCGGCGCCAGGCCCATCAGTGACATCGTGTAGAGACTCATCACGCGGCCGCGCAATTCGTCGCTGACGAACAACTGCACCAGGGTGTTGGTTGAAGCCACGTAATTGATCATTCCCGCGCCGACCATCATCTGCGCCGCGACCGACAGCGCCATCCATCGCGACAGGCCGAAAATTACGATCGCGGAGCCCAGCAGACATGCGCCGGCGGCCAGATGCTGGCGGATTTGCGCCGGCTCGTGCGAGCGCCAGCTCAGCACCACCGCGCCGCACAACGCCCCGATTCCCTGCGCCGCCATCAGGAAGCCATAAGTGCGCGCCTGACCGTGAAGGACGTTCCGGGCAAACACCGGCACCAGGACCGAGTACTGCATCCCGAGGCCCATGATCAGGGCAACCGCGATCAGCAGGTTAAGCGTCGCCGGATGATGGGCCGCATACGAGAAGCCTTCGCGCACCCGTTTGAGCATCGTTGAGCCGAAGCGTTGCATCTGGCGGGCAGGAAGGTCCATCTCCAGCAGACTCCAGATCACCGCCATGTAACTGATGCCGTTTAAGAAGAAGCACCCCGACTCGCTGATCACCATGAGCATCAGGCCGGCAATCGCCGGGCCGATCGCGCGGGCGCCGTTGAAGGTCATGGAATTTAGCGCGATTGCGTTGGGCAGGTCTTCGCGCCTGCCGCCCACCATTTCGACCAGGAAGGTCTGACGTCCGGGTAAGTCGAAGGCATTAACGAGCCCGTTGAATGACGCCAGTATTATAATGTGCTCCACCCGTACCACCCGAGCCCAGGTGAGAGCAGCCAACACGAAGGCCGAGCACATCAGGCAGGTTTGCGTGATGACGATCAGGCGGCGCCGATCGACGTGATCGACCACCACGCCGGCAAAGACCGTCACCAGCAGCAGCGGAACATAGCTCGAGAACGATACCAGTCCCAGCTTGAAGGGCGAATTGCTGAGCCTTAGGACAAGCCAACCCTGCGCCACGATTTGCATCCAGGTGCCGACCAGCGAGGTGAGTTGGCCGAAGAAGAAAAGTCGAAAGTTGCGATGGCGCAGGGCGCGAAACGCTCCCAATCTTGCGCCTTTCGGGCTGGCAGGTTGTTCGCGGACGCTTTCAGTGATGGCCGATTGTAGCGGCTCCGGTTCTTGCATCTGGCTGTAGTCAATTGTGGCAAAGCGCGGAGATGGAATCGAGTGACGCGCCGGACATCATCCTCGCGAACTGATATCAACCCGCGGTGCTCGGCGCGATTTCCCGCGCTCTTGCACCTGCTTATACCGGAAACAGCTCTCCAGATGGTCGTTCACAATTCCGACCGCTTGCATGAATGCGTAGCAGATAGTCGAGCCGACGAAATTGAAGCCGCGTTTGCGCAAATCCTTGCTCATCGCGTCCGAGAGAGGGGTTTGCGCCGGAATCTGCTTCATCGTTTGCCAGGCGTTGATTAGCGGCCGGCCCTCCACGATGCGCCAGATGTAGGCGTCGAAACTGCCAAATTCCTCGCGCAGCTTGAGCAGCGCTTTTGCGTTGCGCGCCGCGGATTCAATCTTGAGCCGGTTGCGAATCAGGCCCGAATCCTTGAGCAGAGAGTCGAGCTTGCGCCGATTCATCGCCGCCACCGCGGCGGGATCGAAATTGGCAAAAGCCGCGCGGTAGTTCTCACGCTTCTTGAGCACGGTTTCCCAACTCAGTCCCGCCTGGGCCCCTTCGAGGCAAAGAAACTCAAACAGGGTGCGGTCCTCGTGCACCGGCACACCCCATTCCTCGTCATGATAGCGGGTCATCAGCTCGCTTCCGGCCCATCCGCATCGTGTCAGCATCTCTAAAGCCCCTTGCGTTCCTGAGCCGCCCGTACTTTATGCAACTTCTTCACTCTGGTAAGCTGAAGACTAGCAGGGTGTAGAAAGATCGCCGCACCAGTCTGCACTTCGAATAATAAATCCGCCGATGGCGCTGCTTAAAATACGTACCTATCCGGACCCGGTTCTGAAAGAGCCGGCCAGGGAAGTCAGAGACCTTGACGGCCATATCAATGCCCTGGTCGAGAGCATGGTGCAGACCATGTACGCGGCTCCCGGTATTGGTCTGGCCGCGCCCCAGGTCGGCGAGTCGCGCCGCCTGGTGGTAATCGACATCGACCATCAGAACCCTGGCAAGCGCCTGCTCAAGCTGGTCAATCCGCAAATTATCGAGCGGGACGGTTCGGTCACCTGGGAAGAGGGCTGCCTTTCGGTGGTCGATTACAACGCCGACGTAAAACGCGCGGCCAAGGTGCTGGTGCGCGCCTATACGCCTGAACAGAGCGAAATCGAGGTCGAAGCCGACGGGCTGCTGGCCGTCGTACTGCAGCACGAGATCGACCATCTGGACGGCAAGCTGTTCATTGACCGCATCAGCCGCATCAAACGCGAACTCTACCGTCGCAAACTCCAGAAGGCGCTCAAGGAGGGCAAGACCGATGGGGAGCGGCCCTCCAGTCCCCGCCTCTAACCCGCTACTCTCAGTCATCTTCATGGGTACGCCTGCGCTGGCGGCCAATATCCTTAAGCGTCTGCTCGAGGCACAGGATACACCAGCCCGCGTCGTTGCAGCGGTAACGCGTCCGGACCAGCCGCGCGGCCGCGGACTCAAGCTGCATCCCTCCGAAGTGGCCGAGGTTGCGGCAGAGCACGGAGTACCGGTGCTCAAGCCATCGAAAATCCGCACCGCGGAATTTCTTGCGGAGGTGAAATCATACCTGCCCGATCTTCTGGTGGTGGCCGCGTACGGACGCATCCTGCCCTCCACGCTGCTCGAGGCCCCGGCGCTGATGCCGCTGAACATGCACGCCTCATTGCTCCCGCGCCATCGCGGAGCGGCGCCGATCCAGGGCGCGCTGCTCGCCGGTGACAAGGTCACGGGTGTCACGATCATGCGGATGGTCGAACAGATGGACGCGGGACCGATTCTGCTGCAGCGCGAGGCGCCCATCGCGCCGAATGAAACGCAGGCGACGTTGACGCAGAAACTGGCCGAGCTTGGAGCTCAGGCGATGCTCGACGCACTCGGCGCCCTGGCCAGGGGCGAGCTGCGTGAAACCGCGCAGGATGACTCCCAGGCAACCTACACCAGCATGGTCAAGAAGGATGAAGCGCGCATCGACTGGACTCGGTCCGCGGACCAGATCGAGCGGATGATGCGCGCCTACGATCCTTGGCCGGTGGCGTTTACTCGATGCAAGGGCGAGGAGTTGCGGATATACGGCGCCGCGCCGATGGAGGACTCAGGCGGCGCTCTGTCGCCGCCGGGGACGATCGTTGAATTGAAAGGAGCTCCGTTGGTGCAGTGCGGCAGCGGAAGGCTTCGGCTGCTCGAGGTACAGGCCGCCGGCCGCAAGCGAATGAGGGCCGACGACTTCGCGCGCGGCCGCCGGCTCGCCGTTGGCGATCGCCTGGAGTAATACGCGAGGGTGTAAAGGTCTTCGCCTTCAGCTACGCAACCATGTGCTCAAGGGTAAACAGGACGGCAAGCACAATCAAAATGATTCCGGCGGCTCGCTCGGCGCCCCTTTCGTAGCGCTCGCCCAGGCGGGCACCGAACTCCAATCCCACGAAGGTGAAAATTGTGGTGCTGATCGAGATCGTGATCAGCAGGGGCACCAGCGGGATCGAGACGCCGGGCAGGGCGAAACCGACGCCCAGTGAGTCCAGGCTGATCGAGAGCGAGGTTAGCAGCAGGCCGGCACCCCGAGTTGCGTCGAACTTCGCTTCCTCCTCGCCGCGAATCGAAGCGCGGATCATGAAAAAGCCAACCAGGGCGAGCAGCGCGAAGCCGACGTAGCTGGCGACTTCTCCAATCATTCGGCCCAGCCCGGTGCCGAGGCCAAATCCCACTACCTGCATGATGATCTCGGAGCTGGCAAACGCCACGCCCACGCGCAGGCTGGCGTCCCACGCCAGGCGCGCCACGCCAACTCCGACCGAAACCGCCAGCACATCGAGGCCGACGGCGATCGCGACGGTGATCACCTTGGCCAGCACCACCAGGTCGGTATGCAAACTCATGGAGCCGCTGACGAACTCAAGACAATGTCATCACATTTGACGCGACAGATATGATTCGCTTCCGGGCACGAGAGCTAAATAGCCAGTGCGGCCCTCAGCAAAGGGTCGTCAACGGTAAGTAGGTCAATGCCTTTGATCTTCTCTCTGGCCAGGACAAACGTACAGCCTCGCCTTCAGCTGCTTGACACCGACCGACTTCATCGGAGCCAAAGTAGTTACCGGTGGTTACCTCGTCAACCCTCCCTGCGACAGCACAACCGGGCGCGCAATGATCGAACTTTTGCAGCTTCGCCGAGTTCATCAATAGTATCGCGTTGTTGACCGAGGTCGCATCAAGTTGTACCTCTTTGTGCGACCCGGTGTTCGGGAAGTCCGGTGCAAATCCGGCGCTGCCCCGCAACTGTGAGGGGGAACGAAGGCCCAAAGTGCCACCGTTTAATCGGGAAGGCGGGCCGGAGGATGAACCCCAAGCCAGGAAACCGGCCGGGTGAACGAGCCGCTTGGTCTTCCGCGGGGAAGACGGCTTCGGACCCGGTTTTCGTCTTGACTACATCGAGGGTCTGAGCTTCATCTCGCGGGCCAGGCGGTCCCAGCCCCAAGGTCTACGAGGTGGAGATCGATGAGGCTCACTGCCGCAACCATTTTTCTGCTCGGCGCTCTTGCGCTCGCGCCCACGCGGGCGTATTCGCAAGCGCCTGCCAACAACAGCTCAACATCCGGCACTGGCTCCCCTGCCCCCGGACAAGATCCGGCGCGCCACGCCACGCACAAACCTGAGGCTGGCGTCGCAGCCTCCAAAGCGAAGCCGGTGAAGCTCGGCGAGGTGGTTGTAACCGCGACTCGTATAAAGCAGCCGCTCAGCCAAATCGGCACAAGTGTCAGCGTGATGCCGGGCGGCCAAATGCAGGACCAGAAGCTTGGTCTGATCGCGCCCGCGATGCAACAGCTTCCCGGCGTCGAGGTCAACCAGGCTGGTTCGCCGGGCACGCAGACCGACGTCACGATTCGCGGCAGCACCTCGGCGCAAACCCTGATCCTGGTTGATGGCGTTGACGTGAACACCGTCAGCACGGGGGCCTTCGATTTTTCGACTCTGACCACCGACAATATCGAACAAGTGGAAGTGGTGCGCGGATCGGGCGGCGCGCTCTATGGCTCGCAGGCAATTGGCGGCGTGGTTAACGTGATCAGCAAGCAGGGCCAGGGTGCTCCGCATTTCAGCCTGCTTTCGGAGGGAGGCAACCGGGGCACGGAGCGCCAGGTCTTCACCGCCAACGGCGCGCAAGGCAATTTCGCCTATTCCGGATCGATCTCATACCAATCGACGGAAGGGTTTCGCCCGGTCAACGACAGCTCGGACAATCTCTCCGGGGCGCTACGCCTGGACTACCGCTTGGGCAGCAATACGATAGTGCGAGGGTTTGCCCGCTACATCAGGTCCAACGTCGACCTGGTGAATTTCTCCAACTCCGTGGGCGAGCTGCTCGATCCCAACGCGCATCAGCGGGGCGAGTTCTTGCTCTTCAAAGGCGAAGTCGAGCACAACTTCACCGACCGCCTGTGGGCCAAATGGAGCGGGTTCTTCGTGCGCGACGAGATCCGTCTCAACAATTACCCCGAGTCAGCGAACCCGACTTTCGAAGTTGACGACATCCCCGACGAGAACCGCGCCACTAACACCGACGTGGTTTACACTTGGGACTGGGGCAGAACGCTGGCTGGTTTTGATTTTCATGACCAGTGGGCGCGAATCCGCAACGAGGAGGTCAACCCGTTCTTCAATGTCTCGAGCGATTTCCACCACGAGCGCCAGGAGTACGCTGGCTACATGCAGCAGGAGGAGACCCTACCCGGCGCAGTGGCGACAATCACCGGCGGCTTCCGCGTTGACGGCGACAGCGATTTCGGCGAAGAGGTCAGCCCGGCGTGGGCCGTTGTGATCCCGATTAAGCGGCTCGGCGCGGCGCTGCGGGGCAGCTACAGCGAGGGTTTCCGCGCGCCCAGCTTCGACGAACTGTTCTTCCCCGGCTTCGGCAACCCGAACCTGGGCCCGGAGATATCGAGCGAATACGATGCCGGGATCAGCAAGAATTTTGGCGAAGTTGCAACCGTGGGAGTGATTTATTTTACCCGGCGCATCCACAATCTAATCGTGCCCGTGCCGTGCACGGTCGGCCCCAACTGCCCGTTTGGATCGGAGGCGGGAAATGCGGGCCGGGTCGATACGCAGGGCGTGGAGTTTATTCCGGTGCTGTCGCCATGGCATGGAATCGGACTCAGCGGCAATTTCACCTATCTGGACGAGACTCATCGCTCAGAGCAATCCAGCAGTGTTCCGCTGCGCACGCCCAAGTATTCCGCGTCCGCAACGCTGCACTACGCGCGCAGCGAATTGTTGCGCGCAACGGACGCGCTCAGCGCCGATTTGATCTACGTATTCGTGGGCGATCGCGACGACGTATCGCCGAAGGGAACGATCCTGGACAACGCCGCGTACAACCGGTTCGATTTTACGGTCAACTATTCGCCCGGATTGCAGTGGAAGCTGCTCAGCCGGGAACAGGTTTACGTGCGCGTTCAGAATCTCTTCGATCGCCGATACCAGTCGAGCCTGGGATTCAAGTCACCGCCAATTAATTTCGTGGCGGGAATCACGATGGGCTTTTAGCGATGCCTGCCACGCGGCTTACAAACTCCGGCCGTCGAACGGCTTTACCTTCAGGCCCGCGATCTCGACTCCGTCCAGGCAGCGCACGTTGACCGCCGCTCCCTCCGCCGCCCTGACGAACGGTGCGCATCCGCAGTTGGGGCAGAAATGGTGCTTGAGCTTGTGGCTCTTGAACGTATATGTCGCCAGCGCGGACTCGGACGTGAGCACGCGCAGCTTGTCCGGGGCCACGAACCAGTGCAGGTAGCCGCGCTTGGCGCAAATTGAACAATTGCAATCCATCACCTCAGCCAGGTCGCCCTCAACTTCAAACGCGATACGTCCGCAATGGCATCCGCCCTTGTAAGTCATTTCAATTCCTCCAAATCGGGTTTGCCAAACCGCGATCAGCTCTTTAACGGACCAAACGGTTTCGCATCGGAGAGATTGTGAATCTCGACCTTATCGGCGAAACGGAACATCCGCTTGCCGAGCTTCGGAAAATCCGCGACGTCCATGTCCCGATGCTCTCCCCCCGCAAGATACAACAAATCCTCCGTAAAAGGATTGCGCAGGTGATGCGCCACCGAAGGGGTGGGAAAACCCATGAAATCGCCCGGCCCTACTTCGTACTCGGCGCCGTCAATTTCCGCGATACCTTTGCCCGCGATTATGTAGAGCCATTGCTCCTCCTGATGATGCAGATGGTATACGAACGACTCTTTGCCCGGCGGTATTCGCCCAAGGTTGACTCCGGTGCGCTCCAAGCCGGTTAATGGACCGAGCCGCATTCCATGCAGTTGAGAGCTGGGGTTCCACGGATGCGAAAACTGAACCTCGCCCGCGCGGATTTCGGACGCCTTGATCAGATTGGGTTTCGTGGGATTAGCCATCATCCACCTCCGTTGCATCCGCAGCAGTTTCTCATCAAGCGGAGCGCTAGATAGCATTATCGCCCCGCCGGTTAGCAGCGGCAATTATCCGCGCTGCTACTCGGACGCCACGGCACCGTCGGTGGTTACGGGCTGCACGGGTTCGCCATCGCGCGCGGATTGACCAACGTTCATGGCTACCAGGTCGCCCCGATGCACGGGACCGATTACCTCGACGTTGATGCCGTCGTCATGGCCCAGAGTCACCTGCTGCAGATGGAGATGTCCATCGCGAACGATCGGGAGAAAAACCCGGTTTTGATGAAAGATGAGCGCGTCGTCAGGCGCGACCAGAGCGCTTTGCGATACGCTCACGTTGATGTGAACCGTGGCGTACATCCCCGGGTACAGGGAGCGATCGCGGTTGGGCAGGTCGACCTCTACCAGCATCGTGCGAGTGGAGGGGTCGAGCGCGTCGGGATGGCGCGTAACAGAGCCGTCAAATTGGCGACCCGGGTATTCGGCCACCGATACTGAAGCCGGGTCGCGGTCCCGAATGTAAGGCGCGTCGCTTTGCGGGACGCTCGCGTAAACTCGCAGCGGGCTTAACGACGACAAGGCAACGATCGGGAAATTGGTGCTCGACGCTGTAGATTGTGGAACCAAGTTGCCGGGATCCACGTAGCGCACCGTGATCATACCGTCGAACGGCGCGCGCACCACTTCATAGGACTGCATCGCAAGCAGTTGCTGATAGGAGGCTTGCGCCTGCAGCAGCGTCGCGTGCGATTCGTCCGCCGCCTGCGCCGCGATTACCTCGTGCCTTTCCAAGTACTGGTTGCGCCGGTCGGTGACCTGCCACAACCAGTAGTAGGCTTTTGCGTCCGCAACTTGCTTGTCGAGTTCGGGCGATTGCAGGAAAGCCAGCACCTGGCCGCTTCTAACCCGATCGCCCTTATCCACGAATATGGTTTTCAGGTAGCCCGAAACCTTGGCGTACACCGGTGTTTCCACATAGCCGTGAATCGTTGCCGGTATATCAAGATCGCGCTTGCCAGCCTCCGGGCTCAGCCCCACGGCCAGCACACGCGGCCCGCGGGCGGCGGTTTGTTGGAGGATGACAGTCTGACTCTGTATCTGGAAATGGCGCGCCGCGAGCAGGGCCGCTGGCAGCATCACGGCGCCAATTACGGCTGCCGCCCACCCGAGTAAAAAGCGCCAACCATATCGGGAACGGTTTTGATTTTCCTTTTGATCTTCCATGTTCGGACCGTTACCTCTCTACATGTCCACGCCGATAGATTCGATGCGCCGATCGCGGTCCCGCTTGGTGATGAGCGAGCGGCTCAGCACCGCATACGCAGCCGGCACCACAAACAACGTCATTAGAGTGGCGGCCAGCAGCCCTCCGATGACCGCGCGGCCCAGCGGTGCGTTCTGCTCCGAGCCTTCTCCGATCGCCAGAGCCATCGGCAGCATGCCCAGGATCATCGCCAGCGCGGTCATGCAAATCGGGCGCAGCCGGATGCGTCCGGCTTCGATTGCCGCGGAAACGGCATCGCGACCCTCCTCGCGCAGCTCGTTGGCAAACGTGATCAACAGATTGCCGTTGGCGACGCCCACGCCCACCGCCATCACCGTGCCCATCAGTGATTCCACGTTGATCGTCGTTCCAGTCAGCGCCAGCATCCAGAGCACCCCCGCCAGCGCGCCCGGAATCGCCAGCGTGATGATGAAGGGCTCCAACCATGACTGGAAATTCGCCACCATCAGCAGGTAAACCAGCACGATGGCGAGGATCAGCCCCAGGCCCATCGTGTTGAACGAATTGCGCATCGCCTGGCTCTGGCCGAGCACCGAGATTTTGGTGCCGGCGGGGAGTTGACCAAGCGCGCTCACAGCTCTTTGCACGGAGGCGCTGACGCTGCCCAGGTCACGGCCTGACACAGCGCAATCCACGTCGATTACTCGCTGGACCGTGTAGTGATTGACGACCGAGGGGTCAACACCGTGGCGGATAGCCGCGACGTTGGACAGCAGTTGGGTGCCGGTATTGGCGCCATCGTGTGCGTTGAGACCAAGCCCCTGAATACTGCCGTTGAAATTGAGCGCGCTGGTCATGGCATTTTGGAGACCGGCGTCAGGTACCGAGGAAGTACCGGCGGTTATGGGTGTGTTGGCCAGGCTGTTGGTCGAGTCGATGACGTGATAGGGAGTTTGCGCGATTACCCGGTAATTGACGCCGTTTTTCGGGTCGAGCCAGAAATTGGGCTGCAGCAGCGTGGCGCCGCTGAGCGAAGCCAGCAGACTGGAGGCCACCTGCTGCTCGGTAACGCCTACCTCCAGGGCCTTGACACGATCGACGTCCACTTTGAAAGCGGGATAGTCAAGCGCCTGCGCGATCCTCAGATCGGCGACGCCTG
Source organism: Binataceae bacterium (SeqCode) (assembly GCA_035262365.1). GTDB lineage: Bacteria > Desulfobacterota > Binatia > Binatales > Binataceae > JAJPJA01. The sequence goes on from DATFSZ010000075.1 coordinate 41,740, forward strand.
GTATTTGCGCCATCATGGCCCGAAGCCGGGCTGCGATTGCATAATCGGAGTCCAGGTCGTTGCCGGTAATCTGCACGTCGATAGCCGCGGGCAGGCCGAAGTTCAGAACCTGGTTTATAATGTCGGCAGCCTGAAAGTATGCATCGACTCCGGGGAACTTGAGCGCGAGCGCCTGGCGGATGCGATCCTGGTAAACACGTGTGGGCCCGTGGTTGGGCTTGAGCTGAATCAGCACATCGGCATCGTGCGGGCCGGTGTTGTCGGTCTGGTAAAAGGCCAGGTCGTAGGAGGTCGGAACGCCGATGTTGTCGCTGATTCCCTCCAGTTGGCCGGCGGGGACGATGCCGCGGATGGTCCTTTCGATGTCGTCGACGATGCGCTCTGTCCTTTCTATGCGGGTTCCCGCCGGAGCACGCACATGCAGCTTCATCATCCCGGCATCCACCGCCGGGAAGAAATCCTCGCCAACGAACCAGAGCAGCGGCAGCGAGCCGGCCACGATCAGCGTCACGCAGATAAGAGAAAGGCGCCGATAGGCGACAAATTTTTCCAATGCCGCAGCGTAGCGCTCGCGCAAACGTTCAAATCCGGTTTCGAATCCGAGCAGAAAGCGGCCCCATATTCCCTCGCCCCGAATTTCCTGGTGGGTCTCCGGCAGCAGGTAGGCAGCCATCGTTGTAACCAGTGTGCGGGAGAGCAGGTAAGAAGTGAGCATCGCGAAGACCACCGCCAATGCCAGCGGGGTAAACAAAAAACGCGCGACGCCTTGCAGCAGGACGACCGGAAAAAAGACCACGCAGATCGACAGTGTGCCAACCAGCGTCGGCGTCGCGATCTGGGACGCACCCTCAATGATCGCGGCCAACAGCGGCTTGCCCATCGCATGGTTGCGGTGGATGTTCTCAATTTCCACGGTGGCGTCGTCCACCAGCATCCCGACCGCCAGTGCGATTCCGCCCAGGGTCATCGTGTTGATCGTTTCGCCGGCGAGCTTCAGCCCGACTATCGCGGTGAGAATGGAGAGTGGAATCGAAGTGATCACGATCAGCATGCTGCGGGGCGACCCGACGAATATCAGGACCATCAGGGCTACCAATGCAGCAGCGATCAGCGCTTCACGGACAACTTCGAACAACGCGTTGCGCACAAAGGCCGACTGGTCGAAGGTTAGCGCGACCTGCAGCCCCCTCGGCGCGACCGCGCGGATGTCGCCGAGCCGTGCCTTGACCGCGTCAACCACCGCCATCGTGGACGCGGCGGCATGCTTGATCACCATCAGATAGGTGGCGGGCCTGCCGTCCACGCGCACGACGTTGTCCTGCGGCTGATGGGTGTCGGTAACCGGGGCCACGTCGCCCAGAAACACCGGCGTGCCGTTGACCACCTTGACCGGCAGCCGGTTGAATTCGCGCATCGTGGCCGGGCTCATGTTAACATCGACGTTGTATTCGTAATTTCCCATGCGGGCGGTGCCCGCCGGTATCACCACGTTGGTTGTGTCCAGCGCGTTGCCGATGTCCTGGGGCGAGAGTCGATTGGCGTACAGTGCGGTGGGGTCCAGATTAACCTGTACGGAGCGCTGCACGCCGCCCAGCGGCGCCGGCGAGGAGAACCCGGGAATCGTGAAGAGCTGCAGGCGGATAAAATTGAATCCATAGTCGAACAACTGCTGGCCCGACAGCGTGTCGCTGTAGATGTTGAGCTGTGCCACGGGAACGTTGGAGGCATTGTACGAGATAATTTGCGGCGGCGTCGTGCCGGTCGGCAGGTTGCTCAGGATGGTCTCGGACACCGCGTTGATCTGAGCGATTGCCGACGCGATATCCGCGTCCGGCTGGAAATAGACTCTGAGCAAACCGATACTGTCGATCGACTCCGACTCAATGTGTTCGATGCCATTTACCGTGGTTGAGTAGGCCCGTTCGCTGATGATCACAATCCGGCGTTCCATGTCGATGGTGGAGAGGCCGGGATAATTCCAAATCACCATCACCACCGGGATGTCGATTGACGGAAAGATGTCAACGTTCATCATGGTGAAGGACAACACGCCCAACACCAGCATCAACACCGCCATCACGGCGACCGACAGCGGCCGGCGCAACGCCAGCCTGACCAATGCCATCATAACTAGACGCCTCCAAACCCAGTGGCCGAATACCTCAGGTCAGCCGCGCGGCGGCTCCTTTACGCATGAGGCCGCATCTCCGCTGCGGCTTCGGAGCCTTGCGCGCGCGCCGGCGGCGCCATGAACCCGGGGCCGACGGGGTCGGTGACCGCCTCGCGGATGATGCGATCGATCGCGGCTCGTGCGTCGTTGCTGATCGACCATCCCATCACCTGCTCGATCGGATCGAGTTGGCCGGGGCGCCGGGCGCCCCACAGGGCTGCGGTTACGCCCGGCTGATCCAGCATCCAACGCAGCGCCAGGTGAATCACACGCTTGCCGTAATTGTCGCGGGCGAAGCGATCCAACTGCTCGACCGCCTTCAGATATTGCCCATAGCGCGGCTGCCTGAATTTCGGATCCTCAAGGCGCAGGTCATCGCCGGAAAAGACCGTGCCCGCGTCCATGCGGCCGCTGAGCAGGCCGCGGCAAATCGGGCCGTAAGCCAGCACGGCGATTCCCTCCCAGTTGCAGTAGGGCAGAAGGTCTTTCTCGATACCGCGTTCGAACAGATTGTAGGGCGGCTGTACGGTATGAATCGGCGCGACGGCGGCAAACGCCTTCATCTGCTCAACCGAAAAATTGCTGACGCCGATCGCGCGGATCTTGCCCTGCCTGAACAGCGCGTTCATGGCCTCCGCAGTTTCCTCAATCGGCACCATCGGGTCGGGCCAATGCACCTGGTAGATGTCGATCACGTCGGTGCGCAAGCGCCGCAGCGACGCTTCGACCTCGGCGAGAATTCGCGCGCGCCCGGCGTTGCGCCACGGCTGGCCGCCGCTCCATTGCAGTCCCGCTTTGGTTGCAATAGTCACCCGGCTGCGCGTCTTGCTTTCGCTCAGCGCCTTGCCGACGATTTCCTCGGATCGGCCCAAACCATAAACCGGCGCGGTATCGATCAGGGTAACGCCGTGATCGATAGCCGCCGCGATCGTTGCGATCGCTTCGCTTTCTTCCGCACCGCCCCACATCCATCCGCCCATCGACCAGGTCCCCAGCCCGACGCGCGATACTTGCAACCCGTTGACAGTGATCCTCGTAGTTTCCATGACGTTTTCTCCCCGCAGCTGGTCTTTGACATTTCGTCTCTTTGAGGTTTCAGGCGTGAAAAGAGCTTTCACACCGCGTGCGCCGGGGTTTCACATTCGGCGCGGCATGCGGCGAGGGGCCAAATTCGACCTCATCAGTAACAATTACCGGGATTCACAGTGCGTGCTGGCGGCAAAATGCGCCTTATATCGAATCTTTCCTAATGGGTCGGAGTGGCACGCCATGTGCGTTTAAAGCGGCCAGTTCCTTTACGGAGGTAAGGTATGAGGCTTACTCGCATATGGATTCCTGCGGCGGCTTTCGCGGTGGCTTTCGGAGCCGGCGCTAGTGCGTGGCCGCAGACCGCGGCGACGGAGTCTGACACCACGACCACAACCACTGCCCCTGTCGTTCCCAGCGTCAGCAGCCGAACGGTAACGCGCAAAACGGTGGAAAATCCGCCGCCGGTCGTAGTCAGTCCGCCAGCAGCATCATCCGAGACCACTACAACCACGACGGAAAACGTGGAGCCGCCGCCTCCCCCGGCGCCGAGCGTTGAAGAAAAGAAGGAGAGCACAACCACCTTCGGGCCGCTGGGCGTAACGCACTCCGAGAAGCACGAAACGAACTCGGATGACTGATTCGGAAGCAGGCGAAATCGTGTGACGGTAACGCGTTAGACCGTGGAGTAAACGGAGAGCCGTCGCAGGCTTTTGCCTGCGGCGGCGGGAGAAGCTTATGAAATTTCCAAAACGGATCGCTGTGGCGATGATCAGCGCCGCTGTTCCCCTGATATTGACCGGCTGCTTTTCCTACACCAAGGAAGTTAGCCACACGGCGACGCCGGCCGTTGAAGAGGCGCCGCCGGTTAGCTCTTCTACCACTACTACCACCACAACCGACAACGGCGCGGTGCAAAGAGAGCACACGTCAACCTACACCTATCCATGACGTCGGGAGCCGCGAACCTCATCCTGTCTTACCTGCATCCTCAGCAGTGACGAACGCAACCCCCGCAATCCTGGCGCGTTCGTCCGGCGGCATCCGATAACGGGCACCGGCCCGGGCCAGTCCCCCCGGGCCGGTGCACCTTCACTGCGGTCAGTTCCAGAGCGGCGTCATAGAGAGGCGTACATCGCGTCGATCAGAGCGGCGGCGCGCGTATCGAGAACCGCGTCGGTGCGCATCTTGTTCATGATGTAGGCAAAGCCGACCCGCGCGTCGGGATCCGCATAGGCAATCGACCCGCCCGCACCCGAATGCCCGAAGTTGTGCGGATTGCGGTCGTGAGCCGTTCCCGGCTGCGGCAGCATGAACCCCAACGCGAATCTTGTTTCACGCAGTAGCACGGCATCTTGTCCCCGGGACTGTTCCGTATAGCAGCGCCGGATGTTGTCTGCGGACAGCACATGGATCCCGTCGACCTGGCCACCGCAGGCCAGCGCGCCATAAAGGCGCGCGAGCGCACGCGCAGTGCCATGGCCATTGGCCGCAGCAATCTCCGCGCCGCGCCATTCGCGCGTATTTATCGTCTTCACCTTCATCAGCGAGGCCGGGTTGGACAGCGCCTTGTAGCTGACCGATTCCGGATCTTTGAAGGCCTCGGTGAACAGGTTGCGCTCTCCTGGAGGCGGCGGGTCGGCCCCTATCATTTGCGCAACGCGGCCGTCGTGCTCCGCTCCCAGGCCGATGTGAAAATCCAGTCCCAGCGGCTGCGCGATTTCCTTTTGCAGATAGGCGCCGAGGCTAATCCCGGTGATTCGGCGCAGCACCTCGCCAATGAGGTATCCGTAGGTGAACGCATGGTAGCCGTGGCGCGTGCCAGGCTCCCACCAGGGTGTATGCGCCGCCAGCGCGGAAGTCATTGCGTCCCAGTCGTAAAGCATCTCATCGGGCATTTTCTGTTTCAGCGCGGGAAGACCGGCCTTGTGATTCAGCAGATAGCTGACGGGCACTTTGTCCTTGCCGGCCTGTGCGAACTCCGGCCAGTAGCCGGCAACCGGGGCGTTGAGGTCGAGCCGCCCTTGCTCCGCCAGCCGATGCAGGCACATCGCAGCCGGCCCCTTGGTCGTGGACCAGACGTTCACGATCGTATCGCGAGTCCATGGCGTGGTTTTGGCGCGATCGGAAAAACCGGCCCAAAGGTCTGCCACGGGGCGATTGTCCAGCGTAATCGCCACCGCCGCGCCGACCTCGCCCTTGGCGGCAAAGTTTTCCGCGAATGCTTCCTTGACGCGGTTGAAGCGAGGATCGATCTGTCCCTGAATCTCGACGTTATCAGCCATCTGATTAAAGTCCTATTTACGTGGAAACCGTTTCGCCTTCGCGATTAATGCTGACCGCCTAAAACCCGGCCGTTCATTCCAAGCCTGAGACGACGGTTGACCGAAATGGGACCGCCACCTGAGGGTTCCACCGGCAGCGGAAAGAACGTAACGCCATTGCCATTGTCGCATGACAGCGAGAAGCCGCCAAAACATGTGCCCTTCGGCAGCGCCGTGCTGATCTTGGCCGGATGGTCGTGCAATGTCGCGAGGTCGACCCGGGCCAGGAAAGTGAAGGTGGCGTTGGCGATAAGCCCCTTATTCTGACAGGTATCGACCGCGGCACTGAAAGGCTCATCGACCGCGGAAAACGAATTGTCATCGGGCTGCAGCGGCAGCGAGGAAGCTGCGAACGTAAACGGTCCTTTAAGTTGTGCGGACGGCGCGCTCGGCAAATCAATCAACCCCACGTCGGGCCCCAGGTCCGAGGCCGCCAGTACCTGATGAGTGACCGGATTGATCGCGACCACGTCGGAGGGATCGCCGGTGGCGGCAAACACCTCGACGTCCACTGAATTGGGATTGGTACCGGCCTCATGCAGCATGCAGGACGCTGGGGGACCGGAGAAGGTCGCCCCGTTCAAGTTAAGAACGGTGACGACCGGGATAAAGAAGTCGCCGACCGCGAATAGATTCGTCGTCGGGTCGGCCGAGGAGCCGTCCGGATCGCCCGCATCGTTGGTCAAATTGAGGTCCGAAAGCAGGCAGGCTTGAGTCTCGTTGCCCGCCAGGATCGCATTGGCATCGGAGGGCGGATCAATCGAGTCGGCCGGAGCCACGATCACGCCGGTATCAGGATTGAGACTCACAGAGTCTGGTTCAGGCGCCGAGATAACCGGGCCGAACTTGTTGGTCGCGAGATCGAAAATGGCCCATCCTGTGGCCGAATCCTGGCTGCCTGTACAGGTAACAGCATCGCACATCGAGACCACGGCCTGGTTGTGTACTGGATCGTAGACCACGCCGGAAATCCCAAAGGTGTCGCTCCCGGGCGGAAAAGCAAACGGCGAGCCGGCAACCGGCTTGTTATCGCTTTGGTTGAATATGTAGAGATGGCCCCCGCTAATGTCACCGGCCACTACCAGCAGTTGTGTAGGAGTGAGCGCGACCCCGCTGGGAACGTCGATTCCCAGATCGAGCTTGGCAATAACCGGGTTGGTGGTCGCAGGATTGATGCTGAGGTCCACTTCGGCCACGGTTCCATCGGCCCCGCCGGCGCCCGTGTTATTCATCGCTACCCAGGCATGCTGGGTCTCACAGTTGACGGCGACCGCACCGGAACCGGCCGCTACCACCGGCGTCGGCGTAGCTGTAGGAGTCGCGGTCGCTGTCGGAGTCGAGGTCGCCGTTGCGGTCGAGGTCGGTCTTGGAGTCGCGGTCTGCGTGCCGGTTGCTGTCGAAGACGGCAGCGGAGTTGGCGTTGACGTCTCTATGGGAGTAGGCGTGGCTGTCGCTGCCGATGTCGAAGTAGCTGTGGGAGTGGGGGTTCGCACCACGACTATGGCAGATGAACTGCTCCCATTGCATCCCGCCAGTACTACCGAGGCCAGTAGAGCGAACGAACAGGCGATAACCAGCCGCCCACCTATCAAGGTCTGGTCGGTCGTTCGAGGTTCCGGATGCGGCCACCGCCGCGATGAACTGGTGGTTGCAGGCTTTCTCATCTCTCCCTCGATCTGCCGGCTGCGGGCTGATTCCCAGGCGCGAGTTCCACCTGGTCAGCGTATTTTAAAGATGGTCAAGAATTGCTGCCGCTTTCATTTAGGTCCCATGCAGAACATCGGACTGGAGCCAGCCGGGTACTGAGTGGGCGTATTGAAACAGGCGTCTCCGGGAATCTTGGCCTGAACCAACGGTATGTTCCATCCTTTATCGGTCTGCATGACACAGTTCGGAGTAGGACGATGATTCGCGCTGTCGGCCTTGAAATTATCGGGGAACCTCAGCCCGAAGCCGTACGCGCCATTTACAACTCCGTATCCGTAAGCCGCTTGGCCTGTGGCCTTGCTCGGCCAATCGACGTCGATGCCGGCCCAGTTGCCACAGATATTGTTGGCATTGCACAGTGCGAAATCCCGGCTCGCCGGATTACACACGCAGGCGCCGCTTTGCAGCATACAAAAACTATGAGGCAGACAGTAATCCTGCTCAGCCTGCGCGAAGTTGGTCATGAAGTCGGCAAAGCCCATATCGAGTGTCACGGTCAATATGCCGCTGTCCTTGTCGTAACTTCTAGTCCAAGTCGATGGCCAGTTGTTGGGCGTATTGTCGAAGGTTTGGAAATTGATGACAGACGGGAAGACCCGGGTCATGAACACGTTCGTATCCGCCCAGTCCTTAGCTAGATTGGCCCCGATCCACATCTGATAGGTCTGGTGAGTGGTGGGTTTGGCGTAAACCAGGAATACATAGTACGTGTGGTTGGCCTCGAAGATATTCTTGGTCTGACTACCGCTCTGGGCAGTGGCACCCGACGCGCTATCGATGTAATAAGTACCGTAATTACCGGTCAAGGCATTGCGCTGCCACTCGTTGGCTCCCATCATCCGGATACTTTGCTTATTGAGGTCCGCCACTTCTCCGTTGATCAAGTTCTGCCGTATAAGGGGCACGCCATAACATCCGGGTGGGTTGGTTCCCGCACCGCAGTTACTACCCCAGTTCGGATTTTGACCTCCCGGTGGCGGGGTGGGTGGGTTAGGCGCCATGCCGCAAGCTATCTCGGGCGCCGGAGGACCACCAAGTCGAGCGCAGGCGGGATAGACCACCGTGGTCAGATGATCGTACGGACTGGTCTTGGCCGTTCCGGGAGGGAACCCTGCGGGTGGGTTACTCACGTCCGAACCGCATTCGACGGCCTCGATCGGAGCGTCGAAGAAATCGTCGAAGTTCACCGAGATCGTCTCCGGCACGGTTTTGACGGGCGGCGTGGGCTGCGCCTTCAGGCCGGTCAGCGTGCCGTCATCGTCATTGAGTACGGTTTGGCGATCGATGTCGGAAAAACCGTTGAATAGCCCCTGGGTCGTGTCGGTGGGAGTGGGATAGGTGCAATAGCGTTTTTGGACCTGGCCGATGTCGGTGCCAAACGTACCGGGTTCGAACTCCGGCTCGATCACGAAATGGCGAATCGGGGTATTGGCAAACGACAAGTTGACCGAGTGAAACGCGGGTGGGTAGAAAAACCCGTTGGGAGACTTCCAGGCGATGGCGGCGTTGGGCAGGTAGCATTGATTCTTGGAGTCTTTCAGAACGCCACCCAGACGCGCGTAAACCTGCGTGGCCTGCGGGCAGGCCTGAGACTGTGTCGGTGAACACTTGAGTCCGGTCAGCACGCTCGGCTCGATGTCCACGAAAGCGTCGGTGTCCTGGTAGGCGGGCCCGTCGTAGATGCTGAACATCCGCTGATTTTCGGAGAAGTTGGCCACCTCAAAGTCAGCTCCCTGGTCAGGAATGATACAGGCCGTGGGCAGCTTCTTGAGCGTGGTGTCGGTGATTGGGCATTGGACCTGGGTCAAGGGATTGAAGGGTCCGACCGCGGAGGCGAAGGGATTGCTCTTGACCGCTGAGCTGGCCTCGGGTTGGGTGTGGCCGATGAATACGGTTTTCTTGGCCACATCCCACATGCCATCGATAACTGACGAGCGGGTATAGTCGCCGCCGGTGACCAGCGTAATGCCGCCGTTTTGCGAGTCCGTGATCGCGCTATTGACCAACAGATGCCAGAACGGACGCAGCCAGATCGCCGCGAAATTGGTTTCGGCCCAATTAAATGAAGTGGTGTATCGATCCAGCACCGTGGCTTCGCAGTTGTAGATCGATTGATCCTTGGTCGGTGGCGGATTAAAGGAGTTCGCGTTGCACGCTACGGCCACGGCGTTGCTGCTGCAATCCAGCGAATTGACTACTTTCGGGTCGGAGTTGTCGCCGCAGCGAGTTGGCTTGCGCAGTCCTGAAACGCGCGGGTAGAAGGTATCGGCATACTGCGCGTCCTGGCCGGAGGGAACTGGCGGCTTGGCAGGGTTGTCTATCGGCACCATGTGCTCGACGTCGCCGGAAACGGACGGTCCCACGCCCGAACATGCTCCTAGACCGCCAACCGTGACGAACGAGTTCTGCGCCGAGGAGCAGGAATTGCCCACGAACTTGAATAGCGGGCTCATTCCGGCCCTCCCTGCCGCCAATGCCTGGATCGACGCGGGTCTCAGGAAAGGAGTAGGCGTCGGCAGCGGTGTCGGGGGAGCAGGCGTGGGTCCCGGCGTTGGAATTGCCGGGTCGTTGGCCCCCACGAAAGAACCCTGCATCGCGGGATATCCGCGCCAGGTCATGGCGGAATTGGGGAATGGGGCTTTATAGTCATTCGGGCCCTTCCCGAACTGGAAGGTGTTTTCCCGACCGCTGTTTTGACCCGGCACCAGCCAATAGCAAGCCCCGCAGGTGCCGGCCCCGGCCGCCATGTTGTACTCGAAGTCGTTCCAGCCGTTCATGATCCAGAACACGCTGGGCTCATCGACGTCGGAGTAGTACGGGAAGGGACGCTTGGAGTTTGGTGGCCCGGTCTCGGCGGCCAGTATGCCTGGGACGTTGCGCGGGTTGATCGTGGCGTTCTTGATCGCCGGCTTCGCGAAAACACCAAGGTTGGAATACAGCCGGTTGTTGGCCTCGGCACCATCTTCGATGTAAAAGCCGTGTCCAATCGACTTATAGCCGACGTTGCGCTGGAGCGTCACATTTTGGGTCGCGTGAAGAGTGATCCAGCGAGTCATCGAGTCCCATACCGAGCAGTCCTTAACGTAGGTGCCGTTGGGGGCCTGCCGTACCATGTGGAAATGCACCGGGTAGTGCGCGATCTGGCCTCCCTGTCCCATCTGGTAGAAAGAAACGCCCTGCACCTGGTAGGCGGCAAAACCCTGGCGGACCACGCTGTGGGCGCCAAAAAAATAATTGGGCTGAGCGGTGGAGGTTTCGGAGGGGAACAACTCACCCGCCAGGTCCCCGGCGGATTGGATCTGGATGCTGCGGCTGAGCAGTCCTACCGCGGCCCGGGTCTCGACCTTCGAGTAGCCGAGGTTTGCGATGGTGGCAGGGGTCAATCTGCCGGTGGCGCTCAAATCGTACTGCGCGCCGTTATGGTAAAATTGAACCCCCAAGATTTGCGGCATCGGGTTGCTAAAGCGAATAGTGGTCATCCCCTTGCTCGGTTTGTCCGGGAAAGCACTTGCGACCACCAGTTCCTCGGCATGTCCGGGGAGATAATCCGTACTCGTAACGACGATATGGTCGCCGGGTTGCCAGTCCACCGTCGCGTTGACCACCATTTGCTTGTCCTGCGGTTTCAACGATTGCGCGAGACGAGCCCAACTGGTGCCGGAATTCGACGGGATGTCGGCGCCTATCAAGTAGCTCGCGCCCTTTTTGCCGGCAAACTTCATCGAACCGCCGAAGGAAACAGCGAGCACTTTTGAACCAAAGAAACTGGTGGCGTCCTTCCCGATGCCGAAAGACATGAAGTTGTAGTTGTAAAAATAATCGTCAACTCCGCCCGGAAGGTTCTTGGTTATCGTCGGAGTACTGGTAGGGTTGGAGTTGGAGTTCCAGATGGTTGCGTCGACTCCGCACATGCCGCCCGCTGATTTGCATTGGATAGGGGTGTCACCGTTTTTGCCCCAGATGTAAATGTTCAGCGCGCCGCCCGCGGTCCCGATCGGCTTTTCCGCTGGTTGACCGGGAGCGGCGACTCCCGCCAGCAACTGGCCCTTGTTCTCCACCAGGATCGAATGCGCCCAGAAGTTGATGTTCTTGTCCGCAAACCTCAAATAGGCAAGGGCGTTCGGGGCAGTGGGATTGGTAACGTAGATATTGATATTGCCGTATTGGTAAAGAGCCGGGTCGGAGCCGGTTGTGCCGGCCGCCACGCAGGGTCCCGTTACTTCAAGGTCCTGGAACCCGCCGCCGAGGGGCAGCGTGGTGTCCCCAGTCATGGGATCGGGACACTTCACCGCGGCCTGGACTTCAAAGCTCCAAGCCATCGCAACCATCGCAAGCAGGCCAACCAGCAGCAAAGATCGCAGCGAGCCGCCGAGCAGCAGCCTAGACATATCGTTGTCTCCCGGATAAAGCGACTTCAAACAAATTCTTAAGAGTTCCTTCCAACAAACATCAGCACCAACGGCCGCTAGCCTGCCACTTTTAGCCAAGAAGTTCTAGAGAAACAAAGCTGAGGCTGGATAATAATAAAATGCGGCCGCGCTCATGCGCTGGGAGAAGTAAGAACCTGCTCAGAATCGCACCAAACGCATTCGGCCGATCCTTCGCCGAGCCTTGTTCAAAATGACGATTTTGACGATCTGCCTGCTTTGCGCCGGCCGGTACGCGGAGTACGCAGGTCCAGAGCAAGCGTCGCAACCCGCAAGCGGATGAAATCGCGGACGTAGCTGCGAACGGGATACGCACCGCGATTCACGTACGCTGGATGGTACATCGGGTAGAGCAGCCATCCGGGAGTTCGCACCGCACTGGCGCCGGCGGGGTCAAAGGGAGCTTCTTTCCCTGCCAGATGCAACCATGCCATCCGCCCCAGGCAGGCTATGATTTTGGGCTTGACCAACGCCAACTCGGCTTCGAGATGCCGGCGGCAATTGGCGATCTCGGCCGGCCGCGGATCTCGGTTGCGGCCGCGCGCGTCGCGTGGGTTGCAGCGCACCAGGTTGGTGATGAAAACCTCGCGCAGCCCGGCGGCCGCGATCATTTCGCGGAGCAGCCGGCCCGAACGGTCGCCGCTAAACGGCACCCCGGTCCGATCGCCGCCAAATCGGCCCGGCGCGATACCCACAAATGCGACCGCGGCGCCAACCGGACCCGCACCCGGCACCACTCGCGAACGGCATCGCACCAGCGCGGAGCATCGCGCGCAGGCAAGCATGCGGCTTTGCAATTCGTTCAATCGCACCTGAGCCGATTTGCGGGAGATCGTCGTCACCGGTCTGCGGCGCAGGCGTGCGTTTAGTCCAGCAGAATGATCTTGGGGACGCGGCGGCGTTCGACGAACAAGCGCGTCTTGTGCCGCAGCGTGCCGGCTTCGTATTCGCTGGGGCTTGAGCGGATTTCGTCGGTGAAGGCCGATAGTTCATTGTACAGACGCTCCACGTCGATTCCGGCGTGGCTGGGGCGCAGTTCATCCAACGACATCATCGCATGCGAAAGCAGGTTGACCGTCGCCTGCCGCCCGCCCCGCGCAAAGCGGAGATGAAGCCCGGCGGCGATTCGATGCAGCGCTTCGACCACGCCCTTGAGTGGCTCGGCTGCCTCTCGCCCGGCGGATTCAAACTGCTCGCTGGCCGTGAAGTAATGGCCGCGATTGAAGGTCTGGATCGCCGCTTTTAAAGAGTGCGTCAGAGTCACGGGCAGCTTGTCCGAATCGTGCGTCATTGCCGACCGTACTTCCAGGTGCGCCGGGCTTTCCCTGCCCGGCATGATTGGGACGGCGGGCAGGAGAGCCGCCCCACTGAAATAGCCTCTAGCTATGCCGGCGCTAGAGCTGTTCCTTTTCCTCCACCGCGTTGAATTCCTTCTCCGACAAGGCCCGCGCCTTGCTGCTGCCGTACAGATTGTACAGATCGAACAGCACGTTCTTGTGCGGACGGACCTTGCCCAGCGGGCACTTGCGCCAATCCTCCAGCGACTCGTCGCAGTAGCCCATCCGGTTCTCGCCGCACTTGGGCTGCAGGTAGAGAGCGACTTCAGGAAGGATCTTTTTGATTTCCGCGCGCATCAGGGCGACCATCCTGCGGATTTCCCATTGGGCGCGTACGCACAACCGTAGGTCGCAGATGTGAAGCATCTCGGCGAAATTCACCATCACATGGAAGTTAATAGGCGCCGCGTTGGGCAGCACGAAGCGCGCATCCTCAGCGGGAACGCCCGCCGCTAGCGCGCGCGCATACAGCGCAGAGATTTTCGCCGTCAGGTCCTCGTATTCCGCGTCCAGACCGGCGCGGCCCCACGACTCCGGCATCACGTAAGCGAGCTTGTTCTCCTTGAACTTCACATAGCGCTGGCTCTGCTGCTCGAAGCTTATGCCGATACGATGGCGAACGAATTGATGCGACAGTGAACGCGATACGTTGCTGATTGCGAACCAGAATACCACCTGCTCAAGCGGCGAGGCGTGCCCGGTCTTCAGCCGCTCATTGATAAAAGTGCGAATCTGCTCGCGGCCGATCTTCTCGCTGCGGATCTTTTCCCAGATTTCACTTGGTGATTCCGAGGAATAACAGGTCCGGAATGCCGCATAGAGCTTCTCCAACGGCATCGCCGCGAAATCGATCAGCTTGACGCCCATGACCGCCTGATTGCTCACGTCGAAAACCCCGCCTCAATTATAGCTGTTGAGGCGAGCGGATTATAACCGAGGCCCATCCGGGCCGTTATCGGGGCCGGGAGGGACTTTCCACAAGCGGCTTAAGAATCTCAAATATTTTGGTTCGGTTTAGAGACCCGGCAGCTTGGGCGTCTCCTGCCATGCCGGCCGCGACCGGATCGCGCCGAGATAGGCGCGAACGTGGGGGAAACCGGCAAAGCTGAAGCCCGTCTTATCGATCGCGTTGAAGGTGGGGCCATAGTCACAATCGACCAGCGAAAAATCCGCGCCGAGCATCCATTCATGGCTGGCCAGATAGTCATCGATGATTTTGATCGGATCGGCCAGCCCCTGCTCGCCGCGCGCAATCGCGGCCTCGTCCGGCGTACCGCCGCGCAACCTGACGGCGATACGGTTAAACACCAGTTCGGTGGCGGGTGGAGAAATGGTGCTGGTCAGGTAAAAGAGCCAGCGCAGCGCGTCCGCGCGTCCGCTGAGCGAAGCGGGCCACAGGCGTCCGGTCTTCTCGCCGAGATACGCCAGGATGGCATGAGACTCCCATAGCGTCAGGGCGCCATCCACCAGGACGGGCAGCCGCCCCACCGGACTGATGGCCAGGAACTCCGGGGTACGATTTTCGCGCTTGGTCAGGTCGATCGGTACAATCTCGCAAGCCAACCCAAGTTCACCCAGCGCGAAGGCGATCTTCATCGGGTTGGGTGAGGGGAAATAGTAAAGCTTCATCGTTTTACTCCCCGAATATTTCACGCAGCCGATGCGAACGACTGCTGAAAATGGCCAAGTATCGTTTCCCAACCCGAGTCGTAATTTTTGCGCGCGTCGCGGGTCTTCGCGTCCTGCTCCCATCCACTGTGCTCTAGTTCGACGCGGGTGCCGCGCCCTTCGGCGGTGAAGCGAATCTCAACGTTCGTGGTGGCATCCCAGCTCGGCGCGCGCCAGGTGAAGCCCACGAGGGAGGGCGGCTGATAGGCGGTGACTCGTCCGATCTGATACTCGGTGCCGTCGGCCCGCCGTTCATAGAAGCGTCCGCCGACTTCCCCTTCAAGAAACAGTTTGGCGTCCTTGCCGCCAAAGCCGCCGGGCCACCAGATGCCAATATCTTCGCAGAAGACCTTGAATGAAGTCTCCGGCGAGCGTTCCACCCAGATTGATTTGCGGATGATCATTTTTCCCCCGGGTCACACATGAATGTCGCGTTTCCAGACAGTATAAGAATACGTAACCAAGAAGTTACATATTTGTCAAGCTACTCGCTTGGTCCGAGCCCGTTCCCTTATCGCCCGGCAGCGCTTACTCGTCATCCTCAACGAAGTTAAGGATCTCCAGCGGGGCCAGTGAGCCGCGGAGTTAGGCGCGCAAGAGGCACCTGGAGAAAACGTCTCGACCCAGTTCGTCTGGAAAGCCCAGGGAGCAAGGATTTACGCCCGCAGGAGGCCGCGGTTGTCCTGCGGTGCAATCAGCGATGACGGATCGGCGGGATGCTTCGCTTTGCTCACCTCATGCCGCCTGACTGTTTCCTGCTAAATGACGCCGTCTCTGCGCAGACGATCCTGTTCCGCCTTGGTCAGCTTCAGCAGCTCGCCGTACACGTAATCGTTATCCTCGCCGTAGCACGGGGCGGAGCGGCCGGTTGGACCACCCTGGTCGGATTGCAGGTTGGCGAAATGCCAGGCGATATCGCGATGGGGCCACGGGCCCACCTCCGAATGGGGCAGCGGGATCATCCATTTCAGGTGCTTCAACTGAGGATCGAGCTCCATTCGGTCCTGGGCTCTTTGACACACTCCTGCCGGCACGCCTGCCTTTTGCAGCCGCTCCTGCACCGCGTATGCGTCCTGATCCTTTGTCCACGCTTCAATGAATCGGTCCAGTTCGTCCTGATTGGGAATCCGCGCGCCCATGGTTGCGAATTTTGGATCCGCGGCCCATCCCGGCTGTCCCATCTCCCTGACCAGCGCTCGCCATTCATTCTCGTTGGTAACCGCGATCGCCACCCATCGATCGGCGCCGGTGCATCGATAGGCGCCGTGCGGCGCCGCCGGACGGAACTGTGACCGGTTGCCGCTGCGCTGCCAATGCCGTCCGTTGGCGACGTAGTCCAGGATTGCGGTCCCGGTCATATAAATGGCGGGCTCGATCTGCGAGCCGTCGATATACTGGCCCTTGCCGGTGGCCTGCTTGTAGTTGAGCGCGAGCAGCATTCCAATTGCACAGTAGTAGGCGCCGCTCCAGTCCATGTAGGAAAAGCCCCACCCGGCGGGCGGATTGGGATCGGGCAGTCCCGACTGCTCAGTAAGCCCCGAAACGCCCTGCGCTATGGGACCGTATGACGCGTATTTGACGTACGGCCCTTTTTTGCCCCATCCGGGTTGCTGGTAATAGATGATG
This sequence comes from Binataceae bacterium (SeqCode), assembly GCA_035262365.1. GTDB lineage: Bacteria > Desulfobacterota > Binatia > Binatales > Binataceae > JAJPJA01. The sequence continues at coordinate 58,025 of DATFSZ010000075.1, forward strand.
TCGGACTTTACCGACTTCAGCACCTCGTAGCCCAGACCCAGTTTGTCCATGGTTTCCGCGGTGAAGGATTCGACCACGACGTCGCTGACCGCAACCAGCCGCTTGAACAGCTCGCGTCCTTCCGGGTGCTTGACGTTGAGACTGATACCGTACTTGCCGGCGTTGATCGCGTTGAAATAGCCGCCGCGGTTGGGACTTTGCGGGTCCAACTCCGCATGATCCGGCTGATGATAGGGAATCGGCGTCTGTGCGTGAAAGCGCAGCCAGTCCATCCGCCCATGCCACTCCACCCGGATCACCTCCGCTCCGAGCGCCGACATCAGCTTGAGCCCGCCCGCACCCGCCATCAGCCAGGTCAAATCCGCGATTCTTACACCTTCCAACGGCCGCATAACCTTCTCCTTGTTTGCCGATCTGTTTGCCGGGGCGAATCGCGTCAGATGACCTTGCGCTCGCGCAAGCGCTTAAGCTCGTCGGCGCTCCTGTTGAGCATCCCGCCGAACACCGCCTCGTTGTGCTCACCGATCAGCGGCGCACGCGGCCCGGTGGACCATGGGCATTCGTCCGACAGCATCGGCGAGCGTGGATAGGTAAAGCTGCGGCCCAATTCCGGATGTTCGACCTCGCCAAAAGTCTGGCGCGTCTGCCATTGGGGGTCGTTCAGGTTCTCTTCGGGCTTGCGCACCGGAACCCAAGGGATCCCGAGGTCCTGCGCCTCATGCCAGGTGTCCTCCAGGTTGGAGGCGGCGACGCACTTTCCGATCTGACCGTAGAAATGATGATGGAACTCACGGTTCTTGCGGTTTTCCGGGTCCTTGTATTTATCGCTGCCCAAATCGTCAGCGAAACCCTTGCGCTGGAGCAGCTCGACCGCGGCCTCGAAGCCGCCCGCGAATGGATTGACGATTATGCAATGGTAGCGGCCGTCCTTGGTTTTGTACTGGGTTGGCGCGTCGGGCTCGGGCCGGGCGTGCCGCCCGGTCAGGCGCAGGTACGGCCGCCCGGTAAACAGGAAGCATTCGACGTCGTGCTCGGTGCAGCAACTGATCGCCTGATGAACGGGAATGTCGATATAGTCCCCGGCCTCCGTGTTGCCGCGCGCAAACAACGCTCCGAGGGCCGCGATAAATGCCTGGTTGCCGGCAATGTGAGAGGAATGCCACATCTGCGCCGAAATCGGCGGCGTGTCGTAGGTCAGGTCAGGGTTGGGATCGTACCCGCAATGCATCATCTCGCCGCCCAGCGCCATATGCACCAGGTCGTTGGCCTTGTAGTCGCGCCACGGCCCACTGCGGCCAAAGGGCGTGATGCGCACGTAGACCAGACCGGGATTGAGCTTTTGCAGCGCGTCCCAGGTGAACCCCAGGTTCTCCATGGTGTCCAGCGGCAGGCTGTCGATCACTACCGTAGTCTGCGCGAGCAGGCCGGACAGCAACTCGCGGCCTTCGGCCGTGTTGATATCCAGCGTGATGCCGCGCTTGCCGAAGTTGAAGTGCCAGAAGTAAAGGCTGCGTTCCGGGTTTGATTCGTCGTGATAGAAAGGTCCGATACCGCGCGTGCCGGCGCCACCCGGCGGTTCAACCTTGATTACATCGGCGCCGGCTCCGGCGAACAGCTTGCCGCAGAATTCGCCCTTCTCGTCGCCCAGCTCCAAAACTTTCACGTGCGATAGAAAACCTGTCATTACAATCTCCGCGTTATATATAGCGATGGGAGTGGCTAATGCACCATTTTACTTTGTTGAACGAGTTCATGTGCCTGACATGTACCGGTTACCCTCACCTTATCCCACTCCCACGACAAGGATGTAGAAGAGGCAAATAAGTCAGTTCAAGCCATAAAGACGGATCGCGTTGCCCGAAACGATCTTGCGCTTGGTTTCATCGCTGACGCCCTTGAAGGTCTCTTCCACATACTGCCGCGAGTTCGGCCACGTTGTGTCGGTGTGCGGATAGTCGGACGACCACATCAGGTTGTCGGCGCCGATCATCTCGGCGATTTTGACTCCCACCGGATCTTCGATGAACGTCGCGTGGACCTGGCGGTGAAAATATTCGCTCGGCAGCATCGGCAAGTCGAGCTTGGTCCAATGGCGATGGCGTTTGTAGGTGCGGTCCATCTTTTCCAGGAAGTAGCCAATCCAGCCGATATTGCCCTCGACGGAGACGAACTTAAGACGGGGGAAACGCTCGAGGACGCCGGTAAAAATGATCTTGGCCAGCGTCTCGTAGCAGGCCAGCGAATGATTCGCCATCTCGGCGCATAGCAGCCCGGCCGAGTTCAGTTCGTTGAAGCGTTCGGCCTTGCTGCCCGTGATCAGATGGATGTGCACCGGTAAGCCGGAGTCCTGGGCCGCCGCCCAGATCGGATCATAGATTGGGTTGTCCAGCGCTTTGAGCCGTGGATACGTGGGCACCATTACGCCGCGCAATTCTTTCATCTTCGCCACCCGTCCAACTTCCGCGACCGCGGCTTCAACGTCGTCGGTGGGCAACAGCGCGATACCTAGCAGCCGCGCCGCATCGACGGAACAGAACTCCGCCAGAAAGTCGTTGTAGGCGCGCAGGCAGGCGATCTGCAGATCCAGGTCTTTCATATTGTAGAACTCGGCGATCGCCAGGTTGGGAAAAAGCACCTGGGCGTCGACGCCGTCAATATCCATGTCCTTCAGGCGTTCGTGCGGCTCATAGGAGCCTTTTCTGATGCTCGCGTAGCTCTCACCCGCGGGTTTGTACTCTTCGAAAGTTCTACCCGCCTGGGCGCCCAGGCCAAAGGTCGCGCCCACCCGGCCGTCGATTTCCCAGGCGTCCCCGTTTGGGGTGTGTACGATCCTGGGGGCGCGCTCCTTATGTTTTGCGGGGACGCGGCTCTGCCAGGTGTCTTCCGGCTCTTGCACGTGGTCGTCGGCCGAGACCAGGTTGTATTTTTGCTTCTCCATTATTGATACTCCTAAGCCTGATAATGCTTCTTTGCGGAGTTAGTATCTTGCACGATTATCTTCGTCTTCCGCTGGGGCGATAGATACAAATTTGCTTGAAAACTGATAGTCACTTTTCGGGCCAGCTTACTATGCCTCGTTGCTTTAACTCATTCTGTTCCTGCGCGCTGAATCCCAGTTCGCCCAGCATCTGCTGAGTGTGTTCGCCCAATACCGGAGGCGGGCCCTGGATCGTCTGCGGTGTGTGCGAGAACCTGATCGTTGTGCCGAACTGCCGAAGTGTGGCCCGGAGATCGCCCTGGAAGTACTCGACTACTCGCCCGCTTTGGACCGCCCACGGATCCATCAGGTAGTCCCGCCAATATCCCTGATTGCACACTTCGCACGGCACCCCGGACTTGTCCAGTATCGAGAACCATTGCGCGGCTCCCTTGCGTCTGAAGATCGGTTCGAGGATGGCTGCGAGTTCGTCGCGATGCTCGACGCGTCCATGATGGCTCTCGAAGCGGCCATCGGCGGCAAGCTGCGGCTGCTCCAATGCTTCACAGAGCGACCTCCACTGCCCGTCTGAAAAAGCCGCGATGCAGATCCATCCTTCCAATGTTTCGTAAATACGATATGTTGCGGCAGTCCCCGTTTGGCTGCGGCTAAGGGTCGGGCGCAAGCGGATTCCGTCACGCTCGGCGATGAAAGCGTCGGAGTTGTACCACAGCCCGGCGTTAAGCAGCGACCCGTCAACGAACTGCCCCTCGCCGGTGCGGTCACGATGATAGATTGCCATCAGCGTGGCGATCGCGGACAGCGTGGCGCCGCCGATATCCACCGGTCCCGCCTGCACCCACAGCGGTGGATTGCCCTCGCCGCCGCCCATGTATTCCATCCCGCACATCGCCTCGAAGAGTTGATCGTATCCGCCCATCGCCGCGCTCGGGCCGTGAGTTCCGTAGGCGGCGCTGTGGCAATAAATCAAATCGGGCTTGATCGCGCTGAGAGTGGTGTAATCGATCTTCAGGCGCTCGGCCACGCCGGGCCGCTGATTGTGATGCACGACGTCGGTCTGCTTTATCAGGCGGTAGATGATCTCCAATCCCTCGGGTTGCTTGAGATCCACGGCCAGGTCCAACTTGCCGCGCTGACAGGCGAAAAAGGGCTGGGCCGGATAGCGCATCCGGTCGCCCTCCAGCCGCTCCACCTTGATGACCCTGGCGCCAAGGTCGCCCAAGAGCATCGGACCAAACGGACCCGCGAGATACTCGCCGAAATCGACCACCGTGATCCCGGACAGCGGATGAGCCAACTCTCCGGTGCGACTCGCCGCGCTCTCCGCCGCTCGGGGGACTGTGCGCGAGAGTTCGGCCAGAACTTCCGCGGAGTGCTGGCCGGGCTCGGGCGCCAAGCCTTTGATTGCGCCCGGCGACCTGGAGAAGCGAATCGGGATGCCGATTTGCGACGTCCGACCGCGGATCGGATCGTCGATTTCGGCCATCATTGCGTTGGCGTGCGTTTGTCCGTGAAGCAGCGTCTCCTCAGTTGGGACCACGCCTTCGACGGGAACGTCGTGTTCGCGCAGCAGCTTTATCCATTCATCGCGCGGACGGGTCTTGAAAACCAGGGCGGCCTCGGCGATAAAGCGGCGGCGCTCTTCAACCGGCAGGATTCTGCTCCCCTCGGCCGGCTGAGCCAGGTGCACACCCAGCAAATTCGCGATAACCCACAGGTTGCCCCTGTCGGTCATCATGTGATGGAGCCAGCGGCCGTCGCCGCATTCATACAGGAACTGCGGAAAGGGCTCGATGCTGTTCATCGCTTCGGCAAACGGCGGCGTCGGATTATCGGACCATTGCCAGAGCATGCAGGTGATGATCGCCGTTCCGTCCAGCAGGGAAGTATCGACGAATTGGCCGCGCCCGCTGAACAGCCGCACTCGCAGCGCCGCGCAAATTCCAAGCGCCGCGCTGAAGGCGGCGCCGTGGCTGGGAAAGGGGCAATACAAGAAGGTCGGGCCGTCGCGCCGGATACCGGGTTGCTGAAAATGAAGGCCGAGCCGCGCGGCCACCAAGGCGTCGATAGCGGGCCGCTCGCTCCATGGGTGATCGCAGCCGTAACCGCTTATCCGGCAGTGAACCAGGCGTGGAAAGCGCTCCGCGATTGATTCAGGGCCCAGGCCCAGCGACGGAGCCTCGGACGGCGAATACGAATCCAGCAGCACGTCGGCGCTGCTCAGCAGCCGATCCGCAATAGCCTGCTCGCCGCGATCGCCCAGGTCGAGCGTGAGGCTGCGCTTGCTACGATTCCAGATAAAGAACCCGGGCTCGATCTGCCGGTAAGGGTCGCCTCCCGGCGGCTCGACCTTGATCACGTCGGCGCCCTGTTCGGCCAGCAGCAGCGACGCCAGCGCCCCAGCGATACCCTGGGAGAGATCGATTACGCGTATTCCGTCGAAGATCGCCATGATCGTCCGCAGGCTGCGGCCTTACCGCTTTTCAAAAGCGAAAAACAACCGATCGGCGTGCTCGAACCCCAGTTGCCGGGCGCAGAGCTGAATAGCCTCGGTGTTCGACTTGAGAATCTCGAAGCGGACGGTATCGAGGATTTTCGCCAAATTGTCGCGCAGCCCCTCAATCGTGATTTCCGGATCGACGACTCCGTGGGTCTGACCAATGAACATCCGTGCGATCCGTCCGCCGCCCGATACGATGCATTCACCGCTCACTGCGCAATCCTCGTGAGCCAGGTAGCCAACCGCGACCGCGGCGCGTTCCGGCGGCAGGTAGTTCAGCAAAAAGCTGCGCAACTCGGATTCGGGAAACGCGGCTACACCGCGCGTCCCGGCCGAGGGCGAGATGGCGTTGCATTTGATGCCGACCTCGGCGCCCTCCAATGCCAAGGCATGGGTCAGGCCGAGGACCGCGGCCTTGGCTGCGCCGTAAGCGCTGTTGCCGGGCAGGCCGTAAACCGAGGCGGAGCTGGTGTTGACTATTCGCCCATAGCGAGCGCCTTCCATGTGCGGCCAGGCCGCCTGCGCTATCCATACCGTGCCCATGAAGCTCACGTCGATCAGTCGGCGGAACTTGTCGGTCGGGTACTGCGCAAACGGACAGGAAAAACCGTAACCGGCGTTATTGACGACGATATCGATTCGTCCGAAAGCGTCGATCGCGGCTTGCACCGCGGCTCCCGCGCCTTCCTTTTCGCCGACGTTGCGCGAATTGGCGACGGCCTCGCCGCCGCGCGCCTTGATTTCCTCGACCACCTTTTTGGCGGGAGCATCCGAAGTTCCGCTTCCGTCCATCGCGGCGCCCACATCGTTGACCACGACCCGTGCGCCGCGCGCGGCGAGTAGATGCGCGTAGGCGCGGCCCAAGCCATTTCCGGCGCCGGTTACCAATGCCACCCGGCCATCGAATCGCATTTGATCCATGATTGCCTCGACCCTTGCTGCTGCGGGCCGCCAGCGTCCGCTGGCGCGCAGCTACTATGCCGCAGATGGGGCTGGAATGGTAATGGCGTGGCGCGGGCTGACAGCGTGTGATTGCCTATCCCGTTGATGGAAGCGTTCGACGTCGTGATCCTGGGCGCAGGGGCGGCCGGGCTGATGTGCGCGATGGCCGCGGGGCGGCGCGGGCGGCGCGTGCTGCTGCTCGAGCATAACGCCAATCCAGGCGCGAAGATCCTGATCTCCGGCGGGGGGCGCTGCAACTTTACCAACCTGGAAATCGCGCCCGAGCGCTTCCTGTCCGCCAATCCGCATTTCTGCAAGTCCGCGCTGAGCCGCTACACGCAGTACGACTTTATCGCGCTGGTCCGGCGCCATGGTATCCGCTATCACGAGAAGACGCTCGGCCAGTTGTTTTGCGACGGCTCTTCGCGCCAGATCCTCGCGATGCTGCTTCAAGAATGCGCAGCATTGAAGGTGGACCTTCGCCTTGGCCACAGCGTCTCCAATGTCACGCGCGCCGATCGCTTTCGCGTAGAGACCAACCGCGACACCTTCGTCGCACCGGCGCTGGTGATTGCCACCGGCGGCCTGTCGATCCCGAAAATGGGCGCGAGCAGCTTCGCCTACGACCTGGCGCGTCGCTTCGGCCTGGCGCTAATCGAGCCGCGGCCGGGCCTGGTGCCGCTGAGATTCGCGGGCGAGACGCTCGGCCTCTGCCAGGAACTGACCGGCGTTTCCCTGGACGCCACGGTAACATGCCGCCGCCAGAGCTTTCGCGAGAACATCCTGTTCACTCATCGCGGCCTGTCAGGTCCAGCGATCCTGCAGATTTCCTCCTACTGGCGCGAAGGAGACGCGATATTGATCGACCTGGCGCCCGAGCTCGAGGCGGAGCGCTTTGTGCGCGAACGCAAACGCGTCCGGCCCAAGGCTGAACTCAAGACCGTGCTTTCGGAGACCCTGCCAACCCGCCTTGCGCACGCGGTGGCCGCTACGGCGCCTTCAGACGGCCCGATGGCAAACTTGCCCGATCGCGTCCTCGACGCGATCGCCGCGCGGCTTAAAAGCTGGCGGGTGACGCCAAGCGAATCGGAAGGATGGGCAAAGGCCGAGGTGACCGCCGGCGGCATCGATACCCGCGGCCTGTCCTCACGAACCATGGAGGCGCGCAGCATAGCGGGGCTCTACATAATCGGCGAGGCCGTTGACGTCACCGGGTGGCTGGGCGGGTATAACTTCCAATGGGCGTGGTCGAGCGGCTGGTGCGCCGGTCAAGCCGTGTAATCATATTTTCCCCAACTGGCCGAGAAGGAAATCGACCTGATTCAGCGACCCTATCCGCGCCGGAGCAGTTCATCCAGCAGGCGCGTTTTCAGATTGGCGAACGGGCCGTTTGACATCACCGCGACTACGTCACCAGGTTTGGCGTCAGCCACGATCGCTTGCAGCAACTCCTCGTTCGATTTGCACGCCGATGCGACCGGACCGCGGCTGGTGATGCGCCGCGCCAGCACATCGGTTTCAAGGCGTTCGCCTGGCGCAATCTGATCGCTTTCCTTGAAATAAACCGGCGCCAGATAGACCCGGGCGGCGCGGTCGAAGGCTTGCGCGAACTCCGATTGAAAAACATTGCGGCGGCTGGTGTTGGAACGCGGCTCAAAGGCGGCCAGGATGCGCCGGTGCGCATAACGATCCGTCAGGGCAGACAGCGTGGCCGCGATCGCCGTCGGGTGATGCGCGAAGTCGTCGATCACGGTTACGCCGCCCGCCTCGCCCACCAGTTCCTGACGCCGCGCGACGCCCTTGAAGGACGCAAGCCCGTGCGCGATCTCCGCTTCGGTGAGGCCGAACTCGCGCAGCAGCACGTACACACCCAAGGCGTTGGCGACGTTCATCGCCCCCCACAACGGCACCAGCAGGTCGCGCGCGACTACCTGCCCGCCGCGTGTCACGTTGAAATGGGTTCCGGCTGAACCGGCGCGGAGATCGGCGGCGCGAAACTCACCGCTGCGCAAGCCGAAGTCCACGCGCCGCGCGCGCGACCCGGCGGCCACCTCGACCGCCGCCGGGTAGTCGGCGCACAGGGCCAGCACGGCGGATTTGTCCTGCCCCAGGACCATCGCCTCGAAGGCGGACTTGACGTGTGCCAGGTCGCGGTAGATGTCGGCGTGATCGAACTCCAGTGAAGTGAGAATCGCGCCCTGGGCACGGTAGTGGAGGAATTTCGGCCCTTTGTCGAAAAACGCGGTGTCGTATTCGTCGCCCTCGATTACGAAATGACGGCCCGCGCCCAGATAATAGTTGGAGCCGAGGTTGAGGCTTACCCCTCCGATCAGCACGTCGGGATCGCGCCCGGCGGCGATCAGCACCTGCGCCATCAGCGAGGTGGAAGTGGTCTTGCCATGCGTGCCGCAGACCATCAGCGGGCATCGCGTGCTCAGGAAAAAGTGCCAAAGCGCCTCGGGCATCGACAGATACGGAATCGGACTCTCAAGCAGCGCGGCCGCTTCGGGGTTGTTGCGGGTAATAACGTTACCGACCACGACCAGCTCAGGAGGCGGATCGAGATTGGCGGGCGCGAAGCCGTGCTTTGCGTCGATAGCAAGGCGGCGCAGCAGCGAAGCGGTCGGTTCATACAGCTCGTTGTCCGAGCCGCTGACGGCAAAGCCCCGCTCCTTGAGCATCCCGGCCAGCGCCGCCATCGCAGTGCCGCCCACGCCCATCAGATGAATACGCCGGCAGTTGGCTGGAACCCGCGCCAGGCGCGCGGCGGAATCAGATGGATTCATCAAGCACTTCCATGATGCGGTCATGAATCCGGGGACGGAAATCCCGAATCGCTTCGTTGTCGCGCCGGGGGTGGACACGGTTGGTCAGAATCGTCACCGCGATTTCGCGCTCGGGTTCGATCCAGATCGAGGTGCCGGTGAAGCCGAGATGGCCCACGGCGGCGGGCGAAAAATGTGAACCGGCGCTGGAATTGCCAGCGCTGGGCGTGTCCCAGCCCAAGCCCCAGGTCGATCCGTTCACGGCGCCGTCGCGTTTCCAGAACTCGGCAATTATCGGGCGCGCGACCAGGTCGGAGCGGCCGTGATAACTCGCAATTAACTCGCCAGCGATTCGATCTACCTCTTTGACCGGAGCGAAAAGCCCGGCATGGCCCGAAACGCCGCCCATCGCGTAGGCGTTCTCGTCGTGCACTTCGCCCAACAGCAGGCGTTTGCGCGAGGGACAGAACTCGGTTGCGGCAAACATTTCCGGCACCGGCTCGAGGCGGCGGCTGCGGACCAGGGAGATATCGACAAAGTCGGTGGCGCGCAGACCCAGCGGGCGAAAGATCCGATCGCGGCAGAAACGCTGCAGGCCAACTCCGCTGATCTGCTCGACCACTTCACCCAACAGCATGAAATTAAGATCCGAATAGATCGCGCGCGAGGCGGGCGGCGCTTCGGGCTTTTCGCGATGGATTTGCTCGTAAACGTATTCCTTGGCGCCGCGGCTGGCCATGAAGTTGACCCGCCCTTTGCGCTCGACCTCCGCTATCTGCTCGAAATACGGCCGCCACGCCGCCAGTCCCGAGAAATGGCCAAGCAGATGCCGGAAGCTGATATAGGCTTTGCCGTGCACGCCGAAGTTGTGGAAGAAGCGGGTGACGCGGTCGTCAAGACGCAGCTTGCCCTCGCGAATCAACATCATGGCCGCAACGCTGGTGGCCAGTGCTTTGGTCAACGAGGAGAGATCGAACACCGTCTCGAGCTGCATCGGATGGCGCTCGGGCACCGTCTGGCGCCATCCGAAATTGCCTTCGAACACCACCTGCGCGCCTTGGCGTACGACTACTGTGGCGCCCGGCATGACGCCGCGTTCAATCGCGTCGTTGAACGCCTGCTCGACTCCTGACCAGTTCACCTCGTTTCCCAACAGTCGGATTTGCCTTAGCTGACGGGCCGTTCCATAAAACTGATTCGGCATGCGGCGGCATCAACTTGCGCTCGCACTCCAATGGGGAGAGTCAGGTTCTCGGTTCCGTGCCCCGCTGCGATTCCCCACAGCACTGGTACTCCCAGACCAGCCGTCTGCTCGGCGGCGAACTCCCGAATCAGGCGCCGCTCAGATTCGGGGTCACCGGGACTGCGCATCCCGCCGAACACCACGCCCGCAACCTTGGACAGCACCCCGCTGTGGCGCAACTGCACCAGCATCCGATCGATCCGGTAGGCCTTCTCGCCGGTATCTTCCAGGAACAGGATCCTGCCGCCGAAATCCGGAGCGTAAGGCGTCGCAAGCATCGCCACCACGATCGATAGGCAGCCGCCAATCAGTTCGCCCTGCGCCACGCCCGGATGTATCGCCTCGGCGGCGCGCAGTTCGAAGCCTTCCATTTCGCCCGCGAGCAAACGCCGTAGATGAAGCATCGAGCGCGGGCTGACACCGCCGGCCACGTCCTTGGCCACCATCGGTCCGTGGAAGCAGACCATCCCGCTCAACTGCATTAACGCGTTGATCAGAAAGGTCTGATCCGAGAAGCCAACAAATATTTTAGGGTTGCGCCTGGGCAGATCAAAATCGATGAGCGGCAGCAGCCGTCCCGCGCCATAACCACCGCGCGCGGCGAAGATGGCGCGGATCTGCGGGTCGCGAAAAAACCGCATCAGCTCCGCGGCCCGCTGCTCGTCAGTGCCGGCCAGGATGCGATCGCGGGCCAGGGCGAGATCCGAGACCTTGACGCGATAACCGTTGCGCACCAATTCCTGGACGCCACGTTCAAGATATTCGCGATCGACCGCGGCGGCCGGCGCAACGACGCCGACCGTATCGCCGGTTCGCAGAGCCGGAGGTTTGATTCGAGAGCTGGAATTCACAGACGATGTCAGATTATCACGAAGCCGCGCTGATTGCCGCCAGCGGGCGCCGAATCGGCGTTCGGATACTCACACCGCGCGATCGACCGCCTCCGCCACGCGCCGCAAGGACTTCATCAACTGGGCGAAGCGGGCTGGATGAAGTTGTTGGGGGCCGTCGGACAGCGCCTTCTCGGGCTCCGGATGAACCTCGATCATCAAGCCGTCGGCGCCCGCCGCGACCGCCGCCAGCGCCATCGGAATCACCAACGATTCAGCGCCGGTGCCATGGCTGGGATCCACGATTACCGGCAAGTGGGTCCATTCCTTGAGCACCGGGATCGCGTTGAGGTCCAGGGTGTTGCGGGTCGCAGTCTCGAAGGTGCGGATTCCGCGCTCGCACAGCACCACGTTGGGATTGCCGGCGGACAGGATGTATTCCGCCGCCATCAGAAATTCGTCGAGCTTGGTGGACATGCCGCGCTTGAGCAGGATCGGCCGTTTGACCTTGCCCAGGCGCCGCAGGAGCGAGAAATTCTGCGCGTTGCGGGCGCCCACCTGAAGCATGTCGGCGTGCTGCGCAATCTGATCGATATCGTGCGGGTCCATGACTTCTGTCACGACCGGCAGCCCCACCTCGTGGCCGGCCTGCTCCAGCAGCAGCAGACCGTCGCCCTCCATCCCCTGGAAGGAATATGGCGAGGTGCGCGGCTTGAACGCGCCGCCGCGCAGCATGTGCCCACCCGCGGACTTGACGGCCTGGGCCGCGCCCTGCATCTGGCCGGCGCTTTCGATCGCGCACGGGCCGGCCATTACGACCAGCCGTTTGGCGCCGATCTCGACCTTGCCGACCTTGACCTTGGAACCGGCGGGATGCAATTCGCGGCTGGCCAGCTTGTAGGGCTTCAAGATCGGCATCACGCTGTCGACACCGGAAAAGAACTCAAGCTGCGCCAGATCGTCCTTGCCGCGTTCCTCGCCCACGCAGGCCACCACGGTGCGTTCGACGCCGATTATCTTGTGGGCCTGGAACCCGGCCTTCTCCACCCGCTCGACCACGGCCTCGATTTCGCGGGGCGTGGCGTGTGCCTTCATTACTATGATCACGGCTGATCTTCCTTCCCGATGCTTAGCGGATCGCCAGCCCGCGTTTGGCTCGCGGCCCAATGGCGTCCCGGATCACCGGCGGCGCTGTGGCTGGCACCGTCTCGACTCATTTTGATACAACTAATAGAAGCTGAGTATCCTCCTCATCGGAATACCGACTTGAGTAGCCTGATCATGCCATCCGCCGCGTCTCTTCGCCAACCGCGTGCCCATCCCGGCCGGCCCCTGCGTCTGCTCCATACCTCGGACGTCCACCTTGAGAGCGATACTTTCGGGCACGGCGAGCAAGGCAAAAGCCTGCGCGAGTCGATCCGCGCGGCTTTCAGCCAGGTGATCTCGAAAGCCAACCGGATGCAGGCCGACCTGCTGCTAATTGTCGGCGACCTGTTCGATTCCAGCCGGATCACCGATGAAGCGCTGTCTTTCGCGTTGAGTCAGATCGCATGCGCCAAGATGCCGGTGGTGATGACGCCGGGCAATCATGACGCCCATGACGAGCGCTCGCTGTGGGCAAACCTGCCGCCCTCCGAGATGCCGCGCAATCTGCACATGCTGCTGGAGCCGGAAGGGTCCACGCTGGAATTCCCGGAGCTCCACGCGCGAGTCTGGGGACGCGCGCTGGTGGAGCACACTCCCGACTATCGCCCGCTGGCCGGGATCGTACCTCCCGTTGAAGGGCTGTGGAATATCGCGCTGGCGCATGGGTTTTTCATGGAGGAAGGGGAATTCGATCGTTCCTCGCCGATTAATCCGATCGATATCGAAAGCAGCGGCTACGACTACATCGCGCTAGGGCATATTCACGTCTTCACGGATTGCTCCCGAGGCGCCACTCGCGCGGCTTATTGCGGCACCCCGGCGCCTCTTTACCAGGAAGCCGGATGGGTGGCACATGTGCGTTTTGACCCGGGCACGGGAATCGAACTGGAGCGCCTGCCGGTCGAGTAGCTGGCGCTATTTTCCTTCCACAGTGGGGCGGGTGTCCCTGCGCGCCACTTCTACTTCAGGGAATTTGTGACCTCGGCGCTTGAGTCCTTGCCGTGTGCCCGTGGCTGTGCGGCGGGGCGCGCATCCACAACCAGACGCATCACTACCAAAGTGCGGGCATAGACGTGCATCGCCTGGCCGGGCGCGTAACTCTCCTTGCCCTCTTCGGTAAACGGCTCTGACGTATCGATCACCTTGACCCATCCCGAGGCGCCCTCGCGGGCGGGCAGCACGAATGACATCTCGTCGTGATTTGCGTTGAAGACCAGATAGAAGCTGTCGTCAACGATTCTCTCGCCCATCGGACCGGGACTCGGAATCGCCTCCCCGTTGAGAAAAACTCCCACCGATTTGGCGAAACCAACCCGCCAGTCTTCCTCTGACATCTCCTCGCCGGCAGGTGTGAACCATCTCAAATCCTGCACTTCCTGACCGTGAATCGGACGCCCCTGGAACCATCGACGGCGCCTGAAGACCGGATGTTCCCGGTGCAGGTGGATCAGGCGGCGGGTAAATTCAAGCAGTTCCTGGTCGGCATGCTCCCAGTCAAACCACGAAACCTCATTGTCCTGGCAATACGCGTTGTTGTTGCCCCTCTGTGTTCTGCCGATCTCGTCGCCGCCGAGCAGCATCGGAACGCCCTGCGACAGGAACAGCGTGGCGAGGAAATTTCGTTTTTGCCGGGCGCGGACCAGGTTGACGATTGGGTCTGCGGTTTCACCTTCCGCGCCGCAGTTCCACGAGCGGTTGTTGCCGTCGCCGTCGTTGTTGTTCTCGCCGTTGGCCTCGTTGTGCTTGACGCGGTAGGAGACCAGGTCCTTCATCGTGAACCCGTCGTGGCAGGTGACGAAGTTGATACTGGCATGGGGCTGGCGATGGCTCGGGCCATAGAGATCGGAGCTGCCCGTAAAACGGGTGGCGAACTCGGCCAGCGTCTGGTCCGCGCCGCGCCAGTAATCGCGCGCCGCATCGCGATATTTGCCGTTCCATTCGCTCCACAGCACGGGGAAGTTGCCGACCTGGTAGCCGCCCTCGCCCAGGTCCCACGGCTCCGCGATAAGCTTTACCTGACACAACACCGGGTCTTGAAGAATGATGTCGAAAAAGGCCGACAGCCGATCGACTTCGAGCAACTCCCGCGCCAGCGCTGAGGCGAGGTCGAAGCGGAAACCGTCAACGTGCATTTCCAAAACCCAGTAGCGCAGGCTGTCCATCACCAGTTGCAGGCATCGCGGATGGCGCATGTTGAGCGTGTTGCCGCATCCGGTGAAGTCCGCGTACAGGCGCTGGTTGGCGGGTTGCAGCCGGTAGTAGCTGAGATTGTCGATTCCGCGGAAACAAAGTGTTGGGCCCAGGTGGCTGCCTTCGGCCGTGTGGTTATAGACCACGTCGAGAATCACCTCGATACCGGCCCGATGCAGCGCCTTGACCATCGACTTGAACTCGGTGACCTGCTGCCCCAGCGACCCGCTCGAGGCGAAGCGCAGGTCGGGAGCAAAATAGCCGATCGAATTGTAGCCCCAGTAATCCGTCAGCCCGCGCTCCGACAACGCACGGCTATTAACCGCCTGATGCACGGGCATCAATTCGACCGCGGTGATTCCCAGCGAGCGCAAATGATCGATCGCGGGTGGGCTGGCCAGGCCAGCGTAGGTGCCGCGCAATTCGCGCGGCACTTCTGGATGGCGAAAGGTGAAACCTTTGACGTGGACCTCGTAGATGATCGTTTCGTTCCACGCGATGCGCGGTTGACGATCGCCGCCCCACTCGAAACTGTCATCCACCACCACGCTCTTGGGCATCGCGCCGGCGTTATCGCGCCGATCCATCTTCTGATCTGCGTCGGGCTGCCCAATTTCGTATGCGAACAGCGCATCGCTCCATCGCAGCGGCCGGTCGATAGTCTTGGCGTAGGGATCGAGCAGGAGCTTATGCGCGTTGAAGCGATGGCCCGCGGCCGGATCATAAGGCCCATGCACGCGGTACCCGTAGCGCTGCCCGGGGCTGATACCCGGCAAGTAGATGTGCCAGACCTGATCGGATTGCTCCGTGATCTCGATTCGCGCTTGCTCATCGTTGCCGTCCGACCCGCCGAACAAACACAGTTCAACCCCGGTTGCATTTTCGGAGAACAGCGCGAAGTTCACTCCTGTTCCATTGCAGGTGGCGCCGAGCGGGTAAGGTACTCCCGGCCGCGCCCCTGCGAGCGCCGCCGATTCCGAGCGATTGGAAGCCTTCATAACTGAGCGACCCTATCCAGCAGAACGCGAATGGTTCAATCGCGATGCCTACAATTCAAATATTATCGCGATTACCGCCGCGGCCAAAATTTCACAGATTACCCACATCTTCCCGGCCGCCATCGACCTCCGATCACAATTTCCTTGCGCTAGAGCGAGCGCAACCCAAAAAATCAACTAGGATGTGCGTAAGCGGGGCGGCTGAGGGGCCGATGGTTTTTCGAATGTCTGGATTCACAAAGCTTTGGGGAATGTGCCTGTTTGCAGCGATTTTCCTCGGCTGCGCCACCCGGCACGATGTGCAGCCGGGTTTTGCCTCTATTAATTCAGGGATTCAGGGCCACCTGGTTGCAACCGAGTCCAAGGACGGTAGCGTTCAGGTTGCCGGTGCCGCTCACGGAAGAGTCAACGTCACCACGGCCGATCAAAAGGAGGAGGTGGCGACGGTCGATACCGACCGGGGTGGCAATTTCGAGATCGGGCTGCGTCCGGGCCGGTATTACGTGTACACCGAACCGATGGACGGGCTGTTCTATGGACGGAGAGTGGCCGTCGAACCGCGTCAGATGACGCAATTGGAACTTCGGCTCCCACCGTTGCCGCCTTGGTGAGGCCGAACCTAAGCCTGACGGGCTGCGTCAAATCTGGAACGTCAGTGCTGCCTTGCGCTTGTTGGAGAGCATCTCAAGGGTGGTGCCACGCAGGATCGAGGTCACCTGGTCGCGGACCTGACGCCATACGTCGCGCATCGCGCAGACCTGCTCGCGCCGGCAAGGAGAGTTGGCGCCATCCTCCAGGCATTCAACGGGGACGTATTCGCCTTCGATCAGTTCGATTACATCCTCCATAGAGATCCGGGATGGGTGACGGGCAAGAATATAGCCGCCGCTGGGTCCCTTTTGACTGAGCACCAGCCCGCCGCGTTTGAGCGCGATCAGCAAGCGGCGAAGGTAATTCTCCGGAATGTTCTGAGCGGTCGCGATAACCTCGACCTGCAGCGGCTGAGGAGCGGGGTAACGTTCCGCGAGCATCAGCAAGGCCTTTAGCGAGTAATCAACGCCTACGCCAAATTTCATTTCTTTTCGGCCTTTTTCGGCCGCCACGATCCCCCGGCTCTTCTTTAGGAGAATAATTGACTTAGTAGGTCATCTAAGTTATGTTTGGCCGATAAGTCAAGGGTAGGAGAAGTGTACCGTGCCTCGACGCGAACCCCCGACTTGGGACCTGGTGCTCAAGCGCAATTCCGTTGAACGGCTCAAACGCGAGCTGTTCCCAACGGAACTCTGGGGCCAATGGCAGCGGCTGGCCGACACCTCGTACGAAAAGCTGCCCGAAGAGGACATCGTCCGCTTGCAGTGGTACGGACTTTACCACGACAAGCCGAAAGTCGGCACCTTCATGATGCGGGTGAAGATTCCGGGTGGAATTTTGAGTCCCGCTGGCCTGCGTGCGATCGGTGAAATTTCCTCGGAATTCGGCCGCGACCAAGGCGAACTCACGACGCGCCAGAACATCCAGCTGCATTACATAACCCTCGACCGCTTTCCGGAGGTGTTCGAGAAACTCAAGCGCGCCGGACTGACCACGCTGGGCGGATGCGGCGACGTGGTGCGCAATATCACCGGCTGTCCGGTGGGCGGAGTCAACCGGGAAGAGCACTTTGACGTGACCGGCCTGTTGTCCGAAGCGGCGGGATTTTTCTACGGGAACCGCGAATACTCCGACTTGCCGCGCAAGCACAAAATCACCATTTCGGCCTGCCACTATCAATGCAACGCGCCCGAGATCAACTGCGTGGCGCTGGTCGGATTGATCAAGGACGGCGTGCCCGGCTTCGCCGTGCGGGTCGGCGGCGGACAATCCTCCACGCCACGCCTCTCGCGCCATTTGGGCGTGTTCGTAGAGCCGCACGAATCGATTGCGTTGCTGCGCGCGATCCTCGACGTTTGGCAATCGACCACCGAATACCGGATTTCGCGGGTCAAAGCGCGCCTCAAGTTCATGATCGACGACTACGGACCGGACGAGTTCCGCAAGCTGGTGGAAGCCCGCCTGGACCGGCGGCTCGCGCCGCTGGCGGAACTGCCGCTGCCCGATCGCGACGGCGATCATATGGGCATCAACGAGCAGAAGCAGGACGGGCTTTACTACGTGGGTTTTCCGGTCTATCTGGGCACGATGAACGGCACCCAGATGGGCCAGGTGGCCAGTTTGGTTGAAAGCTACGGCGGCGATATTCGCCTCACGCGGCGGCAGAACTTTATCCTGACCGATATCCCGCGCGAGCGCCTGGACGAAGTGATTGGCAGAGTCGGCGAAATCGGATTTCCGCTCGACGCTAACGGGCTGTACGCGTCGTCGATCGGATGTATTGGCGATCCGCATTGTAACTACGCCGTTACGCCGACCAAGACCAAGCTCGCCACGGTTATCGAACGGCTGGTCGGGGATTTTGGCGACGCGGTGGCGGGGCTCAAGTTGAATCTCGACGGATGCCCCCATGCGTGCGCCCAGCACTGGACCGGCGATATCGGCCTGCAGGGAACGACCGGACGCGGGCCCAGCGGCGAGCCCCTCGAGGCTTTCGACATCATTCTCCGCGGCGGGTTGGGCAAGGATGCCGCGATTGGAAAACCTGTCCTGCGCCGGGTGCCCTCGGCGCTGGTTGAAGACTACGTGAGCCGTTTGGTGGCTGGCTACCTGCAGCGCCGCCAGCCCGACGAAACCTTTGCGCGGTTTTGCGTGCGCACTCCTGACGCGGAGCTGATCGGTCTGGCGCAGCCGGCCGGCGGCGAAAGCCAGAGCGCGCCAGCACCGGAGTGAAGCCTATGAACCAGGAAGCGGAACATCAGCACGAGTTGATGGATGAGCTGGAGGCGGGTGAAGCCGCAGTAGAGCTCGACGACAAGGAACCCCAGGAGGTGCTCGCCTGGACCATGGAGCGCTTCGGCAATCGGATGGGGCTCTGTTCCAGCTTCCAGGCGGAAGGATGCGTTCTGATCGATATGGCGTGGCGGATTGCTCCGTCGGTGCGCGTGTTCACGATCGATACCGGCCGGATGCCCGAGGAAACCTACGCCCTGATCGAACGCATCCGCGACCGCTACGGTATCAAGACCGAGATCTTCCTGCCCGACACCAAGGTCGTGGAGCACATGGCTTCCAAGCATGGGCTGAACCTGTTTTACCGCGACGTCAATCTGCGGCTGCTGTGCTGCCAAGTGCGCAAGGTGCTGCCGCTGCGCCGCGCGCTGGTCAACTTCGACGCCTGGGTGACCGGGCTGCGGCGCGACCAATGGGCCACCCGCTCCAACATCCGCAAGATCGAAATCGACCACGACCACGGCGGTATCGTGAAAGTCGCGCCACTGGCCGACTGGACCGAGGAAGAGGTGTGGGATTACATCCGCGCCAACGACGTGCCCTACAATGAGCTGTACGACAAGGGCTACAAGTCAATCGGATGTGGCCCCTGCACTCGCGCCGTGCCCGACGGCGCCGATTCGCGCGAAGGCCGATGGTGGTGGGAGACGGGCGCGCCCAAGG
Organism: Binataceae bacterium (SeqCode); assembly: GCA_035262365.1. Lineage (GTDB taxonomy): Bacteria > Desulfobacterota > Binatia > Binatales > Binataceae > JAJPJA01. The sequence continues at coordinate 77,123 of DATFSZ010000075.1, forward strand.
AATGCGGCATGCATTGCGCGATCGAGACCGGCGGTTTCGAGCACGAACTGGCAGCCCTGCTAGGCGGCCACGGCAACGGCGCCGGCAACGGTTCCGGCACCGGCCACTGAGCCGTCTGCTTCCCTCTTCCGCATTCTTCCGCGGGAGAGGGTTGACGTGAGTGCGCGATACACTTAGGGCACCGCCTGCTACCACGTTACGAGGGAGACGACAGGCTGAAAGCCTGTCCTACCACCAGATTTTTCGACTCTGAAGTTGAGCCGTGGACAACGAAGACGCATCGCTAGGCCTCGACGACTTGCAGCGCCAGGTGCTGCTGCAACAGATCGCGCTGTTCTCCCAAGCGAATCCTGATGCGCAGGCTCAACATGACTACCAGGCGCTGTCCGAGGCCGCGGCGCACCTCGAAATTCCCGCCGCGATGATCCCGCGCCTGACCGCCATCCTGGAGATTTCGCTGCGCGGCGATCGCCTGCGCCGCACGGCGGGGCCGGGCGCCCATCTTGCGCTGACAGCGCTGTTTCAGAAAACGCCGCGGGGCAAGGCGCTCGCGGCGGAGGTGAGCGCGCTCAATGCGGCGCTGGCGCAAGTGAAAGATCAGCAACTGACGGAAATCGCCGCCGGCCAGCGCGGACCTGGGGTTTATACGCTCACGCTGGGCACGCCGGCATGCCGCATGGTCATTCGCTTCGAGCCCGACGGCGTCAGGATCGAAAGCCTGGATGTTGGAATGGACTAAAGGCGACTGCCGGCAATGGTGCTGTGAGTTCAAGATTAATAGTGGGGCGAGCCGCCAGTGTCCACCATTAATTTTGACTCCCGGTTTTTTGAAGCAGAACGGGGATCCTGCCTCAACAGCTAAAACGGCACCGCTTCGGCCCAATCGGCCAGGTACGGTACGCGGAAGCGATTACCGACGTAGGCTTGATAAATCAGGAACACCCACAATACCGCCAGCGCCAAATCTCCGAGCCGATTCAGGAAGGCAAAAAGGCGCGAAAGCGGCCCGGGAAGCACCGCGATCAGCACGCCCATCACGATTGAAAACGCAACCCAGGCAACCGTCAGCGCGATCGACTGGCGGGCGTGAAAGCGTACCGTCTCGTCGCGGTTATACGGTTCCACCAACAGGAAGATAATCCCGGTGATGGCGAAGCCGACGTAGCATAGGGCCGCGATTACATTATTGGGCTGCGTGCTCGACGTGACCGGTGCGCCACAAGAAGCACAACTGGAAGCACCCAGGTTCAGGGCCGCACCACAACGCTGGCAGGTCGATGCCATCCGCGTCTGTCCTCCTTTGACCGCATCCAAATTTTGCAAAACAAAGACGGGCAGCGCAACCACGGCCCGGCACGGCGCCCGCCGCATGGCCTAGTGCCCGGCCTGCGCGGTGCTCATCGGCGCTTTGCGCACCACCAGGTAGATCGGCAGCACCGCGACCGCCAGTATCGACAGCATGCGGTAGATGTCGTTGAAGGACAGAATCGCCGCCTGCGCCTGCACCATCCCATAGATCATGGCCAGGCCATGCCGCCCGCCGTCCATTTGCGGTAGGAAATGAAGCGCCGGGCTTCCCGGCATCCGCGCCGGCGCCTCGCTCATCCGCCAGGCGTCGAAAATCGAGATGTGCTCCACCAGCCGCGCCTGATGAACCTGCTCCTTGGCTACCAGCATGGCGGTCAGCAGCGAAATACCTACGGCCGCTCCCGTGTTACGCATCATGTTGAAGAGGCTGGAAGCGTAGCCCATTCGCTCGCGAGGCACCGTGGTGAGCGATATCGCGGAAAGCTGCGGACCGAGCAGACCCCCGCCCACGCCGTTGAGCATCACCGGTCCGATTACCTGCCAGGGGCTTACCTGCAGCGTCCACTTGGACATCATCCAGGTTGAAACCCCCATCGTCAGGAATGCCACCCCGATGAGCGGCCGCGTATTGAAGCCCGTGCGCGAGAGCTGGCCCACAAGGATCAGCGCGCAGAAAGAGGCGAGCGCCCGGGGCGACAACGTCAGCCCGGCCTTCATCGCCGTGTAGCCGAGGTATTCCTGCAGGAAGATCGGGTTGAGGATGTTGGCGCCGTAAACCGCGAAGCTGAAGACCACGACCAGTACGACGACCGCCGCGAACAGCGGGTTGAGCAGGATGCGTACATCGACCACCGGGTCGGGAAAGGTCAGCTCCCTCCAGGTGAAGAGGGCCAGCGCCGCGATGGAACCCATCGTGGCATCGACGACCCACGGCGACGAGAACCAGTCGGCGCGCTGCCCCCGGTCGCACACCAGCTGCATCAGGCCGAGTCCGACCGTAAGCGTTGCAATCCCCAAATAGTCAATCTTCGAGCCTCGTTTGGGACGCAGATAAGAAGGGTCTTCCAGGAACGTATAGACCATCAGTATCGCGAGGATGCCGATCGGGACGTTGATGTAAAAGTTCCAACGCCACGACCAGTTGTCCGTGATCCAACCGCCCAGGGTGGGGCCCAGCACCGGCGCCACCATCAGGCCCATCGACCACGTGGCCATCGCCAGTTGCTGCTCTTCAGGGGGAAAGGTTTCCATCATGATGGCCTGCGAGGACGGCAGCATCGCGGCCCCCGCGAACCCCTGGATCAATCTGAAGAGCACCATCTGATCCAGCGACCGCGCCGCCCCGCAGCATGCCGACGCCATGACGAAGGCGGTCACCGAGAACAGGAAGTAGCGTTTGCGTCCGAATCGCGCCGAAATCCATCCGGTCAACGGAATCATGATTCCGTTGGCGACCAGGTAGCTGGTGACCACCCAGGTAATCTCATCGACGCTGGCGGAGAAGCTGCCCTGCATGTGAGGCAGCGCTACGTTGATGATCGAGGTGTCGATCATCTCGAGCACCGTCCCCAGCATTACGGCCATCGCGATGAGCCACTTATGCTGATTGGCCGCAATATCGGGCGTGGTGATTTCTGTGACGGCTGCCAATTCGTCCAAACTATGCGCTTGCCGCTCTTGAGGAAAATCAGCCCCGACATCGGGGTTTGATGTCGTATGGCCTGGACTTCAAAAAGCACTTGACAACTGTTCGGCAAGAGCGAAACAATAGCGAAAGTTGGTCATGTCCGCACCCCTTACATTGCTGTCGTCCGCAATCCCGGAACCGGCTCCCGAGGCGCGCCGCGGGGTCGAGTTCGTGGAGATGGGCGCCAAACAGATTCTGAACCGCTGCAACAATCCCCAGATGCCGTTTGCCTGGACGATCAACCCATATCGCGGATGCGAGTTCGGATGCGTCTATTGCTATGCGCGCTACACTCACGAATTCCTGGAGTTGCGCGATCCGATGGACTTCGAGCGGCGGATATTTTTCAAGCGGCGGGCCGCCGAGGTGCTCGAACGCACACTGGCCCGCACGCCGATTGGCCGCGACGCAATCACGATCGGCACCGCAACCGACCCCTACCAGCCCGCCGAGCGAACCTACGGCCTGACGCGCTCGATGCTGGAGGTATTCGCGCGGGTCGGGGGGATCCGTTTGTCCATCACCACCAAATCCAACCTGGTCGTGCGCGACTTGGACCTGCTCAAAAAGATCAACGAGCGATCCGAGTTGTCGGTGAACTTTTCACTCATAACGCTGAACCGCCGTCTGCAGCGGATCCTGGAGCCGCGAGCGCCGCGCCCGGAACTGCGCCTGCGCGCCATGGCCGAACTGGCCGCCGGCGGAATCCGGTGCAACCTCTTCATGATGCCGATGATTCCCGGTCTGACCGACGCGCCGTCGAGCGTCGAGAGCGTGATTGCGGCCGCGCGCCGCCACCATGCCTCCGACGTCCACTGCCGTACGCTGTTCCTGAAGCCCTCGGCGGCCAAGCGCTTCCTGCCGTTCATCGAAGCGCACTTCCCAGCGTTGGCCGAGCAGATGAAGCAGCGCTACAGCGATTCGACCTACGGACCGCGGGCTTACGATCAGCAGTTGGAAGCGACAGTGGAGCGGCTCAAACGGAAGTACGGCTACGTTCGCGTAGCGGAGCCAGGGCCCGACGCCCCCTCGCGTCCATCCACCCAGCTCAGCCTGGGATTTGATTAGCCGCCCACGCGGCGCCGGCTCGCCTGGCCGGCCATCGCCGCATATACTCGCGAAGAAGCCAATTGAAGATCGCGACTTTCAACGTCAACGGCGTCAATGGCCGCCTGCCAGTGCTCTTGCGCTGGCTCGCGGAATTCAAGCCTGATATCGCGTGCCTGCAAGAGCTGAAGGCGCCGCAAGAGAAATTTCCTCTCGACGCGATCCGCGGGGCCGGCTACGGCGCGATCTGGCATGGCCAGAAAAGTTGGAATGGCGTCGCTATCCTAGCCCGGGGCAAGGATCCGGTGGAGAGCCGCCGCGGCTTGCCCGGCGATCCGGACGACATACACAGCCGCTATATCGAGGCAGTGGTGGATGGCGTGCGGGTGGGCTGCCTATATCTGCCCAACGGCAATCCTGCTCCCGGGCCGAAATTCGATTACAAACTGCGTTGGTTCGAGCGCTTCACGGATCATGCCCAGGAATTGCTCGCCACGGCCGGCCCCGTCGTTTTGGCCGGCGACTACAACGTGATGCCGACCGAGCTTGATGTGTACAAGCCGGAACGCTGGGTTGATGATGCGCTCTTCCGGCCCGAGGTGCGCGAGGCCTTTGCACGCCTGGTCGCTCGGGGCTGGACCGACGCGATACGCAAGCTGCATCCGGGCGAGCGCATCTACACCTTTTGGGATTACTTCCGCAACGCCTACCCGCGTGACGCCGGGCTGCGCATCGATCATCTGCTGCTCAGCCCGTCGATCGCTCCGCTCCTGCTCGGCGCAGGCGTCGATCGCGAAGTGCGCGGCTGGGAGAAGGCGAGCGATCACGCACCGACCTGGGTGGAAATTGCCGGTAATTAGATAGCGCGGCGTTCGCCGGCGTGCACGGCCAGCCCCGCTACTTTTTTGGGAGCCAGAAGATAATTTTTGTTGAATGGTGCGAGGGGCGGGACTTGAACCCGCACGGTATTTCTACCACGAGCCCCTCAAACTCGCGTGTCTGCCTGTTCCACCACCCTCGCACTAGGTGTCGGGCGGCTACTTCTGGCTGCCCGTAGGTTTGTTGGCCGGCACCGCCGGAAGCGGGACCTTGGCCGGAGCCGTCACCGGTGCCGACGACCCGGTGAAGATGCTCGAGGTGAGGCGCCGGTTGGAGTTGTACGCCAAATAGATCGAAGTCACGAAAAAGGCGGCCGCCAAACCGCCGGTCAACTTGGTGAGAAAATTGCCCGCTCCGCCCGAGCCGAATACGGTCTGGCTCGAGCCGCCGAAAACCGCCCCAATGTCCGCGCCTTTGCCCTGCTGGAGCAGTACCACGATGGTTAAAACCAGGCAGATTGTTACGTGTATCGCCAAGACAATTGAATACATTTTTGCGCTGCCGGTATCGCTCAGGCCGCGAGCGCCCGCACGATACGCACGAAAGAGTCAGCCTTTAAGCTTGCCCCGCCGACCAGAGCCCCGTCAATATCGGGTTTGGACACCAACGAGTCAACGTTTTCCGCGGTTACGCTGCCGCCGTACAGGATCCTGACGCTATGGGCGACGTCGCGACCGGCCCGCTCGATCAGGGTTCCACGCAGCGCGCTATGCTCGGTTTGGGCCTGCTCGGGCGTCGCGTTCTTGCCGGTTCCGATCGCCCATACGGGCTCATAGGCAATCGTCACCCGGGCCACCTGGGCCGAATCGAGCTCTTCCAAGGCGGCCAACAATTGAGTGGTGAGCACCCGCGTGGTGTCGCCGGCATCACGCTGCGCCAGAGTCTCGCCCACGCACAGCACCGGCAGCAAGCCGTGGCGCAAGGCAGCCTTAACCTTTTTGTTGATGAGTTCGTCGCTCTCACCAAAAATATGGCGCCGCTCCGAGTGGCCCAGGATCACGTGGGTCACGCCATACGCCTTGAGCATCGGGGCGGACACCTCGCCGGTGAAAGCGCCCTGATCCTCGAAGTGCATATTTTGCGCGCCCAACGCAATCGCAGCGCCGGCCAGCTCCTGCTGCACGGCCGGAATCAGGATCGCTGGCGGCGCAATCATCACGTCGCGCTCCTTGAGTAACGTGCCGAACTGAGGGTCGAGCTCAGCGCGCATCGCTTTTACCAGGGCGCGCGCCTGCACGGGTCCCAGGTTCATCTTCCAGTTGGCTGCAAAAAATTTCTTGCGCATGATGGTTCTTTCGCTGAGGCGATGGCGCGGGGCGAACTATCTTTCCAACGCCTTGATGCCGGGCAGCTCGATACCTTCAAGGAACTCCAGACTGGCGCCGCCGCCGGTTGAAATATGCGAGAACTTCGACGCCCACGGCTGCTCCGCGACCGCGGCAGCAGTATCACCGCCGCCCAGCACGCTTTTGGCTCCGCTGTCCGCCAACGCCTCTCCCACGGCCATCGTGCCATGAGCGAAGGGCTTTTCCTCGAACAGTCCCAGCGGCCCGTTCCAGACCACGGTTTTCGCGCCCTGGATCCTGGCGATGAAGCGCTTGATGGTTTCCGGACCGATATCGAGGCCTATCCTGTTCTCCGGGATGCTTGTGACCACTTGGGCGGCGGCATCGGCGGACGCTGATTCGGCAACCACGTGGTCGGAGGGCAACTCGAACGCGACGCCTTTGGTGCGCGCCGCTTCCAGCAGTTCCGTTGCCAGTCCGATCTTGTCCTCCTCCACGCGCGAGCGCCCGGTCGGCTCTCCCATCGCGCGAATGAACGTATAAGCCATCGCGCCGCCAATCAGAAACGCGTCGACCTTGGTCATCAGGTTGCGAATCACGCCAATTTTGTCCGAGACCTTAGCTCCGCCCAGGATTGCTATGTAAGGATGCTCGGGATTTTTGGTGAGCGCGCCGAGCGCCTCGATCTCGCGCATCATCAGGAATCCAGGTGCCCGCTCGGTCAGATAGCGGGTCACTCCGGCGGTCGAAGCATGCGCCCGATGGGCCGTGCCAAACGCGTCGTTGACGTAGATCTCTTTGCCGCGGGCCAATTCGTGGGCGAAGTCAAGATCGTTGGCTTCCTCTTCATGATGAAAGCGCAAGTTCTCGAGTAACAGCGCCTGCCCGGCCCCCAGCGCGTTGACCAGCCTGCCGGTATGATCGCCGATACAGTCGGGCGCCAGCGCCACCTTGATTCCGAGCTTGCTGCTGAGGTATTCCGCCACCGGTTTGAGCGTGTACTTGAGGTCACGATCCTTGGGCCGTCCCAGATGGGAGCAGAGCACCGCGGCGCCGCCCTTTTCGAGGATGTAGCGGATGGTCTCGAGGCTCGCGTCGATCCGGCCCGGGTCGGCAATCGCGCCGTTCTCCAGCGGCACGTTGAAGTCGCAGCGCACCAGCGCCTTCCTACCCTTGAAATTAAGGCTGCGCAGATCAGTAAGCATCACCGTGACGCAGTCCGCCTGAGAGGTTCAAAAGTAAAACTGCCCCCCAACCTGTTTGTTCTCATCGTGCTAGAGCTTGCTCGCAATCAGCGCGGTCATCTCAGCCAGGCGGTTTGAAAAACCCCACTCGTTATCGTACCAGGAGAAAATCTTGACCAGGCGCTTGCTTAGCACCTTGGTCAGCGGCGCGTCGAAAATGGACGAATGCGGATTGCCGTTGAAGTCGCTCGATACCAGCGGCTCGTCGCAGTATTGCAGGATACCCTTGAGTTCGCCTTCAGCGGCCTTCTTCATCGCCGCGTTGATCGACTTCTCGTCCGCGTCCTTTTCGATGTTCGCAGTCAGGTCCACCACCGACACATTGGAGGTCGGCACGCGCATCGCGATACCGTCGAGCCTGCCGCTGAGCGCCGGCAGCACCATGCCTATCGCCTTGGCCGCGCCGGTGGAGGTCGGGATCATCGCCATCGCAGCCGCGCGCGCGCGGCGCAAGTCCTTGTGCGGCCCGTCCAGCAGCATCTGGTCGTTGGTGTAGCTGTGTACGGTCGTCATCAGACCGTCGATTATTCCAAAATTCTCATGCAGCACCTTGGCCACCGGCGCCAGGCAGTTGGTCGTGCATGAGGCGTTGGACACGATGTGATGCTTGGCCGGGTCGTACGAGGTCTGATTGATGCCCATGCAAAGCGTCGCATCGGCGTTTTCCGCCGGCGCACTGATCACGACCTTTTTGGCTCCCGCGCTCAGATGGGCCGCGGCCTTTTCGCGCGCGGTGAACAGCCCGGTTGATTCCACCACCACCTGCACGCCCAGCTTTGCCCATGGCAGCTTGCCCGGATCGCGCTCGGCGAGCACCTGGAAGGAGTTGCCATTGACCATGATATGGCCTCCCTCGACCTTGGCCTGAGCCTTGAGCGCGCCGTGGATCGAATCGTGCCTGAGCAGATGAGCAAGCGTGGCGGGATCGGTAATGTCATTTACCGCAACCACTTGCAGGTCCTTCTGCCCCAGCGCCGCGCGATAAAACATCCGGCCGATGCGGCCGAAGCCGTTGATCCCAATCTTGATCGCCACTTCGCAAATCCTCCCGGGAAGTCAATCTCGAACTCAGGCTAGCAAATTATGCGCCTTCAAACAGCCTCGCAAGAACGTGCCGCAATAGTGAATCTGGTGCAAAACTTACAATGCGGTTTTGCCAACGGAACGCTTCAACTACTATTAAGGGATCATGGCCAAACACGCAGCGGGCAAAATCCAGATTGTCAGCCACGGGCCGTCGTGCTTCGACGGCGTGGTGTCGGCGGTCACGGTCGCCCGCTTTTATCAGGGCTTCAACGTCATCCCACTATTCGCCGCCAACCAGGACGCCGACCGGATCATCCAGGAACTGCGCGTCGTGGGGCCGGGCGACGAGATCTGGATCACCGACCTGTCGTGGAATCATGCGGAGACCGCCCGCCATTTGCGCCGCTTGGGCGAGACCGGCGCGCGCGTGTTCTGGATCGACCATCATCGTTCGGCACTGCGCCGCCTCGGCTCCGTCGAGTTTGACGTGTCATTTACCGGCAAGCTGCTCTCCGAGGATTTCTCGGCCTCGCGCCTGGCTTACAATTTCCTGACCGATCGCAACGATTTGCCCGATATCGAAAATCGCCGCGCCGCCTTGCGCAGCTTCTTTCCCATTATCGATATGGCCGATGACCACGACCGCTGGGTCCATCATCTGCCCGAATCCTCCGATTGGGCGCTGGCGGTTCAGACCCTGGGCTCCATCGAGTCTTATCGCGAGCTGTTGCAACTTAGCACGCCGGTAATGACCCGCGCACTGGCCCAGGCGTTGGAGTCGGGTAAGCGCGCGATGCGCCAGAGTATCGATCTGGCGGACAGCACCGCCGTGGAACGCCCCTTGGGCGAGGGGCTGAAGCTGGTGACGGCCTGCTGCTTCGGCTATTCCAGCGAGGTCGCGGCTCACATCTACAACAAACGCACCAATACGATCGTGGCCCTGCTCGACATGCGCAGCGGCGGCGTCAGCCTGCGGCGCAGCGCCGACTGCACCGCCGACCTGTCCCGGATCGCGTCGGCGCTGGGCGGCGGCGGGCACGCCGCGGCTTCCGGCTTTGTGATTGAAAAGGCCAAAAGCGCACTGGCGGCGGAGTTGTCGGAAGTCCTGGGCGAAAGTATTCTGAGGACGCTCAGCCCCGGCACGCATTAGCCGCCGCGGTGGCGGCAGCGCCATGCGAGGTGACCCATGGACTTGAACTACGGCCCTGAAGAAGAACGTTTCCGAGAACGGGTAAAAGCCTTCCTCCAAACCAGTCTGCCCAAGGGATGGGGCACCAGCGATTTCGGCTCGATGGGGCGCGACGAGGTCCAGTTTCTGCGCGACTGGCAGCGCAAGATGTACGAAAACGGCTTCCTCGGCATGTCCTGGCCCGAGGAGTACGGCGGTCAAGGAGCCAGCGCGATCGAGATGGCGATCTTCAACGAAGAATGCGCCAAGGTGCGCGCGCCCTCGCCGCTCAACGTCCTGGGACTGTCGCTGGCCGGTCCGACCATTATCGCCCACGGCACGCCGGAGCAGAAAAGCCGCCACCTTTCCAAAATCCTTTCCTGCGACGAGATCTGGTGCCAGGGATTTTCGGAGCCCGGCTCCGGCTCAGACCTGGGCTCGCTGCGCACGCGGGGCGAATTGCGCGGCGACGAGTTCGTCGTCAATGGACAGAAGGTGTGGACCTCGCTGGCTCATATCGCCGACTGGTGCATGCTGCTGGTGCGCACCGATCCGAGCCTGCCCAAGCATCGCGGCCTCAGCTACCTGCTGGTCGATATGAAAACCCCCGGGGTAACAGTCAAGCCGCTGCGCCAGATGACCGGCAGCTCCGAGTTCAACGAGATGTTCTTCGAGGACGTGCACGTGCCGCGCCACAACCTGCTGGGCGGACTTAACGACGGATGGCAGGTGGCGATGACCACGCTGGCCAACGAGCGCGGCACGATGTCGTTGGCGATGGCGGCGCGGTTCTTCATGACTTACGCCGAGATGGTAAACATGTGCCGCAACCTGGGGCGGCCCGTGCTGAAGGATCCTCGCGTGCGTCAAGACCTGGCGCAGTTCTACATCGATCTGCAGGGACTCAAGTTCACGCTGTATCGCAGCTTCTCCACGATTCTGCGCGGTGGCACGCCGGGCCCTGAAGGATCGGTATCGAAGATCAAATGGTCCGAGTTGAATCAGCGAATGCATGAATTCGCTATGCAAGTCGAGGGTCCCGCCAACCTGCTCGCGGGCCGGCAGACCCACGCGGTGGAATCCGGACGCTGGCAGTACGGATACCTCCGCTCGCGCGCCAACACCATCGAAGCGGGAACATCGGAAATCCAACGCAACATCATCGCCGAGCGGGTATTGGGCCTCCCTCGCGCCCGCTGAGCTTCACTACTTCAACTAAACGTTGACGGACCCGGCCGGCGCCTTGCGGCAATCCGGTCGGGTCCGCTGTTGGGAACGCTTTTATCGTTTGAAAATTGTGTGCTCGAAAACCCGATTCAACCCGATAAGCTTGCTAATCGGCGGCCGGGTTCAAACCTTCTAAATCAGACCCGGCTTAGTCAGAACCGGCTGAGCTGGTCTGGAAGGACTGCCAATCTCCGGATTCCATCTGTTTGGCATACTTATTCATCACGTCCGCTACCGCACGCATCATGTCGGCGCGCATTTCCAGCATGTGGCCCGCCATCTTGGGGTTGCGGGATATCATACGCATCATCGCAACATGATCGGCCATCAACGGCATCCCCATCATTTCCGCCATTCCGGGGCCCGCCGTCATACTCATCTCGCGGCCTTCCATCAAATGCCTGTGTCCTGCCGGCATGCCCATCGACTCACATTCCGCGGCTTTTTGAGCCTTCTCTTCGGGGCTTTGCTCGGCGGTTGCGGCGGCAGTTTGTGCCGCCGCGGTCGTCTCTGCCGCCTCGGTCGCAGGCTCATTTTCCGGCGAGGTTACTGCCGGGTTATTGCTGGAGTTCCCGGTAGATGTATCCTGGGCGCGGACCGCGCCGGTCGCCAGCAGAGTCAACGCCAGACAAGCGAACAATCCGAGGGAAAACTTCAACGCGAGTTTCATCGCAACACTCCTTGGGGTGATTCAACGTCAGAAAAGTTTTTCGATTTCGAGAAAGTACAATTAACCGGCAGCGCACTACCTAACTATAGTTTCACCCGCCACGATGAAATCCGCAACTATTCTCTTTCTACTCACTCAAGAAATGAGGCGTCGAATTGGTTCAGCTCATCCGTAAATCCGCAGGGTGTTGAAGATCCGGCTCGTGCCGGTTGCGCCAACATTTAACGAGCTACCCCTGTCCCGAGCGATCCGCTCCAACCATTCGTCCAGGAACATGGCACGCCGCCTTCTCGAACGCCGGCGAATCTCACCGCGGCCGACGCGCAGCGGAATTATTCCGCCTCCGTCACCCATCTGCGCCGCCGCCCTGGCCGCGAATGAAAATCGGACCGCTCAGTCGTCGTCACCGCCGCCACCGCCCTTGCCTTGCAGCGCCGGCCATTGACCCGATTCCATCTCCTTGCCGTACTTGGTCATCACATCGGCCACTGCACGCATGATGTCGGCGTGCATCTGCATCATCTTGCCGGCCAGTTTGGGATTGCGCGCTATCATCCGCATCATCGGGGGCTGCATCATGGGAGCCATACCCATCCCAGGCCCCATAGGTCCCATCATCCCGGGCATTCCCATTCCGCCCTGGCGCCCGGACCACATGCGCATCATCGGCATTGCTCCCATGCGCGGTCCAGCCATGCCGCCGCCCATCATGCCCTGACACGGCTCGAACTGCGCCCCCTGACCCTGACTGGCCATCGGGGGCGCTACTTTTTGGCTCTCATCGCTGCGCGCGCCAGCCGTCAGAAAAAAGATCATGATGAAGCCTGCCAGCAGTGCCAGGCCGCGTTTTATAGAGGGTGTCATGCGCGAATCTCCTTGCCGATATAGACGTTGGGCGCCGTCGAAAGTTGCTCGCTATATCGCCATTGCTTTTGGATCAGTCTGACCCTTCAGCGGCACTGCCACAACCGGCTCGGGATTCTCAACGGAAATGCGGCATCACCTTCTGGGCGAACAACTCCAGGTATGGATACATGACGGTGGCCGGCAGGCCCGGCGGCACCGTCATGAAGCAGAAATGCTCAACCGGCATCCGTGCAGTCTGATCCCTGATCATCCGGACCGCGTCCTCTGGCGTCACGATGTTCACGAAGCGCATCGACCTGAGTTCCTGCACGTCCTTGGGATAGGGCATCAATTTGCCCATGCCCGCCTTTTCCAGTCCCGGGGCATAATCCTGAAAAACGTGGAGAAGGTTGCCGCCGAGTTCGTGCCAGGTCTTGTCCGGGTCGTTGGACACCACCAGCCAAAGCATCCCCTCCGCCACCCGCACCCGGTCCGGATCCTTGCCCAATTCCGTCATTTCCATTCGGCTGGCTTCATATATGCCCCGCACGCCCGCGCCGATCACGCCGTCGCCATAACGCGCTACGCGTTTGGCCGCCGGCTTCATCATCCCGCCGACCCAGATCGGCGGGCGCGGACGCTGGACCGGCGGTGGTTCCAGCCGCGCGCCGTCAACGTGGTAGTACTTGCCGTGGAAGGTGACGGTTTCGCCCTCCCATAGCCGGCGGATAATTTGCAGCCCTTCGTTGGTGCGTCCCGCGCGCTCCTTGTACGGAACGCCGTAGCCCTCGAACTCATTGACCCGGTAGCCCAGACCCACGCCCAGCTCGAAGCGCCCGCGTGAAAGAATATCGACCGTGGCGCAGTCCTCCGCCAACCGCACCGGATGATAGAGCGGCAGCAGCAGTACGTTGGTGCCGATGCGCATCCGCCTGGTTTTCACCGCCAACGCGGCGGCAATAACCACGGGCGAGGGCGAATAACCGTCGGGAGCGAAATGATGTTCGCTGAGCCATGCACCCTCGAAGCCCTGACTCTCGGCCCACACGACCTGCTCGATCGCTTCGGCATAAATGTCCTCGTACGGGCGGCGCCATTGCGGGGGGTTGCGAAAATCAAACCAAAGTCCGAAGCGCAATTTGGGTGCCGAACTCATAGTCTCACCTCCGGTCGTCTTTGCGCCCGCCGCGGGATAGTATCGCGGTGCCCGCCGCGGGAGTTGTGGGGGCGAGCAATTCCGTAGCACGGCGGCGCGGCTTTTGGTATTCCTCTGCCGTTGCCGAATCGATCGCATGGAGGTGCCGCGCGATGGCCGAACAAGCCGCCAAAAGCAGAAAAGTAATGTCGTTGATCGCCTGTGAGACGGGGCGCGACCGGGCCGCGTTTCGCGACCACTTTCTGCACCATCACGCGCAACTGGTGCTGCTTCATTGCCCGCGAATCCGCCGCTACGTGGTCGATCTGGTGGACGTCAAGGCGAAGGTCGTGTTCCGCGGCAACGCCCGTCCGCCGCATCGCGAACTTGACCCGCCGCCCTTCGAAGCGATCGAGGAGATGTGGTTCGACAGCTTCGACGATTTCAAGGATCCGACCCGGCTTTACGCTACGCCGGCGGGCGCCGAGCTGATCCAGGACGACCTTACGGCAATGGGCGCGCGATGCTACCACTACCTGGTCTCTCCGGTCGTCCAATGGGATCGTGTGCCGCAGGTGCCCCTTGGCGAGCGCACTCCCGGCGTCAAGTCGATGTTCATTTCGCGGCGCTACGAGAATCTCGACGTCAAGGCGGCCGAGAAGGCCTGGCGCGAACATCGAATCGCGGCGGTCAAATACCATAACTATGCCACCCGCTACGTGCAAAACGGTGTGATCGCGGCGCTGACGCCGGACGCGCCCGTATGGCATGGATGCGCTGAGCTTTTCTATCCGACGCAGGAAGACCTCGAGCAGCGCTTCGTGGGCGGAACGGAGGAAGGCGAAGTCGAAATCGCCAAGGATGCCGCGCGCTTTGTAGCTGATTCCTACCCGCTGTTCACGACCGAATACGTGCTGCGCGCGTAGCCGCGCCACGTCACGGTGCGCACCGCCTCTGGGTCTCCATAATCATATGTCCGAAGGAGTGATCGCAGCGCAAATTGCGGGATTTTCGAGACTTCCCGCAGGCATGGTACCCGGTCGGCAATAAATCGCGGAGTTTGGAGGACGCGCGGGTTTGTACCGCGCGGCGCAACAACGAGGCGCCTTAGCCGCGCATCCGGCATCGCATCAGAGTGCGCGCGCATGCGATCGACGTACGAACGGTCTCCAGGGGAACGTCGAGTACCAGGGCCGCCTCCTCGTAAGTCAACTGCGCAAGATCAACCAGCAGCAGGGGAGCGCGATGCTCCGGGGCCAACGCGCGCAACAGTCCGGGAACTTCAGCACAATCGGGACGTGCAGTCGTTGGGAACCCATCATAGTGACCCGTCGGCGGGCCGGCGCCCTGGCGGGGGCCAGCGCCCTTGCCAAACGCCCCCGCGGGCGTTTTATTGCAAGCCCCGGGCGCCTGCCGATCGCTCTCGCGGATGATCCCGAACAGGATTGTCAACAGCCACGGCCGGTAGTTGGCCGGCGCCGGCAAGCGCGGAAATGATTCATAAGCCCGCAGCGCCATCTCCTGGCAAACTTCGGAGGCGCGGCTGGCGTTGCCGGTCAGATAAAAAGCCACGGTGTACAGGAGGTCCAACTCAGGCAAGACCTGCCGCTCGAAACGTTTTCGGATTTCTGCGGCGTTGACTCTCATGCCGGGTCCCTGAAAACGGCGGCCGGAGGCCGCCCACCCCCGCTTTGATGCCGTCGCGTCAGGCGCCGCAGCACCGGTCAGTCGAGGGAAAATTTCCCTTTTACTGTTCGTAGACTAAGCGCCAGCCAAGCGTATGTCAAGGAAAAAGGGATTTTTTCCCTTTGCGTTTTGCGCTAGGATGTTTGCGATGAAATGAGTGACGTCGGTCAAAGGCTGGTCTGGGCGGCGGCTGAAACGCTGCGGCCAATAGTTAAAGAGTTGCTCGAAATGAGTGTTCCGTTTGGGGCGCTGGAACTGCGCCTGCGCGAATTGTTCGTGGCGGTGGCCGAGGAGGAGTTCGCGATACCTGCCGCCAGGCGGCAAACCGATAGCAGGATCTCCCTACTAACCGGCATCAATCGCAAGGAAGTCAGGCGCATCCGCTCCAGCGGGGAGCGGAGCGAGCCACCCCACTCTTTTGGCGTCAATCAGGCCACCAACCTGATCAGCCGCTGGATGACCGATCCGGAAACAACCGATCGGCGCGGCCGCCCGCGCCCGCTTCGCTACCGGGCCTCGCGCGGGCCTAGCTTTATGAAGCTGGCGCGCAAGGTCACCGGCGATCTGGCGCCGCGCGTGCTGCTCAACGAACTGGTACGCAGCGGAGCCGCCGAAGTCGCCGCTGGAGACGTCGTCATTCTTCGAGGGGAAGCCTACGTGCCAAAGGCCAGGGAGGAAGAACTCCTGATCCTCGGTGAAGATCCGGCCGAACTGGTCGGGACGATTTTGCGCAACATATTTTCAACGGATAAGGAACGTCTGCTGCAGCGTAAAGTTTATTACGATAACCTCGGCGCCGACGCCGCCGAGCGCATACGCGCCCGGATGCGCAGCGAAGGCGAGCGGTTTTTGCGCCGGGTCAACCGCGCCTTGTCGCGGTTCGACCGCGATCGCAACCCGCAAGCTCCGGGCGGCGACCGCTACTACGCGGCCCTCGGAGTATATTTCTTTGAGGGCTCGCACCAAGCAGAAACCCAGACGCCGCGCACGGCTGCAGGCCCACCCAGGCGCGCCAAGGGGAGGAAGCGCAAGTGACCACTTCGAAGCGAAGGGCCCGCCTGGCGTTGATTGTGGTGCTAATCCTTCACGCCTGTGGGCTGGGAGGTGGTTCCCGGGGTACGGGTATCACATCGATTGCCGAAGGCAATGTTGCCGCAGTCCTGGCCGCTTCCAGCGGCGCGCCAGCTGATAGGGACGCCGGCCGGTTTGCTCAACTGGGACGGAGCGTTCCTGCGGGGCAGGATCGAGCGGCGGTTGGAGATCTGCAGGGAATCACAGTGACGGTGGAAACGACCAGCCAGCATAGCGTTACCGACTCCGAGGGTTCTTTCCTGGTGCGGGGTCAATTCGAGTCGGCGCTGACGCTGCTCTTTACGCGCCCGGCCGACGCTATTCATGCGACCATGGCGATTGACATTCCGGCCGGAGGAACGCTGACACTGCACGATGTGACCATCGATAATCCAAACGGGGTGGCAAGGGCGGCCTCCCGGGAGGTGGACTTTACCGGGCAGATGGTTAAGATCAACTGCGCCGCCCAAAACCTGGTAATGCTCTCCAGCCAGCGCACACCCGGCGACAAGGACGAGTACATCGTCAGACTGGATACGTCGACCCTGCGCGACCCAGCCGGCGATCCGGTGAGTTGTTCGGCGCTCTCGGTCGGCCAGCTCGCGCATGTACATGGAATGGTCAACGCCGACGGCAGCTTCGGCGACGCTCAGGTCATCGTGAACTGATCAAGCGCGAGCACGGCGATCGCCAACCGGAGCTACAGACTGGATTTCGCGGCGGGCACGCCCTTGAGCATTTCCTTGTAGGCAAAGAAGACCTGGTCAGGAACGGAGATTTCGATGCATGAGGCGCCGGCGAACTCCAGGTCGAAGTAGGCGAATTGGGTGCGGGCAGCGGCGAGGCTGCCGTCGCTTTGCGGCACGTCAAAAATCGCCGAGCCCTGCGCTACAGGCTCATGACCCAAATCGCGCAGGAATTGCAATGCGGCGTCAAAGTCCGCGCGGGTAAATCCGGGCCGGAAACCCAGATGATGCAGACCAGATCCCTTACGGTGCAAAAAATCCGCATACCAGCCCGGTCCGGCCGGAGCGATCAGCTCCAGTTCCATCCCGCCCATATCGCCAAGCGCAACGGTCCCGCTGAGTCCAGGAAACCCGGGCTTCGACTTGAAATCCGCCGCACGCGGCCTAAGTCCAATCCGCCCAAAGGAGCTAACGCCAAAAGTATCTTTGAAAAACCGCTCCGCCTCGTCCAGGTCCGCCACCACGTATGAGACCTGGTAGAAGCCCTTCGCCAATGGTCCCAGCGACTGCATCCCGATGCTCCCTGGTCCTGACCAGTAGCTAATCGCGGCCGCGTTGGGAAGAGTGAACGGCCGCCAGCTCAGAACGGAGTCCAGGCGAAGCGCGGATCGATAGCGTCGAGGAAGACAAGAAGAGACGCCACAACGGCAACCTGCTTGTCGTGCACAGCCTCATCGTTCAGCGCAATCTGCGCACCCGCGCTTACCTGATACGTTTGGGTCATCAGGGCCAGGCCCGGCATGAAAAACAGCTGTGAAGGTCCGTCGTGTCCATCTCCGACTACGCGCAAAATATTGAGTTCCGCGAAGGGGCAGAAATAGCGCAGCCACCATGGGACTGAGCCCGCAGTTTCATAGTTGAGATATGGAAAGGAGTAATCGAAGACCGGATCCGCGAAGAACTCCGCCGAGCCGGAACCGTTGAAGAATCGCGAGTAACCGAGATCGCCCTGGATTTCGAGCGCTCGCAAGTATTTTGTCCAGCCTCGCTCGGGCAGCCCCTTTAGCCGCCCACCCCAGGCCAACGCCGTTCCTGACTCGGGATACATCGGCACCTCTCCGATTCGGGAATTGGCGGGCAGAGAGAGATCGCCGATGGCGGCGAAAGAAAACCCCTGCTCGGGCAGCGTAAGGAATACATATCGAAGCGTGATGTCCACGCTCCCGACGCCACCGCTGTCGCGCCCCTGGCGTGGCGAAAAGGAGTCCCATTGGCCGTCAAGTTCGATCTCCAATCTTTGGCTTAGCTGCTTTTCCAGGCCGAAGCCGTATGCGATGCGCCTGCCCTCGCGGCTCTTTTCCCACTCAATCCCAAGCGGCATCAGATTGTTGTTGAGCGTTACGTCCTGGGCCAGGAGGGTCTGCATCAGGTCGGGTTCGCCGGCGACCGCGACCGGCAAGCCTTGAAGAAGCGCGATTCCAACAACCACTCCGGCAGCGCCCAGTAGCGAGCGTGCCCGGGTCGTTCGCAAGCCGCGGCCAGGCAATCTTTGCTGTGGCGAGGATGACACGCTCAAGCCGGCGACGGCTTGGTTTCGGACAGCGCGAGTCCGTTGGCGGATCGCGAGGACTCCAGATCCAAAGCCTGTTGCAACCAGCGGTCAAGCACCGCACCGATTTCCTCCAGCTTGACCGGCTTGGTGATGTAGTCGTCCATGCCGGCCGCGATGCATTTTTCGCGATCTCCCTTCAGCGCATTGGCCGTCATCGCGATTACGATAGTGTGGCGCCGGCCGTCTTCGCGCCGCCGCAATTCCATGGTGGCCTCGTAACCGTCGAGTTCGGGCATCTGACAATCCATCAGCACTATTGAATAGGGAGTGCGTGCGAAGGCTTCGAGCGCCAGCTTGCCGTTCTCCGCAACATCGACCGTGTAGCCCAGGTTTTGCAATTGCCGCACCGCAACTTTCTGACCGATGGGGTTGTCCTCGGCGAGCAGCAGCCGGACTTGCCGCCGCAGTTCCCGGAGGTGCGAATCATCGCGCGAGAAGGCTGCCGGCGGAGGTGGCGCCACCGGCTCGATTTGCGCATCGTATGCCGCAGACAGCGAATTCAAGAGCTGCGCTTGTTTGAGCGGTTTGGTCAGCCACGCGTCTACCGACTGAGATTGCTGCGGCAAATCAAAGCGTCCGCCGCGCGAAGACATCATTATCAGCCGCGTAGCCGCGATGGCGGGGTCGGTTTTGATCAATTGCGCCAGCATGATGCCGTCCATTCCCGGCATCTCAAAATCAAGCAGCGCAATATCGTAACGGAAACCTGCGGCGCGCTCCCGCAACGCCGCCAGCGCCTGGGCTCCGCCGGCTGCGCAATCGCTTATCACACCCCATCGGGCGAGCTGGCGCTGCAGGATCTGCCGGTTGGTTGCGTTGTCGTCCACGATCAGCACGTGCACTCCGCGCAAGTCCTGCTGGGGCGCAACACCGGACCCAGACCGGGTTGAGCGGCCAAAGCGGGCGGTGAAATGAAAGGTCGAGCCTTTGCCGGGCGCGCTTTGCACACCGATAGTTCCGCCCATCAGCTCCACGAGCTGCTTTGAGATGGCCAGTCCGAGGCCCGTGCCGCCGAACTTGCGCGTGGTTGAGCCGTCGGCCTGTGAAAACGGCTGAAACAGCCGGCGTTGAGCTTCAGCGTCGATACCGATTCCGGTGTCGGTAACCTGGAATTGCAATACCACTTCGCTGTCAGTGGCGCTGACCATGCTCACTCGAACCACCACCTCACCGCGCTCGGTAAACTTGATGGCGTTACCCATCAGATTGGTAAGCACCTGGCGCAGCCGCGCTGCGTCGCCCCGCACGAATTGCGGCACATCGGGGTCGATAGCAAGAGCCAGCTCGATTGACTTCTGATGCGCACGTTCGGCCAGAATATCGACGGCGCCCTCGAGCGCGAGGGCCGCTTCGAAGTCCGTCTGTTCCATCGTCAACTTGCCGGCCGCAGCCTTGGAAAAATCCAAAATGTCGTTGACGATTGCCAGCAACGCGTCGCCGCTCCCGTTGATCACTTCGGCGAACTCGCGCTGCTCCGCCGTCAACTGCGTTTCCATTAGCAGGTCGCTCATGCCGATGATGCCGTTGAGCGGGGTGCGGATCTCATGGCTCATGT
This sequence comes from Binataceae bacterium (SeqCode), assembly GCA_035262365.1. Classification (GTDB taxonomy): domain Bacteria; phylum Desulfobacterota; class Binatia; order Binatales; family Binataceae; genus JAJPJA01. The sequence goes on from DATFSZ010000075.1 coordinate 97,256, forward strand.
TGGCGAGAAACTCGGACTTGAGCCGGGCCGTCTCCAATGCCAGATCGCGCGCCTGGGAGAGTTCGGCCTCAGTCTCCTTGCGATGTTCGATTTCGGCAACCAGATCGCCGGTGGCACGCTTGGTTGAAAAAAACGAAAGCAAACCTGCGAGCACCGCCGTCGCCAGCGTGCCGATCGCGATTATCCAGAACAATTGCCGCTGCGAGGCGTAGGCGAGATCCTCGCTGGTTCCGACCGTCACCCCCCAGTCCGACACTTGGCTCAGCGACATTTTTTTGGGCGGAACGTATGCGACGACAAAGTGGTGGCCGCTAATCGCGCTGCGCACCCTCGCATTACCCGCATTGCCGGCCTTGATAAGCGGCTCCAACTCGGGAAACAGTTTTTGCAGCCTCTCCCCGACCGCCTCCCATTCGCTGGCTATCACTATTCTTCCCGAGTCGTCAGTGACAGCGTATTCGTCGTCGGTAGTGTCCAGCAATTTGAGGAGTTTCCAAACCTCTTTGACCGGCAGATCGGCGCTTACCCAGCCTTCAATGTTTCCGCCCGTCAACACTCTGATCGGAGCGATAATGTGAAGCGCCATTGAACGGGACGGCTGTAAAGCGCCGCCAAGAGTGGCAATAGGAGTTGCGCTCATGAGGACCTGCGGAAGTTGGGTTCCCAGGCTGCGTGGACCGCCCGATTGAATCACCAATCTGCCCTCACCGTCCCACACCGCCGCGTAAGTGAATGCCGGAGCACCGGCGAGGAAGTCACCCAGCGCTGCCGCCTTGGCTTCGACAGGAGTTTGAGGCTGCCGCATCACAGCAGACCCGGCCAGAACTTTAACGTCATCGGTGCGCTCAGCAATATAGCGCCCGACGTCATCACGCAGCGCACGGGTCTGTTCGGAATTATCCGCGATGATCTGGTGGGTTAGCGCTCTTTGCGCGGAGTAATATGCAACGGAACCAATCGCTACTACCGGAAGCGCGCTGAGCGCTATTATGGCGGCGATGGCCACCATCCGGGATTTGCCGAACCCGGCGCTCATTAACTCAAGTTGCGTTCTCGGCTGGTTCACTGCCCGCTCCGGCGAGTTTCCTGCTTCTGGTTCTAGATCACAGCGCTACTGCGGGCGGTAAGTTTGTGACAAACGCGCCTGCAGGCGAAAATTTGCCTTACAGGGTAAGTAGTCTGAAACAGGAGCGCCGAACCCTCTCACCGGTCAGGGAGCGGGCGCCTGTCAGGTAAGAATGCAGAGGCAGCGACTGGTGTTTGGAACCTGTCGTTGCGATCCTTTACTTCGCGCCGGCTAGTGGACCGGAGCATCTTCGATGTCCTGGGGAAAGACCCGGTTGGGCAGCAGCAGGGTTAGCAACAGCGCGGGCAGGATCAGGATCGTGATCATCGAGAGCGTATCATTGTACGCCATCATCGTGGCGTGCCGATTGAGCAGGCCCTCGATCATGGCGGATGAAGAACGCTGCGCCTGTGAGGCGTCGAGACCGCGATGCATCAGGCCCCACGCCAAACCCTGGTGGGAATAATTGTAGGCTTCATTAAGCCCGCTGATATTGTGCACCAGCATCGCGCGATGAAACTGGGTGCGGCGCGCCAGCAGGGTCGCGTCAACCGCGTAGGCAACGTTGATCGCAATCGTTCGCGTCATCGAAAAGATGCTGGCAGCGGCGGTCATGCGCGGCTTGGGCACACTGCTCATCGCCATCGTGCTGACCGGGACCATCCCGATCGCCAACCCGACCCCCATCAGCATCAGCATCGGGGTGAAGTTCCAAAATCCTACGGTCAGAGGAAAATGACCCAGGCTCCAGGTGCTGAAGGCGAGCAGAACCAGGGCTATCGCTACCGTCACCCGCGGGTTGATGTGGTTATAGACCCGTCCGATGAACGGCATCATCACGAACATCACGATTGTGCGCGGAATCAGCACCATTCCCGCTTCCAGCGCCGGGTAGCCGAGCAGATTCTGGGTCCATTGCGGCAGGATAAAAGTCGTGCCGAACAAAGCGAAGCCCATCACTCCGCCAATCGCGCAGCCGACGCTCAGCGGGACGTTTTTCAGGATGCGGAAATCGACCACCGGCTCTTTGGCCCTCAATTCCCAGACGATCAGCAATAGCAGGGCGCCGGCCGCGGTAATGGTGCCGGCCAAAATCCAATTCGACGCGAACCAATCCACTTCTTCGCCCCGCTCCAGCACGAGTTGCATGCAGGCCAGCCCCACAGTCAGCAACCCGATCCCGGTCCAGTCGATACTTATGAAGCCGCGCTTCAAATAGGGCGGGTCGTGGACGAAGCTGGTGATCATCAGGATGCCGAAGATGCAAATCGGCAGGTTAACGTAGAAGATCCAGGGCCAGCCGAAATTATCCACGATCCAGCCGCCCAGCGTCGGGCCCAGCGCCGGTGCCAGCATCGTGCCCATGCTGAAGATGGCCTGCGACATCCCCTGTTCGGAGGGCGGGAAGGTCTCGCGCATGATCGCCTGTGAAACTGGCATCAGGCCTCCGCCCCCGATGCCTTGCAAGATGCGGGAGAAAACCATCTGGCCGAAGCTATGCGACGCTCCGGCCATCATCGAGCCGGTGATGAACACCAGCATCGAGGTGATCAGAAATCGCTTGCGGCCGACCAGCGTTGACCACCATCCGGTCATGGTAATCATGATCAACTCGGCGACGCTGTACGCGGTGGAGACCCAGGTGATGGTCAGCAGATCTTCGCCGAAGGAGCCCATCATGTGCGGCATGGCCACGTTGACCACGCTGATATCCATGATCGACATGAAGGTACCGGTCATAACGGCGAGGCCCACCAGCCACTTGGTCGGTCCATAGGCAACCCCGCCCGCGGCGGCGCTCGGCGCCGCCGCAGCCAATGCGGCGGATGCTTGAGCGGGTTGGCTGGCGGCCGGGGGCATCGGATCGCGCTAATGCTGCATCAAGTAGTGCAGCGCCTGGAGTTGGGAAGGCTGGATGAAGTGCCGGGCGATCGATTTTGTGACCCGCTCGGCGCCGGTCTGGCGTGTCCCTTCGATACTGACCTCGGCCATTCTCGGGACTCCTTCACTTGCTGGACGCGCCTTCTCATAGCACGCCCGGACGTCCGGCGGGAACCGCGGCCAATCATGTGGGCGGACGTCCACGCCCGTCCCACCACGCCAAGGCGTCTTGTGCCGCTTGAAAATCGCGGCGGAAAAGGGCTTGCTGCAATGACGCTCAGCCTAAATGACATGAAGGGTTTGACCGATGAATATCAAGATGGACGGCAAAGTGATCCTGATAACGGGCGGCGCTTCAGGAATGGGCCGCGCCACGGCGGTGGCGGCGGCGCGCGCTGGCGCCAAGATCGCGATTTGCGACGTTGACGGCAAAGGCGGCGAGGAGACGCTGGGGATGGCACTGGCGGCAGGCGGCGACGCGATTTTTTCGGCCTGCGACGTGAGCGCCGCGGCGCAGGTGGAGGCGCTGGTGAATCAGACCGTCAAGAAATTTGGGCGGCTGGACTGCGCCGCTAACATCGCCGGCATTGAGGGTAAGTGGGGCGATAACATAGCGGACGCGCCGGAGTCGAACTTCGACCGCGTGATCGCGGTTAACCTCAAGGGCGTGTGGCTGTGCATGAAGTACGAAATCGCCCAGATGCTCAAGCAGGGCGGCGGCTCGATCGTCAACCTGGCCTCCGCCGCCGGACTGGTGGGCAATCCCGGCTCCGCCGCCTATGGCGCATCCAAGCACGGCGTCATCGGGCTGACCAAGACCGGAGCATTGGAATACGCGCGTCAGAAAATCCGCATCAACGCCGTGTGCCCCGGCGCGATCGAAACGCCGATGCTGTCGAGAATCTTCGACGTAATTCCCCAGCGCGGAGCGCGGATGGCGGACATCGAACCGGTCGGACGTCTGGGGACTCCCGAGGAGATTGCCGCCGCGGTGCTGTGGCTGTGCTCCGAGGACTCCTCGTTCGTGACCGGAACGGCGCTGTCAGTTGACGGCGGTCTGACCGCGATGTGAGCCCGTCTGGAAGGTCATGCCGGCTGCATGGAACGGCCGCAGCTCATTGCAGCCGGCATGAGATAGCCGCGATCGAAGCCGTCCATGGCGGGGCACGGTGGCTAGGCGCCCTCTTCTTGACCATGGAGAGGGTCGGGATGAGGGTGACTTTTAGACTTCGACAAACGCTGGCGCGGATTCCAACTCAAACCCTGGCCTTCGTCACCGGCATCCCGGCGATGTCCGATCGCATGTAGTAGATGCTTCCGCCCTTCGACGGATCCTCTGTGTTATCGCCGGTGGAAATGTACAGGTCCTTCAAATCCGATCCGCCAAACACCAAGGTGGTCGCCTTGATCGCGGGTACCGGAATGTGACTGTCCGCCGTCCCGTCAGGACGAAATCGCACCACTTCGCCGCCGCCATAGCACGCCACCCAAACCCCGCCTTCGACATCAACCGCCAGTCCGTCCGGAACGCCGGCCGCGATGCTGGCAAACTGGCGGCGGTTCTTCAGCGTCCAGCCCGGACCGACGTCATACATCAGAATCGCAACCGCCCCGGAATCCGCGACATAGAACAGTCGATGGTCGGGACTAAACCCCATCCCGTTGCTCACTATGATGCCGTCGTCGAGCTTGGTTACCTTGCCCCCTGGGTCCACGCGAAACAGGCTGCCGGTCGGAAGTTCTCCGGGCGTTTCGGTAGTCACGGCCTCGGCGGCATCATGGCGGTCGGGCAATTCAAATCCCCACGACCCCGTGATGATGCTGCCATCGGGCGTGACCGTCATATCATTGAGATGGAAGATCGGCGCGCCCTCAAAATGCGTGAAGAGATCGCGCAACTCGCCGGTCCGCTCGTCCCACAAGGCCATCCCGCGGCCGTTGAGCACCAATCCCCCGCGCTCGCGAAAAGCCATCCCGCCGGCGGCAGTGCGCCCCTTCACGATACATTCGATGCGACCGTCCGGGCTGCGCCGAAAGATCCCGCCGTCGCGGAACATTTCGCTGAAGTAAAGCCGCCCCTGCTCATCAACGCGCAGCGCCTCGACCAGGTCGTAGCCTCCCGCTATAAATTCAAGCTTCGCCATGATGTGGCTGTAAATCGAACCTGACGAGCTTGTCAAACATACATCCAGCACCTTTCAGTGCGGATCCAAAACGTTACCGGCAAATCGTTTGCGGCCGTTTGACAAGTTCACGTACTGCCCGATCAATCGAAGGGCTACACCAACTCCGCTATCCCTTTCGATCAGCCGGACATCTCTTCAGGCAAGGCGATACTTAACCGCCGATCATTGCCGGACTCAGGAGAACATCGCGGCAAGCCCTTTGGGCTTGACCAATTTGCCGGCGGGCTTCATCTCGTGCGCCATCTTGTCCAGCGCCTCGTTGAACGCCTCCTTCTCGGCGTCCTGGCGTGCCTCGAACTGCTCCGACTCGCGCGCGCGGCGGCGCTCGAACTCCTCGCGCTCGCGGCGGCGGCGTCCGTAAAAGCCCTCGAAGTGTTTGCGCACCGCCTCATAGATGGTCTTGTTGGGCACGAAGGAGGCGGAGCACGACGGACAGTAAAAAACCATCCCAACCCTGAAGTGGCGGTAAGGAATCGAGTAGTTGGCGTTGCACAGATGGCATACGATCGGCACTTCCCAGCTTGCCGGGTCGTATTCCGAACTCTCGGCGGCTGCAGCAGCCGATGCTGGAGCAGGGGCGGCTTTGGGTGCGGCGGACGGCGCTGCGGGTTTGGGTGCTGGCGCTGCCGCCGGAGCGGGAGCCGGCGCCGCCGCGCCATTGCCCGATGCGGCCGCGCCGTTTCCCGACTCTGCCGGGGCGGGCGCACCGCCCTCTTTGCGAAAGCGCGAAGGCGCCTCATCGGCGAATGCCTGCTCGGGATGGAGCGCGCGGGCGCGCTGCAGCAGGGCCTGCTCGCTTTCGATATTGTTGGGGTCGGTCACGCAGCAGTCCACCGGGCAAACCGCCGCGCACGCTTCGTGATCGTAAAAGCCCACGCATTCCGTGCACTTCGACGGCACGATATAAAAGATGTCCTGGGCCAGCGCCGGAGAGGTGGCGCCGTTGAGTTCCCACTCCACGCCGCCGGCGTAAATCGCCGTATTGGGACATTCGGGTTCGCAGGCCCCGCAGTTGATGCATTCGCTCGTGATAATCGTCGCCATCAGTTTTAAGATCTCCGCAAGCGCTGGGCGCTACTTTAGAATCTAGCAGCGCAGCACCAACCAAACCACCGCCGGGCGCTCGCTTTACTTATGCCTTCGGCTATGCTGATGACGGAATCGGGCGCCGCTTTGAAGGAACCTATCGATGGACTTGAATCTGACCCCGCAGGAGGAAGCCTTCCGCGACCAGGTGCGCGGATGGCTTGCGCATAACCGCCCCGTCGCGCTGCATCAGCGCGGCGTGGTGGAGGGCAAAACCTGGGTGGAGCGCGCCAAGGACTGGCAGCGCAGGCTGTATGAAGCCGGCTACCTGGCCCTATCGTGGCCCAAGGAATACGGCGGGCAGGCGCTCGATCCGATGCGCCAGGCGATTGTCAGCGAGGAATTGACGCGAGCCAACGTGCCCGGCGTTATCGGCAGCAACTCGATTTCAATGCTCGGCCCCACACTGATCACTTGGGGAACGGAGGGGCAAAAGCGCCGCTACCTGCCAAGGATTCTGACCGGCGACGAGATCTGGTGTCAGGGCTACTCGGAACCGGGTGCAGGTTCAGACCTCGCCTCGCTGCGCACGCGCGCGGAGCTTCAGGGCGACGAGTTCGTGGTAAACGGGCAAAAAGTGTGGACTTCGGGCGCGCATATCGCCGACATGATGTTCGGCCTGGTGCGCACCAACCCCGACGCGCCCAAGCATAAGGGTATCTCGTACATTCTAGTCGACATGAAGAGCCCCGGTATAACCGTGCGCCCGCTGGTGCAGATGAACGGCGAGGCGGATTTCTGCGAGGTCTTCTTCGACAACGTTCGGGTGCCGCGCTCCAATTTGGTGGGCGAACTGCACGAGGGGTGGAAGGTTGCGAACACCACGATGGTGCACGAGCGCAACTGGCTGGGCGCCAGCCCGCAGAGGCTGTTCGACAAGCTCCTGGAGCGGGCGCGCCAACAGCATCGCGGCGGCGTCGCGTTGACGGCCAATCCTCTTTACCGCCAGCGGTTGAGCGATCTGCAAATCGAAGTCGAGGCGATGCGGCTGCACGCGCTGAGGCTGCTTTCCAACGCGATCCACAAACGCCAGGGTGGCGTCGAGAACATGGTCGCCAAGCTGGTCGGCACCGATCTGCACCATCGGATGGCGCTGACCGCGATGGACATGCTGGGCGACTACGCTACGCTGGCGCGCGGTGAACAAAGCGCGCTTGACCGGGGAGTATGGTCGGCGACATGGTTCGGATCGATCGCGCGGATGTTCGGCGGCGGCACCTCGGAAATTCAAAAGAACGTCATCGCCGAGCGCGGCTTGGGGATGCCCAAGAGCCGATGAGTACACTTCAAGCACAGCCGCAGGGCGCAGTGCATCTGGAGGTTGAAAAATGGATTTCGGATTGACCGAAGAGCAGGAACAACTCAAGTCTGGCGCCAGGGATTTCCTGAGCAACGAATGTCCCCCTTCGGTCGTCCGCAAGGTGATGGCGGAGGAGAGCGGCACGGCTCCCGAGCTGTACCAGAAGATCGCCGACCTGGGCTGGACGGGCATGATCGTTCCCGAAGAATTCGGCGGGCTGGGGCTGGGGATGCTCGACCTGGCGGTGCTGCTGGAGGAATGCGGCTACGCGGCGATGCCGGGGCCGTTCGCGTTTTCTGCCGGAATTGCGGCCAGCGCGCTGCGGCTGGGCGGATCGCCCGAGCAGTGCAAACGCTGGCTGCCGGCTTTGGCCGGCGGCAAGGTGACGGGCACGGTCGCGATCGTTGAGGCAAGCGACAGCCTGGACCCCGCCGATATCACGCTCAGCGCCGCCCGCGACGGCGGCGGCTTCGTTCTCAGCGGCGTCAAGATGTTCGTGCCCTATGCACACGCGGCGGATTTTATCGTGGTCGCGGCGCGCAGCACTCCCGGTCCGGACGGGCTCGACTTCTTCATCGTCGAAGGGGGCGCCAACGGTGTTGGGACCCGGATCCTGAGAAACGTGGACCAGACCCGGCGCGTATGCGAGGTCAAGTTCGACGCCGTCAAAGTGTCCGAGGATGCGCGGCTGGCGAAAAGCGCTGGCCTGCTGGATCGATTGATCGACGCAGGCGCGGTCGTGATGGCGGCGGATTGCCTGGGCGGCTCGGAGCGCGCGTTGGAGATGGCGGTCGAATATTCGAAGGTGCGCGAGCAGTTTGGCCGTCCGATCGGATCTTTCCAGGCGCTGCAGCATCTGGCCGCCGAGCTTATCGCGGGTATCGAACCGGCTCGCTCGCTGCTATGGTACGCCGCCTACGGGCAGGATGCGGGCCTGGAGGATGCCTCGCGCGCGGCTTCGATGGCCAAGGCACGGCTGTCCGCCGTTTACAGCCTCACGGCAGACCAATCGGTGCTGATGCACGGCGGAATCGGATTCACCTGGGAGCACGACATCCATCTGTGGTTCAAGCGCGCGCGCTTTGACGACCCCTTCTTCGGTGATCCCGTATTCCATCGCGACCGCGTCGCCACGCTAAGCGGATACTGAGCCATGCTAGTCAGCCTCTGCCATCGGATCGGACTGCTATCTTTCCAATGAGGCGCGGTTTGCCGGCATAGCGAAGCGCCCCGCCTGTCCCCCGACCGAAGAGCGAGGCAGAGGGATCGGCACCGAAGCGATTTGTCTTTAACGAATCCGCTGCGCGTTGATTCCTGCACGCCGGCGCAAAAGCGGCTGCGCCCGGAATGAATCAAACAATACCAGCGGCTATTTCATTTCGGCCACGGACTTCCGAACCGGTCGCGATACGCCACCTCCGTGACCGGTTTGCGCTTGACCGGCCCGAACTTGTCGGTGGGATATCCAATCGGGAGCAGCGCCCACGTGGTGTACTCGATCGGAAGTCCCAACACCTCCCTCATCTCCTCTTCATGAAGACCGTGCAGCGTGGTTAGCACTGTTCCCAACCCCAGCGCGCGGCAGGCGAGCATGATGTTCTGAACCGCGGGATAGATGCTGGCGCCTTCCAGCCGACCCATCCGCTCCCGGAACTTGGGATCCTGGGCGGCGGGATTGCCCGACTTGAGGCAGGCCACCAGCAGCAGCGGCGCCTCATGGATGTGCTCGACCAGATGCACGACAGATTTGGCGATGAGCCGTCCCGTGCGGTCTGCGCCGCCGAATTTGGCCTTGATGTAATCCGGCATGTGCGCGCGATCGGCGGCTTTTTGATAGATGCCGCCCACGCGCGCCCGCTGCGAGGCGTCCGTCACAGCAATGAACACCCAGTTCTGGTCGTTGGATCCCGAGGCCGCCCGTGTGCCCGCCTCAATGAGCTTGGTGATAACGTCGTCCGGAACGGGATCGGGCTTGAAACGGCGCAGGGCGCGGGTGGAATACATCACTTCGAAAATTCCCAATTCTGCCATGGCGAACCTCTCTTTCGCCGCGCGGTTGGCGCGGTTGCCGTCGTTGCGCTTGAAGTTAACAGATTTGCGCGCCGATGCGGGAGCGGCCCCCCGATGGCCGCCCGCAACCGGCGGGGTTTCGCCTTGACCTAATCTAATGTCTGCAATAACTCAATGATAAAACCGCTTTACACGATCGAAAGCAGATTGAGGCAAATGGCTCGAATCGAAGAGAACTTTCACAAATTGAAGTACCCCGGCGCCGTCGATGCGGACGGCCACATCATGGAAGCGGCGGATCTTTGGCAGCAATACACGGAGGCCAAATACAAACCCATCGCAGTAGGCCTGCGCCGGGACCATGAGGGAGATTACCTGGAAATAGAGGGGCGTCCGTCGAAGATCGCTCGGCGCGGCGTTTTCACGCAGTCCGTGATGGGCCGAGTGTCGCGCGAAAAGGGCGAACTGTACAGCGACCGCCCCTACGGTGAAGACTTTCCGTTGGGTTCGATGGACGCCGGCGAACGCGTCCAACGGCTCGATCTCGAGGGGCTGGAAGCGGCGTTCATCTATCCGACTATCGGGCTTAATTGGGAAACCGAATGCGACGACGCCGATTATGCGCAGGCGATGTGCCGCGCGTACAACCGCTGGCTGGTCGATTGGTGCTCCGGCAGCGGCGGCCGGCTGGTTCCGGTTGCGCACCTCTCGCTGGGCGACCCAGCCGCCGCCGCGGCGGAACTGGAGCGGGCGGTGAAGGCCGGATGCAAGGGCGGATGGGTGGCGCAGTTCGCGATGACGCGCAAGCCCCACGCCCATCCGGACCATGATGTGCTGTTTGCCAAGGCCCAAGAGCTCGACGTCCCGATTGGGCTGCATCCGTCAATCGAACCGATCTGGGCTCTGCCGGGGCGCTACGATCGTCAATATATTCGCGCCCATACCTTTTTCCTGAATGTCACCGCCTCTGACGCAATCCGCCATGCACTCACCAGCTTCATGCAGTACGCCACCTTCGACAGGTTTCCAAAGCTGAAGATCGTGGTGCTCGAAGTGGGTTCCGGATGGATCAGCTACTGGCTGGACCGCATGGACGCGGTTTACGCCAGTATCGCGGGCCGCTCAATGGATCTGAAGCAAAAACCCAGCTTCTATTTCAAACGCAACGTATGGATCTCAGCCGACCCCGACGAGCATTCGCTGCCCGCAATGGTCGAACTGTGCGGGGAGGACAAATTCTTCTGGGCCTCCGACTTTCCGCATCCCGACCACACCGGCGACTATATGAAGGAAGTCGAGGAACTGGCCGGCAAGCTCCCTCCGTCGGCACGCCGCAAAGTGCTGGGCGAGAACGTAAAGCGCGTCTACAACTGCACTGAGTAAGCGGCCAGAGGCGGGCCGCTCACTGCGGTTAAGGACGACTCATTGAGCCTCGGCCGGGCTTTCCGCTTCCGGCAGCGGATTCTGCTTGTAGTACTCACCCACGCCCCAGCCGTCGCGCAGGCTCGTATAGTACGCCGCCGCGCCGCCGAGATGCTTGAAGCGCCACCCTTGCTTGGTTCGGATGAACTTGTCCCGGTAAACGCCCATGAACATGACCGGCGTGCCGTCGGGTTGGCTCAAGTACGCGATCACGTGCCATTTGCCGGTCGCCTCGTCGCCGTTGACGCGGATGTCCGGGTTGGATACGCGATGAAGCGCAAACGGCATCCGCTGGAAGGAGTCGATGATCCGGACGATGCCTGCGTGGCCTTCGCCGCGGCCACCGACTCGGCCCGCGTCCCAGACCCCGTCGGGCACGAACAAGGACGCGACCGCTTCGCCCCGATGCGTGCGGCGGTCCCATCCGCCGTCAACGGCCTCGCAGTAAGCGGCTTTCAGGCGCGAGATCTCCATGATGTCTTCCAGGGTCTGCAAGCGACCCATCAGCGCGCTCACGTCGGCGGAAAAGTCCCGCAACGGTGCAGCCACCGCCGGCCTGGAGGTCCTGGCTGCCGGCCGGGCCCGCATCTTCGGCGCGCTTTTCACGGCCTTTTTTGCAACCGGCCTGGATAGCTTTTTAGGGCTCTGTTTAACCGCTTTAGCCGCTTTGCGCTGCGCCTTCTTCATGCGCCAAAATTCGTCCTCGCATGCTGTAATGTCAAGCGGGGCGGCTCCGAAGCGTGAACAACCGCAGCTAGGACCTTAGAGCGGGCATCACCTCGCGCGCAAAGCGCGTCCACGCCTGACCGGACTCCGTGTTGTTCAGGCCACGCCGCTCAGGCCAATCACAACGCTGTCCAAGCCGGTCGCGATCAGTTCCCGCAGCCGATCGACGCAATGCCCGGCCGGGCCCACCACCGCCCATCGGTCCACGAACGAATCCGTGATTACCCCGGTATGGCCCGCCTCCGCATGACCGTGACTTCCCATGTCATAGACGCGCCCGATTTCGCGCACGATGGCGCGGTCCTCTTCGGAAGCGATTCCCTCGATCGCGCTGGGCGACATTGCGGAGAAGCGGGCAAGCGGCGCAATCGATCCCTTGATTATCTGGCGGGCGTAGTCCGCGTCGGGATGCACGAAGATCGGCACAAAAGCTCCCAGCCGCAGGGTCGAGGGGTCCTGGCCGGCTTGCTTGCGAGCCTCCCGCGCGCAAGCGACCGCCCAGGCCATTCGCCTGGGTTCCGCACCGATTGAAAACGACACGCCTTCGGCAGCGCGCGCGCCCAACGCGATGACGCGCGGCCCCGTGGCGGCCACGTCAACCGGCACCTTGGGCAGATTGCTCGCGCGGCCAATCCAGTCGCTGCGGCTGCGGCATCCGTTGTTGAGCACGACTTCCTCGCCACGCAGATAACCCTGCACCTGATTGATGTAGCGCTCAAAGGCTTTGCCATTAAACGCCTGCTCGCCAATCAGCGCGGCGGCGGAATCTCCGCGCCCAAGCCCGAGCACCGCCCTGCCGCCGGATTCCTGCTGTACGGTCGCAATGGACGCGGCAATCAGCGAAGGATGACGCGTGACGGGCGTCGAGACCATCGTGCGCAGCCGCAGACGCGTGGTCGTCATTGCCGCTACGCCCATCGCCACGTAGGGGTCGTAGTAGATGATCTGCGTGTCGGCGAAGCCCATGCCGTCGAAGCCCAGGTCCTCGATTCTGCGCGCAGTCTCGCCAATCGACCCGGCCCACTGAAACATCGGCCCGGCCCAAATTTCGACGCCTGAATTGCCCATGAACGCGTGGGTAGCACGCGATACCGAAGGATTCAAACCGATATATCGCGCCATTAGGCAAACCAGCGTTCCTCAAAAAAGCACCGGCGCGCAGGCCGGCGCTACCAAAAAAACGGGAAAGCGACGGGGGTCTCGAAGAGAGCGGAGAAACCGACCTCTTTACTGCAAATCCACGGTGGCCGCCCTTTTCTTCGTAGCGCCGGCCTGAGTGCCGGTTTTTTCGGCCCGACTCCGGATCAATCGGCCGCCATCAATTCTCAAAGCTCCGCGCTCAAGCCACCGCGCCCAAGTCCTTGCCTTGAGGTGCGGGGGACGGAGTGAAGCGGACCGGCATGTGCTTGATGCCGGCATGCGAGTTGGAGCGCAGGCGCTGCACCGGCGCGGTCAGCTGCATGTCGCGCATGCGGCGCGTGACCTCTTCGATCATGATTCGCAGCTCCAGCCGCGCCAGATGGGATCCGAGGCAGAAATGCTCGCCGTAGCCAAACGCCAGATGCTCGTTGGGCCAGCGCCCGATATCGAATTTGAATGGGTCGGCAAACACCTGCTCGTCGCGATTGGCCGACGCGTTCCAGATCACCACCTTGTCACCAGCCTTGATCTTATGCCCGCGAATTTCCGCGTCGGTCATCGCGGTGCGCATTACGTGCGTGATGGGCGAGGTCCAGCGCAGGAACTCCTCGACCGTGGTCCTCATCAGCGCGGGGTTTCCATTGGCGCGGTCCAGCCGCTCCCACTGCTCGGGATTTTCGATTAGGGCCAGCATTCCGCCCGAGAGCGTGTTGCGCGTCGTTTCCTGGCCGCCGAGGATCAGCAGAAAGCAGTTGAACAGCACTTCCATATCGCTAAGCTTGCGGCCCGCCATGTCCCCATGCACCAGAGCGCTCACCAGGTCGGCGCCTGCGGCGCGTTTGCGCTCTTCGACCAGATTGACGAAGTAGCGGAACATCCCCTGCTGGGCCGCGTCGCCGGTCTTCTGGCGGTCGCCGTCGATTTGATACTCGGGGTCGTTGGAGCCGATCGCCATGCTGCCCAGTTCGAACATCATGTCATGGTCCTCGCGCGGCACGCCCATCATCTCGCAGATGATCGCGGTGGGAATCCTGGCGGCCACATCGGTCACGAAGTCGCATTCGCCCCTGCTGGCGACCGCGTCGATCACCTTGGCCGCAATCTCGCGCACATGAGCCTCCTCGGGGGCGACCGCACGCGGCGTGAAGCGCTTGCTGACAATCAGGCGCATCTGGGTGTGATGAGGCGGATCGAGCAGCAGCATCATCTGGCGGTTTCCGATCCAATCGTCGTCGCCGAAGGTAAGTATCTGGCCGTGCTCGTTGCTGAAGGTGGTGGCGTTCAGGTACACGAAGCGGGCGTCGTCGTAGCGCGTCAGCGACCAGTAACCGCGGCCCGGCCGCCGCTCATCCCAATGAACGGGGTCCTCAGCCCGCATCACCGTCCAGGCCCGATGCGGATCGCCGCTCACGAAAAAGTCAGCATCGGTAAGATCGATTTCTTCGATGGTCATGGTGTGCATCCCCTTGCGTCACCCTCGGCTGTTTCGTCACGGCCTGCAGCAGAATCCTACCTCTTCAAGGCGCTTCGCGCGAAGGTCAATAAAGCGGCGACCAGGTACTGGAACGCAACAGCTTGCTCTGCCACTGATCGCGGTATTTCAGCGCGTCGAACATGTAGGTCCCGGGTTTCACATCCTGGCGGCGCGCCGGACGTTCGATCAGGCGCAACAGCGCCTGGTGATCAACGACCTTTTGCCAAAAGATAACCTCGCGGCGCTGATGTGTACCGTGCGCCACCTGCATCATCGCCTGGACGTCCAGGATTTGATGCTCGCGCGCGGCTTTGATCATCGGCAGATACAGTTCCTGCAGTCCCTGGATATAATCGTCCAGCGGCGCATGCGGCCATCCAGTATCCTCCATGAACAGCGTGGGCTCGTGTTCGGAGCCGCCGGCCGGCACCTCGCGCAGATTTACCTCTTTAAGCGGCGACCACGGAATCGGCAGCAGCAGCTTGCCCGTAACTTCGTGGCGCAGCGCGTCAACCTCGCGCATCCAGCCCTGCAGGTCGCCGCCCTGGATCCGCAATGCCAGGCGCTCCCACGCGGTTCCATCCTTAATGGCGGTAATCGTGACCACGTTGTAGGAGGCGCCGGTGCCCATCGCCTGATTGGTGTACCACAGCAGCCGCGCGTCGTCGCCGCGCGCCATCGACGGCATCCAGCCTGTGCGATACGCGTCCTCGAAATCGAACAGGCTGGCGCCTTTAACCTTGTGCAGTTCGTGCAGAAACAACATCGCATCGCCTCCGATTCGGTTCTGTGAGAGGGCGTCTAGCCGAAAGGACGCAGGCGGCCAGCTCCGCCATTGATCGGAAGCTTTATTCCCGTCACCCACTCACCCGCAGGCGAAACCAGGTAAAGCACCGCCGCGGCGATATCGCGCGGCAGACCGATGCGGCCCAGCGGCATCTGCTTAAGCAGATGGGCTTCGCGCTCGGGCGTGGCGAAAGTCGATGTCCGGGCGTTGGCTGTATCGACCAGGCCCGAGATCACCACGTTGACGCGAATATGAAACTGGGCCCATTCCGCAGCCAGCGTATCGGACAGATTGTCGAGGCCCGCCTTCGCGGCCCCATAATTGCTCATCCGCGGCGAAGCGCCGCTGCCGGCGCCCGAGGAGATGTTCACAATCGACCCGCCGCCGCGCTCCTTCATTATCTTGGCCGCGGCCTGGCAGAGGAACATCGGACCCTTGAGGTTGACGTCGAACATGTTGTCCCACATCTGCTCCGTCATCCGCAGCGCCCAGCCGTAATTGGAGTAGTCGCCACCGCCGGCCACGTTGACCAGAATGTCCAGGCCGCCCAAAGCATCCACAGTGCGAGTGACGATCGAAGGAATCTCTTTGATTTTGGTGAGATCGGCGGAAATCGCCACAGCCTTGCGGCCCATCGATTTTATGTGGGCGGCGCCCTCCTCGAGTTGCTGCGCGTTGCGCGCCGTCAGCGCCACGTCAGCGCCGTGCCGGGCCAGCGTGTAAGCAACCTCGCGGCCCATCTCCTTGCTGGCGCCAGTAACCAGCGCAATTTTGCCTTGCAGCGAAAAAAGATCCGACATGATGTTCTCCTTGGTAACTTCGGAGCACGTTTAGCCTTGCGGCCAAAGCGAAAGCTAATATATCGGAAAGCCGGGGCAAAAGAGCAATGCCCGAACTAAGCATATAGCGGGCGACCCATCACAACACTGCGGCAAGGATGCTTCGTTCAAGCCCGAAACTCGCTCATTTACAACAGCAAGCCGCTAAATCTCAAAGAGGTTCTCGCATTCTGGCTGTAGTGCGCGTGCCTTACTACGATGTGCGGTTGATTGGACGCTTGCGCAGCTGGAAAGGGCAAAGCCGATGACACCAGCAGAGGCGCACCGCACCTACCGGTGTACTGCGGGCCATCTTAACGTCTGTTCAAACCTCTCAATTGAACTTGCAAAAGCCGCAGCGAATGTAAGAGCTTGAACGTCAATGACGGCTCGCCGTTGGCTGCCGCTCAGGAAAGGGACGGCCATGGTTCATCATCATTACTTTTTGTGCAAACAACCGCACATGACGCTGGAGGAGTTCTATACCTACTGGCGCCGGCGTCACGTAAAGGCCAGTCCGACCCCGATTCTGAATCTGCGCCGCTATATCCAGGGGCATCGCGCACCCGTCCCCAGAGGCAACGCTCCGTTCGACGGCGTCACGGAGGCCTGGTACGACAACCTGGACGGGATGCTCGAGCAGCGCCGCCATTTCACGCACGAGCTGGCGATCAAGGACGAGGCCGAGTTTATCGACCATCGCCGGATCGACATCCTGACCACCACTGATGACCTAATCCTGGACGGGGAAAAAAAGCGCGGCATGATCAAGGGCGTGTTTTTGATCAAACGCAAGCCGACCCTTTTGCGTGACGACTTCCGGCGCTACTGGAAGGATGTTCACGCGCCTATCGTGCTCAAAATTCCCGGCCTGCGCCGCTATCTCCATTGCCATACGGTAAACGAGGCCTATGAATGGGCCGAACCGCGATGGGACGGCGTGGCTCATCTTTACTTCGACGATGCGCAGGCAGCGGAGCGGGCTACCGTTTCCGACGTGTTCATCAAGGATGCACTGCCGGACGTGGACAAGTTCGTCAGCATAGTCTCTGAAATGTGGGTGCAGGAGCATCATATCCTGCCGGTCGAGGAACGCCCCAAGTAGCATTTCGAGCGCTCCATAGTTTGAGTCAGAGATTTATTCGCCACAGGCTGTACCTGGGCCGGTGAGGCGGTTGCTTGCGCTTGGGGTGTTCGCGGGCGTAATTGTCCTGCCGGGAGCGCGGGTATCTGATGAACAAATTTCTACTGGTCGGCTTCGGCAACTGTGTGGCGGGTCGTGAGGATGATTACCACGATTGGTACAACAACCGCCACATGGATGACGTCCTGGCGATTCCGGGATTCGTCAAGGGGCAGCGCTTCGCGGTTGCCGACACCAGCGTGGCCGGAAACTCCAACTCACCGTGGCGGCATCTGGCCTTGTTCGAGATCGAAACCGATGACTTGAGGGGCGCGTTGGACACGCTGGTGGCGCGTTCCGGCACTGAGCTGATGCCGTCGAGCGACACGGTCGACCTCAAGAGCGTCGCCACCTTTATCTATCGCCCTGTCACACCCAAAGTGGAGCCGCGAAGGTAGGCGCGATGGACCTGCGGGACAGTGCGGAGGAAGCGGCGTTTCGCAAACGGGTGCGCGGTTTTCTGGAGAGCAACCTGCCCCAGGGATGGGGCACACCACAATATGCGATGCCGCGAGGGGAGGCGGAGCGCGACTTCCTGCGCGACTGGCAGCAGCGGCTCAACAGGGCAGGATTGCTGGGCCTGGAATGGCCCCGAGAGTTCGGCGGCCAGGGCGCGAGTTCGGCCGAAGTGGCAATCTTTGCCGAAGAGTCGGCCGCATACAACGCGCCGCATCCGCTCAACGTACTCGGTCTGTTCCTGGCCGGTCCGACAATTATGGCGCACGGAACGCCGGAGCAGAAACAGCGCTACCTGCCGCGGATATTGTCCTGCGAGGACGTCTGGTGCCAAGGATTTTCCGAACCTGGATCGGGCTCCGACCTCGCCTCGTTGCGCACGCGCGCCGAGCTTAAGGGGGACCAATTCATCATCAACGGGCAGAAGGTGTGGACCTCGTTCGCGCATTACTCGGACTGGTGCATGTTGCTGGCTCGCACCGATCAGAGCGCACCGCGCCATCGCGGGATCAGCTATATCCTGGTCGATATGAAAACCCCCGGCGTGACGGTCAAGCCGCTGCGCCAGATGACCGGCGAGGCCGACTTCAATGAAACCTTTTTCGACAACGTAGTGGTGCCGCGCACCAATCTGCTGGGCGGACTCAACGAGGGATGGCGCGTGGCGATGACCACCCTGGCCAACGAGCGCGGCGCGGGTGGAGTTGCGGCAGGCGCGCGCTACTTCGCGGCCTTCAGAGCAATCGCGCAACTGTGCCGGCAGACCATCCGGCGCGGCAAGCCGGCGCTGGAGGATCCTTTGGTACGCCAGCAACTGGCGCAGTTCTATGTTGACGTGCGCGGGTTGCGCTGTACCGGCTACCGGGTGGCCACGATGCTGCGCCAGGGCACGGTCAGCGGCGCGATTTCGTCAGTCATCAAGCTGACCTGGTCGGAGCTGAATCAGCGCATGCAGAGCTTCGTGATGGAGCTGCAAGGGCCGACCAGCCAGTTGATCGCCGGCTCCCCGCACACGGTGGAGAACGGACACTGGCAGTACGAATTTCTGCGCTCGCGCGCCAACACGATCGAAGCCGGAACCTCCGAAGTCCAGCGCCGAATCCTGGCCGAACGATTACTCGGCCTGCCCCGCGGCCATTAAGACACAAAGCACGCGGGCGGAAGCGGAACCGGCACGGAGGCCGGCGCTACGGCAAATTGGAACACTCTTTTTCCGTAGCACCGGGCGCCGTGCCGGTTTCTTTTTTCTTCGCGCCAAACGGCTGAGCCAACATGCCGGCTATTTGCGCTGCAGGATCTCCACCCAGTTGCCGTCCGGATCGCGTACCATGAACAGCGCCGGAAGCGGACCGGCGCCCGTCGTAAGCCCCACGCCCTGGTTCACCCCGCCCTTCGCCATCAACCGGTGATATTCGGCCGCGCCGTCGCGCACCTGAATGGTCAGGTATCTGAAGCCCACTCCCGACATCGCCACGACGGCGTCGAGCGGATTCGTCAGCGCTTCGGTTTTGACCTGGCGCGCCGCAGGATCGGCGCTGAAGGTGAGAATCGTGCGCCCCAGCCGGTAGCGTCCGCCCCCAAGCCGCTCCGCTTCCAGCACGTCGCCGTAAAAGCGATCTGCGGCCGCCATGTCACTGACCCCCATTTGAAACTCGATTTGATCGACCTGGTTCTGGCCGGGCGGAACAAATACGAGCTGGTTGCCGTCGGGATCTTTCACGTTGCGTGCAGAGCCGGCCTTGGGGTCGGCGACAGTCAGTGACTTGTAGCCGGCGGCCGCGCGCGGCGGCAGCGGATCCGACGCATGCCACAGCTTGAGCACGGAGTCGTTGAGCGAGTAGCGCGAGAGTTTGAACTTGGGACCCATTGGCGTGGTTCCCTGGAACTTGAGTCCGATCTCACCTTCATAGAACTTGTGCATGGCCTCCGGGTTGTTGGTGAACATTCCGAAGTCGAGACACTTGTTTTCGAGTTCCATCGAGCACCTCCGTTATCTTCTGTCGCGACCCTCGTGCATCGCCCTCTTTGTTCAGGCCATGAAAGTTCCGCCGTTTACGTGGATCGTGCTGCCGGTGATATGCGCCGACGGCGTGCTGCACAGGAACACGATCGCTCCCGCGATCTCCTCGGGATGCGCGAGGCGAACCGGGCGTGTAATGACGCCGGAGGTTGTCGCCTCGTGCATCTGGTCCTCCGCGGTCGGGAAACCGTGCCGAACCATCTTGGTGAGCGCGGTCCCGGGTGCGACGCAGTTAACGTTGATTCCGTACTGCGCCACCTCAGCCGCCAGCACGCGCGACATCGCCAGGATTGCGCCCTTGGCGGCGGAGTAAGCACCCATCCCGACGCGCGGCTTGAACGCAGCGCGCGAGATGATGTTGACGATGCGGCCCCAGCTGTTCTGCTTCATGTACGGAATGGCCGCCTGGCTGC
The DNA here is from genome assembly GCA_035262365.1 of Binataceae bacterium (SeqCode). GTDB lineage: Bacteria > Desulfobacterota > Binatia > Binatales > Binataceae > JAJPJA01. The sequence continues at coordinate 117,224 of DATFSZ010000075.1, forward strand.
ACAGGAACGTGCCCTTGAGATGGATTGCGATCACCTTATCGAAGTCGGCTTCGGGCATCTCTTCCAGCGCGCCGCCCAGGCTGTTGCCTGCGATGTTTACGAGTATATCCACGCGGCCGAACGCATCCGCCGCTGCCTTGGCGAGCTTCTGCGCGTCGGCTTTTTTCGAGACGTCGGTGGGAACGAAGATCGCCCGGCGTCCGAGCCCCTTGATTTCCTTGACCAGCTCCTGCGCGGAAGCCTCGTCGATATCCGCAATCACTATATCGGCGCCGCCTCTGGCCAGTATCCTTGCCGTGGCGCTGCCGAAGCCGCCGGCGCCGGCGGTGAGAACCGCAACCCGATTTTCGAACTCCATGGTTGTCTCCTTGTCTCTGCGCCGCGGCGATTCGCGCGCTAGCGGAACGCGGGCAGAACCTCGTTGCAGAACATGCGCATCGTTTCCATCACCATCGAATGCGGCATCAGTCCGATCCTGAACTGGCACATGACGCGATCCACGCCGTAGCTCTGGAACGTACCCAGCTGCTCGATAACCTGTGCCGGGGTGCCGGTCACGACCATCCCATTTTTCTTGACGTCGGCATAGGCCGGGTCGCCGTAAATGAGGCCGGGGATCGGTTCGGGAAGGCCGGGTTTTGGGTTGGGAGAGTAGAACTCGCGGAAGCGTTGGAGGAGCCACCTGTGATACGGAATCAGCGGCTCGTCGGCTTCGCGCTCGCTTTTGGCGCAGCGCACGAACGCTAATTCCGAAAATTCGCCGGGCCGGTCGGGATGCGGCGAATGCTTCCACGCCTCGCGAAACGCGTTCACCTCGCCTTGCACGTTAATGAGAGGTTTGAGGGTCGAGAACCCCAGCAGGTTCCATCCCTTCTCCGCATAGAGTCCGTAGGAATCAGGGCTGCCGCCCGCGACATGGACGCGCGGATGCGGCTTTTGAAACGGTTTGGGAATTACGTTGATCGGCTGCTTGATCGAGAAGAATTTGCCCTCGTGGGTGAAGTGCTCCAGCGTCCAGCACTTCCGGATGACTTCCATCGCCTCGTACATCATCGGGCGGCTCTCCATCGCGGGCTCGGCGAACAGACCGGGGCGGAAGGTGTTCCATTCAAGCGCACTGACGCCGCGACCGATTCCGAACTCGACGCGGCCGTGGCTTAACTGATCCAGCACCGCATAGCGCTCGGCGATTGTGATTGGATTGTGAAACGGCAGCAGGCATACGGCGGATCCCAGTCTCATCGTGGAGGTCACGCGCGACAGCGAGCCCAGCAGCACCTCGGGCGCCGAGCACCACGAATAGCGATCGGTGAAATGGTGCTCGACGATCCAGCAGGAGTCGAAGCCTTGCTCTTCGGCGTAGCAGATCTGCGCGATGATATCGTCGTAAAGCTGCGTGACCTTGTCGTACGCGCCCTGCTCGACCTCGAACTCGAAGAACAAGCCGAATTTCATACGCACCTCCGCGCCTTGGCAGCGCTCTATTAGCGCAGGCGGCCTGCGAAACGTCAATCGCGCTTGTCCGCGGAGAGCCCTCGCAGGCTTCGCTAAAGGTTTGCGATTCGGATTCCGGGTGCCAGGATAAGATGAATTCTGTTTTGTTTGCTTGGCATTACTGTTCTTGTTTTTTTATGCTTGAACGAGGACGCGCGAATGGAATCCTAGCGAGGTCGGTTTCCGGTGCTCAGTCTGCGCAAGCATGCGATGATATCAGGCGGGTTGCTCCTGCTGATTATCGCGATGGGATGGGGTGGAACAGCGCTTCAGGCGGCGGGGATTGTAACGGATCCACAACGGCTGGAGACGCCGATCAAGATCATTTTCTTCACGCTCTTCATCGCGTTTGCATTTTCGGTGATCCCCACGATGGTCAAGCTGTTTGTTGCCGGTCAGGCCTCGATCGGCAACGCCGATAGAGCTCCGGTCCGGTTTATCGAGCGCCATCAGGGCGGCGTTGTTTTGAGCATCTGGGCCATCTGGATCGCTGGTTTTGCCGTGGCTTTGCCGACGATGATTCGAAGTGGTTTCTTCACCAACTCGGACGCCACGAGTACGAACGCCGCGAGCTCCGACGACGAGATCGCCCGCCGGATCGCCCGAATGCCGGTGCAGGGCACGCTGGTCGCGGCGCCGGGCATGAACGTCGATCAAATGCTGCGCGCGTCCAGCCTGAAGATCGACAAGGGATCCAATGCCGCAATTCCCAACCTGCCGGTCTATTCCGGCGGCGCGATATTCAATTTCCGCGTCGCCGGCACGGGGATCGAATTTCCGCGCTGCCGCTACTATTTCGTTACCACTTACACCGGCGATCGCAGCCGTATCGAATCGATCAACGTCGGGACCGCACAAGCCAAGATGACGCGCGCGCAACTCGACGCCGCCAACGCCGCCCTGCGCGCGCGGCTGAAAGCGGACGGCTGGCTTACCGGGCACGAAGTTTATCGCGACGAGCAGGACCGCCAGCTTCACGGCGGCAGGACGCGGGGCGAGGAGGGAAAGCTGTGGCTCAAGGGCGACACCACTCTGGATATCGAACAGCGCAGACTCGATGATCCCCAGCCGGGCGAAGACCCGGCGACCGCCGGCCAATGGATTCAGTTCGTCGAACTCTGGGCGCGCAAAGATTATCCCTTTATCGATCGTTACCTATTCGCGCCGCCGCACACTTGAAAATTCATAAATAGTGGGCAGGCGCGGCCATTATGAGCTCCCCAGGATGATTCCGCTCATGCCGGCGCTTACCAGTACGTGCTGGACGTCGGCGACTTGATTTATGGCTACGCCGCGCAGTTGGCGCACGGCTTCGTTGATGTGATTGACGCCGTGAATGTAGGCCTCGCCCAAAAGCCCGCCGTGAGTATTGACCGGCACACTGCCGCCCAGCTCGATATTGCCCTGCTTGATGAAATCGCGCGCCTCGCCTCGGCCGCAGAAGCCGAATTCCTCCAGGTGCATGAAGATGATGGGGCTGAAATGATCGTAGAGCATCGCGGCCTGGATGTCCCTGGGGCGCAGGCCTGATTGGCTCCAAAGCTGCGCGCCAATGTCGCCGATTTCAGCCATCCCGGCGATGTCTTCGTGGTAGTAATCCGAAACTATGTCGCCGCCGAGCAGCGCGCTTTGCGCCGCTGCCACGATTCGGGCGGGCGGACGGCGCAGGTCGCGGGCGCGTTCGCGGCTGGTTATGAGTAGCGCGACTCCGCCGTCGCTTTCCTGGCAACAATCCAGCAGCCGCAGCACGGGCTCAACGATCCATCGGGAGTTCTGATGGTCTTCCAGAGTGATCGGGCGCTGGTAGAAGTAAGCGCCGGGATTGTTGGCCGCATGCTTGCGGCATACGACTGAGTAACGTCCGAAATCCTCGTTAGTCACTCCATAGACGTGCATATAGCGCTGGAAATGGAGCGCAGCCCACTTGGCCGGCGTATCAAGGCCGAACGGCATGTACCATCGCCACCACAGGCTGCCGCTCGAGGAAACCTGTCCGGGCGCCTGCGGCAAGCCAAAGCGGCGGCCCGAGCGCTCGTTGAACGCCCGGTAGATCAAGACGACGTTGGCCGCACCGGCGGCGACCGCCGCCGCCGCGTGCAGGACCACCGCGCACGTCGCGGCGCCTCCGTAGGGGGCGCGCGAGTAATAGCGCAAATCCTTGATCCCCAGGTTGCGCACCAGCTCGAATTCGCCGGTGCTGTCCAGCGTGTACGTCACCATCCCATCAATGTCAGCCGCGGTGAGGCCGGCGTCATCAAGCGCCGCGAGTGATGCTTCGGCGGCGAGCTGCAATTCGCTGCGGCCCGAATTCTTGGAAAATTCGGTCTGCCCGATCCCGGCGATGACGGTGCGATCGCTCACTCCCGATGCCATGTTCATCTCCCCGCCGGCCGGAATTGATGCAGCCGCACGCCGTCCTCGAATTCGGTGAAGAACACCTCAACCGCCATCCCGTTGCGCACCGCGTCTGGCGCAACTTCACACAAATTGGAGACGAGCCGGGCGCCCTCTTCCAGTTCGATCAGCGCCACGATCACCGGATCCCCGCCGGAGTCGATCGCGGTATGGCGCGGGATGACATAGCTGTAAACGCTGCCACGGCCGCTCGCACGTTCGATCCGCCACTCCAGGGAATGACAGTGGGGACACATCGGGCCGGGCGGATGGCGCAGCTTAAGGCACTTCGCACAGCGCTGAAGGCGCAGCTCGCCGGCCGCCACGCCGTCCCAGAAGAACTGATCGTCGTGCGTAGCGAAAGGTGCTCTGCGTTTCACGGCGCTTACGCCTCCTTGCCGGCCGGAGCGGTGGACGCGGCAGGCTGGCGCGGCGGACGCGTGATCCCCGCGGATGCTTTCGGGTCGCGTCCGTCAAGTACGACCTTGGCGGCGCACAACTCATCGATCTCCGCGGCGGCGTAGCCCAGTTCGGCCAGGATGTCGCGGCTGTCCTCGCCGCAGAGCGCCGCCGGTCCGCGAATCTTGCCAGGCGTTTCCGAGAGATCGCAGAGCAGTCCCGTCTCCTCGAGTTTGCCGACCAGCCGATGCTGGTAGGAAACGGTCCAGCCTTTGCGCTCGAGGTCAGGGTCATCGAACAGATGTTGGCTGAATGTCGGTGAAGAGATCTCGCACGGCACCCCGCGCGCGTCGAGCAGTTCGAACCATTGTGCCGCGGTTCGCGTCTTGAAGATGGGCTCGAGCACGCCGGCAAGTTGAGCGTCGTTTTGCGCGCGGCTGTCCGCCGAGGCGAATCGCGGATCGGCCGCCATTTTAGTCTTTCCGATCGCGTCGCACAGCTCTTGCCAATGCCTGGGCTTGATCGCCGCCAGGCAGAGCCATCCGTCGGCGGTTTGATAGAGCCGGTAGAGGGCCGACAATCCGGTCTGCATTTTGTCCAGCCGGGGACGCGCCGCGCCTTTGCCGTCGGCGCTGACGTATGCATACGAGGTGGTCAGTAGCGATGCGTTGATAATGGCCGCGTCCACCTTTTGTCCTTCACCGGTGCGCTCCCGATGATACAGGGCCTGAGTGATGGCGATGGCGGCGAGGAAGCCGTTGCCCGTATCACCCAGTGAAGTCGGGCTCCAGAAGGGTGTTCCGCCGCCGGCGCAGCCGCCGTCTTCGTACTCGATTCCCGCCAGCGCGGCGCCGCTCTGATCGGTGCCGGGCAGGCGCAGGCGCGGTCCGCGGTCGAAGCCGCGCGTGTGACAGTAGATGATGCGCGGGTTGACCTTGCGCAGGGTTTCGTAATCCACGCCGATCCGCTCCGGCGCACCGTAACGCATGTTGTGGGCCACCACATCGGCCCGCTCCACCAGCTTGTAAACGATGGCGCGGCCGCGCGGATCTTTCAGGTCGATCGCGATGCTGCGCTTGCCGCGGTTGACGGCGATTGCCATGTGGTTGGACCACCAGTAGCCGTCGTAGAGCGCGTTGACCTTGATCACTGTTGCGCCCATGTCGGCGAGCATCTTGGGCCCGAATGGCCCGGCGACCGCGAGCCCCAGGTCGATCACCGTCACGCCTTCCAGCGCGGCGCCCAGCGAGCGTCCGCCGTTGGCATGCGCGGCGGCGCCATTGCCGCGACGCACTGCCGCCACAGCTTCGGCCCGCACTTCCTCGGTATGCTGACCGGCGCGCGGCGCCGGTCCCGCAATCCTGCCGGGGCTGCGATCCATCTGGTACACGATGCCAACATGGCGGATGCGCCCCAGCTCGGGGTCCTCGACTTCGGCCACGCAGCCGTCGGCGAGCAGAGCCGGATCCTGCAAGGCTTCTTCCGGCGTGCGGACCGGCTGCAGACCCACGTCAAGCCGCGCACCGAATCGCGCCCATTCATCGGCCGGAAATTTTCGAAAGGCCTCGGCCATCAGCGGGTAGTAGTAAAAAAGGATGGACAGCTCGTCCGGTTCCATCCCGATACGCGCCGGATGATCCTTGTTGCGCGGGATTTGAGTGATGTCGTCCAGGCGATCCGCCTTCGCCGCTTCTACCACCGCGAATGGATTGATCGGCCACTGATGGACCCAGCGCCCGCCGCGGCATTCCATCAGGCCCTTGGGTGAGCGGCGATCCATCACCCAGGTGCGGTAACCGGAAGCGTCAGGATTCTCGACCCGCGCCCACCCTGCGACGCACGCGGCCATCGCGCCCTGCAGCAGCGAGGTCTCGACCAACTGGCCGCGACCGGTAATCTCGCGCGCACGCAGAGCAGAGCTGATTCCAAGCGTGGCGAGATAGCAGGCGGCGAGGCTGGGCCACGGCGAATAAACGAACAGCGGACCCTCGCGTTTGACGCCCTGTGCGCATCCCTCAGGCGCTTCCAATTCCGGATTGGGGCCCAGGCGCCCAAGCACGTGATCCATTGGCGTGCCCGGCCATCCGCGCTGCTCCCATTGCAGTCCGGTCCGGGCCGCAACCAGCGCGTCGTAGGCAGGCCGGCCGCTGTGAGCGCCGTCGCGCCCATAGCCGCTGATTGAGCAATAGATGAGCCGCGGATTGATCGCCCGCAGCGCCTCGAAGCCGATCCCCAGCCGCTGCGCTGCGCCGGGTCGGAAGCTTTCCATCACGATGTCCGCGGCCCGCGCCAAATTCAGCAGGCATTGACGATCGTCGTCGCGTTTGAGGTCCAAGATCGCGCTGCGCTTGCCGCGATTCCAGACCCGGTAGCCGGACAGCTGCCGGAAGGGGTCGCCGCCGGGCGGCTCGATCCGGGTAACCCGCGCGCCGTGATCGGCGAGCATCATACTGGCCATCGGTCCGGCGATTCCCCAGGAAAGGTCGAGCACCACCAGTCCATCAAGTACTCCGGCCATTTGACTATCCCCTGCGGTTGCTCACAGTCCGTAAACGCGCGCCGCGTTGCCGCATACCAGCGCAAAGCGCTCGGGGGCGGGCACACCTTCGAATTGGCGCTCCACGATCTCGCGCGAATGCGGCCACGAAGTGGCCGGATGCGGGTAGTCGGTTGACCACATGATGTTGTCCAGACCGATGTCATGGCGCATCCGCACGCCGCGCGCGTCATCGACGAACGTCAGGAAGAAGTTGCGATGGAAATAGAAACTCGGCAGCTCCTTCATGCCCGGGAAGTCATACGGCCCTTTGTAAAAGCTGTCGAGCACGTCGAGCTGAAATGGAATCCAGGCCAGGCCCGGTTCGACCAGTACGATCTTAAGCCGCGGAAAACGCTCCAGCGTGCCGGTCATGATCCAGAATCCCAAGGTTTCGGCGAGCGCGGTGCAGGGCAGGGAGTTGTGAATGCCCTTTTGCGGCGTGGGGTCGCGCAGGTAGATGTCGCCCAGCGAAGACTTGACCTCCAGATGATGGCTGATCGGGACGCCGGTTTCCTGCAGCGCCGACCACAGCGGATCGTAGCGCCGGTCGTGATAGTCGGGCAGCCCCAGGTCGGACGGGAAGCTGGGAAGCTGAACGGAGCGCGCGCCCTGGAGGGCCAATCGCTGCACCTCGCTTACCGCATACTCGATATCGATCAACGGGATCTGATAGGACACCAGCAAGCGCGTGGGGTTGACCGCGGCGAATTCCACCAGCGTGTCATTGAATGCCTGGAACGCCTGGCGCCAGCAATCTTTCATCTTATGGTAGATGCGGAAAGCGCCGACTTCGCAGTACAGCACTTCGGCGTCAACCCCGTCGCGATCCATATCCTTGAGGCGCTCGCCGGGGTCGTGATGACCGGGACGGCCCCATGCCTCGTGGGTGAACATCCGTGCCATCGCCATCCGCTCCTTGCCGAAGCGCTCCGCCATCGCGCGCTGCTCGGCGTTCACCACCGCGTCGTATTCGTCATGGTGCTTCGCCGCCAGATGGGTCTTGACCGCGTCGTGGGTGGTTTGCACATGCGAATCCGAGGAGATCAGCCGCTCGGTTGCCATTGGGTTTGAGCCTCCTTCAGCGCGTCGCGATATGGCCAGTTGACCGTTTCACGAACGTCTATTTACCTAAATTGAACGGCAATTCACAAGAGCGGACAGTCATTCTGTGCAAGATTTTTTGCGCCGGTAAATCAGACGGATACCGCGTTTAGCGGGAACGCGGCAGGCCGAGCGAGCGCTCGGCCACTGTATTGCGGTGAATCTCGGAGGTGCCCATCTCGATCGTGTTGCCCCGCGCGCGCAGCAATTCGAATTGCCAGCGCCCGTTTTGCACCGCATGCAGCGAGCCTTGCGCCAGTTGGCCAGCGGGACCCTGGAGCCCAAGCGCGAAGTCCTGCATCCGCTGATTCAGCTCCGACCACATCAGCTTGATCAGGGAGGCGCCGGCATCAGACTCATTGCCGGGTGCGAACAGGAGGCGGCGCGCGGCGTGCCGCAGACCCTGAACGTCCACGTAGAACTGCGCCAATTGCTGGCGCTGCAGGCCGCCTGGAGGCGACGGCTCGTGGCGCCGGGCATGAGCGCGATACAGGTTCAACACGGCGCCGAAGGTCAACTGGAGCTTGGCCGCCGCGGCAGTGCCGGTGCCGCCGCGTTCGTTCATCAGCGTGGTCATCGCGATCCGCCATCCGCTGCCCGGCTGTCCGACCAGGTTTTCGCGCGGGACCTCCACGTCGGTGAAGAACAGTTCATTGAATTCGACCGCCCCCGTGATGTGGCGCAGCGGCCTTACTTCAACGCCAGGGCTTTTCATGTCCACCAGCAGCAGGCTCAGCCCGCGATGTTTGGGTGCGGACGGATCGGTGCGCGCCAACAGCATGCACCAATCGGCGAGATGCGCGAAGGAGGTCCATACCTTCTGGCCGTTGACCACATACCGATCGCCGCATAGTTCGGCCCGCGTTTTGAGCGCGGCCAAATCCGAGCCGGCGCCCGGCTCTGAAAAGCCCTGGCACCATACCTCATCACAGGCCCGGATGGCGGGCAGGTGACGCCGTTTTTGCGCGTCGCTGCCGTAGGTATAAATCACCGGTCCGGCCAGCATCACACCGGCCACGTTGGGCAGCGCAGGCGCGTCGCGGCGGCTCATTTCTTCATTGAAGATTGCGACCCGGGCCGGACCGGCGCCCGCTCCACCGTACTGTGTGGGCCATGCGAGGCACAGCAGGCCAGCGCGGCTCAGGCGCTGTTGCCAATCACGCCCAAGGGCCAGGTACTCATCGCCGGCTGGCATCACGTAATCGGCGGCACCCCATCCGGATGGAAGATTTTGATCGAGGAAGTCGCGCACGGTCTGGCGAAACGCGATCTCGTCGCTGGGATCGTTCAGATTCATCGCAACATGAGCCGGCACATAACAAATACCCTTTCGTGGCACGAACGCGGAAGCCGCCGCTAACGACGAAAATTTACCAAATGCGGCACGAAACGTGCTCACATAAAACTGCGATGGCGCGACGACCAACGTATGCTCCCAGAACGGCCCCCGGGGAGAACGCGAGCTTCACCGCAATTAGGGGGATTTATGTATCGAGCAGCAGGAAAACATCTCTTGAGCGGCCCGTCGATTCATCGCCCCAATGAGCCAAATGTCGTGGTTTTGCGGGAAAAATCCCACCGCTCGCGAATCGATACGTCTCAAATTGAGGAGCGCGAACCGGCAGCGCTGCTCGCGGCGCTATCTCTCGGCGCATTTCTGCTGACCGTTCTGTTCGCTGTCGTGGTCAACCTCTGAGTTCAGGCCCCTTCACTTTTTTACATTGCGGCACTACACGGTTCAGGGTCCGGGCATGCAAAACTTGCTTTGCATGCGGCGGCGGACCTGGAATCACAGCCAAAACCTCCTCAACCTGGCCAGGCAGTCCCGATAACCGATCCTGAATTTGCTTTCCTCCCATGGTACAGGCTGTCTTGCCTGTGCTAGCCAAAGACGATCGGAATTGGCTGAAACAAATTCCAATCCTTCACGGGAAATGACGCTCCGGCCATTTTCGACGCAAAGGAGCCGCAGATGAAATACGGCGTGATTGCGCATTGCACCGAGTACTCGATGCGGGTGGACGCGCTGGCGCGCGCGACCGAAGAGCGCGGGTTTGAGTCGCTTTTCGTGCCTGAACACACGCACATTCCGGTCGAGCGCCGCTCACCTTTTCCGATGGGAGGCGAACTGCCCAAAGAGTACTATCACGATAGCGACCCGCTCATCTCGCTGACGGCCGCCGCGATGGTGACGACGCGCCTGCGCCTGGGCACCGGTATCTCGCTGGTGGTCGAGCACGATCCGATCGTGCTGGCCAAAACAGTGGCAACCGCGGACCTCCTCTCGGGCGGCCGTATCATCCTGGGAGTCGGCGCGGGATGGAACCTGGAGGAGATGAGCAATCACGGCACGCCGCCCAAGCGGCGCTGGAAGGTGCTGCGCGAACGGATCGAAGCGATGCGCCAGATGTGGGAACACGAGCATGCTGAATATCACGGTGAATTCGTCAACTTCGATCCGATCTTCTCCTGGCCCAAACCGGTGCAGCGGCCGCTTCCCGTGCTGGTAGGAGCGCACGGCTACCGCGGTCTGCGCCGTGCGGTGCGTTACGGCGACGGCTGGATGCCCGTGGAAGCGGCGGTGCGCGACGTCAAAAAGGAGATTCAGAACCTGCACAACCTGGCCGAGCAAAACGGCCGCGACCCGCAGTCCTTCGACGTTACGATGGCTCTGGCGCGCGCCGAGAAAAGATCGCTGGAACGCAATCGCGAAGCCGGCGTTACCCGCGTGCTGTTTCCCTTGCCAGTTGGCGGCGCCGACGCGATCCTGCCCAAACTCGACGCCCTGGCCGGGCTTATCGAAGGTTGATTGGCTCAACTCGGCTCAGCCACGCACGGAGATGAATGAACCCCAGATTTGCGCTGAATTTTGCTCCCCACCTTGGGATTCTGCGGCCCGACCGGCCATTGTTCCTCAATCACGCCGGGCCCGACCCGATCGATCAGTTGAAGTTTATCGCAGGCCAGGGATTTCGCGCCGTAGAGGACAATAACCTGCTCGATCGGCCCGCTGACGTACAATCGCGCATGGGCGAAGAAATCGCCCGGTTGGGAATCCAGATGGGATGCTTCGTCGTGTTCGGGCGGGAGCGGCGTCCAGCGCCGACCTTTGTGCGCAACGACGCCGATATGCGGGCGCATATCCTTGGCCAGTTGGACGCGGGACTGGAGGCAGCCAAACGCGTCGGCGGTCGGTTGATCACCACGGTTTGCGGCGTGCCCGACCCCGCGGTGCCGTGGGCCTACCAGTTCGCCAACACGATCGACAACCTGAGGTTTTGCGCCGAGCGCGCGCACAGCGCGGGCGTCACCTTGATCATGGAAGCGACCAACCGCCGCGCGATGCCCGGCATCCTGGTCAACAGCATCAAGCATGCTTTTCTGGCGGTGCGCAGCGTTGCCAGTCCCGCGCTGAAGCTGCTGTTCGACGTGGGGCACGTACAGGTTGAAGACGGCGACCTGGTCAAGAACATGGAGCGATGCTGGGACGAGATTGCCTACTTTCAGTTAGCGGACAATCCCGGACGGCGCGAACCGGGCAGCGGCGAGATCAACTTCGTCAACCTTCTGCGCCGCGTCCATCGCAAGGGCTACCAGGGCATCCTGGGGATGGAGCACCTGTTATCCGGAGAGGGGCGCGCGGGCGAGGAAGCCGTAATCCTCGCCTACGAGGCGCTCAGCGCCGCGATTACCTGACTTTCAAGCGACACGCAGGCGCATCATCGCCAAGCCCAACGGCATGTACAATCCCAAGGGAATCGCCTTCGACAACAGCGGCGCCGCGCGCCGGGTGCGTCCTGCGTGCAGGCGCTCAACCGCCGTTCGTGCCCTTCAGCAGTTCTGGCAATGCCACGGCGGCGGGTTTACGCTGATTGCCCCGCGCCGCGCGCGACCACTGGAGGATATGATTGATGGCGCAGACCAACCCGATCCGTCCGCTGAGTCGGTACAAGGTCCTGGACCTGACGATGCACATCTCGGGTCCGATGTGCACGCGCACGCTGGCCGAGAACGGTGCCGAAGTGGTCAAGGTCGAGCCGCCGGGCGGCGATAACTCGCGCCACGTGCCCGTGATCAAGGACGGACGCAGCGGCTACTTTGTCGGGCTCAATCGCGGCAAGCAGAGCCTGTGCCTCGATCTGAAGAACGCAGCCGGTTTGGAGATCGTCAAGCAGATGCTACCCCGGTTCGACGTAATGGTCGAGAACTTCGCCCCCGGCGTGATCGGCCGGCTGGGATTGGGTTACGACGTCGTAAAGTCGATCAATCCGGCAATCGTGATGTGTTCGATCTCCACTTTTGGGCAGACCGGTCCGCTGGCGCCCAAGCCCGGCTACGACTATATCGCGGCTTCCTATGCCGGTGTGATCAACACCTTGGGTTTTCCCGACAGCTCGCCGGTGCTGCCCGGACTGGCGATGGGCGATTCGATGACTGCGATGAACTCATACGGCGCGATTTTAACCGCGCTGTTGTATCGGCAGCAGACCGGGGAGGGTCAGCACCTGGATATCTGTCTGCTCGATTCCTATATGCAGTGTTGGGATCTTGCCGTGCAATCGGTGAGTCTCGACCCGGGAGGATTCAAGACCACGCGCGCCGGCCGGCGCTCCAACAATATGCCGCCGATCGGGCTGTTCAAGTGCGAACGGCACTACATCTGCGTGATGGCGCCGCATGATCATTTCTGGCCGCGCCTGTGCAAGGCGATCGGCCGCGAGGACCTGGCGGCCGACCCGCGGTTCACGACTGTGGCTGCGCGCTATCGGAACGCCGATGAAGTGTTCAGCATCCTTGAAGAATGGTTCGCCGCAACGCCCGAGGACGAGGCGCTGCGGCGGCTGGACCAAAACCGCGTGCCGGCCGGGCCAGTGCTGTCGGTTGACGAAGCAATGGAGCATCCCCACGTACGCGGGCGCGGTACGGTCAGAAAGGTGCGCGACCGCATCCTGGGCGAATTCGACCTGCAACGTTCGGCGCTGAGGTTTTCCGCCTTTCCTGAAGAATTGCCGCTACAGGCCCCGCTGCTGGGCGAGCATAATGCGCAGGTGTTGCGCGGCTACCTGGGCTATTCGGACGACCGAATCGCGCAACTCGAAGCGCAAGGCGTGCTAAGCAGCGCGCCGTATTGACCCGGCGAAGCACTTCCCACGTTGGGCGCGTTCACGCTGAGGTTTAAGCGCGTGGCGCGGCAGGCTGGCCGCGAGAGCTGTCTCGTTAGGTTCGCAATCGGTCGGCTCCGCTTCAGGGCTTCTTCCGGTCACAGCGTTCGCGGCGCTCAGTGGGGCCGATTGAGGTCGGCTACGAGCGGCGGCCATTTCCCGCGCCATGGCGCAGCTGCCTCAAACGCCGCTGAGGCCCGAAGCACCATCGGATCATCCAAATGGCGTCCGACAATCTGCAGTCCGACCGGCAACCCATCGGCCGTGAATCCGGCGGGTACCGACGCCGCGGGCTGTCCGGTAAGGTTGATCGGAAAGGTGAAGCAAAGGAACTGGGCAGGCTGAACATAGCGGCCGTCGATCTTCTCGGGTCCCTGCATGTGAATCGGAAAGGGCGGCACCGCCAAAGTCGGCGTGAGCAGGAGATCGTAGCGGGCCATGAACTGGGCCATCTTGCGCACCACGGATTTGCGCATCATGTTGGCGTTGGTGAAGTCCTCGGCCGTCCACGGAATTGCCAGCGCATTGGCCAGATGGGCCGAGAGGCGATACCTGCGTGCCATCTCGCGCATCCCCCTCAGGTCGCTCTCCGCGAACATGATCGCGAAGAACGCCGGAAGAGGGTCCTCCCATCCGGGGTCAGCCTCTTCGACCGCGCATCCGAGGTCGCGCTCAAAAATCCGGACGGCTTGCGCCGCGACCCGCCTCACCTCCGAATCCACCGCCGCGTAACCCCAATCGGCGCTGTACGCGACGCGTAAGCCGCGCACCTCGCCGTGCAGGCAATCCATCCATTCAAAGTCGGCGCGCGGCAGGCTGTGGCGGTCGCGCATGTCAGGCCCCGACGTTGCTGCCATCATCAGCGCCGCGTCGGCGACGCTGCGCGTAAGCGGCCCGATATGCTCGATCGACTCCCATCCCGAGACGCCGGGATAGCGTTCGTCGCGCGCGCCCGGGTAAAGCGGAATCCGCCCCATCGAAGGCTTTAAGCCATAGAGTCCGCAAAACGAGGCCGGAATCCGCACCGAGCCGCCCCCGTCGCTGCCCGTCGCAAGCGGGCACATGCCGGCAGCGACGGCGGCGGCCGACCCGGCGCTCGAACCGCCCGAGGTGAGCGCGAGGTTCCAGGGATTGCGGGTCGTCTCGAAGACCGGATTGTGGCCGGTCGGGCTGTAGCCGAACTCCGGGGCGTTGGTCTTGCCGAGCATCACGGCGCCTGCGCTGCGCATCCGCTCGACTACGATATCGTCCTCCTCGGGGATGAAATCCTTGTAGGCCAGGGAGCCCGAGGTGGTGCGCACATTCCGGGTCATCAGCAGGTCCTTGTGTCCGACCGGGATGCCGGAGAGCAGGCCGGAGTCGTTGCCTGCCATGATCGCGGCTTCGACGCGGCGGGCCTCGTCGCGCGCAAGGTCTGGGGTGAGCGTACAAAAGGCGTGCAGCCTCGGATCCAGCCGATCGATCCGCGTCAGCATGGCTTCAACGATTTCGACCGGCGAGAGCTTGCGGCTTTTTACGAGCGCGGTCAGCGATACCGCATCCATCGAGCATATTTCGCTACCGCCTGGCATGGCTAGACGGAAGCTGAACGCAACGGTCTGTTACGCTGGAAATGAGCCTGGCGCATGCTCATCGCTCTAGGGCCAGGACCTGAAGCGGTTCGAGCAGTTTGGTTAATCGATCCATGCAGGCGAGGGTACGACAAACAGCGGGGGAAACTCTAGGCCAACCGTTGAGAGAGTGCTGAGCGGATGTTCTTGGGCGGTTGTCACGGTTTTGAAATCACCGCCTTAATTTCCTCGTCCTGAAAGGGAGAGAAGGGACGCGGGACGTACGAAGCGCCCCATCTCCCGTCCGGGAAAAATTTTTCAAAAAGCGGGAGAAAGGTCCTGAAGTGGTGCTAGCTCAGGTCCAGTCCGTACAACCGCTCCACGTTGTTGTAAACGATCTTCTTCACTACCGGTTCTGGTATCGACGCGAAATTCTGCTCAATCACCTTGCGCGAGTCCGGCCAGGTCGAATCGGTGTGCGGATAGTCGGAAGCCCACATGAAGTTGTCTTCGCCGAAAAAATTGTACAGCGCTACTCCCGGGGGATCGTCCTGGAAAGTCGCCCAGAGCTGGCGCTTGGCGTACTCGCTGGGCTTGAGCGGCGGTTGATGCGACAGGAAGGCGGTGTCGTAGTTGCGATCGAGCCGGTGGAGAAAGTAGGCGATCCATCCGATGTCGTTTTCGGTGGAGACGATGCGCAGCTTGGGAAATTGCTCCAGCACCCCGCCATGCAGCATTACGGCGAGCGAGCACTGCGTCTCGTTCACGTAGTTCATGCGCATCGTGATGACCTGTGCGCGGTTATAGGTTTTGCCGGGAATTTGTTTTTTCGAGGTCGTGATGATGTGCAGCGAGATTGGCATCGCCAGGTCCGACGCTGCCGACCAGAACGGATGATACACGGGGTTGTCGTAGGTCAGCGTCGGATCGTTGGAAATCATCGCGCCGCGCAGACCCATCTTTGCGCAGCGCTCCAGCTCTTTGACTCCGGCGGCTACGTCGGACAGCGAAATCAGCGCGATACCGTAAAGCCGCTTGGGGCTGGCCGAGCAGTATTCCGACAGCCAGTCATTAAAGGCGCGGAAGGAGGCCATCTGCAGTTCGGGATCCTGGATTCCGTAAAGCGGCATCCCGTTGCTGGTGTACAATACCTCAGCCAGCACACCGTCAACGTCCTGGTCCTTGATCCGCTCCACCGGGTCCCATCCGCCCGGGCGGCCAGCCTCGTAACCCTTGTCGTACAGCGCGCGCAACTCGGCTCCTCTTTTGCCCGCGGCATAAAGCGCCGCAACCGGGAACTCTGTGCAATCCTCCGCCGAGATGACCCATCGGCCGATATCGTTCTTTTTGATCCTCGGCGCGCGGTCGCGGTATTTCACGTCCATCCGCGTTTCCCACAAATCCATGGGCTCGACGACATGCGAATCGGCTGAGATGAGGCGCAAGTTCTCCATTGCTGATCCTCCCTGTATTCCGCGTGTGTAATTCCCCCCGGGCGGCCGGGTCGCCAAGGTTCTCTCGCTCTGTACTATTTTGCTTAGCAAGCATCGCGTGACGCGCCAAGTCCGCCCATGAGACTCGCGCGCGTTCTGTGGTACAACCGTTGTGGATTACCACCCCACAGGAGGATCAAAGCAGATGCCGCTTAAGCTTTCCGACTACGCCAACAAGTACAAGACCATCAGGTTTGAGCGCCGCGAGGGGATTCTTCAGATGACGCTCCACAGCCAGGGCAAGGAGCTGAAATGGGGCGCGATCCCCCATGCCGAATGCTGCGACGCGTTTGCCGATATCGCGCGCGACCCCGACAATCACGCCGTCATCCTGACCGGGACCGGCGAAGCGTTTTGCGACGACGCCCGATGGCCCAAAGACGGCGGCAAGCCCGGGAATATTCCGACCACTGCATGGGTGCCGCTGCTCTCGGAGGCCAAGCACCTGTTGACCAATCACCTCGATATCGAGGCGCCGATGATCGCCGCGGTCAACGGACCGGCGCTCATCCATGCCGAACTGGCCCTGCTGTGCGATGTGGTGCTGGCTTCCGAGCAAGCCGCGTTTCAGGACATGCCGCATTACGCCGGCGGCCTGGTGCCGGGCGACGGTGTGCATATCGTGTTCCCACTGCTGATGGGCCACAATCGCGGGCGCTATTTCCTGCTGACCGGGCAGAAGCTATCCGCGCACGAAGCGCGGGAGATGGGCCTGGTCAACGAGGTTCTGCCCAAGGACAAGCTGTTGCCACGAGCTTGGGAGCTGGCGCGCAAGATTCTGGAAGCGCCGCCGCTTACGGTGCGGATGTCGCGCCTGGCGCTGACGCGGGAACTCAAGCGCCTGATGCACGATCATCTGGAATACGGGCTGATGCTCGAAGGATTGGGCGCGGCGCAGCATTGGCCCACGGTGCGGCCCAAGGTCTGAGACAGGATCGGCGTTACTTGCTCGCGTTGGCTGCGGCAGCGCGCGGGCAGGCGATTGTCGGGCGCATACGCTGGATCGCAGATCCTTCACGCGCGCCATAAACAGGACGATGCCCTCCAGCACAAAGAAGATGCCGAGGGCCAGGTAGTAGATCGGTCCGCTGGTAAATTCCGCGTGGGCAAAGTGGATCGCCGCCGGCCAAGCCAGCACGAAGGCGTTGAACAATAATCCTTTCGCGTTGCGCCGGATGCCGTCCTTCAACGCGGCTTGCACTCCGTGTCTGTTAGTAAGATGTTTTGCTGACGGCGCGGAAGCAGCGCGCATCGCAACCGCCGATCCGAGGAGGCGCTCATGAAATTCGCCCTGATGTATGAAATCGAAATGCCCAAGCCGTGGTACGAGGGTAACGAGTACGACAAATACTGGCAGGTAATGGCCCAGATCCAGTACGCCGAAGAGATGGGCTTCGATTCCGTGTGGGCGGTGGAGCATCACGGGCTGGAGGAAGTCTCACATTGCTCGGCACCCGAGATCCTGTTCGCCGCCGCCAGCCAGCGCACCAGCCGGATCCGCTTCGGCCACGGCGCCGTGCTGCTGCCGCAGCCCTACAACCATCCGGTGCGTGTCGCCGAGCGGATCGGAGCGTTGGACATCCTGAGCAACGGCCGGCTCGACGTCGGCTTTGCACGCTCCAGCACGCTGTGCGAGATGGGCGGCTTTGGCGTGGATCCCAACGATACGCGCCCGATGATGAACGAAGCGCTGGAAGTTATCCCCCAGCTCATGACCACTGACCGCTTTCCCGGCTACCAGGGCAAGTACTTCACCATCGGCGCCAACCGCAACGTACTGCCCAAGCCAATTCAAAAGCCGCATCCGCCGCTATGGATGGCGTGCTCGTCACCCCAGAGTTTTGAAATCGCGGCCAATGCCGGGCTGGGCGTGCTGTCGTTCAACATCATCCAGGCGCAAACGCTGGAGGAGCGGGTGCACAACTACCGCGCGGCGATTCAGAGGCCCGCCACTCCCGTCTCGGCCAAGGTCAACAACAACATCGCGACCTTCATGATGACGCTGTGCGGCGAGAACAACGACGAATCGATCGAGATGGCGGGCGAGGGGATGCATTGGTACATGTCGCTGCTGCGCGGACAGACGCCTTACTGGCAGAACATTTTCGAAAAAGGCCGCGAGGAGATTTTCGCGCAGATCGAAAGCTACAAGTACATGTCGCGGCGCGCGCCTGAAGCGCTGCAATTCGGCGCCGACCTGACCGAGGAAGGCGCGCGCGAGCAGATGCGCCCGCGCAACCTGGTCGACAAGGGTCTGTTGTGCGCGGGCAATCCCGACACCTGCATCCGCGTCCTGGAGCGTTTTGACAAGCTCGGCATCGATCTGATCCTGTGTTTCATGGAGATGGGCCGCGTGCCGCATCAACGCACGATGGATTCCATCCGGCTGTTCGGCAAATACGTCATCCCGCATTTCAAAGGCAACGCAACGCACGCGGCGGCCAACGGTCAGGGCTGAATGCCGCCTGCAAAACGGCGCATCGACTTAAGTCACGGCGAATATAGAGGTTGCTCATGGACCAGAACGTGCTCGGTTTGGCGGGCAAGCCCGCGCTGGTAATCGGCGGCGGATTCGGAATGGGAAAGGCGAGCGCGCTGCTGCTGGCGCGCGCCGGCGCCAACGTGGCGCTGGCCGATATCGTCGAGGAACGGGCGCACGCTGCGGCGAAGGAAGTCCAGGCGCTCGGCGTCCGCAGCCTGGCGCTGACCGGCGACGTGACCGACATGGCGCAGGCCCATCGAATCGTCGCCGAGGCGGTCAAGTTCCATGGCGGCCTCGAAGTGCTGATCAACATGGTCGGTCTGGCGACTTGGAACGAGTTGATGGACACAGAGGAAGCCGCGTGGGAGCAGCAGATGATGATCAATCTGCGCCACCACGTTTACATCGGCCGCGCAGCCGCGCGCCAGATGATCCAGCAGGGAACGGGTGGACGGATGGCGTTTGTGGCCTCGGTCAGCGGAATCTATGGCGCTCCGTATCATGGCGCTTACGGCGCGGCCAAGGCCGGGCTGATGTCGCTGACCCGCACCATGGCCAACGAGTGGGGCAAGCACAACATCCGGGTCAACGCCGTGGCACCGGACGTGATCTCGACCCCGCGTCATCCGGGGAGCATGAACCGCGAACAGGCGCTGGACGAGGGCGTGCTGCTGGGCCGGATGGGACAGCCCGAGGAAATCGCCGGCGCACTGGTGTTCTTCGTTTCCGACCTGGCCAGCTTCGTTACCGGCCAGACCCTGATCGTTGACGGCGGCGTACACGCAGCCTTTCCGCATTTCCGCGGCGTGGCGGCGGCCTTCGAGAGATCAAAGCGCGGCTGAGCGGGCGGCCGCCATCATGAGCATCCCGGATCGCTGGAGCTGGGCGGCGTCGCCAACGAAGGATTGACGGCGGCGTTGAGCGACGGCATTGCGTCGAAATCGAACATGTCCTCCAGGTCGTTGGCGGCAGCATCGCGTGCGGTCAGGTGCGCGCTGGCGAGAAAGCGCTTTTCGATCAGCGCCAGGATCGAGGTGTGGTCGGCGACCGTATGCGATACGTAGGACGCCTTTGAAAACGGCGAGATCGCCACGAACGGCAGCCGGATGCCATACTGGTTGAAGCTCGAAATGCATGGCTCACCGGCCAGCGCATGAAGACAAAGCTGTGCCTGCTCATTGGCGCTGTCGGAGCATTGGGCGCCGTTGCCAGGCGTCTCGGAGCCGGGCGCACTGGAATCGTCGGCGCACTTTCCCGGCGGGATATCGTCGGGCGGCGTCGCGGCAGGCGGCACCACATGGTCATAGAAGCCGCCGTGTTCATCGTAGGTCCAGAAAATGATCGAATCCTTCCAGCTGGGACCTTTACGGACCGCGTCGATTATCTCTGCTACTTCAACCTCTCCGGCCCTGGCGTCAAAGGGAGGATGCTCGCTGTTGCTCAAGCTGAAGTCGACGAAGGCAACGGAGGGCAAATCGCCCGAGGCGGCTTGCGATTTGAAATCGTCAACGGTCTGAAAATGAGGCGGCGCCGGGGTGCGGAACAGTCCGCCGTAGGGGATACCCAGTTCAGTCACTCCGCCAGTATCGACGTATTCACCCCATGACACGTCCTGCTTGTCCAGCATATCGAGAATAGTGCCATTGATTGGTTTGTAACCGCCGGTGGGCGGAATCGCTTCGGCGGTAGTGGTCACCAGGTGCCCGAAGGAAGTCGCCGCGTACAGGTACATCCGGTTGGGGACCGTCTGGGCGGGGACCGTCGAGAAATAGCGATCATCCAGCGCAAAGGTCTGTGCGATGGAGTAATAGAACGGCAGGTCGGCCTGCGTGTAGAAACCCATCGTATCGTCATCGGTGGGCGACTCGCCGACGTCGATTTGTTCCGTGAGATCGTTGGTCTCGACAAAGCCGCCATTGTTCCCCTTCAGGCTGTTGTTGGGATCGGCAAAGTTCATCTCGAGGTGGGCACCCAGCCAGCTGTGATCCAGATCGGGCGTGATGCACAGGCGCGGCTCGTGAAAGGCCACGACAGCCGGGGAACCGTCGCCTTCTGGATTCGAGTTGCTGCAGGTGAGAACACCGCCGGTGGAGGTGCAGGTCAGACCGTCAACGCAGCTGTTGTCGCCCGCCGCGCACGGACCGGCGTGATACGGTGAGCCGGGAGCATAGGGCAGCGCGCCCAGGTAATTATCGAAGGAATGATTCTCCTGCATCATCACGATGATGTGGTTGATGCGCCGCAATCCGGTGGCGCCGGGGTTGGGAGGCGTACCTGAACCGCCTCCGCCGCTGCCGCAAGCAGCACCCATGATGCAGAGCAGGAAAAGGACCGGCGTTACCGCAAGACGCGCCGCCCGATTTGAAGAATCCATGGCGGTCAGGCGGCAGCAAAACGTATGCCGGAAAATCGAACAATTGATTGTGTTTAATTTTTAGAAGCTAGGTATTGCGAGGATCGGTAACTATGTAAGAGCAACCGGAAATAATGACAGAGGGCGCCGATTAGTTTAGAGGACGGAACCTCTCACAGATTTGGCAATCCATGCGAGCGAGCAGTTGGCGGGTAGTTCGTTGCTCGCGCGGCGCCGCCTGCCTTGGAGTTTGTCAGGCGGCGCCGCGCGTCGTGGCACAATCTAGCAGCGGACCATTTTGCCGGAGTACGCCTTGGTGTCCTTGCCGTCTTCGAACGTGACGTCGCCGTTGACCATAATCCAGCGATAGCCGCGCGCCCGCTGCACCAGGCGCGAATCGTTGTCGGGCGGCAAATCGTAGAGGATTTCCGGCTCTTCGATCGCCAGCTTGTCGAAATCGTAGATCATCAGGTCGGCGGCGAGTCCCTCGCGGATCGCGCCCCGGTCCCTGAACCCCGCGGCCCAGGCCGGCATGTAGCTGAGATGGTAATGGGCCTCTTCCAGCCTGACCATGCCGGTTTCACGCACCAGCCAGGTCAGCAGTTCAGTGGGATAGATTCCCAGGGTCTGGAACTTGGCGTGAGCCCCGCCGTCGGAGAAGCCCGCCACGGTGCGATGGTCGAACAACTCCTTGCAGTACTCGGCCTTCGAGTTGGTGACCGGCGTAAGCCATTCGGTTTTGAAATCGTCGGCCGCGGAGATATCCAGCAGTACATCGATCGGATGGCGGTTCTCGGCCGTGGCGATATCCCGCACGGTGCGGTCGCGGTACTTCGCACGCAGGTCGTCGCGATGGATCTTGCGGCACACGAAGTCAGTAATCTTGCCCGCCGCGGCAGGCCGGCGGCTGGCATCGTAGATTTCCTTCATTGCCTGACGGCGAACCGGATCGGTCAGCTTGGCCTTGCGTTCCTCCAGCGTTCCCATCGTGGCGTCGCGCCAGACCTCGACGTCGTCGAAGAAAGTCCACTTTTCCAGAAAGCAGCAGCGCAGGTTGAGCCGCACTGTCATCGCGATTCCGACCAGGGGCACGCCCTTGCGGTTGTAGTCGTCGACCACTCCCAACTGCGCACGGAAAATATCGGGCCGCCGATCGCCGGGAAAGACCGCGTTGAAGACCAGCGGCCGGTTGGAGGTCTCGGCCAGGCGTCCGGCGAAGTCCATCGAGCGGCGCGCCGCTTCCGCAGGATCCTCGCCTTCACTCGCCGCCGCCTGGGCGAACTGGATGTGGCCGCGGTCGTGTTTGCGCAAACCTTTGGCCAGGTCCAGGTAAAATTCGTCGGACATCATGTCCGAGATCATCAAGGTCCCGTCATAGTCGCGCTGCACCGAGGCGTTGCCGAGCAGGCGCTGAGCCGCCCAGCCGTTGGCCCCGGCCGCCATCGCTTCGTCAACAATCTGGACCATCCGGGCGACCTCGGCCGCGGTCGGCTTGCGGCTCTTGGCCTGTTCCCATCCACCCATCACGTAGCTGACCAGCGGCGTGACTGGCACCAGTTGCATCATGTTGACCGCCTTGGGCAGACGGTCGAGATGATCCATGAACTGAGCGACGCTTTCCCAGGTAAACGGCATGCTGGCCTTCATCGCGTCAAACGGGATCGCCTCGTTGCGCTCCATGGAGAGCATCGAGCGCTCGGCGTCGTGATGATGAACCGGGGCAAAGCCGAAGCCGCAGTTTCCGTTGGTCACCGAAGTCACGCCATGCCAGCTTCCGATTGAGCAGGCGGGATCCCAGAAGACCGGGGCGTCGTAATGGCAATGCAGGTCGATCGCGCCGGGTGCGACAATCAGTCCGCTGGCGTCGAGAGTCTGTTTTGCGTCGCTGGTCTTGAGGTAGCCGACCTTGGCGATGCGGCCGTCCTTGATACCGACGTCCGCCTTGAAGGGCGGAGTTAGGGTTCCGTCAACAATCGTGCCGCCTTTGATGACCTTGTCGAACTCTGCCATAAAGCCTCCGCGGATTTTGCTTCCGGATGTGGCCCTTCCCCAGGGCATCGTTACCATCAGGCGAAAGATCAAACAGCCCAGGCAAGTATCCTAACCCACACAACCTCGACCTATCTGGTCCAAACAATCAGCGATCCGGCACCGTTTCGTCAAGTCCCGGCGAGGACGCCGGCCAGGTCACGCGCAGGAGGGCAGGCGCGCTCTGATCCGGGAGGCGGGGAGCGGAAGTCTCGATCGCCTGAGCGCGCGCAACCAGGGTGCGCCAGACGATTTTGGGATCGGCGCTGAAAACATACTGCGGGTCGGAGGGCACGTTGTACCAGGAGTTTTCCAGCATCTCGTCGTGAAGCTGATCGTCGGTCCATTGGGCGCGCCCGAGGTAAAGCCGCATGCTTTGCAGGGCGTGCGAGTCCTTCAGCAGGTTCAGCATGCTGCGCGATTGCAGGTTGAGATAGACGTCCTTGAACAGCCTCATCGCGCCGTCGGGGGCGTGATCGCCGTGAACCAGCATCAACGGTGTGCTGATATCGACGGGGCCGCCGAAAAAGGCTGTCTCCGTGCGTTTTTTCAGCGCACCGTTGTCAGGAAAAAGTTCGCTTAGTTTGAGCTTGGTGGGTTTGTTCACGATCAGTCCGACCACCAGGTCGCTGCCGGTGGGCGGCAGCATCAGCACCACCGATTCGCGGAACATAGGATCGGGCAGATCGGGTTGCGCCACCAGGAAATAGGTTTGGCCCGGTTTCTGAGCGCCTGCCGCAAGCGCCGCGCCAGAGGGCAGCACGAGGATCGTAAGTATAATCACGAGTAAGGATCGAAGAGCGGAGCTTTTCATAGCGTTCCTGCGGTCAACCGAACCCGTTATGACCGCGCACCGCGCCGCTGCGGCGTTGATTTGATTTTACGAGTAGTTGCGTCCTTGGGCCAGCGTGGACGCCACTGCGGCGTACCGTACGGCGTATAGATAGTACAGTCCGGTCGTCGCTATGATTGCGGCGCGCGCCGCCTAATCCCGGGATGGGCGCCCATGCATTGCCGTCGATGGTTGCGCCGAGGAAAGGATAAACCTCCTATGAAATTTGGCATCTTCTATGAACTGATTGCTCTCAAGCCCCACGACAACGCGGCGGTGATCCGCTCTTACAAAGAAGCGCTGGAACAAATCAAGTTCGCAGAGCAGATGGGATTCGAATACGTCTGGGAGACCGAGCATCATTTCCTGGAGAAGTTTTCCTACTCCGCGGCTCCCGAGCTCTTTTTGACGGCAGTGGCGCAAAATACCAGCAAGATCAGGATCGGACATGGCGCGGTGCTGCTGACCATGAACCATCCGGTGCGGGTCGCCGAGCGCGCCGCGGTGCTTGATATCTTAAGCGACGGCCGGCTGGAGTTCGGCACCGCCCGGGGCGTGACCGAGGCGGAGCTGGGCGGCTTCATGATCGAGCCCGAGGACTCGCGTCCGATGTGGGAGGAAGCGCTGCGCATGATTCCCCCGATGTGGATGAATGATCGGTTTGAATGGAACGGCAAGTTCTTCAAGGTCCCGCCGCGCAACGTTATTCCAAAGCCCGTCCAGCAGCCGCATCCGCCGATCTGGGTGGCGGCCACGACGCCGCCCACGTTCGAGATGGCGGGCCGGATGGGACTGGGCGTGCTGTCTTTTTCTTTGACCGCGCCCGGCCAGTCGGAAAAAGCGGTTGAGGCTTATCGCGCCGCGATCCGCGAGGCGGAACCCGTGGGCGCCACCGTCAACAACCAGGTCGCCGCTTTCACCACCGCGGTCTGCATGGAAGACGACGCCGAGGCGCGCCGGGTGGGGTCGTTTTCGGCCGCCGCGTATGCCGAAGGATCGCGCCAGATTTACACTCAGTGGAGCAAGTCGGAAACCGGATGGAAGGGATGGTTCGGCCGGGAGACGCTCACGGAAGCCGAAATCACGCCCGAAGCGATGGACAAACTGTGCGACGACGGCGTGGTCTGCGTGGGCGACCCGGAGCATTGTATCCGCATCATCAAACGCTGGGAGGAGTTGGGCGTAGATCAGATCATGTGCCTGGTGCAAGCCGGCCGCATCCGGCATGAGCAGGCCATGGAGAGTATCAAGAACTTTGGCAAGTACGTGATTCCGTACTTCAAAAAGCGCGCCGGCGAGCAGCCCGCGGCGGCGCCGCAGCGCGCGTAGCCCGCAACGCATTCGATGCCAGGGCGCCCGACCCCGGGCGCCCTGGCGCGACCGCTTGGAAAGCTATCTCGCAGCCAGCGTCAACGCGCCTTCTTTGCGCCCGGCAGGAAATCATCCAGCGGGACCCCGAAGCTGTTCAGCGCCCAGGAGACCAGGTTGTACTGCCCGATGGTAAATACCAGGTCCATCATCTGCTGGCGGTTGTAACGCTGCGCCAGCCGTTCCCACGTGGCGTCCGACACCACTGAGTTCTCATAAAGGTCGTCGCAGGCCTGCATGATCGCCGCGTCGTGATCGTTCCATCCGGCGGCAGGTCCCTTTTTGATCTGCTCAATCTCCTCTTTTAAAACTCCCGACCGCTGCCCGATCAGCACGTGCTGCTCCCATTCGTACGGCGCCTGGTTGAGCCAACCGATCCGCAAGATCGCCAGCTCGCGATCGCGCGCCGGCAGCGTTTGGCGCGACAGGATATAGCCGGCAAAGCGCAGCCAACTGCGTGCCAGCTTGGGATGATTGACCAGCGTGCCGAAAATGTTGGGTATCACCCCTTGAACGCGGTTCTTCTCCGCCATCTCCCGCTCTTCAACGGACAGCGTGGAAAGGTCACACAACGGAATTCGCTGTTTTCTCTCTACCATGGTGATGTCCTTCTGCGGTCGCTTTCGATTTGCCGTTCCACTTATACTCGAAAAGCCCGTAATATGCGCGCCGGTCGAGCGCAGGTGGACGGACAAATTCTCGCGGAGGCAAAACAGCCATGGCAGAGCTGCGCTTTGATGGACGAGTTGCAATCGTGACCGGAGCGGGTAATGGACTGGGGCGTTCCTATGCGCGCCTGCTCGCCGCGCGGGGCGCACGGGTCGTGGTCAATGACATCGGCACCAGTTCGATGGGCAAAGGTTTTTCCGAAGCTCCGGCTCATGCGGTGGCGCGGGAGATCGCCGACGCCGGCGGCCACGCGGTCGCGGATACCCATAGCGTTGCGGAGGAGCGCAGCGCCGCGGCAGTCGTGCAGACGGCGCTGGACACCTTCGGCCGGCTCGACATCCTGGTCAACAACGCCGGCATTTCGATCATGGCGCCCTTTAGCGAGCTGTCATCCACCGATTTCATGAAAGTGATCGACACCGACATGATGGGCGTGGTCTGGATGTGCCGCGCGGCGTGGCCGCACATGCAAAAGGCCTGCTACGGCCGGATCGTTAACATCACCTCGACCTCGTTCCTGGGGCATCCCACGCTGACCGCCTACGTCACCGCGCGGGCCGCGACTTTTGGCCTGAGCCGCACGCTGGGGCTGGAGGGAATCGAGTACAACATCAAATGCAACGCGCTCTCGCCGGTGGCGGGAACGCGCGCGGTCATGGAATTGCTGGAGGAGTCGGAACTGAAAAGCTGGATGATGACCAAACTGACGCCCGATATCGTGGCGCCCGCGGTCGGCTTGCTGGCGCACGAGGAATGTCCGGTCACGGGCCAATGCCTGTCCTCGGGCGGCGGACGGGTGAACCTGGTCTTTTGGGGTGAGACGCACGGCTATGTCAACCACGAGCTGACGATGGAGGCGTTGCGCGACAATTTCGCTCAGGTGATGGACCGGACCAATCACGAAGTCCCCGCCAGCGTGCTGGAATCTGCAGACTTCAACGCCTGGAAGCTGGGTCACAAGCAGACCCGCGCCAGCGGCGGCGAAATCCAATGGCAGCCCAAGCCCTACGAGCGCGGATGATTTGACCAGTGGGTCGGGCCTTCCTGTCCGCCATCGAGGGCGTGGAAGGAACTCGCGCGCAGTGATAAAAAGGCCTGTTGAGCGCGAGGCTCGCTGAGGTGCTGTTCAACTCCTATCCTTTCATCCTGGGTTTTCTCCCGCTGATGCTGCTGGTGTACGGGGCGCTGGCTGAGTCGCGATGGTGCGGCGCCACGCCTTTTGCGCTGATCGTTGGATCGCTTTTGTTTTACGGCTGGTGGAATTGGCATTACCTGTTCCTGTTCCTGTTTTCGATCGCGTTCAACTACCTTTGGGGCAAGGTGCTGGCCTACAAGCAGGCCTATCCCGAGGGCGCGCAGAGCCTGCGGCGGCGGATGGCTCTGGGAGCTGGAATCATCGTGAACGTGGCGCTGCTCGGCTATTTCAAGTACCGCGACTTCCTGGTCGGCAGCTTCGACGGCGCAATGGGTTTCAGTTGGCCGCTGTTGCACCTGGAGCTGCCGCTGGCGATCTCATTTTTCAGCTTCGAGCAGATCACCTATCTGATGAGCTGTTACCGCGAGGAGGAAGGCACCGGCGACTTCGTCAGCTACGCGATGTTCATCACCTTCTTCCCGCATCTGATTGCGGGACCGATCGTCCGCTACCACCAGATTTATCCGCAATTCAACCGGCGCAGCGAATTTCGCCTAAGCGCCGACAACCTGGTGCCGGGGTTGATGATCTTCGCGATCGGCCTGTTCAAAAAGGTGATCCTGGCTGACACCTTCCGAGACTCCGTGGGGCCGGTCTTCGAGGCGCATTTCCTGCCCAGCTTTCCCGACGCATGGGGGGCGACGCTGGCCTTCGCGCTGCAAGTCTATTTCGATTTCTCCGGCTACTCGGACATGGCGATCGGGTTGGCGCGCATGTTCGGCGTGCGCTTTCCGGAAAATTTCGACTCGCCCTACAAATGCACCAACATGGTCGAGTACTGGCATCGATGGCACATCACGCTGTCCTACTTCCTGCGCGACTACGTCTATATCCCCCTGGGAGGCAACCGCAAAGGCGAGCTGCGCCAGCATCTGAACCTGTTCCTGACCATGCTGGTGGGCGGACTGTGGCACGGGGCGAATTGGACCTTCGTGGTATGGGGCGGGATGCAGGGTATCGCGCTCAGTGTCAATCATTCCTGGCGGCGGCATGGCAACCGGCGCCTCCCGGCGCTGACCGGATGGGCACTGACTTTCGGAGTGACGCTGTTCGGCTACGTGTTCTTTCGCTCCGCCACCTTCACCCGTGCCTGGGAGATCGTGCGCGGAATGCTGGGCGCCAACGGCTTTGCGTGGCGCGCTGAGTTCGGCTCCTTCACCCGCGAGAAGTATCACGATATCGTGCTGGGAATGCTGGTGGTGCTGTTCTGCCCCAATCGCCAGACCATTATGCAATGGGATTGGATGAGCGACTATGTCTATGCGGCAGCGTTCGTGGTGCTCGCCGTGGTAAGCGTGCTCAACCTGGCCAATCCTCCGGCCTTTGTTTACTTCCAGTTCTGACGCGGTTGCTATGGCACGACGGCTGCGCCTGATGATGTTTGGCTTCGTTGCCGCGATGGCGGCAGTGATCGCTTTCAACGTGGCCGTCAACCCGTGGGGAGCATGGCGCATTCACCTGGTGTCCGCCAAGTACCGGCGGGTCAACCTGGAGCGGATCGTGACGCCCTACCTGCTGCGTACCTCCTCCCCGACCACGCTGGTGCTGGGATCCTCGCGCGTGCTTTACGGGATCAAAATCGAACAGGGCGTCAAGGACGGATTCCAGAACGCGGCGATGTCGGGCTCGCGGCTGCAGGAAATCTCCAAAGAGCTGGATATCGCGCTGCGCAATCCTCGTCTGAAGCGCGTCATCTGGGGAGTGGAGTTCTACACCATCGATGGCTATGTCGACGGCTGCAATCCCGACACCTGCGCGCGGCTGGACGGCGATTGGGGAATCACGCTGACCGACAACATCATGAGCAGCGACACCTTGGTGGCGAGCTACCGGATGGTGCTGCGCGCGCTGATGGGCAAGGTATCCAAGGCAGCGGCGATGCCGGTACCCTGGCCCGCCCCCTTCATCTGCGCAATGTTCGCCCAGCCCGATCCGCCGACGCTGGCGGGGATGGACGCCGCCCGGCGCTTTCGCGAGGTGAGCGAGCTTCCCGAGTACCGGCAATTCGACTATTCGCCGCGCCTGTTTGCGTCCTTTGTGGATATCGTCGATCGGATCCGAAGCGCGCATCTGGAGCTGATCGCATTCGTGCCGCCGGTTAACCAGTTCGAGTTGGAGATGATGCGGCAGACGGGACGCTGGCCCGATTTTCAGCGCTGGAAGCGCGAGTTGGCGCAGCATATTTCCTACACCGATTTTTCGGGCTACAACGGCATCGCGCGCAGCGACCGGATGTTTATCGACGCCTGGCACATGGAGCCCGCCGTCGGCGCCACTATCATGCGCAAACTGCTGGGCGATTCCATCCCCGACTGCGCCGACGCCGCAGTCGTCAGCGACTCGGGCCTGGCGGTCACGTCACAAAACGTAGAGCAGGTGCTGGCGCTGCAGGAACAACGCAAGGACGAGGCAACCGCCTCCCCCAACCTGTACTCCACCACGGTCGCCGCCGCGATTGTCAAACGCTACGGGCCTATCGCCCAGCCCAATCTGTCCGCGCGCCGCTAACCACCAGCCCTGCGCCGGCCGCGCCTCGGCTGGTCGGGCCCCGGGCAGCGGCGCGATTGACAAGATCGGGCATTAGACCGGAAAATAGGCCATTCGCGCACAGCCGCAATCGGAGTTCCGGAACCGCAGCACAGGGGCCCCTGCATCCGGAGAAGCATCAACGGGCACCGGCTGGCTGGTGCTGGTTTGGTATGTCGGCCTGACCCTCGCCGCTCTTTTTTTGCATTTGTCGATGACCAACAACTCGGCCGCCCTTTCCTCGGCCTTTGCCGCCGCCGCGGTGGTCATTCCCCTGACCTTGCTGGGCTATACGATGCGCAGCTATGGCGACACCTTCAACTCCCACGTCCTGGTGCCCGCTATCGGGCCGATCGTAATTGCGGTGCTGATTTTCGAGTACGTCGAGTACAACAAACGCGTCGATGATGCGTACGCGGCTCAACTCATACCGGCCGACCTGGTACTGCTCTCCGACGTAAAGTGGACCCGCGGCGCCGCCGACGGGACCGCAACTGTGGCCGGGCACGTCATCAATCGCTCCCCCCATCAGTTGGTCGGGCTCAGCGTCGAACTCGTTGTGTACGGCGGAAGCGAGAAGCTGGCCAGCGCGACCACCGACGCCAAGCTGGACGTAGGGCCAGGACAGCAGGCCAATTTCACCACCGTCACGCCGGAATTCCCCGCCGCCGGCCTGCGCGATTTGCCCTGCATTCGGCAGGAAGCCCTGCCGCCGCCCATCCGCAAGGGTAAGGCCGGGCTGTTCGAATGCTTCTACCGGGTCGCGGGAACCCGCGGCGAGCAAGTCTTCTTTTGATCGCCGGCGCGTCCCGATAAAGTCTTCCCCGCAAAGTTGACTTCAGGCGCTGGCGGCCAAATCTTATCTGTGCAAGATTGTCCGCCGGTTTCAGTCCGTACCTGGCGGCGGACCAGATTGGAGGAATGCACCCCGATGGACACCTGTGAATACTGCGGCAAGGACAAGGAAGACGCGCTCATCCGCTTCTATACGCATCCGGAAACGCATCGCAACACCTTTTTGACCCTGTGCGAGGATTGCGAAAACAAGTTGAGGTACACCGACTGGGGCCAAGGCGAGGCCGGCGGATGGCTCAAGCAGCATCTGATTAGCTGAGGCGACGCGGATTGCGCAACTTAGGCGGCGGGCGCGATTTGTCGCAAGATCGCGCCCCCTCCTGCAGAACCCAAGGTTTATTGCGGCGAGTACCGGGACGAAGACTGGTGGTTGAGTTCGATTGGCTGGCCCGGGCGCACGTTTGATGTGATCGGCGCCGGGCTGTGAACCACCGCCGGCGCGACTCCTTCGCTTTCCAGCAAACGCTGCCACCAGGTTCCCGGCTCCGACACACTGCCGAGATTTACGTCGTCGACCCAGGCCTGGATGTTACGCGCCACGATCGGTCCATGCTCCTCACGCAGGTTGTAGCCCGCGGGCGGAAGAGCAATTGAAAAGCTTCCGTCGTTTCCAGTCTGAGTCAAAAACGAGTCGCCGCTTACCGTGTTTTCCAGATGTATTTGGCGGTTACCCGCCGGCTGGCCCTGGTAGGTGAGCAGCTTCCCGCTAACCAATACCGGCGCCGCCGGGGTCATTTTTCCCACCACGCCCTTGTGGGGACCGGCCACGGCGGCGGCCGGAACAGTAAGGATCGCAAACCAAAGGGCGAGGGGGGCAAGACGCGTTGGGAAGGTCATTCGGATATTAATAGCCAGCGGTCAGGCCTGGCTCAATTACTTTGCCCCCGCCGCCGCCAACGAGCCATGGCCTTTGATAGGGGTGCGGCGCGGCGTTATGCTGGTGGCCAACACGGAGCTGGAGCAATCATGGAACGAGTCACCATTTACCATAATCCAGGATGCAAGCATTCGCGCGGCGCCTTGGAACTGCTGGATTCCCGCCGCGTGGAGCACGACACCATCGAATATCTCAAGACCCCGCCGGATCGCGCAACGCTGGAAAAGATCATCGGGATGCTGAGCGACCCGCCCTCCGAGTTGGTGCGCGACGACAAGCGCTTCAAGGAGCTGGGGCTTAAGTTGGAGGACTACCGGACCAAACCGGCCGTCGTCGATCTGCTGCTCAAGCATCCGGAGCTGATGCAGCGTCCGATCATTATCAAGGCCGGTCGCGCGGTGATCGCGCGCCCGCCCGAAAAGCTGCTGCCGCTGCTGGATTGAATATCGCCGCTGCTGATTATCACTAATGACCGCAGCGCCGGCGGCCTGCGGGCCGGCGTTTTCCTGGGCCGGGCGGATGGTATTTTTCTGGTAAGGGCGGAGCGCGGTTTCCGCCTCAAGCGGTCTTCTTCACCTTGCCGCTGCGGATACATCGGGTGCATACCAGCACCCGCTTGACGCCACCGCCCATCTGCGCCCGCACTTCCTGAAGGTTGGGCTGCCAGCGGCGCTTGGTTTTGTTGTTGGCGTGGCTAACGTTGTTGCCCACCGAGGGCTGCTTGCCACAAATTGCGCAATGTCTCATTTTGACCGAACTCCGGATTGTAGGTGCCTTAAAGTATCCTGAGATCGAGCGCCGGGGAAGAGGGGTGACCGCGGCAGTCGGTTGTGGACAGCCCGGCGGGCTATACTTGAACACATCCGCCGCCCGCTTCACTGTGGCGTAATATGTCCGATCGCGTCATCCATATCCTTCCCGAACAGGTCGCCAGCCAAATCGCGGCCGGGGAAGTGGTCGAGCGGCCGGCCTCGGCCGTAAAGGAGCTGATCGAAAACTCCCTTGACGCGGGAGCGCGCAGTATCACGGTCGAGATCAGGAGCGGGGGCGCCGAGCTGATCGCGGTTGCCGACGACGGCTGTGCGATGAGCCCGCACGACGCCCTGCTCTCGTTGCGCCGCCATGCCACCTCCAAGATTCGCGACGCCGCGGACCTGGTTGCAATCCGCTCGCTGGGCTTTCGGGGTGAGGCGCTCGCGTCGATCGCCAGCGTCTCGCGCCTGGAACTCAGGACGCGGAGGCGCGAGGATCTAAGCGGCACCCATCTGAGCGTGATCGGCGGCGAGATGGCGTCGCGCCAGGAATGCGCGATGGCGCCCGGGACGCGGATCGAGGCGCGCGAGCTGTTCTTCAATACGCCCGCGCGGCTTAAGTTTCTGAAGTCGACGGCCGCCGAGCAGGCCGCCGTGATCGAAATCGTCCAGCGCCTGGCGCTGGGCTGCCCCGCAATCGCCTTTGAGCTGCGCGTGGACGCCAAGCAGGTGCTCGACCTGGCGCCGGCCGCCGGATTGTTGGAGCGCTTTCGGCAGTTGTACGGGACCAAACTGGCGGCGCGGATGCTGCCAGTTGCGGGCGGCGGCGAAGGCATCCGCATCGAGGGGCTGGCCTCGGCCAGTCAGGAATCCTTTCCCACCGCGCGCATGCTCTACACATTTGTAAATGGCCGCGCGGTGCGCGACCGCCTCATGATCCGCGCAATCACCAACGCGTACGCCACCCTGATGCCGCGCGGGCGCTACCCGGCGGTGGCGGTGTTCATCGCGATTCGGCCGCAGGATGTGGACGTCAATGTCCATCCGATGAAAGCCGAGGTGCGCTTTCGCCGCGGCGGCGCGGTGTTCGAGACCATCTACCGCATACTGCGCGACCGGCTGGCCAATCAGACCGCGGACGGCACGGCCGCACCTGCCGCCGTGGTGACGGAGTCGCAAGCGGTTGCGCCAGCCGGGCGCAACCAATTCGTGGACAGCGCCGCACCGCCGGCGGCCCCTTCGATCGACAGCCTGACCGATGCTGCCGATCGGGCGGCATCGGCAACGACATTGCGTCTGGTGCTCGAATCTCAAATCCCACGCCCCACCGCGCAGCAGCAAAGCCTTGGCCTCGGCTACCGGTCGAGATCGATCGACGCCGGTGCGGGACCGCCGGCGTCAACACCTGGAATAAACAATAACGGCGCAGCGGCCGCCGCGGTTCCGCTGTATTCCGAATTGCGCGTGCTCGGCCAGGTCTTCGCCGGATATATCGCCCTGGAAAGCGACGAGGGGCTGCTGCTGGTCGACCAGCACGCGGCCCATGAGCGGGTCACGTTCGAGCGGCTCAAGACCCAGCTTCAGCGCGGCGGCGTGGAGGTCCAGGCGCAACTGGTGCCTGAGACGCTGGAAATCAACCCGGCCCGCGCCTCGCAGATCAACGATGCGCTGCCTAAGCTGCGCGCGCTTGGCTTTGATATCGAACCGTTCGGCCCGACCACGCTGATGCTCAAAGGGACGCCCGCGGTGTTCGGCGCGGAGGGCGGGATGGCCCTGTTGTCCGACATGATCGAAAGCATTGGCGAGAGCGGCGCGCAATGGCGGGGAGAAGGCTTCGAAACCCTGCTCAAGCAATTGGCCTGCCACGGCTCGGTGCGCGTCGGGCGTATCCTGAAGGATTCCGAAATCCAGGCGCTGCTCTCCGATCTCGACCGCACGCCGTTCAAGACCAACTGCCCGCATGGACGCCCGGTTCATATCCGCTTCGCGCGCGGCCAGATCGAGCGGATGTTCCGCCGTTGAGGCGAGCCTGCGCGGCCGCCCCGGTCCGGACTCCTACTGAGCCGAGGGACAGGCGGTGCGGGCTCCAAACCACCGCGCTTTTGCTGCATTGCGTTGAATTGATAATCTGGGCGCAAAGGTGTGGATAATCGGTGCGCTCCCGGCAGATCCAACCAGTATTCAAGGATGATCTCGAGGACCGGCAGACGGCTTTGAGGCAGACCTCGGACACGTCCTGCGAAGAGTCCCGAGCCGGTTCTTCGCCCACGCCGATCAAGGTCGGCTTTATTGTCGGCCCCACCGGCATCGGCAAGACCGCGCTGGCCCTGGAAGTCGCCGAGCGGCTGGGAGCGGAGATCGTCAACGCCGATTCGCGCCAACTCTACCGCGGGATGGATATCGGCACCGCCAAGCCCAGCGCTGCGGAGATGGCCCGCGTGCGCCATCATCTGATCGACGTACGCTCACCCGGCGAGCCGCTTGACGTGGCGCAATTCCGCGCGCTGGCGCGCGCCGCAATCGCGGAGGCGGCGGGGCGCGGGCGCCCGGTGCTGGTGACCGGCGGCAGCGGGCTTTACCTGCGGGTGCTGCGCCGCGGGATTTTCGCCGGACCCGGCGCCGCGCCACAGATCCGCGCCGAGCTGCTGGCGGCCGCGCAGCGCCATGGAGTAGAGTATCTATACGACGAGTTACGGCGAATCGATCCGACCGCCGCGCGCCGCCTGGAGCCGCGCGACCTGTACCGGATCGTGCGCGCGATCGAAGTCTTTCGGCTAACCGGCGTCGCGATGAGCCGTCATCAGGCGGACCACGGCTTCAACCGTGCCGAGTACCCCAGCCTGATGATCGGCCTGCGGATGGAGCGCGAGCGGCTTTACGCGGCGATCAACCGCCGCTTTGACGCGATGATGGCGGCGGGACTGATCGATGAAGTGCGCAGCCTGCTGGGGCAGGGTTACACCCCTGACGCCCCACCCCTTTCCACCATCGGCTACAAACAGATCGCGGCCCATCTGCGCGGCGAGACCTCGCTGGAGGCGGCGGTAGAGCTGGCCAAACGCGACACGCGCCGCCTCGCCAAGCGCCAGATGACCTGGTTTCGGCGCGACCCGGAAATCATCTGGATTGACGCGGGCGGCGGAGCGGAGCAGGCTTACAGCTTGCTGGCGGATTTTTTCCGTTCCGCCGCCGCCGATTAGGCACGATGCCCTCCGCCACGGACTACATGGATTTCGAGCAGCCGCTGCGCGAACTGGACCAGCGCGCCGCGCAGGCCGACCCAGCCGCACGCGCCGCGCTCAGCGCGGAGCGCGAGCGTCTGCAAGCCAAGATCTTCGCCAACTTAAAGGCGATCGATCGCGTGCGCCTGGCGCGCCATCCGGCGCGTCCGCAGACGCTGGACTATATCGGCGTGCTGTTTAGCGACTTTATCGAGCTGCACGGCGACCGGCGCTTCGGCGACGACGGCGCAATCGTTGCGGGCCTGGCGAACTTCAAGCGCCAACCGGTTGCAATTGTGGGCCAGCAGCGCGGGCGTTCCACCGCCGAGCGCATCAAGCGCAATTTCGGCCGCCCCGCTCCCGAAGGTTATCGCAAGGCCGCCCGCGTTTATGAGTTGGCCAGCCGTTTCAACATTCCGCTGCTGACTTTTATCGACACGCAGGGAGCGGAGCCCGGGATCGGCGCGGAGGAGCGGGGACAGGCCGAGGCGATCGCACGCAACTTGGAACTGATGGCGAGGATCGAAGCGCCGGTGATCGCCTGCGTGATCGGCGAAGGCGGCTCCGGCGGCGCGCTGGCCTTGGGCGTGGCAAATGCGATCCTGATGCAGGAGTACGCCTGCTACTCCGTGATTACACCCGAGGGCTGCGCGGCCATCCTGTGGCGCGAGGCGACGCCGGCCAACGTGGCGATGGCGGCCGACGCGCTGCGCCTGGCGGCGCCAGATCTGCTGCGCATGGGAATCGCAGATGAGATCGTCACCGAGCCGGCAGGCGGGGCACATCGCAATCCCGGCGCGGCCGCCGCGGCATTGGGCAAAGCCTTGGGACGCCATCTGGCGCGACTGTCCAAGCTCAGCGCCGCCGAACTGCGCACCGCGCGCGATCGCAAGTTCGCCGCGATGGGAAGCGCGTTTGTGTACGACAGCTCCTGCAACGGACGGCGCGGCGCCGGCTCGCGCGTTGAAAAGCGTTCGCGGATCGGTTAGCGGTTTGCCCGTGTCTTCATCGGCGTACAAGAAAGATCCAGCCGAGGATCGGCTGGCCGCCCTGCGCGAGCGGATCGATCAGATCAACGACCAGTTGATGGGCCTGCTGGCCGAGCGCGCGCGCCTGGCGGTGGAAATCGGAGAGCTCAAACGCGCCAACGGGACCGACATCTACCAGCCGCAGCGCGAGCAGCAGATCATCGACGGGCTGTTGCGGCGCAATCCCGGTCCGCTGGGCGCCGAGCACATCCGCCGCATTTTCACCGAGATTATTTCCGCCTGCCGCGCCCTGGAGCGCGAGGTGCGGGTGGCATTTTTGGGGCCGGAGTACTCCTACACCCATCTGGCCGCGGTCGGCCGCTTCGGCTCCAGCGCGAATTTCGTGCCGGCCGAGTCAATTGCGGCGGTGTTCGCGGCGATCGACGCCGGCGGGGCGGAACTGGGCGTAGTGCCGGTGGAAAATTCCACCGAGGGACCGGTGACGCTGACTCTGGATCTGCTGATCGACACGCCGCTGCAGGCGGTGGGCGAGCTGATGCTGCCGGTGCGCCATGCGCTGCTCTCGGCCAGCGGCGAGCGCGGCGCTATCCGCCGCATCATTTCCCATCAGCAATCGCTGGGACAATGCCGCAATTACCTGGCCGCCAACTTCCCCAACTGCAAGCAGGAAGCGGTGGCGTCCAACTCGCTGGCCGCGAAGATGGCGGCCGCCGATCCCGACGCCGCGGCGATCGCTTCGGCACAGGCGGCGGCTCCGTACGGATTGAGGGTGATCGCCGACGGCATTCAGGACGTGGCGCAGAACATCACGCGCTTTTTGGTGATCGGACGCGAGACGGTGGCGCGCACCGGCGCCGACAAGACCACGCTCATCTTCGCGATACCGGAGAAAGTCGGCGCGCTCAAGGAAGTGTTGACCATCTTCGCCCGCAACTCGATCAACCTGAGCATGATCCAAAGCCGCCCCCAGCGCTCGCGGCTGTGGGAGTATGTGTTCATCGTGGATTTGAAGGGGCATCGCGATGACCCCCCGATGCATCAGGCGCTGGCGACGCTCAGGCGCAAGGCTCTTTTTCTAAAGGTGCTCGGATCGTATCCTGAGGGCAGGCCGCCTGGCGACTAGGCGGCCGTTTATTCCATTGAAATTGTCAGATCTTGTTCTGCCCACGGTTGCCGCGCTCAAACCCTATGAGCCCGGCCGTCCGATCGAAGAGGTGGAGCGCGAACTCGGACTCAGCGGCGTGGTCAAGCTCGCCTCCAACGAAAATCCGCTGGGGCCCTCGCCGATGGCAATCGCTGCGCTGCGCGCGGCGATCGACGATCTGAACCGCTATCCCGACGGCGGCAGCGTGATGCTGACGCGCAAGATCGCGGCCCATCATGGAGTCAGCCCCGCGCACATCTTCCTGGGCTGCGGTTCGGTGGAGATCATCAACCTGCTTGCCTACCTGTTCATCCGCCCCGGACTCAACGCCATCACTTCCGAGCATGCCTTTGCGATCTACGAACTGGTGACCGCGGCCAGCGGCGGCGCGACCAAGGCAACCCCGATGCGCGAGTACACTTTCGATCTCGATGCGATTGGCGCGGCGGTTGACGCCGACACCCGGGTGATCTTTCTGGCCAATCCCAATAATCCCACCGGCACGATATACCGCCGCGCGGAATGGGAGCGGCTGCTGGGCCGCGTGCCGGATCACGTCGTGATCGTCGCCGACGAGGCTTACTTCGAGTTTGTTCGCGACCCCGATTATCCCAACGCCCTCGATTACCTTGGCGCGCAGCCCCGCCTGATCGTGCTGCGCACTTTCTCCAAGATCTTCGGCCTGGCCGGATTGCGCGTGGGCTACGGCGTGGCGCACCCGGAGATGGTCAACCTGCTCAACAATGTGCGCCAGCCCTTCAATATAAATCTGCTGGCGCAGGCCGCTGTGCTCGCCGCGATGGACGACCATGAGTATGTGCGGCGCACGCTGGAAGTTAACGCGCAGGGAATCGGCTACCTGGAGCGCGAGTTCCGCCGCCTGGGGATCGAGTTTGTGCCAACCCAGGGAAATTTCTTCATGGTTGACGTGGGCGACGGGCTGAAGGTGTTCAACGCGCTGCTGCGCCACGGCGTTATCGTCCGCCCAATGCACGGCTACCAATTCCCGCGCCATGTCAGGATCAGCGTGGGACTGCCCGAGGAGAATCGGAAATTGATCCAGGCGCTCACCGCGGTACTGGGCAAGCAGGCATAGCAGAGTGTTGATGGGTTTTGACGAAATCTTGTCTCGACGCGAATCCTTCCGCTCCCCTCTCCTTATCTTCGGAGATGGCTAGGGAGAGGTCCCACGTATCAACTCAAGAATCACCTCTCACCGTGTGCAGTTCGTGCTCGAAGACACTATCAATATCGGTGGCGGTCAACCTCTCCCTCACCCTCTCCCGGGATAAGGCGATCAGAAGGTAGGGAGAGGGGTAGAAAATGACAGCGCTCTTTCGCCAGATGACGATTTGCGGCGTCGGGCTTATCGGCGGCTCGCTGGCGGATATCGCGCGGCGCCATGGACTGGTCGAGCGCGTCGTCGGACTGGGCCGCACGCAGGCCAATCTCGACGTCGCGCTGCAGCGCGGACTGATCGACACTGCCACCCGCGATCCGGCGCAGGCCGCGGCGGGAGCCGATTTGGTAGTACTGGCCGCGCCGATCCTTTCGATGCCGGCGCTGCTCGGTCTGATGACGCATCATCTGCCGCCCGAAGCGGTGATAACCGACGTAGGCAGCGTCAAGCGCTGGGTGGTCGAGAAACTCGAGCCGCTGCTGGGCCCCGGGATGGCGCTGGTCGCGGCTCATCCGGTGGCGGGCAAGGAAACCACCGGTGCGGCGGCCGCGGACCCGCAACTGTTCGCCGGTCGAAGAGTGATCATCACACCGTCGGCACGCACCACACCGGCCGCGCTGGAAAAGGTAACGCAGTTGTGGCTGGCTACCGGGGCGCGCGTGGAGCAGATGCCGGCCGGGGTGCACGATCAGATTTTGGCCCTTGCCAGCCATCTGCCGCAGCTGGTCTCGAGCGCGTTGGGCGCGGCGCTGGCCGACGAACAGGTGGCCGGGCACGACGCCGCCGCGTTCGGCGCCGGCGGTTTGCGCGACACCACGCGGCTGGCAATGTCATCGGCCGAAATGTGGCGAGATATCTGTCTGACCAATCGCGAAGCGATTCTCCACGCGTTGGCGCTGTTTACCGGTTCGATTGAAAATTTCCGCCGCGCGGTTGAAGCAGGCGACGCCGGGGCGATCGAAGCCGCGTTGCGGGCCGGAGCGGGAATCGGCCGCCACCTCGGAGCGCCGCCGCCGCAACGGATTCGACCGATTGTAGCGATCGATGGACCGGTGGGCGCGGGCAAGTCCACGGTAGCTCGCGCGCTGGCGCGCGAGCTAGGCTTTGCGTATCTCAACACCGGCGCGATGTACCGCGCGCTGGCCGTGGCGGCGCATCGCGGCGGCCTGACCGCGGAGGACCCGGCGCTGGAGCAGCGTCTGACGCCGATGCTCGCGGCCATCCGGATCGACTTCGACGGCGCCAAAGTCCTGCTCGACGGCGCCGACGTAAGCGGCGCGATCGGCGATCCGGCAATCGGCGATCTGGCGTCGAAGCTCTCGACGGTGGGCGCAGTGCGCCAGCGGATGGTGGAATTGCAGCGCGCCGCGGCGGCCAGCGGCGGTGTGGTGATGGAAGGGCGCGATATCGGCACGGTGGTCTTTCCCGACGCCGAGGCCAAATTTTATCTCGATGCGGACGTGCGCGTGCGCGCACAGCGCCGTTTTGCCGAGCTTGCGGCAAAAGGCGAGCCAATCACGTTGGAGGAAGTGGAGGCGGGTTTGTTGGAGCGCGACCGGCGTGATTCCACTCGCGAAATCGCGCCGCTGAGGTGCGCGGCGGACGCGATCGTGATAAACTCAACGCATCTCTCGGTCGCGCAAGTCGTCGAGCGATTAATAAGCGAAATTCACAAGCGGTTTCGGCCTGCCAGCGGGACTTGAATCGGGCTTGGCCCGGTTGTATGGATTCGTTTGAGCCGATCGAATTCCGCCGGAAGGTCCCAATAAATGGAGAAAGGTTTGTCTAACACGCCACACGGAGGAGACGATGAATTTGAATCGTTGATGGAGAAAAGCCTCAACGCGCCCCGCCCGGGAGATGTCCTGACCGGCCGCGTCCTGCTCATCACCCGCGATTACGTCATCGTCGATATCAATTACAAATGCGAAGGCCAGGTGCCGCTCGCCGAGTTCATTGACCCCGAGGGCAACGTCGCGGTGAATGAAGGCGACGAGATCGACGTGTATTTCGACGGCACCGAGACTGACAACGGCACGGTGATGCTGTCGCGGGCCAAGGCTGAGAAGTTCAAGGTCTGGCGCGAGTTGGAGCGCGCCTTTCAAACCGATACCGCGGTGGAAGGCGTGGTGCTGGGAAAAGTCAAGGGCGGACTTAAAGTCGATATCGGGGTGCCGGCGTTTCTGCCCGGCTCGCATGTCGACATCCGCCCGGTGCGCAACCTCGATCGCTACATCGGCCAGCGCGGACGCTTTCAGATTCTGAAGTTCAACCGGGCCCGCGCCAACGTGGTGGTCTCGCGCCGCAGCGTGCTCGAGCGCGAGCGCGCCTCGCTCAAGGAACAGACGCTGCGGGTGCTGGATGAAGGCGTGATGCTGGAGGGGACGGTCAAGAACATCACCGATTACGGCGCGTTCATCGACCTCGGCGGTATCGACGGCCTGCTCCACATCACCGATATGTCGTGGGGCCGCCTGCAGCATCCGTCGGAGGCGTTGAAGGTGGGCGAGAAGGTCAACGTGGTCGTGCTCAAGTTCGATCCCGAGCGCGAGCGCGTCTCGTTGGGCATGAAGCAGATCATGACCGACCCCTGGACTGAGGCGGCGGCCAACTACCCGGTGGGACGGCGCGTGCGCGGCAAGGTGGTGAGCGTCACCGATTACGGCGCGTTCGTGGAGCTGGAAAAAGGCGTGGAAGGGCTTATCCACGTCTCCGAGATGAGCTGGACCAAGCGCACCGTGCATCCCTCCAAGGTGGTGAACGTCGGCGACACGGTCGAGGTGCAGGTGTTGGGTGTGGACGAAGCCAACCGGCGCATCTCGCTGGGACTCAAGCAGACCGAGCCCAACCCCTGGGAGGTGCTGGCCGAGAAACACACGCCGGGATCGCGCGTCAAGGGCAAGGTCAAATCGATCACCGACTTCGGAATCTTCGTGGAAATCGAATCCGGCATCGACGGCCTGGTGCACATCTCGGATTTGTCCTGGAC
Source organism: Binataceae bacterium (SeqCode) (assembly GCA_035262365.1). Classification (GTDB taxonomy): domain Bacteria; phylum Desulfobacterota; class Binatia; order Binatales; family Binataceae; genus JAJPJA01. Next base: position 158,816 of record DATFSZ010000075.1, read on the forward strand.
CAAGAAGATCAAGCATCCCTCCGAACTCTATCGCAAGGGCGACGAGGTCGAGGCGGTGGTGCTGGGCATCGACATCGAGAACGAGCGCGTCAGCCTCGGCATCAAGCAGCTCGGCGACGATCCCTGGAACACCATCGCACAGCGTTACCCGATCAACACCAAGATCAACGGCAAGGTCACCTCGATCGCCGACTTCGGTGTGTTCGTGGAGATCGAGGACGGTATCGAAGGTTTGATTCACGTCTCGCAGTTAAGCTCCGAGCGCGTGGACAAACCATCCTCGCTGTTCAAGGTGGGTGACGCAGTCGAGGCGCTGGTAGTGCAGCTTGATCCCAAAGAGCGGCGCATCGGGCTGTCCATCCGGGCGCTCAAGCAGCATGAGGAGCGCGAGGAGATGCAGGCCTACATGAAGCGCGAGGATCGTGGAGCGCGTTTCTCTTTCGAGGACATTCTCAATGAAGAACTGCGGCTTGACCGTGACGACGGTGAGAGCCGTGGTTCGCGGGGCAAGGCGCGCGACCGCTAGTTCGCGGACGGCGCGGCGGGCAATGGCGCAGCGGGGAGAGGCCGGCCGGCGCGCGCAGGAGTGCGCACCCGTGCCGGCGCGGCCGCAATGATGGAACCGCGCGGGCCGGGCGGCCGGGGAGATCCCGTATGGCGCCAGTTGTGGGCGCCCTGGCGCGCAGCCTACATCCGGGGAGCTTCGTCGCGCAGCGACACTGCGCGCTGCATTTTTTGCTTCGGCGGGTTGAAGGAGGCGTCGCGCCGCCGGCGCCTGGTACTGCTCGCGGGACCCGAGGCGTCGGTGATGCTTAACCGCTACCCCTACAACAACTGCCATTTGCTGATCGCCCCGCGTCGCCATGTAGCCGCGCTGGAAGATCTCTCGCAGTCCGAATCGTCCACGATCAACAGTCTGCTGAGCGCTTCGGTGCGGATCCTCAAGCAGGCGCTGGCACCGCATGGATTCAACCTCGGCGCCAACCTCGGGCGCGTGGCCGGGGCGGGAATTGCCGACCACATGCATTGGCACGTGGTACCGCGCTGGAACGGCGACACAAACTTCATGCCCGTGATGACGCAGACGCGGGTGGCTTCGGAGCATTTGGAGGCCAGTTTCGCGCTGCTCGAACCGCTTTTCAGACAGTTGCAAAGTCCCGTATCCTAAAGGTCCGGAACTAAAGAGACGGGAACAAGGGCCCGCTTATGAACGAAAGCTTGCTTCAGATTCGAACGCTGGGCGAACTCAAACGGGCCGGCTACCAGGTCCAGCCGGTGCGGATTGAGATGCGTCAAAACCTCCTCGTGCGGCTGCGCAACCAGGAGCGTATCATGCCCGGAATTCTGGGCTACGACGACTCCGTCATCCCGGAGATCGAAAACGGCGTGCTGGCGGGGCATCACATGGTGTTCCTGGGCGAACGCGGGCAGGCCAAGTCGCGCATCATCCGGGCCCTGGCCAACCTGCTCGACGAGTACGTGCCCGCGATCAAGGGATGCGAGATCAACGACAACCCGATGGCCCCGATCTGCAAGGAGTGCCGCCGCAAGGCAGGCGAGGCAGGCGACGACCTCGAAGTCGAATGGATCGCGCGCGAGCGCCGCTACGCCGAGAAGCTGGCCACGCCCGACGTCTCGATCGCCGACCTGATCGGCGAGATCGATCCGATCAAGGTTGCCGAGGGCCGCTACCTGGCCGACGAGGAGACCATCCATTACGGGCTGATTCCGCGCACCAACCGCGGCATCTTCGCCATCAACGAACTCCCCGACCTGACCGAGAAGGTCCAGGTGGGTTTGTTCAACCTGATGGAAGAAAAGGACGTCCAGATAAAGGGCTACAAGATTCGCCTGCCGATCGACATGGTGCTGGTGGCCAGCGCCAACCCCGAGGATTACACCTCGCGCGGGCGCATCATTACGCCGCTCAAGGATCGCTTCGACGTCCAGATCCGGACTCATTATCCCAAGACCATCGAAGACGAGATCGCGATCATGGAGCAGGAAGCGACCTATCCGCCGCCGATCGGGATGGAAGTCCGGATTCCGCAATTTATCAAGGACATCATGGCGCAGATCACGTTCGAGGCGCGCGGGTCCAACGAGATCAACCAGACCTCGGGCGTCTCCGTGCGCGTGACCATCAACAACTACGAATCGCTGATCTCCAACGCGGAGAAGCGCGCCGTGCGCAACGACGACAAGGAGGTCGTGCCGCGCCTGTCCGACCTGCACTCGGTGTACGCGTCAACCGCGGGCAAGATCGAGGTGGAGTACGCAGGCGAGGAAAAAAAGGAAGAGGAACTGATCGAACGGCTGATCAATCGCGCCGTGCTCAAGGTCTTCGACAAGCTGATCAAGATCGAGGACCTCAAGGAGATCGTCGCCTACTTCGATCAGGGATGGGGCGTGGAGGTCTCTGACACCGCGCCGGTGGATGAGTATATCGAGGCCGCGCGCACTATTCCCGGACTGAAAGCCGCGGTGGCCAAGCTCGGCCCGGCGGAGAGCCCGGCGCTGATGGCCTCAAACGTGGAGCTGGTTCTGGAAGGGCTGCATCTGCATCAGAAACTCAACAAGGAAAGGCGCGGAGGACGCTTCGCCTACCACGCCTAGAGTGGGGTCTGGCCGATGGCTGTCATACGCTATACGCAATGGGACGGCTCCCAGCGCATCCGGCTTGACGCCGACAAGGTGCTGGAGAAGCTCTCCGAGTATTTGTCCTACACCGACGACGTGCGCCAGGCGATCGACTGGCTCACCCGCCAGGGTTTCGATATAGACGGCTCCCGCGTGATGGGTCTGGACGAATTCCTGGAGGAGCTGCGCCAGGAAATCCGCCAGCGCTACCGCGACTTCAACCTCAAGAACGCGATGTCCGAGATGGAGCAGCGCCTGCAGGACATCCTCGATCGCGAGCGCGATGCGCTGGAGTCGCAGCGCCAGCAGGGCAAGCCAGGGATGCAGGACAAGATGCAGCGCCTCGGCAATCTGCCGCAGCGGCTCTCGCAAGCGCTGCGCAAGCTGGAGAATTACGAATTCGAGGACGGCGAGGCCGGCGAGGACTTCGAGGAGCTGCTCTCCGAGTACGAGAACATCCGCGACCTGGAGAACTTCCGCGATCGCTACGGGCAGATGTTCCACGGCCCCACCAGTCTGAACTACGAGCAGGCTCTCGACCTGATGCGCGAGATGGAACGGCTCAAGCAGCTCGAGCAGGATCTGATGTCGGAGAACTTCGAGTCGATCTCGCTCGAGGAGCTGAAGGAACTGCTCGGGCAGCAGGCGATGCAGGACTTCCAGAATCTGCGCCAGGTAATCCTGCTGCTCAAGAACTCGGGCTACGTGATGCAGAAGGGCAACCAGCTCCAGCTCTCCCCCAAGGGCGTGCGGCGCATCGGCGAGCTGGCGCTGCGCGATATCTACCAGAGCCTGCTGAAGGATCGCCACGGCGGCCACGTGACCGACTACCGCGGCCAAGTCGAGATGAAGCCCGAGCAAACCCATACCTGGAACTTCGGCGAGCCGCTCAACCTTGACCTGGTCGGCACGCTCAAGCGGGCGCTGGCGCGCGGCCCCTCGGTGCCGCTCAAGCTGGGCCACGACGATTTTCAGGTCTACGACAGCGATTACGGCAGCTCGTGCTCCACGGTGTTGTGCCTGGACATGTCGTGGTCGATGAGCTGGGAGGGCCGCTTCGCCGCCGCCAAGAAAGTGGCGATGGCGATGGAGACGCTGATCCGCACCAAGTTTCCACGCGACTTCTTCGCGATCGTGGGTTTCTTCACGCGCGCCGTGGAACTTAAGCTGCGCGACCTGCCCGAGGCGTCGTGGAATATGGGCGACCCGTTCACCAATCTCCAGGACGGGCTGCGCCTGGCCACCGACCTGCTGTCGCGCCATCCGGCCAAGAACCAGCACATCATAGTGATCACGGACGGACAGCCCACCGCCTATTTCCTGAAGGACCGGCTGTACTGCGAGTGGCCGCTGTCGTTCGGCGGGATAAGCGTGCGCGCCGCGCAGGAGACCCTGAAGCAGGTCGAACGCGTCAGCCGGATGGGAATCACGATCAACACTTTCATGCTGGACGACTCGCCCAGCCTGCGCGCGTTCGTGGAAAAGATGACTCAAATCAACCGCGGCCGGGCGCTCTACACCCGCCCCGACCGTTTGGGCGAGTACATGCTGGTTGACTACCTGTCCAAGAAGCGCAAGCGCATCTGAGTCAAAGCCGGCTGCTTGGGATTCTTTGAGGCGCCGGCTTGCGCGCCGGCATTCTTGTTACGGGGTGCCAACTACAGCGCCCGTCAGCGATCATTCAGGCGCATTTGGCAGTCTGCGCGAACCTTATGCTTTCCGTCACGGAACTGCTGCTTCCATCCGCTCGCGAAACTTCCTAGAATTGATCATCAGGGAATGAGTACTGCCAGCCTTACAGCCGAGCTATCCCCGCGCAAAGCCGCGACGGTGAGACGAAGGCGCAAGCCTCCGCTGCCGCTGCGTCCGTTGCATCGACTATGGCGTCGCACCATCGACGAGATTGAAGTCCGCAAGGTGGCGCTGCCCGTGCGCCGCCTACCGGCGGCGCTCGAAGGGATGGCCGCCTGCCAGATCAGCGACTTTCACGTCGATCGCGACGAGGACCTGGTACGGCTGGGACACGCCGTCGAGTTGATCAATCATCAGGAGCCTGCGTTCGTATTTCTGACCGGGGATTATTTTTCCGGGCGCGATACGATGCGCCGCTACCTGGGCGCATTCGGCCGCGAACTGCGCCGGCTGAACCCCGCCGTGGGAACCTTTGCCATCGCCGGCAACCACGACCATTGGGCGTCTTTCGACGACATTGCGCGCACGCTCAAATCCGCCGGTATCGAGGTGCTGAGCAACGAAAGCCGGCGCGTCGTTCTGCGCGCGGCCACGTTCACGGTAGTCGGTATCGACGATCTGTGGACCCGGCGCGCCGACCCGGCGCGGGCCTTCAGGAACGTGCGGCCCGATGATTGTACCCTGGTGCTGGCGCACAATCCCGACACCGCGTTGTACACACGCCACCTGGAGCCCGGACCCGGGGTGATGCTCAGCGGACACACGCATGGCGGCGTGGTGCGGCTGCCCTACTACGGCAGCCCGCTGAAGTCGATTCTGAAACTTGGCAAGCAGTTTTACTCGGGCTTGAACCGCTATCGTGATTTCTACATCTACACCAATCGGGGGCTGGGCACGTTCTGGCTGCGGCTGCGGATCAATTGCCGGCCCGAGGTATCCAGCTTCCACCTGACGAGCCATTTTCCACGCATCCAGCACGAAACCGACCGGCGTCGCACCAGGCGCTCCAAACTGAAATCACGTCGCTAAAACTGCCGACCTCGGCAGCTGCCGCTTACTACGCGGTGAGGCGGCGGACCAGCGCTTCGGCAATCAACAATAGCATCGCGGCGGCCAGTAATGGCTGGGCGAACCCCTGTGTATGCTTGAACTGCGGCCGCGTCATCGTCGCCTCGCTGATGGGCGGATTCAGCCGCCCGCCGGTTGCTGCCGCCAGATGCTCCAGCAAGTCGTAATTGGGTCTGCGGCGCGGCAGTTCGGCAAATGCCGCCGGGCTGACAGTGTAAGCCAGCGGCGGAAAGGGGCGTTCTTTGCCGTTCTGGCCGGACCTCAATTCGATGTAGTAAGTGCCGGTGTTGGGCGCAGCGAAGCTGCCGGCCAACTCACCCGGAGCCGATTGTGACAACATCAAATCCTCGCGCGCTCCGTCCGGGCGCAGCACCCGCGCGCCCACCAGCGCCAACATCTGTCGCGCGCCGGCGTCGTAGTCGGTGAGCTTAAACTCCACGCGGCCCTCCCGATAGCCCATCGCCACGTCGAACTTCTGCACATTGGTGGCCGGCGGCGTCATCCATTCCAGCATCCGATCCCACAGGCTGGTGAAAATATTGTCGCGAATCCACGGCGAGGCCCATCGTCCACCGCCGTCGGTGGTAACCGCCAGGGTTTTGCCCGCGCCAAAGCGTGTGCTTGCGATCAGTGGCTCACGCGTCCCCTCGCGATTGACGAACGCGTCGAGCGAGGCGCCGGGCTTGAGCTGCGTGCTGACATAACCCCTGATCGGCGGCAGGACGCGGCCGGCGAAGCCCTTGAGAATCGAATTAGGGCTGGCTGCCTGGGGCACGAACTCCTTCTCCACCATAGTCTTGTGCTCGCCGCTGTGGCGCCCAACATCTTGCAAAACGATCTGCGGCAGCGCTTCCGCGCTGGAAGTCTGGTAGAGCGCGCCGCCGCCGTACTGGCTGATCGAATCGAGCAGCCGCACGTTGGCCTCGTTGCCAATCGCGATGGTGGATACGCTTACGCCGCCCTGCCGATGCATCGCGGCGACCAGGTCGTAGTACATCGCGGCGGTTCCACCGGTCTCGCCGTCGGTCAGGATTACCACGTGCTTGATCGCTGCGCCGCTCCCCGCCAGGTCGCGGTCGGCCTGCTTCAGCGCCGGCATCAGGTAAGTGGTGCCCCGCGCCTTGAGCCGGTCAATCATCTGGCCGAGATAGGGGCGTGCGGTGCTCATCGGCTCCAGCGGCACGACCACGAAAGGCTGCGAATCAAAGCCGATCACCTCGATCAGGTCGTTGTCCTTGAGCGTGCCGGCCGCGGCGCGCGCGGCGGCCTTGGCGTAGTCAAGTTTCTCCTCGCGGCCCATCGAGCCGGACTTGTCGACAATGAGCACCAGCGCCCGCTGGCGTTCCTTATGCTCGGGCGGCTTCATGATGACCGGCATGATCGACTCCAGACCGCTGCCGTGCCATCCGCCGAGCCCGAAGCTGCGGTCGCCGCCGACCATCGCCAGCGCGCCACCCGCGCCGACATACGCCGCCAGCGCGTTCTGAGTCGCCGCTGGCATCTGCTCGCGCGGCACATTGTCGAGCACCACGGCATCGAAGGTGCGCAGACTCGCGTTGAAGCGCGTGTCGCGCGGCAGCAGCACCTCCGGTTCGATCCCCAGGCGGCGCGCCACCGCTGCGAGGTAGTTGGCGTCCTGAGCGCTGCCGGCGAAGATCAGGATTCTGCGTTTGGCGCCGATTCCCACCCAACTCTGCAGCGCGTCGTTCTCATGGTAGAGATCGTCCTGCGGCCGGGACGGGGTAAACACCGCCAGGTACGAGGTGAGCCCGGTGCCCGCGCTGCGCACCGGAAAGTCGAGGCGCTGCGAGCCGGGATTGAGCGTCACGTTGCGCTGTTCGATCAGCCGGCCGCTTTCGTACAGGCGCACCGTGCCGGCCACCGGATTCGCGTTCAGATTCGCCAGCGTAACACCCACCCGGAAGGAATCGGTATTCGCGAGCGCGTGCGGCGTCGCGACTTCCGTGACCGCAACGTCGTGAATCGCCGCGGCGCCGGGCGGAGTGAAGATGTAGAGCTCCGTATGAGCGGCGAGCAGTTCGGCAATCTCCTGGCCTGCGTCGCCCTGATTTTCCCATCCGTCGGTGACCACGACCACCGGTCCGCCGCCCTCGCCCAGCGCGTTTAGCTTCGCAAACGCGGCGGCGATGTCGGTGGCGCCGGGCCTGCATTCGAGACATCCAGCTGGAGCAGTCAACAGCGCCAGCGCACCGCCGAGGTCCTGCGCCACCGGTTGACTGGCGAAGACGATCGCGGGGTCGCTCGATTTCAGCTTCAGTTGGTTGCGTACCAGGTCTGCCGCCCATTCGCGCATCTCGGGCGTGATGCTGGCCGACGCGTCCAGCAGCACGGGCCTGGCCGCTCCCTCCGAAGTGCTGGAGCGCTGCGGTCCCGCGAGCGCCAGCACCAGCAACGCCAGCATCGCCGCGCGCATGATCGGCGCGAGTACCCGGCGCAGCGCGCCTGCCCGCGCTATCCACCACGCCAGCAGCACTCCAACACCAATCAGCAGGTAGAGCGCCTCGGGACGGGTCCAGGTGAGATCGCGCGCGGTGGCTATATCGCGCAGCGAGCCGATGTCGCGCAGGCGCGCAAGGCCGTTCAGCCAGTGAATATCGCGAAAGCGGTCGAGCGTCACGTCAATCCCTGAGCATAGACGCGTCTGCGCCGGTACGTAAACAGGGCCTCGCACGCAGCGAGAATCAGGATTGCTGCCAGCAGGTACGGCGTGAAGGTTTGGCGCTCGGAGAAGTCGGCGGGATGGCCGCCGCCGCCAGCCGCGATGTCAAGCTTAATCGTGGCCGGGTTTTCCAGGTTCGACTGGTTCAAGTCGGCGAGGTTGACGGCGCGCAAGCGTCGTTGCGATCCCGGTCCAATCAATTGATAGATGCCCTGCTCGGTACCTTTCGCGAACGGGATTCCCGGCTCGACGCGAACCCGGTTGCCGCTGGGCATGATGATTTCGCTTACGCCCGCCGGCACGATCCATGGCTCACCTGTACGGTAGCCAGCGTCCTCGGAGCCGAAGCCGGAGAGGTAGCCGAGGATGTTCAGCGTGAGCACCGACATCGGCAGGTTGCGCGTGCCCAGGTAGGGGAAGGGATTGAAGCCCAGCACGACGTAGCGATGACCTTGATGCTGCCCCTCCATTATCAAAGCGCCGAGATTGCTGTTCACGACGCTATGCATCCAGGGATGGACCGCGAAGGATTCCGGCTGGCGCAGCGACAGCAGGCGGAAATTGACGCCGTCGGTCAGCGGATCGGGCGAGCGCCAATCGGTTATCTGTGTGGTGGTTCCGGGTACGAGGCGCAATCCGAACACGTCGTCGCCGCCGGGCGGAATTACCAGCAAGGCGTTAGCGGCGGGCAGCTCCTTGGGAATCCCGTATTCGAAAATCAGCAGATCGGCCTTTGCTGCGGCGGGCGAATAATCATCAGGTGACAGCGTGCGGATGCCGAGTTGCGGAAGTGACGCTAGTCCCGCCGCGTCGGCCGGCGTAGGACTGACGAACAGAACCTGGATTTGCGCGCCGGTTGCCGGCGTCGCGAAAGCCGTGTTGTCCAGCGCAAAGGCATCGGCGGGTTTCAGATCGGCGCGGTAAGCGGTTGACGGCGCAAGCGTGGGAAACTCGATTCCGGTGATTTCCTGCGCCTGCAGGCGCGCCTGCGCGCGGGTCAGGGTTTTGCCCTCCGCCGAGATCGCAACCTCCAGGCTCTGCGGCTGCGAGCTGAAATTGGCAATCGTCAGACGCGCCTTGAGCGCACCGGAGCCGAATTGCGCGCCACCCACGGCGAATGATCCGATCGCGTAATTGGGCAACGGATCGCCGGCCCTGAAAACGTGCAGACCGACGGGGAGGGGCTGGCTGACCGGGTTGGCGGTGGCGAAGAAACATTGCGTGAAGCCATGCCCTGACACGATGTCGCGTAACATCCGGGCAACTGACACCGGACTCTGCGCGGCGTCCACAGTGCGCGCCTTGCCGATTGCGGACCGCGCGCGCGATGGGCTCATCGCGTCGCCTACCTGATGAGGTTGCGGCGCGGTCAGGTAGAGCGCGACGGCAACGTCGCTTTGATTGGGAATGGCGCGCTCCAGCGCCGCCTTGGCCGCCTCGAATCGGGCGCCCGGCGGCGTCCCGGCTTGCATCGCCGCCGAGTTGTCGAGCACCACCGCGACCGGAGTATGGCGATGAATCACAAACGGCTGCGCCATCGCGAGCACCACCAAACTTAGAATCAGCAGTTCCATGAGGAAGAGCCAATCCAGCCGCGGCCATCCCCAGGGCCGCTCCGCGCGAAGTCCACGCAGCGCGCGGTAGCCCAAAACGCTGCTGACCAGAACGCTGCGAGGCCGTTCGCGCACGAGGTAGGCGATCAGCAGCAGCGGTATCAGGGCGAAGAAAGCCAGGGCGCCCGGATAGAGAAAACCCATCGGCTGCATGGCGGGTTACGTGTCGATTGAAGCGGGATGAAACAAGCTAGTGCACCATGCCCAGCTCAGTGACGGCGCGGATGAAGAAATCCTGGAAGTTGCGCTCCGTGGTGTAGAGCGTGTAATGCAGCCCGCGCTGCAGGCACAGCGCGCGAATCTCGCGCGACAGCCGCATCAGCGAGGTGCGGTACTGTTCGCGCGAGCGGCGGCTCATCGAGACGCGCAAGCGCTCTCCGGTTTCGGAATCAATCACTTCGACGTCGCCCTCCAGGTCGTCGGCGGCAAGCTCGCCTCCGCCTAACACCTGCACCGCGGTGGCGTCCATGTTGGAGGCTACGAATAATCCCATCGCCTGCGAGATTGAGTTGAACATCATCTGGAAGTCTGAGACGACGAACACCTTGCCCGCCCGTTTGAGCGCGGCCAGTTCGCCGGCCAGAGCGGGTGCAAGGTCAAGCTGGCCGCCGGGCCCGATTCCACCCAGTTGACGGGCCAGCTCCACAATGCGATGACGTCCGGTGACGAAGGCCGGCGCGGCTTTTTTGCCGCTGCCGGCCAGCACCCGCACCATCACCCGATCGCCCGAGGACAGGGCGACATAGGCCAGCGCCAGCGCGATTGTGATCGCGGAGGCGAACTTGCGATCCTTAAGCGGCAGGCCCATCGAGGCGCTGGCATCCACGAAAATATAGGTGAGCAGGTCCTCTTCCTCTTTGAACAGCTTGATATAGAGCTTGTCACTGCGCGCGTAGAGGCTCCAATCGATATAGCGGAAGTCGTCGCCGGGCGTGTAGTGGCGGTAGTCGGCGAATTCCAGCGAGGAGCCGCGCCGCGGCGACAGATGCGAGCCCTTGCCCTGGCCGGCGTATTCGCGCCGGGTCTTGATCCGCAACTGCTCCAGGCGGGCGAGGAAGTCCGAGGTGAATTCTTCGGGCAATCCGAGCATTCTAGGACCGCGGACGCTTGAGCTTCTTCAGTACCAGTTCCAGAAGCGACTCCGGCGTGACGTTCTCGGCCTCGGCCTGGAAGTTGCGCAGCAGACGATGGCGCAGGGCGGGGATGATCGCGTCCTCGACGTCTTCGTAGCCGACGCTGACGCGGCCGTCGAGCAGCGCGTTGACCTTGGCGCACAGCAGCAACGCCTGCGCGCCGCGCGGGCTGGGTCCAAAGCGCAAGTACTGGGTGATCTCGGGGGGAGCCCCCGGCCCTCCGGGCGTGGAAGAGGAGATGATTCCGATTGCGTAGCGCTCCACCGGCTCCGCCGTCATTACCTCGCGCACCAGCACCTTGAGCTGCTCGATTCCCTCCGACGCATGCTGCGGATCCAACACCGGCTGCGGCTCATAGGGCCTGGCGGTCGTCGTGCGGTTCAGGATCTCGCGCAACTCCTCGGGCTTGGGCGGGCCGATCACCACCTTGAACATGAAGCGGTCCATCTGCGCTTCAGGCAATGGATAGGTGCCCTCCAGCTCGATCGGATTTTGCGTCGCGAGCACAAAAAACGGCGGCTCCAGCGGATGGGTCGCGCCGAAGATAGTTACCTGATGCTCCTCCATCGCTTCGAGCACCGCCGACTGGGTCTTGGGAGTGGCGCGGTTGATCTCGTCGCCCAGGACGATATGCGCAAAGATCGGCCCGGCCTTGAACTCGAACTGGCGCCGTCCGTCCACTTCGCTGAGGAATTGGGTGCCGGTGATATCCGACGGCATCAGGTCGGGGGTGAACTGGATACGCTTGAAGCTGAGCGCGAGCGCTTCGGCGGCTGTCTTGACCATCAGGGTCTTGCCCAGCCCGGGAACGCCTTCGATCAGCACGTGGCCGCCGCAGAACAGCGCGGTCAGAACTTTGCGGACCACCGGTTGATGGCCGACGATTACGCGCCCGACCTCGGCTTCGACCCGGGTGAAAACCTCGCGAAACTCGGCCAGACGATCCTCGGGCCTGGCTTGTGGAGCGGCTCCCATTGCTTCTCCTTCGGTTTATCTCAGAAGGGACGGTTCATCTAAGCAGGTCGCGGTAGCGCGGCGGGACAAGCTGGCGTTCGTCGGGGTCGGCCGCGATGCGCTCTTCTTTAAGCGGAAGGTTGGCGTAGGGTACGGTCGCCGCAGAGCGATCGTTGTCAACCACCGGCTTGCCTCCGCCGGCGCCGATGAGCGCGGGAGGAATACGAAACAAAACGTAGCGCGCATTCTTCACGTCCAGCGGCTCTCCGTGCTCGCCGGTCTTGTAGAACCTTTCAAAATTCCCCGGTCGAGGAAACTCTCCCAAGTGGGTGTCGCCCTTGGAGGAACCAAAGTCGCGGCGCGGCTGGCCTTGTTCGGCCCGCTGGGTGTTGCCCTGCTCCTGATTATTGCCATGGTTGGATTTGAACTGGTTCAGATTGGACGAGCTGCCGGCTTTCTCCAGCTTGGCAAAATCGGGTTGCTCGCCAGGCCGCGGTGCACGCGCCTTCAGCTTGCCGCCCGCCTGCTCCGCGGATTTGGTCTTCGCTTCCGATTCCAACCTGGCCTGTATTTTGGAAATGTCCCTGCTGGCCTGGGCCAGTTGGACCTCTCCTTTACCATTCTTGCCCGAACCGCTGCCGCTGCCATTGCCATTGGCGCCGCCTTTCCCCTGCCCCGGACCTGACCCTTGTTTCCCCTGGCCGGAACCCTCTTTTCCCTCACCTTGATCCTGGCTGCCTTTGCCGTTCCCCTTTGCAGAGGACTTGCCGTTGCTCGCCTCGGCTTCCTGTTGGCGGCGCTGCTGCTGGGCTTTCACTTGCTGCTGCACGCTGGCAAGCTGCTCCATCTTGCTCTCGGGCGGCACGTTGGGATTTTCCAACGTGTCGGCGACCGCACGCAGCCGGGCGGCAAGTTTCTGCGTCTGCGCGTCGCCCGTGGCGGAGTTGGCGATCTCCCGCGCGACGCGACGCAACTGGCGGCCCTCCGCGGCAAGCGGCGGTTTGTTTGCCGCCAGTAGCACCGAGATTCCCGCCGCGATCAGACCCACCGTGCAGACGGTCAGAAAGAAGGCCTGACGCAAGCTTTGCTTGACCTGGAATGGAAACGCTCTGACGGGGTCGAGCCGATCCAGATGCTGCGCGGCGCGCCGCCACAGCACGGGAAACAGCGGACTGCGCTCGGAGGCTGGAGCCGATCCGGCCAAAGTCGCCAGGGTCAGCACCTCCTGGCGGCATCCAAGCCGAAGATCGATCAGTTCCGCCGCCGCAATCGGATCTTCGTTGCGTCGAAATGACACGAGCGCAAAAACTGCGGCCGCCACCGCACCGACGACGACGGCCCACAGCAGGCCGATTTGCAACAGCCGGACGGTGTGGGCGGAGATCGTTAGCTCCCATCGCTCCCACGAGTAGCGTCCCAGCGCGGTCAGACCAAGAGCCACCGCGGCTATGAGGATCAGCGGCGGCAACATCGCCGCCAGCGCCTGCAAGGCGGCCAGCCGCGCCAAACGGTTCTTGACGGTTTGAATTGCCTTAATCGGATCGGTCACTTCGATGCCCTGCCGGCGGGAGTATTGGCCGCGGGTGCGATCGGACCGCCGGCGGCAGGGGAAAAGCTAACCCTGCGGAGGCTGGCGATAGCGCGATCGTGCTCTTTCAGCGAGCGGGAGAAAATGTGCGAGCCATCTTTCCGCGCGACAAAGTATAGATAGTTGGTCGGGGTGGGATAAAGAGCCGCATGGATGGAGTCCCAACCGGGGTTCGCGATCGGTCCGGGCGGCAGCCCGGCAAAGTCATACGTATTGAAGGCTGACGGTGTGTGAACTGCCTGCGCCGCCCGTCCTTTAATGCCGTCAAAGCTGTATTGCGCTGTCGGATCGGATTGCAGCGGGATGTGCAGGCGCAAACGGTTGTAGAACACGCCGGCGATTAGCGGGCGCTCCGAAGGTACCTTGGCCTCTTTTTCGATAATGGAGGCCAGCGTCACCACCTGCTTGATGGTAAGCCCGAGGTTGAAGGCGCGCTCTTCGACCGGCGGCGACAACTGCTCGAAAAAACGCTGCAGCATCGCGGCCAGGATAGCGTCGGGGCTGGCGGTGGGAGCAAACCGGTAAGTGGCGGGAAACAGATATCCCTCAACCCCGTAGGGAGCGAGTCCAACCGCAGCGGCCAGACGCGATTTGCGGGCGACCTGGGCGAATTTCCAGTCACATACCAGCCGCGCCATCTCCAGGCGCTGAGCGATTTGCCGGACCGTCGAACCTTCCGGAATCGTTACTGTGATTACAATCGATTCACCGCGCAGCAGATGACCCAGCACCTGCCCGATGGTTTCATTACCGCCAAACCGGTAATCACCCGGCTGCAACTGGCTGGCCGTGCCGGTGAGCCGGGCATAGAGCCCCAAGGCCACGGCGCTGCGGACGATCTCCGCTCGCTCCAGGTTGGTGGCAATCGATCTTAGACTTTGACCGCGCCTGATCTCGACAAAGCGCGGAGAATCCAGCGGCGGTCCCGGCAGGAAGAAGAAATACACGGCCGCTGCGGGAACGGCCGCCAGGACTATGAGAATGCTTGCGAGTTTCCTAAGCATCCGGCTCTAAACGCGCCAGATATCGTGGCGGGGTTATGATGCAGTCTGTTTGCAGTATTCGGATCCGTCACGAACTCAGGCCTCCTCCCGGTCAGCCTCATGCTCGGCAAGCCAGCCTTCAAGAATCAAAGCGGCGGCAACCTGGTCCACCATCAGTTTACGCGAGTCGCGCTTCAAAGAAGACTCTTTGAGGCGGGATTCAGCTTCAAAACTCGTCAAGCGTTCGTCGTAGAGATCCACCGGCACCGCCAGCGCCTGGGCGACCCAGCCGGCGAAGGCACGCGTATGACGCGCGGCGGGCCCTTCGGAGCCGTTCATGTTGAGCGGCAGACCGAGCACAATCCTGCTCACCTGCCGCTCAACGACGATAGCGCGAAGTCCCTCCAGGTCGTGCGAGAGAGAAGTTCTGAACAAGGTGGTCAATGGTCTGACACCCAGCGGCGATGAGTCGGCAATCGCAACACCGATACGCCGTTTGCCCAAATCCAGTCCCAGAATACTCATTTTGCACTTCAACCTTAGCAATAGCGCAATAGGGTCAACAAGCTTGTTGGCAAACAGCGTTTCTTGTTAGAAAAGATCGGGAAATTGCTTGCGTCACCTTAGGTTTTTCAGACACAATCGGGCGCGATGACCGGGCCAGGACCAGTAGCCCGAAGCCGCGGTTTATACATCAGCCTCGCGGCATGCATCGCGTCGATCGGCGCTTTAGGCGCTTTTTACGTTATCGGGCATTCCCGCCCGAACCGCAGCGTACGCCGCCAGGCAGACGCTGACACGGCAGTGGCGGTTGTTCCGCCGACAACGGCTTTTCCAGCCATCGAGGCCGGAAGACCCGCCCCCGCCTACGATAACGTAGCTGAGCCAAAAGCCGAGGCGGCGCTGGCGCCACACGTAATTCGAATCAAGCTTGACCGCCCGGTCAGTATCGCTGGACTGTTGCGCGATGCCGGTGTTGACGGCTCGGAACGCGACGCTTTTGCCGAGGCCTTCCGCTCTTCGGCTCACTGGGGAATCCTCAATCCGGGTCATCAGGTATCGATCTTCAGGGATCCGCGCACAGGCCGCGTGCAAGCCCTTGAGTACGACTTCGACGACGATTCAGTCATCCGTGCCGAAAGCATCGGCGGCGGGGTCGTCTTCGCAACCCGGCAGCCTTTGAGCTATATGCCGCAGACCGTCGCCTACAGCCTCTCATTGGCTCAGGGGTTGGACGTAGCGGCGGCGCGCAAGCATCTGCCCAGCGCTTTGGTGGATCAGATCAAGTCGGCCTTCGCCACGCGGTTGCCGCGGGTAGAGACGGGCGGCACGCTGAAGCTGGTTTACAAGGAGCTGGTCACACCCGACGGGCGGCATCATCGAAACCAGGACCTGCAGGCGTGCAAGATTCAGACGGGCCATCACAGCTACTGCGCGTTCTCCTTCAACGACGGGCATGGCCGCGAGCATCTGTACGACGAGCAGGGCAATCCGCTGGAGCCCCAGTTTCTGCGCTTCCCGGTCGCCTTCCAATATATTTCCTCATCCTTTTCGCCCTCGCGTTATCATCCGATTCTCCATCGCTTCCGCGCCCACGTCGGAATCGACCTGGCGGCCCGCTACGGCACGCCGGTCAGAGCGATTAGCGATGGAAAGATTCAATTCGCCAACTGGGAGGGCGAGTTGGGCCGCTGCATCCGGATCGAACACGACAATTCGCTGATCAGCGTGTACGCACATCTTTCGGCGATTAGTCCGGAGGTAACGGCGGGAGCGCCGGTGAGAATGGGTCAGGTAATCGGATACGTCGGCAGCACCGGGCTCTCCACCGGACCGCATCTGCATTATGCGCTTTACAAAGACGGACGCTTTCTTGATCCTTTGACGGTAAACCTCGACGAAGGTGGCGGCGCGGTGGCAAGTGATCGACGTCAGCTGTTTGACACGTTCAAGCGCGAATTCGAAAAGGTCTTTGCCCGCTTGCACCCCGGCGTCGCGAATGCGACTCTCAGCGACCCGGCAATCAACCGCCTGGAGGCCTTTAACGCCGACGCGGAACCGCCCGTGAGCTTTTCGCTGCCCGCATCCGGGCTTTCCGTACCAGGATCGTTGACGATGCCCGCGCAAGCCGCCGCCGCATCCCATCATGAAGTGCATCTGACCCGGGGCGGATTGTTGCGCGCAAGCCGCCCACGTGACAGCGCCAATTCCGCGCTGGACCGTCTGATCAACGGCGGTATGTTGGGCGATCCGTCGCTCTAGCGGCCGGTGCCTTACCCCCGGTCCGCTCAAAGCTCCGCAAGCGACAAAAATGCGCACCGGACTTAAATCGGATTTCTTCGCGCCGCCCGGACCCCGCTTGATCGCTCATCGCGGGGGCGGGGGCGTGATGCCGGAAAACACGCTGGAAGCCTTCAGCGCGGCGTATCGCGACGGAATCCGTTATTTCGAGCTCGATATTCACACCAGCCGCGACGGCGTGCTGATGGTCTGCCATGACGACGACTTGCAGCGCACGACAGATTTGGCCGGCACGATCAATCAGCTCACCTACGACGAGATCGCGCGGGCCGACGCCGGTTTTCGTTTCGAAACCGGCGGCCGATTTCCACTGCGCGGCAGGGGCGTCCGGGTTCCGCGTCTGACCGACGTTCTAAGTCTGTTTAACGACGCGTTTTTCGTGATCGAAATCAAGCAGGTCGAACCCAGCCTGACGGCGGCGCTCAATCAGGTGCTGACCGCGACCGCGACGCGCAGACGCGTACTGATAGCATCAGAGCATCAGCGGCCACTGGACGAGATTCGGGTCCTGGCGCCGGAGTTGCCCACCAGCTTTTCAACCCCGGAGGTACTCGGCTTCTTTGCGGCCCTGATGGGGAACACCGGCAATTACCGGATTCCTGCCGATGCGCTTCAGATTCCGCCTTCGCACGGCTCGATGATGTTGGCGACACCGACCAGCATCGCCGCCGCCCACCAGCATGGCGTTGAGATGCACAACTGGACCGTCAACGACGAGGCCGAGATGCGCAATCTCCTTGCAATGGGCGCCGACGGCATCATTACCGACTACCCGGCTCGCCTGCTCGCGGTCACGGCGCGACGCTGAACCTTGCCCCTGCGGGAAAAGTAGTGATGGGCGGGCCGTCCGACCCCCTGACCCGTACTGGATTCTGTGAGCCGTGATCCGAATCTTATCTAAAAAGATTCACATGCTGCGCGACAAAATCGTGGACGCTCAACGCGGGTCTTCCTGTGACTTTTTCAACATCACGTGTCATTCGATCATAGCGATTGGCGGCATGCAGATGAGCCATCGTCACCAAGTGCTCTGAAACGTGCTGCGGCAGGCCGCGCTGGCGCAGTTCCTGATCGCGCCACCCCTCCAAGGAAACGTCCACATAACTGACCGGCCGGCCGAGCGCGCTTGAATACTCGGCAGCCATCGCGCGCATGTCCTGGGACTTGGGCCCGGTAAGCTCATAAACCTTGCCGATGTGATCAGCCGGGTTCACCAGGATTACTGCAATCACCTCTGCCACATCCTGAACCGCAACCGGAGAAGTTCGTCCGGACCCGAACGGCAACCGGATCGTGCCGTCTTTCTTGATCGATTCGGCGGCCCAATTCAGAAAAAAGAAATTCTCCAGAAACGCCGTCGGACGGACATGCACGACGGGAAGTCCCGACCAGTTAAGTATCTGCTCGGCCAGCAGATGCTGCCGCTGCTGCGGAGAGTCCGTCATGTTGCCCAGGGTCATTTGCGAAACAGTCATCTGCGAGATGTTGACGAAGACCTCCGTCCCGCCCTGCTGGCGCGCGGCGGCCGCCGCGATAACGGTTGCTTCCAGATAGGAGGCCGACACGCTCATGCCGAAATACAAGCGCCGGCAGCCCGACAGCGCATGGATCACATCCGCGCCGCGCGTCAAGTCGCCGACCACGACCTCCGCGCCCGTCGCCCGCAAGGTCTGGGCGCGTTCATCTTCACGCCTCACCAGCGCGCGGACCGGCAAACCGCGCCGGCGCAGCAACTCCACAACTGTGCGCCCCACGGCGCCCACGCTGCCGGCGGCGCCGGTAACCAAAATCGGTGTATTGCTTTCGGATTCCATTTTCAGATTTCCTGCAGCAGCAATCACGAATCCGGCCAGCGAAAAGACCGTCACCAAGGCCGGCGCTACGGAAAGAATTGACTCTGCATCGCGTATTCGAAGCGCCGACCTCCGTGCCGGCATCTTCTTTCGCAGGCAGGAAGAAGGTCTATACGCGATCGAATTACTTATCTGTGGCGAGGTTAGTTGCCTGCGATTTCCAACGCAACGGTCGAAACGCCTTCCAGCGGCGAGCACGCCAGTGCGGCAGCCGCACCGGCGACAAGCGACGCGGAGAATAGAACGAATGCGGCGGGATAGCCAAGGCCGTGATCGACGACCAGTCCGCCCAGCAGGGGGCCGGCCGCACCACCCAGCGTAATGCAGATTCCGGTAAGCCCGCTGACGGAGCCGAAGCGTTTGAGCCCAAACGACTCCGCGATCACCATCGGAATCAGCGCCAGCGGCGCGCCACTCATCATGCCATACACCAGCACGTATCCGCCGAGCATCAGATTGTTTCGAGCACCGAGCAGAAGGACCTGTCCCACCGCCCCTAGCGCCATCGTCAGCGCGAGGGCGAGCCTGCCGCCGAGGCGGTCGCCGCCATATCCCATCAGGAATTTTCCCAGCGAGGCCAGGCCAAAGGTGGCGCTGAACACCTGAGCGGCGCGCTCGGGAGAAAAGCCGGAGCGAATCAGGTATGGAACGGTGTGAACCGTGGCGCCGGCGCCCGAAATCGAGAAGCAAAGCTGCGCCGCGGCGATCATCCAAAACGAACGCGCGCGCAGCGCCGGCCCCAGTTCCAGACCGGCAGCCAACGGATTGGCCGACCCGCCCGCGCCTTGTTCGCCCGGCGGGCGCGTTCTGACCGTGAGCGCGACGAGGGGAGCGGCGAACAGAAACGTCGGCAGCGCGAGCGCGAGATAACCGGCGCGCCATCCGGCCGCGCCGATCGCTCGGGCGGCGACCAGCGTCATCACCATGCCGCCTATCGAGGTTCCGGAGGTGGTTATTCCCAGCGCTAATCCGCGGCGCTGTTTGAACCAATTGGCGATCACCAAGCCGTTGGGCAGGAGCGTCGCGGCCGCGATTGCCACGCCCAGACCGATGTAGGCGAAGGTCAGCGTGGCGAACGAATTCGCACGGCTAGCCAGCAGCAGCGCGCCGCCGGCCACCACGATGCCGGCGGACATGATGAACCGCGCTTCGAGTATATCCAGCAGCCATCCAAAGAAGGGTACGCTGACGCCAGCAGTCAGCGCCAGAATCGTCTGCAGCGAGGACTGCCGCGTGGTGCTCCAGCCGAAGTACTTGCGCATCGGGTCAAAGAACACCCCCGAGGTGTTGTAACCACCGCCGAAAACGACGAACAGCGCGACGAAAAGGCTGCCGACAATCAGCCATCCGCGGCGCTCGCGCGGCGTCACGGCGCGGACACCTCAAGTTCGCGCAGCGGCCTGACGATGTCGCGGCGCAACCTCTTCAGGTCGTCGGCATCGAACACGGACGGGTTATTTTGCGTGGCTCGGAACTCCAGCTTCGGCCAGGAGTTCCGCCGTATGCTCGCCCAGGCGTGGCGCGCGAGCGTAGATTCCCGACGGTGTCTCGGTGAATTTGATCGGCGGTCCCGCCAGGATGACCGGCGGATTGTCGCCCGGCATCGGCGTTTCGACCAGCATCTCGCGAATGCGCGGATGAGGGTCTTCGAAAATGTCGCGGCCGTTGTTCACCGGACCGGTTGGCACCTTGCCGTCCAACGCGGCGACAACTTCGCGCGTTGGCCGCGCACTGGTCCAATCCGACACCAGCCCACGCACGAAAGCGGCGTTCTTGAGCCGCGCGCGGTTGTTGCGCGTACGTTCATCGCCGCCAAGTTCAGGCCGTCCAATGATGCCGCAAAGGATCTGCCAGTGATGGTCGTTCTGAGCGGCGATCGCAACCGCGCCGTCCTGGGTCGGAAAGATCCCATAGGGAACCAGCGTCTGATGGTTGTTGCCGGAGGGCCGTTGAATGCGGCCTCTCATCGAATATTGGTAGGTGACCTCCTCGGCCAGCGCGAGAATCGCGTCGTACATGGCGACGTCAACGAACTGACCCTGGCCGGTCTTGCGCGCGGCGTGAACGGCAGCGACCACGCCCAGGGCCGTGAGCGAACCCGGATAGATATCGCCGACCGCGGCGCCGGTGCGATAGGCGGGGCCGCCTTCGGGTCCGGTGAAGCTGACCAGCCCGCCCATGGATTGCGACACGACGTCGAAACATGGCCGATTGATGTAAGGGCTTTCGCCGGTTCTGTGATCGCCAAAGCCGCGAATCGCGGCGTAAACCAGCGCGGGCTTTCGTGTGCGCATCGCCTCGTAGCCCAACCCCATGCGGTCCATCGCTCCCGCGCGCAGGTTCTCCACCAGCGCGTCGGCGCCATCGACGAGTTTGAGCAATGCGTCGCGATCGGCCTCACTCTTCAAGTCGAGCACCACGCTGCGCTTGTTGCGGTTGACGCTGGCGAAGTAGCCGCCGTAGTCGCATCCTTTGGTATCGGGAGGGAACGGTCCCATCTGACGCGTCGGGTCTCCGCCGGGCGGTTCCACCTTGATCACGTCGGCGCCCAGGTCAGCCAGCAGCATCGTGCAGAACGGACCCGCCAAATACTGGGTCAGGTCGATGACGCGGATATCGGACAGCGGTCCGGTGCGTTGCTTCATCGGTCTCTCCAATCGCTGCGCTCGTCGCTTGCTGCTCACGCGCAAGCCGGCGGAAAGCCAGCGCGCGGCGGCAGACGCGGCTGCGCGGTGCCTAACTCGCCGGACGGAATTTCGGCAGGGTGACTTCTTCGTTCAACTTGTCGAACACCACTTCCACAGGCATTCCGCATTTGACCTTTGACGGTTCGATGCCGATTACGTTGGAAGTGATCTTCACACCTTCGTTCAGCTCGATCACTGCCAGCGTGTAAGGCGCCTTGAACGCGGGATGGTAGGCGCGATGCATGATCGTGAAGCTGAAGACTTGGCCGCGTCCGCTGACCGTAACCCAACTGGCCTGGTCGGAATCGCACGCCAGGCAAAGGGGCGCGGGAGGAAAACGCAGCTGGCCGCATTTGTCACATTTTTGAACGGCCAGTTTATGGCCGCGGGCGGCGTCGAAGAAAGGCTTCAGGTCGCGCGTGACGTTGAGGATCAGTTTGGCCTCTTCCGCCATTACCAACTCTCCGTTGAGAAAACCCCGTGGCGCTTCACGCCACGTCAGGGATTGGTGCCGAGCACTACCGCCGAATGAGTCGACAGGTTGCGCGTCTGGCACGAAGCAAGCACCACGTCGTGCCTGGGCGACTGGCGTTCGCCGCCCTCGCCGCGCGCCTGGATGATCGCCTCCGAGACCGGCGTCATCCCCCACATGTAGTACGAGCTGAGTTCGCCGCCGCCGGTGTTCACCGGGATGGAGCCGGCGTGGCCCAGGCGGGTCTGGGCGGCGAAGGGACCTCCTTCGCCTTTTTTGCAGAAGCCATAACCCTCCAGCGAGAGCAGGACGGTGATTGTATAGCAGTCGTACAACTCGGCCACCTGGATGTCCTTCAGCTCCACGCCCGCCATCTTGAACGCGGTCTCCTTGGCGATCGGGATGCCGGTGTCGAGGCTCTCCACCGAGGGACCCGGATGGTGGCCCTGTCCGACGCCCAGGATATATACCGGCGGCTTTTTAAGATCGCGCGCGCGTTCGGCGGAGGTGACGATCACGCATACTCCGCCGTTGGAAACCAGGCAGCAGTCGTACAGGTGCAGCGGCTCCGTGATCCACCGCGAGGCGTGATAGTCCTCCAGGGTCAAGGGCTCCTTGTAGAACTGCGCCATCGGATTGCGGTTCGCCCATTGACGCTCGGAAATCGCGATCGCGCCCAGTTGATCCTGCGTGGTGCCGTACAGATACATGTGGCGCTGCGCCAGCAACGCATAGACCCAGTTGGCTCCAAACGCTCCGTAGGCGCTGTCCAAGCCGCGGGGCGTGCCATAAGCGTCGCCGGCGCCGCCGCCCTTGCCGCCCGGCGTGGGCGGTTTGAGCGGTGCGTCACCGAACACGCATGCGACCACGTTGGCCGTCCCGGTCGCGATTGCCTGCGCCGCCATCGCGATCGCTGTCCCCGCGCTGGAGCCGCCGGCGTTAACATCGGCCAGCAGCCGGGAGGTAAGCCGCATCGAATCCTGCAGGGCAAAGGAAGCCAGACCGTCGCGGTAGGAAACTCCGGTGGTGACCAGCAAGCCGTCCAGGTCGGAGCGCTTGAGACCGGCGTCGGCCAAGGCCAGGGAAATCGCTTCCGCGGCGAAGCCGAGAGCGTTTGAGTGATCGTAGTTCTTACCCATCCTGGTTATGCCCAGGCCGGCGATCGCGGTTTTTCCCTTAAGGCTCATAGTATTCCTCCGGCAAAACAGACAGCTTTCGCAATAGGATCATCACGACCGCTTGTCAAATATAGACCCCGCTCCCGCATGGGAGTTTAGCGGCCCCCCTTTAGCGCGAGATCCGCCCGCTAGGCGCGCTGTCCCGCTATGGCGTGATAAATTACCAGAACGATAATCGATCCGATCACGGCGACCACGATACTCCAGATGTTGACCCCGCTGACGCCTTCGTAACCAAGCTTGGTGAAAACAAACCCGCCGACGATTCCGCCGATTACTCCAAGCAGGATATCGCGAACGAGGCCCTCCCCACTGCGGTTGACAATCTTACTGCCGATAAAGCCCGCGATCAGTCCGACGATAATCCAAGCGATGATTCCCATCTTCGTACTCCCTGGCGCGTTGGCGCGCTGTGTACGTGGACCATTCCACTGTTCCGGCTAAGTCGCTTTCACGGCTGCGTGGCAGCCTAGCACTCACGTCAAAGGGGTCAACAGCGTCAGAAGGGGGATGGCGCAGCTGCGAAATGACCAAAGCAGTCCGGAAGCGTCGCTTTTAATAAGCTTCTGCTTAAAGTTTGCCCGGAGATCATCAGTTGAATATTTCAGCCTAACTGCCGCAATGGCAGGGCGCCACCGGCTCAAGGACCAAGGCAACGATTGAGAACCAGCGAAACAAACCGGCAGGGAGGCCGGCGCTGCAAAGACCAAATCAGATGTCCTCGGCGGGTGCCGGACACGTTTGGAAAGGTTATTCGGGTTCACATTATAATTACATAGTCGGTAATCATTGCTTAATAGTACGGAGGCTCCGCGGCGAATTAATAATTAATGAGTATTTAGTTCAACGATTTGTAATATCAATTCATAACGGGCAGACCTTTCCTGCTATACTTATTGCGATGTGAATAGCTCAGACAACCGTTTCTCATTGTGGGGCGAGAAGGTGCGGATGGGTGAATACGGTTTGAGCCAAGGGGGCTGGTCCGTTCCCGGTATCCGTGTTGCGGCCGCGCATCGGCGGCGTTGTTTGCGTTCCATCTGGATTTCCGATTTGCATTTGGGAACCCGCCGATGCCGGGCCGCCGACCTGTTGGAATTTCTCCGCCAGCATCAGGCCGACAACCTCTACTTGGTGGGCGACATCGTCGATGGCTGGGTGACCGGTCCAGCCTGGCATTGGAGCCGGGCGCAGGGCGATGTGGTCAGGACCATCACGTCGTGGCATCGGCAAGGCGTCCGCGTGGTGTTCCTGCCGGGCAACCATGACGAGGTCAGTATCGACGTCGCGCACGCGCTGCTGGGGCCGCTTCCGGTGGCCACCGAGTTGATCCATCGCACGGCGGAAGGCCGCCGGATGCTGGTGATCCACGGCCATCAGTTCGACGGCTCCCTGAATCCGAACCGATGGATGTCCATTATGGGCGCTCAGGCGTACCATCAGGCGCTGCGCATCGACCGCTGGTACAGCGAAGAGGCGATCAGGGCATGCGAGCGTCCAGCTTCGCCCGCGTCCTATTTCAAGCGGCGGCTGAGCAAGGCGGTTCGTTATCTGACCGATTTCGGCGATCGGAGCGTCGTGCGGACAGCCCGTCTGCACAAGGCCGACGGCGTCATCTGCGGCCATACGCATTACCCCGAGCATCGCGCGATCGGCTCGATCAGTTACATCAATGAGGGCGACTGGGTAAAAAGCTGCACCGCCCTGGTGGAGGAGCACGACGGTACCCTCCGCCTGCTGCGCCGCGACGGCGCAAGCGGCGGCTGGATCGAGTCCGATCACGGGGCGGAGCGCGCCGCGTCATGACCCCGCCATCCCCGCAGCAAACGGGACGTCGGGTCGATGTGATCTTCTTCGACGCCGGCGGCGGTCACCGGGCATCCGCGATGGCGCTGGTAGCCGCGGCAAATCGGCAACGCCGCGCATGGTATGCCAACCTGGTGAACCTGCGCGACCTGCTGGGACCGATTGACTTCATCCAAAACAGTATCGGCGTGCGTTTCGAGGACTTCTACAATGGACTGCTCAAACGCGGGCTTACGTTGGGCAGCGGATCGATGCTGCGCATTTCGCAGATGCTGATTGCACTCAAGCATCAGCGCGAGGTTGCGCTGCTGGCGCGTCATTGGCAGACCTCGGCGCCGGACCTGGTGCTTTCGATGATCCCCAACTTCAACCGCGCCATCTTCGAAGGGTTGCGCGCCGCCGACCGCGCCGCCGGGCAGGCGCCGACGCCGATGATAACGGCGCTGACCGATTTCGCCGATTACCCGCCCCATTTCTGGATCGAGCGCCAGGACCAGTATTTCATTTGCGGATCCGCGCACGCTGCCCAGCAGGCACAGGAAATGGGTCATCCGCCGCAGCATCTATTCCGGACCTCGGGAATGATCGTGCGCCCGGAATTTTATCAACCGATGGAGCTGAGCCGCGATTACGAGCGCCGCAAACTCGGACTGCGGGCGGACCTGCCGACCGGCCTGGTAATGTTCGGCGGGTTCGGCTCGCGCCGGATGATTGCTATTGCGCGGCGGGTTGCCGCCGCGCGTCTCAAAACCCAGCTCATCAGCCCCTCAGGCAGCGTCTGTCCGCGATGCGGCTGCCGTATCCTCACCGAGTCGAGGGCTTCACGCGCGAGCCCCATTACTTCATGCGCCTCGCGGATTACTTCATCGGCAAGCCGGGCCCTGGCAGCCTCAGCGAAGCCTGGATCATGGGCTTGCCGGCGATCGTGGAGTGCAACGCCTGGACGATGGTGCAGGAGCGCTACAACACCGAATTGGTCGCCCAGCAAGGGCTGGGCGTGGTGCTACGCTCCTTCCGGGATATCGCGCAGGGTATCGCCCCGATGCTGGACCCGGGGCATTTGGCCGATTACCGCGCGCGGGTGGGCGCGCTCAACAATCGAGCGGTGTTCGAGATCCCGGAGATCGTGGACGGTCTAATCGACGCCGGGCGGCGGTATCCGGCGCGGGAGCGTTCGCTTCCCGCTCACGCCGCCGACTGAGTGTTGTTGCGTCCGGAGCCGCGAATCGTGGTAAAACGCAGAAGCTCACGCAAGGAGTGCGCTTCGTGTCCCACGCTACGCCATCGTCAACGAATTCCGATGAGCTCGATCCCCATCTGAAGTATAGTTACGACTCATCCGACCCGGCGCTCCATCAAAATCCGTTTCCCTATTTCAAGTCGTTGCTGGCCGCACCGCCGGTTTCGATCACGCGCCGCGGTATCCAATGGGCGGTTATTTCCCGTTACCACGAAGTGCAGGCGGCGCTGCGCGATCATCGGCGCTTTTCCAGCGTCAACCCCGGATTGCCGGGCACGGAGGACTTCGACTTCTTCAACGGCGTTCCGGTAATGAACTTTGTCGATCCTCCGGTCCACAGCCGGCTGCGCCGCGTCGCCGCCCCTTCGCTCGCGGTGCGCCGGATGAATGAGATGGAGCCGCGCTTTCGCGCCATCTTCGCGGACATTTTGCACTGCTGCGATGAGCGCTCGGAAATCGATATCGTGGGCGACCTTGGCGTCGAGCTGCCGGTCAGGGTGTTCGGCTTGCTGCTCGACGTGCCGCACGCGGATTACGAAATAATCCGCAGCCTGGGGATTGGCGGGAGCGATCGCACCGAGGAGTTCGTCGCTTCGCGCGCGGCTTACGTCGCCGACCTGGTCGAGCGACGGCGGCATTCGGGCGGCGGCCAGGATTTGATCGGGCTCGCCATCGCGGCCCATGATGCCGGCGAGAAAATCGACTCGCGCGAATTGTTCGGCATGGTGATGGTGCTGGTGACCGGCGCGATTGCCACCACCGCCGACGTGATCAGCAGCGCCATTTATCACTTGCTGCTGCGCCCGGAATTGCTCGCTCAAGTGCGCCGCGAACCGGCGCTGGTGCCGGCGGTGGTGGAAGAAACCCTGCGCTTCGACGGTCCGATTCACACCATCATGCGCGCCACGACCGAGGATGTGGAAATCGGCGGCATGGCAATCAAAGCTCGCACACCGGTGTACCTGGTGCTCGGCGCCGCCAACCGCGATCCCGCCGCGTTCAACGACCCCGACGTTTTCGACATCACGCGCGACCCCAACGACCATCTAGGCTTCGGCGAGGGCGTCCATTTCTGCGTCGGTGCCGCACCCGCCCGCGTTCAGGCCAGGATCGCTATCGAAATGACGCTGCAGCGCTATCCGCGGATGCGCCTGGCTGATGGATGGCGGCCGAGCTATCGCGGCACCGCCTTCGACCGTGGTCTAACCCATCTGCCGGTGCGCGTGGACTGACTGCGCCGAATCATTGGACCTGTATGGTCGCAACCTTGGAGAACAGAATTCTGCCCGAGGGTCCGGCGAAGCCGCCTAAAGGCATCGGATGGCCGCCCATTTCGACCCGGCCCAGGGGCGATGCTTTCTCGGTGCCGTACGCCAGTGCGGCGCAGATCGTATATTTGCCGGGCTTGGACGGTGCCACCAAATCATAGACCGCGCTGGCGTCGGAGAATTTGTCCTTGGCGAGATCGGTCTTGATGCCGAAGACGACGACGAAATTCAGATTTCGCGCAAGCGCGTCATAACGTTTGCTGAGCCATTGATCCTGCGGTTGACCGTCGGGACCGGTAACGCGGGGCGGTGAGGAGATCTGAAAACCCTCGCCTTGGATTGCGCGAGCCTGATCGCGCAAATCGATATCGAGCAGCATGATTCCCAGCACGGGGCCCGAGCCGCCCCGGGCCTTAACGGTCACTGTGAACGCCTCGCCGGCTTTGACCGTGGCGGGAACTTCGAGCGAGATCTTCGAGTTCTCATCGACCTTTTGCACGTCGGCGATTAGCAGGGCCCGCTGCTCCGGACTCAGCTTCGCGTAGGGGCCGGTGCCGCCGCGGATTGCGTCCAGATGGGCGACAATAGCGGTGCGCTTTTGCGCCTGACCCGAGGGCAGGTCGCGCAGTTGCTCGATGCCGAGCGACGAATGGCATCCAGCACAGTAAGGCGCCGCGTCCGTGACGTCACGCAGCGGACCGCCGGGATAAGCCAATGCACGAGCACAAGGAAATCCGCCAAGGGCTGTCGCAAGTGACAACATGATGCCGACGATGGCCGAATGAATTTTGTCTTGCACTCAGGGTTCCTCCGTTTGGTGTACATCAATGCCCGCCGCCGGAAGGATGCGCAAGCATTTGCTTGCGCTCCACGGTGAGCCGGCGCGGAACATCGCGCGGGGGATGGGGTGGCAGGGCGAGACGCCGGCGGCTATCCTGATGCGATCTAGAATGCTCGCGTAGTCAGCTTTGAACTTTTGTAGAAAGCAGATGCCTGAGCGTATCGGCACACAACCGATTCGGGGGGCAACACCTGTATGGTTGATAAACTATTGACCGGGCTTTCAGCCCTGATCATCTCGGTCATCGCCGGACTTGGCTACGGCGGCGTGGTGCTGCTCATGGCGATCGAAAGCGCCTGCATCCCGCTGCCCTCCGAAGTGATAATGCCGTTTGCAGGGTACCTGGTATCAACCGGCCGCTTTGGCTTGCAGGCGGTGGCGGTCGCGGGCGCGGTAGGCTGCCTGCTAGGTTCCCTGGTGGCATATTTCATCGGCGCCACGGGCGGCCGGCAGGCCTTCGAACGCTACGGCCGTTACGTGTTGATTTCAACCCACGAATTGGAACTCGCCGACCGGTTCTTCGAACGGTGGGGTTCCTTGACGGTATTCGTCGCGCGTCTGCTGCCCGTGGTTCGTACCTTTATCGCGTTTCCCGCTGGCGTCTCCCGGATGGAACTGTGGCGGTTCTCGATCTATACGCTGCTCGGCTCTTATCCATGGTGTCTGATGTTGGCATACGCGGGGATGAAGCTGGGACAGCATTGGCACGATCTGGGCCCCTATTTCCATCGGTTCGACGATCTGATTGCGGTGTTGCTGGCGCTCGCGATCGCGGGTTTTCTCTACGCCAGGCTGCGCGGGCGAACCCAGGAGCCCGCCCGCTCAAACGTGGCGGATTCACAAAGTCGGCGCTGACCGCGTCCCCCGCGTGATACAATTTGCGTGGAGACCATGCCCAGAGGAAGTGACGATGATGGATGAAGAGCGCGATCCCGCCGAACTGGTGGAAGTCCTGGCAAGTATCGATCCGATGCAGGTGCGGATGGCGCACGACATGCTCGCCAGCAACGACATCGAGTCATTCATCTTCGACGAAGACTCCTCGCGCATGCTGGGCAGCACCGCCGCCGTGCCGGCGCGGCTGATGGTTCACGCCGACGCGCGTGACGAGGCCCTGAGATTGCTCAATGAACTGGGCTTCGAGGGCCCGCAGAGCTGAGACTCTCACCACCCCCGTACGAATAACGTGATGACACCGCCGATAATGATCAGCAGCGCGGGATTGACGTGGCGAAAATACAGGATCGCAAACACCGCCACAGCGATGAGTCCGGTGACGAAGTCAACAATCGATATCTTCGCCACCGTGTAGGTTCCCGACAGCATGAGGCCGATCGCCACCGGCGCCATTCCGCGTTGGATGGCGGTGCGCCACGGTGAGCCCTCGAAATGCTTCCAGACCCGGTTGACGAAAAAGGTGATGAAACAGTCGGGAATGAAAAACGCCAGGCCCACCACAACCGCTCCCAACGCACCCGCCAGGCGATATCCAATCACCAGGACCATCAGCATGTTGGGACCCGGCGCGATTTGCCCGATGCTGTAAATTTCGCGGAACTGTTTGTCGGACAGCCAGTGGAAATGGCCGACCAGGATGCGCCGCATCTCGGGCAGTACCGCGGTCCCGCCGCCTACCGCAACCAACGAGAGCAGGGCAAAAACCCACAACAGATTCAATATCTTGGTCGCGTGCACAGGTCAGTTCCTCAGCGATGACCAGCCAGCCGGATCGGCTCCCGGGTTCTGGGGGGCTTCGGCTCGCCACTCTTGTGGGTCGTCGGATGGTAAAGCAGCACCGCGACCGGTCCGACCACCAGGATCACGATTATCAGCGATTGATGAAGCAGGCTGATGGCGACGAAGGTGGCCATCACGAGCAGGAAGTCGCGCAGATGAACGAGCTGTTTGTGGCCGAGTTGCAGCGCCACCGCGGTCAACAATCCGACTGCGGCCGCGGCCACACCGCCCAGGAAATGATTGACGGCGGGATTCTGCCGGTTGCCCAAGTAAAGAATGCCGGCCGTCATAACCACGACCGTACCGGGCAGCAGGATTCCTACTGCCGCGGCTATCGCGCCGGCGGCGCCCCTGATGCGATCACCGATGATCACGCTCAGGTTGACCGCAATCAAGCCGGGCAAAGTTTGCCCGATCTCCAGGGAATCCAGGAACTCCTCGTCGTCCATCCATTGTTCGCCGCGCACGATGTATTCGCGCAGGTAGGCGACCACGCCGCCGCCGAAGCTGATGGCGCCGATGGTCAGGAAGACCTTGAACAAGGAGACCAGGCTGACGGCTTGGCGCGGCGTGGCAGGCGCCGGTGACGTCGTGGGGCCGGCGGCTTCACTCATCGCTGAGGACCACCGCGGCCCGGGCGTTCGTCTTTGGTTGCTTGATTCTACATCGCATATTGCAAGCCAGTTTCTACTGATCGGGGGCAGATGGTCAACATCGCGCGGCGGTCAGGTTTGCGGCGCGCAGCAGAAAACCGCGGCTTTGTCTCACCCCTTGTTGGAAACGTCATCGGATGGGGGCGAAACGTGGATCAAAGGCTCCGGGCGTTGAAACTCTCGCTCACCTTCACCCAAGATAAGAAGCGGGGACAGAAGGCGCTTGGGCCTCGATATGTTGGTGCAATTGCCTCGGGCTTCTCTTTTGCGGCCTGAACAATCAAAAACAGGGCGGCGGGTTGCACCCGCCGCCCTGTTCGCGTCGAATAAGCCGCGCAAACCGCAGCCGCTTCAGGCGTCAAAGTACATCGCGAACTCGTACGGATGCGGACGCAGCCGCGTCTGGCTGACTTCACGATTCATCTTGTAATCGATCCAGGTCTCGATCAGATCCACGGTGAAGACGTCGCCCTTGAGCAGGAACTCATGGTCGCGCTTGAGGTTGTCCAGCGCCTCTTCGAGCGAAGCCGGCATGCTCGGGACGTCGGCCAGCTCAGCCGGAGTCAGCGCGTAGATGTCCTTGTCCAGCGGCTGGCCCGGATCGAGCCGGCGCTGGATGCCGTCGAGCCCCGCCATCAGCATCGCGGAAAACGCCAGGTATGGGTTGCAGGTCGGATCGGGGAAGCGCACCTCTATACGCTTGGCCTTGGGTGACGGGGAATACATCGGGATACGGACTGACGCTGAGCGGTTGCGGCTCGAGTAGGCCAGGTTGATCGGGGCCTCAAAGCCGGGGACCAGGCGCCGATAGGAGTTGGTGCCGGGGTTGGTGAACGCGGCCAACGACGGTGCGTGATGCAAAATGCCGGCAATGTAGTGCATCGCCATCTCCGACATTCCGGCATAGCCCGACCCCGCGAACAGCGGCGTGTCGCCCTTCCAGATGCTCTGATGGGTGTGCATGCCGGACCCGTTGTCGCCAAAGATCGGCTTGGGCATGAAGGTCACCGTCATTCCATGCCGCTTCGCGACGTTCTTGCAAATGTACTTGTACCAGGTCAACCAGTCGGCCATCTTCACCAGGCCCTGGAAGCGCATGTCGATTTCGGCCTGTCCAGCGGTGGCGACTTCGTGATGCTGCTTCTCGACCCGGATGCCTACCTTCTCCATCTCCAGCACCATCTCACTGCGGATATCCTGCAGCGAGTCGGTGGGCGGCACCGGGAAATAGCCTTCCTTGTAGCGCGGCTTGTAGCCCAGGTTCTGGCCGTCCTTGCCGCTGTTCCATTGGCCTTCTTCGGATTCGATGAAGTAGTAGCTGGAATGCTGGTTGGTGTCGAAGCGGATTCCGTTGAAGATGAAAAACTCGGGCTCGGGTCCGAAATAAGCGGTGTCGCCCACTCCGGTTGCCTTCAGATGCTGTTCGGCTTTACGCGCGATGTTGCGCGGGTCGCGGGTATAGGGTGCGCGCGTGATGGGGTCCTCGATGTTGCACAGCAGCGTCAGCGTCGTGTCCCTGGTGAACGGGTCTAGTACTGCGGTCTCAGGATCGGGCACGACCAGCATGTCGCTCGATTCGATTGATTGCCAGCCGCGAATGGACGAACCGTCGAATCCCAGTCCTTCTTCGAACACCGCCTCGTCCTTGAACTCCGAGATGGGCGCGGTGAAATGCTGCCAGGTGCCGATCAGATCCATGAACTTGATGTCGATCATCACGACGCCTTTGTCCTTGATCAACTGAATCACTTGCTTGGGGGTCATTGAAGTTAAACTTCCTCCTTGCCGCTTGCGGCGAGTCTCTACTTGCCTGGTTTTCGCCATTCGCTAAAAGCGCTTTCCAAAGCGTAATTCGACGCCTTATTCCAATAATCGCATTCCTGCTTTAGTCCAAGAAAGGGCAGGTATGTCTCCGGGATAGTTCGCTTTTGCCATGAAACGGACCAGGAAAGCAATATGCCAAATTGCCCGCGGCTACTCAAAGTCCCGGCAATGTGGCGCTTGTGATCTACTGCAATTAGCATCGCCACGATGCCGACCCGCTGTTGGCTCTTGATTAACCGTCGCAGCCTCGATGCAGCGGTGCACAGGGCGGCAGCCGAAGCCGCCGCCCTGTCCTAATCAAACACCACCACCCATCTAGAACTGGTAGATCGCCGCCGCCAGCAAGGTGTCCTGTCCGGTGTAGGTATGCGAAGGCAGGAAGCCGCCGCCCGGCTGCGGAATCAGCGCGTCGTTGCTGTAGAACGGATGCTGGTTGGAGGCGTCGTGCCGGTACTCCA
>DATFSZ010000076.1:0-34397 GCA_035262365.1 Binataceae bacterium (SeqCode)
GGCAGCGAAACAGCCAAAGCGGAGGTTTTCCGATCGAATTCTCAGACACCTGTCTCTTCCCCTTCCCCCGCGTCACCGAATTCGCTCATTCCGTACTCCGCCTATCCCGCCGGTGACGACAACGCGGCGACCTTCTGTAGCATGCTGCCGAAGAGCCGCCGCGTCAGATGACTCTCCGCTAGCAGCAACCAATAGTAGCGGGCGTGTTTAATCAGACGGCCCCCGGTTTTCACCAGCCGCTGCTGCAAGCTGGTGAGCGACCAGTTGGCAACCGCTGCCGGCAGCGCCAGCCGCCGCCACAGATTGCCCAGATTATAAGCGATTACGCTCAGCCACAGCCGTACCTCATTGGCCCGGAAGCGGTGGCAGCTAAGCCGTGTCATCGCGACCGCCTGCTTGCCTTCCTTTATCCACTGCTCCGCCGTTCCACGCTTGTTGTAGAAGCGGACCACCGCCCGGCTTGAAGTTTGGAAGTTGGTTACGATAAACCCGACCCGCGGGAACAACTCCCCGAAGTGGAACTCAACCTTCGCCACCACGCGCCGTGCCTTGGTCCAGGTCGCTGCCTGGTAGAGAAAGCTCTTGTAGCGGACCACCGGCTTGTAGCTCGGCCTTCCCACCGGGCGGGTCAACAACTTTGTGATTTTTCGCTCTAGGTTGGCGTTGGCGGGAAGGCGGATCGCGTACTTCACCTGCCGTGCTTCGTGCGCCTCATAGATCTCCGGCCGGGCGAAAGCCGCATCGCCGCGGAAGGCCACTTCTTTGCCCTGCGCCTGCTGCTGCTCGATCTCGGGCAACAGCAGTTCCTCCCAACCGTCGGCACTGTGGACGTTGCCCGGGCGCAGTTTCGCCGCCAGGCAGTCACCCTTGTCATTGAACAAAAGCAGCGGATGATAGCAGGTGGTCTCGAAGTGTCCGTTGTAGGAGCTCTGCTCCTGGTGGCCATAGACCGGAATTTCGGTGCTGTCCATGTCAAGCACCACCCGCCGCCGTGAATCGATGGCCTCCCCATTGGCGACCAACTCCCGATTGAGCGCGGCCAGACCAGCCAGGTTTTCTGCTTGCGTCAGCAGGTCGGCCTCGAACGATTGCAAGCGCGAGGTCAACGCCGCTCCGCGCTCCAAGACCTTCTGGGAGCCGATGAGCCGGAAGGCCGGGTCTTGGGAGAGGCGCTCGGCGTTGTTGACATCCTCATAGCCCGCCAGTCGACTATATATCGACTGCCGCACGAGGTCAGCCAGCGGCAACTGGGTGTTCTTTGCGCGCCCGTCGGTCAAGTGCCGTTTGATGAGTT
This sequence comes from Binataceae bacterium (SeqCode), assembly GCA_035262365.1. Taxonomy (GTDB): domain Bacteria; phylum Desulfobacterota; class Binatia; order Binatales; family Binataceae; genus JAJPJA01. Next base: position 1,295 of record DATFSZ010000076.1, read on the forward strand.
CCCCCAAGCCCAACCGTTCATCCAGCTCACGCACCAGGAGCAGGCCACCGTGAGAAATCACCCGCGCACCTTGGAAATCGACCCTTAACCTGCCATTGAACGAGAGCTGAAAGGGCTGTTTTTGCGTCTCACCCACCGCCGCGCCACCTCCGCACCGCCCGGACAGCGACCAGCCCCACGTCCATCAAGGGCTTTGCAACAATTTATCAAATTGGTAGTCGACTGGGATAATGGAAATGTGGGTTGAGTATTAATTCGGTCGGCTTGGCGCCGACCAGCTTGAATCCTGCCTACGCCATCAACAATGTAGAGACTGTGGTAGTGCAAGGAGAGCGGGTGATTTTGGGCGGTTTCTCCTTTGACACGACAAATGGCGTGGCGGTTGATCTATTTTGCGCATGCCCGGGTGTAAAGTTGGACCATTTTTTGTGAATCCTGGTCCTTCACTGACACCGTCGTCGGTGACCTTTTTTCTTCCGGGGCCGGACCAGCCCAATGCCCCGACCACCGGCCCGGGGTCATTCGTGATCAGCAACGCCGGACCTTCCAAAGCCTATAGCAAAAAGAGCAACGCGGTGTCGGTGCCGATCGGCGCGCGGATTTCTATTGCCTCCGTCAGCCAGGGCGGCGCACTTGATCGGACAATCACGGTTAATGGAACAGGATTCTCTCCCTTGACGGTGATCAACTTCTTTAATGCCCAGGCGGGTGGCGCGCTCAACCTGGGCGGCATCAAGTCGGGCGGTTTACCGAAGATCCCTTTGACAATGATCAACGATACGCAATTCACTTTCAGCGTGCCCGCCGGCGGCGTTTCCTGAGCCGCTTATGTGCAGGCCCTCAACCCGCCGTTCGTGCCGTTTACCAGTGGCGGCAATGATCCGGGCGGCGCTTTCACTTTGAAGTAAGGGAGGGGTTGGGAAGCGATTCACCGGTAGCGTTTAAAAAAACTTCCAGACATCGCCCAGAGGGCGGTTCAGCCCGTGGCAAAGGATCACCGGACTTGCGGCGCTCGCGGCTGGAGATCACTCCGCTCGGCGTGGAGGTGTTGCGCCGCAACGTGCGCCACCAGGAAGCCTGGCTGGCCCAGGCGATCGCAAAAACCCTGAACTCAACCGAACGGGGGCTGTTGCTGCTCGCCGCGCAGCTGCTCGATCGGATTTCCGTCAGCGACGAGTAAGCCCCAAACCAAAGCACAAATAATTCGAGGTTCGACGCTCATGAACATGATGGCGCAGAGGCTCTTTGTGCTGGCCGGGGAGCAAGGCTGCGCGGCTGCTCATGCGCGCGCGGCGGCGCTTTCTGCGTGGCTTTGCCCGGCGGGCAGCGGCGTGCATGCCATCGCCGCGGCGCTGCCGATGATCAGCAGCAGCACAAAGCTTTCGAACGCGTAGGAGTAGCTGCCGCGCAGGTCGAAGATGCGCCCCGCGATGAGCGGTCCGCTCGCGGATCCCGCGGTATGAAAAACACCGATCAGGCCGTACAGCGAGCCGAAGCGCTTGAGGCCCATCGACTCCGCCATCGCCAGCGGCAGCAGCGCCAACGGGGCTCCAAAGCTGAAGCCGTAAATCATCACGAAGGCGATCAGCGGTAAATGATAACGTGCGCCCGTTAACAGGCTGATTCCCGCCGCCATTCCCATCAGGCTGGCGGCGAGCGCCGCGCGGGCTCCGATTCGATCAGCGATCGATCCGATTACCAGCTTTCCCAAACCGCCGAAGGCGAGCAGGACGCTCAAAGCAAAGGCGGCGCGCGACGGCGCATATCCGATGCCGATAAGATAAGGCACGGAATGCAGGTTCGTCCCCGATACGGCGATACCGAAGCACAGCGTTGCAGCGGCGAGCATCCAGAAGGAGCGGCTGCTCAGCGCCGCGCCGACATCCATCCCAGGCAGCGCCGACGCGGCCTGCGCAACGCTGAAACCGTCGCCGCGCTCCGGCCTGGTGCGCACCAGAAGCAGGACGATTGGGACTACGATCAGGAGCACGGGTACCGCGAGAATCAGGTAGCCGGCGCGCCAGTCGAACCGATGAATGGCACGATCCGAAATCAGCGTCATCACCATTCCGCCGAGCGACGTTCCAGTCATTGTCAGGCCCATCGCCAGCCCGCGCCGTGCGCCGTACCAGTTGGCGATCACCATGGAGCATGGCAAAAGGGTTGCGGCGCCGATCCCCACCCCGATCAGCAGGTAAGCGGCGACCATCACGCCATAAGAATCAGCCTGGCTGGCGAGTGCGAAGCCGGCTCCGGCGGTTATGGCGCCCGCCGCTATCACGAATCGCGCCTCTAATCGGTCAAGTATCCATCCGATAAAGGGAGCGCTGGCGCCGGCGGCGACGGCAAGCGCGGTCTGCATTGTGGACAGACGAGCGCGGCTCCATCCAAAGGTGCGGATGACCGGAGTGAAGAACACCCCGGCGGTGTTGTAGCCCGAGCCCCAAATGAAAAACAGGGTGACGAACAAGGCCATCACCACCAGCCCTGCGCGTCGCGATGTTTCGCGCTTGATGCTCATCATCGGCGCCGCTGATCGCGTCACTGCGCGGCGGTCATCGGTACAAATCCTTCGGTCCCATCCTTCATACGGATCTTCAAGTAACTGAGCGCCTGGCCGACTACGTGAATGTACCTGCCGCGATGCACCTCGGACAGCTTTTGTGCTGATTGATTCGGCGCGGCAAGAACCGGGGAGTCCGCCGTCAGCAGAAACTGTTTGTCATAGGGCGTTACAAGATAGACCGTGGACGGCTCGACAAAGCCGGTCCTGCCGTCTTTGAGCTGAACCTGAAGATAGGACTTGGTGGATCCGGTCACTTGGACGAACCTGTCGGCGCCAAGTGTGCCAATCTGCTCGCTGCTCTTGCTGGCCCGGGCGTAGATGGGTGCGCCGGCTTCTTTCACCTTGAGGCGCGCGCTGGCCGGCTCGACTATCGTCTCAACCTCGGGCGCGGCAGCTCTGGCATGATGGCGGCGGCGCTTGTGGGTTTTCTTCTTGTGATGGGCCGGCACCGCGGCGGGTGCGGGCGCCGCTTCTGAGGGCGGGACAGCTTCAGGCGGCGGCGCGGTTTCCGCCGGGGCGCTCTCGGAGGGTGGCGGGGGCAGCGGTGCTTCGGTGGTTTGACCGAACGCGATGAGCGGCGCGGCCAGCAACAAGCCTAGTAGCATCAGGATAGCACAACGGCGCATAAGAAACTTTTTCTTTCCGGCCCGGTTATACCAGGCGCATCGACTCCTCTTCTTTATAGACGTACCAAACTTGCAAAATGTATCAGGTTGGTCATCGATGGAACGAAACAAAACGGTGTGGAGGTGAAAGAAAACGGAAGCGGTTGCCTTAGTCGGCAAGTGCGGTGGTGTCTTCTTCGGCGAACCGGTGCCGGCCGCGCCGTCCCGCCAATTCGGCGCCCGCGTTGTGCGGCAGCGGCAAGAAAACTATCGACCCCAGCAGCCCAAGACCCCCGGTCAGCAGGAAGGCCGGAACTATGTCACGCGCGGTGAGCACCCTGGAGTGATGAAGCGTCATCCCAACGCGCAGCGCCAGCGCCGCGATAGCGACTCCCAGGCTGATACTCAACTGCTGTCCCATGCTGGCCAGGCTGCTGGCGTTGCTCATCAGCGGGGACGGCACATCCGCATAGCCGAGCGCGTTGATGCAGGTGAATTGGAGAGAGCGGAAGAATCCGCCCGAGAACAGCACCAGGGCAATCAGCAGGTGCGGAGTGGTCGGCCGGAACAGCGCACAGCACAGCATGAAAAAGGCGCTGATGACTCCGTTGAAAATCAGCAGCGAGCGGAACCCAAACAGACGAATGATGGGGTTGATGGCAAGCTTCATGGTCAGCGCGCCGAGCGCACTGGCGAAGATGATCAGCCCTGACTTGAACGGATTTATACCGAAGGCCAGTTGCAGCAACAGTGCAAGCAAAAACGGCATCGCGCCGATTCCCATCCGGAACAGTCCGCCGCCCACGGTCGAGATCCTGAAGGTCATGATCCTGAGCAAACCGAGATTGATGATAGGATGGCGCGCGCGATTGTAGTGGAGCACATAAAGCCCCATGCAAGAGGCGCCGCCCGCCATCAGGGCGAAAACCACCACCGGGGGCAGTTCGCCCCGTCCCACAGACTCGAACCCGAACACCAGAGCCGCCAAGCCAACTCCGGTCAGGACGAAGCCCAGCAGGTCCAGCGGCGGGACGTTATCCTCGCGGATGTCCTTGATGAACAGCGTGACCATCACGATGCCGATCAGGCAGATCGGCACGTTGATGAAAAAGATCCATCGCCAGGTGCTGTAGGTGACGATGAAGCCACCTACCGGCGGGCCGACCACCGGCCCAATCAGAGCGGGAATGCTCAGGTAGGACATCGCGGTCACCAGGTGACGTTTGGGAACGGTCTTCAGGATGACCAGGCGGCCCACCGGCACCATCATCGCGCCGCCGCATCCCTGCAGGATGCGCGCCGCGACCAGTTCGGGGAGCGAATGCGAGATGCCGCAGAACACCGACCCGATGGTGAAGATCACTATAGCGGTGCGAAAGACTATCCGGGCGCCAAAGCGGTCGGCCACCCAGGCGCTCACCGGGATGAACACGGCCAGGCTCAGCAGATAGGAGGTAATCGCGAGGTTGAGTTTGATTGGGTCTTCGTGCAACGAGCGCGCCATCGCGGGCAGCGCCGTGGTGATCACAGTCGAGTCCAGCAGCTCCATGAACAGGGCGCACCCGACGATAAGCGGGACCAGGACTTCGGTAAATGATTCCTCCGATCCGCTATCGAATAGGGAGTCATCGATCGAAGGTGGTTCCACGGCGAGCAGCGAGGTCGCGGCTTTATTCGGAACTGAGGACAAACGCTGACCAACCTCCTCCGGCGGTCAAGGCCTGCCGGGGTTTCGGCAAACACAACCGGCGGTCGCCGATAAACGAACAACCGCCACAACGTGCCAGTATTCCTTAGGCTATCGGTTGAGTCGAGTCTTTGTGCGCGAGGCAGGATTCACAGTGGGGCGGGCGGTTGGGCCATTCGCGAATCCCCAACGGGCTCACCATGCAAGGAAGGCGCGGCACCTGGAGGCGCCGCGCCGCTCCCACACGATCAATGAATGCAAGGCTGATTCCCGTTGCCGGTGTTGTTATACCAGATGTTGCTGTCGCATTTGTTGTTCTCGTCCACCATGTCCATGTTCTTGCCGCCGTTGCCGTCATTGTGGTTGACGGTGACGGTGTTGCCCTCGCTGTGCTTGCGGATCACGAGCCCGGCGTCCTTGTTGCCCACCGCGGCGCCATCGATGACCCGATTGTGATTGCTCCGCTCGTTGCCCGGGCAGTTCTTCCGATCCAGGCCGCAGCCCACCAAAAGGCCGGTGCCGCTGTTGCCGCCGTTTGCGTCGTCGTGAATCACGTTATCTGAAGACGAAAACAGCCAGGTCCCCAGCTTCTGTGTCTTACCGCCGGCGGCCGAAGTGGCCGGGCCGATGCGATTATTATTGGACGCTTCGAGCAAGACACCGTTTTCCTGATTGGCCGTGGTGGCAACATTGCTGATCTCGACGTCCGAGCAGTGATCGAGCCTCACACCGAACTTGCCGTTAAAGTTGGCCCGCAGGTCGCCGACCGAGCTGTTCTTGACGCGGTTGAGGAATACTCCGCCGGTGATATTGCCCTGGTTCTGCTGAAAGAAGCTGCCGCCGACGTTGGCGAACAGCAGGATGGTCGCGTCATCGCCATCGTCACGAATACCGATATCCCACAAGGCGACGGTGGACTGGGGAGGAGCCAAGGTAGGTGCTGGACCTTCCTCCTGGGTCGGATTCAATGGAGGATCGTTGTCGGCCTCATCGCCGCCTTCAACTATCACATGATCCGCACCCGGGCGAATGAAAATGCCGATGCCTTTCTTGTTGCCGATCAGGGCCCAACCTTTGGTGTTGAGAATCGCATGATCTTTCGCGATTTCGATGCAATTGGGCTCGCTGGTCTGACTCGCCTGGAGATCATTGGCGACTGTATAGATCTTGGATTGTGTAATCGTGCATCCGCACTTGGTAATGGTGGTGGAGCACGCTGGTGCCGCGTGCGCCGGCGCGATCGCTGTCAGCGCCAGCAGCGCGATGCCTGACGCCGTGGCCAAAGTTATCCGTACCAGCCGGCTGAGCCCGGCTTTATTTGTCGATTGCATATGGTTTTCCGCCTTTGACTGGACCTGCGCGCCGGCCCTGGGCAGACGCGCGCCGTTATCGCCAAGCTGCGACCGTAAAGTTGATGACGCCCGACCGCGCCGCATCATTGAATGCAATCCTGCGCCGGGTCGTGCGTTCCGACATTGTTGTACCAGGTGTTGTGGTCGCAGTCGGGATTGAGATCGATCATATCGCTGTTCGGGTTTCCGTTGTCCTCGTTATGCGTGACCGTGATGACGTTTTGCGAACTTCCAGCCGTGATCACAATCCCCCGCTTCTTGTTTCGAGGTGCGCCGCCATTGAACACGCGATTACGGTCGCTGCCGCCGCCGATCAGGATGCCGGTGTCGCCGTTGAACATGTTTCCGTTGCTGTCGTGAACCGAATTTCGCGATGAGGACATTATCCAGATGCCAAACTTGCCGTTGGAGGCGGCTGCGCCCGGACCGAACGAAGTGCCGTTTGAGCCGTCAAGCTTGAAACCAGTCTCCCCGTTACTGTCGGCGCTGAAATTCGCCACCGTGACGTCGGTGCAATTGTGCAGCAGCAACCCGAATTGCCCGTTGAAGTTTGCGTTCAGATCGCCCACGAAACTGTCCTTGACATTGTTCAGGACTATGCCGCCCGTGGTGTTGCCCGCGCTGGGTTTGGGCAGCAGAAAGATCCCGCCCACGGAGCTGAACAACGCGATGACCGCGTCGTTGGCGTCATCTTCGATACCAATGTTCCACTGCGATACCTGTGATACGCCGGACCCGGCGGTGGCGGCCGGCTTGTCGCTGGACGGAGGAACGATGTCCTTTTCGTTTCCGCCTTCGACAATGGCGCGGGTGGCGCCCTTGCGAATCAGGATGCCGGTGCCGGTCCCGTCATTTTTGCCGAAGACGTTAAAGCCGCTGAGGTTGAGGATGACATCGGCGGCCGCGATCTCGATGCAATTCTGATTGCTCTGCGTCGCGTCAAGCTCGTTGACGGCCAGATAGGTACCCGCCCGGGTGATTACGCATCCGCACGTGGTGATCATCAGCGGGCACGAGGTTGGTTTGGGCGGCGGCACCGCGCCGGCGGGACCCGTCGCAAGCAGCAGCACTGCCGCCACTATCGGCGCCAACCTGCCGACGTATCCAAACCACTTCGGCTTTGAGCTTTTTGGTGCAATTTGTATCATAGTCTTTTTTCTAGTTTGACCTCTTTTTTTGGCCAGCTTTGATGGGTTTCATCCTTAAACGAGTCTCTCAACCGGGGAACGTTAGCAGCTAATAAGAACAAAAGCAAATTGCAGAGAAGATTTCACCGTAAAAAAGTAAGACATTTATCTTTTGTGAAATAATTATGGTTTTGTGGCAAACTTAACAAAATCTGGAGACGCACGACGCCCAGGTTAGACCTGTGGATAACTGAATCGGCAGTGAAAGTTGCCGGGAGCGGGCAACCACTCTTACGCTTTTCTTTCGAAAACCGCCGATACAGGCCTGCGCATCTCGCAACGTTTTCAACCAGAAACACGGCACCTGTTGCGTTGGGCAAGAATCATCCTTATGACTTTATGTCGGGCAATTTAACCGCTGGTCAAAGTGAGATGCTTAAAGCTGATTTCTTCACCGTGAACATGTGGATTCGTCGGGTCCGGCTTGCGATTTTTGTAGCACTGCTTGCGGCTGGAATGGGGACATCCCCTGCATTGGCGCAGGGAATTAAAACCGGTGTCCTCACCTGCCAGGTGGCCAGCGGATTCGGATGGGTTCTGGGCTCGACGCGAACCATGGAATGCAAGTACGCGCCCGGACAAGGCCACCGGGAGGACTACACGGGCACCATCTCCAAAATCGGAATCGACGTCGGCTATCTTGGAGCAACGGTCATGGTATGGGTCGTGATTGCCCCAAATTCAGCGCCCGGGCCGGGCGCCCTGGCCGGCACCTATGTTGGCGCGACGGCGCAAGCCGCCGCAGTCTTGGGAGGCGGAGTCAACGTGATGACCGGCGGGTTTCGCAAGTCGTTCGCGCTGCAGCCAATCAGCGTGATGGGCAACACGGGAGTTTATGTGGGCGCCGGAATCGCGTCGATGAGTCTGGAACTTAGCGATTATTAGCTGATGGCCTGCCATGCGTGTTCACGCCGATGACACACGGATAGCGGAGCCCGTGCCAGCGTGCCTGAATTTGATGCTCAGCAACCCGGCGGCCTCGTTCCAGCACCATCCCGCAGGCATCCGGTCCAGCGATGCGTTGTCGGTGCAAGCTGAGAGCGCGGCGCCGTTTAAATCCACCTCGCGCACGGCGGTTTGCTGATGCGAATTCAGTACGATTGAGCGTTCGGCGCGGTGGCCCGCGAAGGTGCCCCGCGCTTCCCCGATAACACACATCACCAAACCGGTTCTGGCGCGCACTTCAAGCAGGGTCTCCGCGTATGCGCCGGCTTGATAGGCGTTAGTCTGACCATCATCTTCGTATAAAACAAAGGAGTGGTCACCCGCGGCGCGATAAATCTCAAGCGTCAGCGGATCCAGCGGGCGCTCTCCGGTGTGCTGCATCCTTGGACTCGTGGGTATAATCGCGCCTTGCCGGACGAATAGCGGCATCAGGTCGAGCGGTGCCGCGGCGTTTACGCTGCACGGGCCGTCGATTGTCCGATCGGTCCAGAAATCAATCCATGTGCCCGCGGGCAGATATACGGCACGCTCCGCCGCGCTTTCCTCCACGACCGGCGCCACCAGGATCTCGGGTCCGAACAGGTACTGGTCGCTCAGGTTGACCGCCTGCGGGTCATCGGGAAATTCCAGCGCCAGCGGGCGCATCAAGGGAAGCCCCAAAGTGCACGCCGCATGCGCACAGCTATAGATGTAGGGCAACAAACGGTAGCGCAGCTCCAGGTAGCGGCGGCAAATCGCTTCGCATTCCGACCCGAACTGCCACGGTTCGCGCAATTCGTTCTGGTCCCCGTGCGGCCGGCACAGCGGACAGAATGCGCCGAACTGGAACCATCTAATGTACAGTTCTGCGCTGCATTTGCCGGCGAAGCCGAAGCCCCCGATGTCGGATCCCCAAAACGGGATTCCCGCCATCGCGGCACTCAACCCAACCGCGATCTGTTTGCGCAAGGACGCGAATGTCATATCGACATCGCCCGACCATAGTGCCACGCCGTAGCGCTGCGAGCCGGAATATGCGGAGCGGCTGAGGATGAAGGTTCGCCGATCCGGCGCGTAGCGCTGATGCGCCTGAGCGATCGCCTGATGCATCCACAACGCGTTTAGATTGTGCACCGCGGCGGCGGAGCCGCCATGATGCATCATGTCCTGGAAATGCCGGGTCGGCTCGTTAAGATCGGTCCACCATCCGTCGATCCCGGTTTCCAAAAGCGCGCGATGTTTGCCGGCCCACCATTCGCGCGCCGCCGGGTTGGAGAAATCGATCAGAGCGCATCGCCCCGGCCAGAAATCAAACGTGTAGGGTGAACCATCGTAATGCGTGGCGAGCAGAGCTTTGTCCCGCGCTTCCGGATAATTGGCGCTTTGCTCCGTGATATACGGCTCTTCGATCACCATCGTGCGGAAACCCTGCTCGCGCAGGTGCGAGATCATCTCCTGCGCGTTGGGCCAGTGGGCGGGACTGAACGAAAGGTCGCCCATCTGCGCGAACCAGAATAAGTCGAGGATAAGCGCGTCGCAGGGCAGGCCCTTGGCGCGAAACGTTTCGGCAATCGCCTCAAGTTCCGCGCGGTTGCGATAACCGTAGCGCGATTGCAGCAGGCCGAAGACCCATCGCGGCGGATGCGGCGGAAAACCCGTCAGCTCCAGGTAGATACGCAACAAGTCCGGCAGTCGGCCGCCGTGAAAGAAGTAGTATTCCAGTCCGCCGCCGCTTGCGAGGTATGAGAAAGTGGCCGGGTCGGTTCGACCGAAGTCCCATGCCGCCCGGTAGGGATTATCGACCAGCAGACCATATCCGCCGGAATTCAAAAACGCCGGAAAGATCGTGACCGCGGGCGGGGTATGCTGATTCCAGATTTCGCGCCGATGACCCCGATGATCGATACCCAGGTTTTGCTCTGATTGGTCGGGTTGTCCCAGGCCATAGAAATGGTCGTCAGCCCGGAGTTGATAGCGCAGCGCATACTCCCAGTAGGACCACGAGAGCCCCCCTCCGGCAGCTTCCTCGAGCAGGATCCGGCCGTCGGCCGACGCATACCGCAGGTGAAAAGGATCGCGGGTGGCCTCGATCGTCAAATCGGCGCAGCGGACGCGTACGCCGTCGCGGCTTTCAACGACGTCGGTGAACTTGGCTGCCGGCCACTGCGCGCGGATCACCGCGTATCCTGGCGCGGGCCTTTGCTTGTGAAGCCGCCAATGAGTAGGCACCCAGGTATGGCGGATCACGTTGGGCCCCAGTGGAGTCAGCACCAGGTTTGAACTCGCGAAGCTGAAGATTAGGTCTGCACCGCGCCGGCTGACGGAATCCAGCCGTCCCAACGTCCCCGATGTGATTGGCACCGCCGCCTCACGGATCGCCGGTTGCCGCCCGCGCCACGTCCCCGCCTCCATCGCGCGCGATCTCGGCGAGTGTACGTTTGGACAGGACGGACCGCGGTTCCTCGACCGTAATGTCCTCGGCGCCGGCGTAGGCGTCGCGATGCTTGATCAGTAGATACGATGGCCGCGGGCTCCTGCCATAGCCGCGGGTGCGCACCAGCACCCAGGAGCCCTTGAGTTTCCTGCCGTGCAGCGTGAACTTGAGTTCACCCTTGCGCAGCGCCTCGTCCACGTCCGGCACTTCGGCCTCCCAGGTCCCCTTGTCCCAGACCATTACGGTGCCGCCGCCGTATTCGCCCGCCGGGATGACGCCTTCAAAATCGGCGTAATCCAGCGGATGGTCCTCCACCGGTGTGGCGAGCCGTTTCACGGAAGGGTCGATCGACGGTCCCTTGGGAACGGCCCACGACAGCAGCACTCCGTTCCACTCCAGGCGGAAGTCGTAATGCAATTGTGACGCGCGATGCTTCTGTATCACGTAACGGTTTGCCTTCGCCGTGCGTTTGCGCACAGGCGCGTCGCCTGAAGGCTCGGACGTGACGTCGAAGCGCCGTTTCTTGCGGTAATCGTCCAGCGCCATTTATGCACCTGGGCAGCGAGGATCGATGGCAATCGGACCACCATCGCCAGGCTGAAGAAAATCAGTTGCGCTGCATTTATTGTCGCACAAGCTTGCGCGTGCGATCGACTATCTTATTGCGCTGGAAATCCATATAACCGCGCGGCGTTGTCCGATACCATCTTGCGCACCTGCACTGGCGCGACACCTTTGAAATCGCGGCCGATCTGCTCGCGCGAATTGGGAAATGTGCCCTCGGTGTGCGGGTAATCCGAGCCCCACATCAAATGGTCGATGTTGAGCAGCTCGCGCGTCAGGATACCGGGACGGTCGTCTTCGAACGTAGCCCAGAAATTGCGCGCGAAGTAAAAGCTGGGCGGCTCATCGACGCGCGGCTCCATCCAGCGCCGATGGTCCTTCCACCAATGATCCATGAAGCGCAGCAGACTGGCGATCCAGCCGATACCGCCCTCTACGATCACGAAACGCAGACCCGGGAAGCGCTGCGGTATGGCGCCAAAGATCAGCTCACCTACCAGCCGTATGCCCTTTCCAATCTTGTTGTCGACCACGTGCTTGCCATAGATGCCAAACGACTTCAGGCGGTCGGCTACCTGCGCGCCGCTGCTGGTGCCCATGTGAATCGCCACCGGTACGCCAAGATCCTGGAGCGTTTCCCACAGCGGATCCCATTGCGGTGACGAATACGGACGTTCGGGTACTTCTGCCGCCATCATCACCGACCTGAGTCCCTTGGCGGCGCTGCGCCTGGCTTCTTGCGCAATCGCCTCGACGGGGCCCTTGACCGCCAGCACGCCGGCGCCGGCCAGCCGATCCGGATTGACCGCGCAAAATTCAGCGAGCCAGTCGTTGTAGGCCCGAAAGCAAGCGAGTTGATATTCGGAATCGGGCGTACCGAAAAGACCCAGACCCATGCCCGGATAAAGGATTTCCGCCCGGATGTGGTCCAAATCCTGATCCGCGAGCCGGGCTTGCGGGTCCCATCCTCCAGGCCGGCCTTCTTCATGACGCTTGCCGCCCTTGTCCTTGATGCGGTCCGCGATCTTGTCATTGATCATGGTGCCTTCAAGTCCGAGCGGCCACGGCGGCAGGCCGTCGATAACGATGTAGTCGGAATCGGCGCGCGACTCGACGTGTGGAGCCCGCTCGCGCCATCGCCGGTCCAGGCGCGTAAGCCACAGGTCCCTGGGCTCGATCACGTGACTGTCGGCCGAAACGTAAACCTGCGGAACCTGCTTTTTCACGGCCCCCTCCGGATTTCATCCATCCGTTAATCGCGATCGGGCCCGCAAGGCCGTCGATCGCGGCGAGTTTACACCCGGCGCACTACTTTGCAATCGGCGCGCAAGCGGATTTGCCACGCCGCCGCGAAGCTTGCGATAATCGCTCCGCTTGCGTGACAAGGCGCGCGGTGGAACCAGACCCATGGCGACAGAGACACTTTCAAATCCCATTACCGCCGAAGACGTTTTAGCGGCGGTGCAATCGATGGAGCCGCTTATCCGCAACACGCGGGACCAGATGGAAACGGAGCGCAGGATGCCGATGCCGCTGGTGCGCGCGATGATGGAGGCCGGTGTTTTTCGCATGGCCGTACCGCGCGCTTATGGCGGCGGTGAACTCGATCCGATAACGCAGGTGCGGGTGGTCGAGGAATTGTCGCGGATGGAGGGCTCGGTGGGATGGCTGGCGATGATCGGTGCGGCGGGCGGTCCGATGGCCGCTTTCCTCGACCCGTCCGTGGCCGAGCGCCTGTTCGGACCAGTCGATAGCGTGTTCGCCGGGCAGCTCCGTCCGCCGCAGCATGCCGAAGTGGTCGAAGGGGGCTTTCGCGTCAGCGGCCGATACCGGTTCGCCAGCGGATGCCAGCATGCTTCGATGATGACCTGCGGCTGCGTCCTTTATGAAGACAGCAAGCCGCTGCTGCGTCCCGATGGGCAGCAAAAAGCGCGCGTGATGCTAATCCCGGCCTCCAAAGTGACCATCGTCGATACCTGGGACACGACCGGAATGCGCGGAACGGGCAGTAACGATTTTGTCGTCGACAACGTATTCGTGCCGGTCGAGGAAAGCGTGAGCGTGCTCGAGCCGCCCCGCGTCTCCGGTCCGCTGTACAGATTCGCGCCGATCTACCTGGTCTGTCACGCGGGCGTGCCGCTCGGAATCGCGCGCGGCGCGCTGGACTGCGTGCTGGAACTGTGCGGGCGCAAGGAGATGATGCCCAGCCATCAATTACTGCGCGACGACACCCAGACGCAGGAGACGATTGCCTGGGCGGAAGCGTCGGTGGCCGCGGCGCGTAATTATGCTTACGGCACTTTGGAAGACCTGTGGGAGACGCTGTGCAAGGGCGACAGAGCGTCAGTGAAGCAGCGCGCTCATTACCGGATGATGATGGTCCACTGCCATCAGCTGGCCAAGCAGGTGATTTCGGTGCTCTACGATCTGGCGGCAACCAGCGCGATCTTCCGCACGCATCCGCTGGAGCGCTACACTCGTGACATCTTCACCGCCTGCCAGCATCGCGTGGTCCACCTCAGGATGTACCGTCCGGCGGGGCGGATGCTGTTGGGGCTCGACCCCGAAGAACCGTTTTTCTGACCGCCGCTGCTCGTCAGATAATCCCCTGCGCCTTGAGATCCTCGAGCTGCTGTTGGTTAAGCCCCAGCATCTGCTGGTAAACCTCGGCGTTGTGCTGCCCCAACAGCGGCGCGCTTTTCACCTCGGCCGGCGAGTCCTCCAGCTTCACCGGGCAACCCGGAATCGAGATCTTGCCGCGCACCGGATGCTCGATATCGACGATCATCTTGCGCTCGCGCAGATGCGGATTGTCGAGCAGCTCCATCGTGTTGAGCACCGCGCCGCAGGGAACTCCGGCGCTGCCAAGGATCTTCATCACCTCATGCTTGGTGTGGCGCGCGGTCCATTCATTCAAAATACCGGAGAGTTCTTCGTTGTTCTTGGCGCGCGCCCTGGGACTGGCAAATCGCTCGTCGCCGGCCAGCTCGGATCGGCCCATCGCGCGGCATAAAGACTGCCACATTTCCTCGTTGGTGGTGAGCATGAATACGTAGTCGTCGTCGCCGCCCGGCGCGCACTTATAGATGTCGCTGATGCCTGGTCCGAGCTTGTTTCCCATGCGCCTGACCGGCTTTTGCGACACATAGGTTCCCATCATCGGAACCCGGCAGTAGTTGACCACCGCATCCTGCATCGCGACTTCCACTTTTTGCCCTTTGCCGCTCTCGCCGCGCTGGATGTACGCCGCCAGCACGCCCAGCGCCGCGTGGATACCGGTGCCGGTGTCGCCGATCGTGGGTCCGGGTTTGAGCGGCGGCGACCCCGGAAAACCGGTGATCGACATCGCGCCGCCTGTGGCCTGCGCGATCATGTCGAAGCTCTTATACTCGCTGTAGGGTCCGTAGGTGCCAAAGCCCTTGATGGTCAGGTAGATCAGGCGTGGATTGACTTCGCGCAAGACGTCGTAGCCCAGGCCGAAGCTCTCCAGCGTGCCGGGCGAGAAGTTTTCGCTCAGCACGTCAACCTGTTTGACCATATCCAGGAACATCGCTTTGCCGCGCTCATGCTTGAGGTTGAGCGTGATGCTGCGCTTGTTGGCGTTGAGCAGGATGAAGTAGTAGGAATCGACGCCCTTGTTTTCGGTTGCCATCCAGCGGCCCTGGTCGCCCGCGCCGGGGCTTTCCAGCTTGATCACGTCGGCTCCCAGCCAGGCCAGTATCTCGGTGCATGAAGTACCGGCCTCGAACTGTGTCATGTCGAGAATCTTTACACCCGCCAGAGCCTTTTTCATGACAAACCTCCGGATGGATTGTGAGATCGCCGCGAGTGTACACCCGGCGCGAAGCTTTGCAACCCGGTCGGCAACCGGCTAATTGATTGCGGCAGGCATCTTCGACGTGGGGTGAAAATGAAGGCACTGGTAGTAGGAGGAACAGGTCCGACCGGGCCTTTCCTGGTAAACGGCTTGTTGCAACGCGGTTACGCGGTTTCGATTTTGCATCGCGGCACCCATGAGATTCCGGAGATCGGACCCGAGGTCGAGCATATCCATGCTGACCCGCACTTTCGCGAGACGCTGGACGAGGCGCTGGCACATCGCAAGTTCGATCTGGTCCTGGCCACCTACGGGCGCATTCGCTTTGTGGCCGAAGCAACGGTGGGAAAGACGCCACGGTTCATCTCGATCGGCGGCGTCCCCTGCTACCGCGGCTACTACCACACTTCCGCGAACTTTCCGGCCGGGATGCCGGTGCCGATTCCCGAGGATGCGCCGCTGGTCGAAAACGAAGCGGAGGAGCGGTTCGGCTACCTGATTGCAAGCACCGAGCATGAGGTAATGCGGTGCCATCCTAACGCCGCGATCTACCGCTACCCCTACGTTTACGGGCCCTACCAACTGGTGCCGCGCGAATGGTCAATCATCCGGCGCATCCTGGACAAGCGCAAATTCATCCTTTTGCCAGACAACGGAATGGCCCTGATGACGCACGGCTACGCAGAGAACCTTGCGCATGCCGTGCTCCTCGCGGTCGATCAGCCGCAGGCCTCGGCCGGGCAGGCTTACAATTGCGGCGACGAGATTCAATTCACGATGCGCCAGTTGGTGGAAGTGATCGCGCGCACCATGAACCATGACCTGGAGATAGTCAACGTGCCGGGTGGACTGCCGATTCGCGCGGGCGCGCAAACGCCGACCCATCATGGGATGGTCGATATCTTCAAGCTCAAACATCAACTGGGCTATCACGACGTGGTCAGCACGGTGGAAGCCGTGAGAAGAACCATTCGATGGTACCTGGATCACCCGCTGGAGCGCGGCGGTGACATGGAGCGGCGGCTGCTCGATCCGTTCGACTACGACGCCGAGGATCGATGGATAAACATCGCCAAGGAGTACCAGAACAAGATGACGGAAGTGATTGTGCGCAAACCGGGTCCCAGCGCCCATCCATATCCGCACCCGAAGGTGCCAGGCCTCAAGCGAGACCATCGCAACCGCTGACTTCATGGGCGTTTTACAAGATTGACCAAGGTTTTGGATCAGTGTGACTTGAAGCACCTCCTTGAATCACGGCAGGGCGTCCGTCCGCCACGGTGGTGGAGGCTGGCGGAGCGAAGAATCACGGACTGAAGCGGATTGCTGCCAAATTGATGTAGAGGAGTTCGATTCCGACTACTTCTTCTTCAGACCCGGATCGTCATCAGCGACACACTTTGCCCACACGCTTCCCGGCGGTGCCTTGGAACCTACCCCGGTCGCAATCGCGACGATCTGCTTTCGGGTGGCTTCGCATTCGTTGGAGCTGTCGTATGGACCCGACCGTTTCCACTGGCTCATCGGGGCGTCCACATTCGTCTTGCCGTTCGTGGTCGGCGCAACCATCAGATACCAGGCGGCCAAAAGCAGTCCCGCAGCGTGAGGCAATTTCATGGCGTTCTTGTATCGCAGTGCGCCAAAAAGAGGAAGAGTGCTCGCCGGTTTGCTCCGATTCTCAAACCTGAGTCACGGGGCTGATGAACTCCGGCATGACCTGCTCGGCAAAAAGCCGCATCGCCGACCGATTCAGGAAAACGCAGCAAAAGAAAGTGGTGCCCAATTCCTCGATCCAGTTGCGAATCAGGCGGCGCAGTTCCGCCGGCGTTCCCGCCAGAACCATCGGCGAGCGCAACACCTGCTCGCTGCTCAGCCCGACGCTGTCGCCCACGGAGTTAAGCATCGCCCGGGCCTCGCTCTTGTCGGCGGCGATCAACACAAAAGAAAAACTCGACAGCTCGATCGCCTCCGCATCGCGCCCGGCCGCCAGGACGTCTTGTTCCAACTGTACGAGCTTGTCCTTGAAGCGGCCAGCGCCGTAGTTGAGCTGCCCCATATCGGAGCGGCCCGGCGGCACCAGGTTGACTATATCGGCCTGCCGCGCTGCCAACCCGATGATTGGTTTGCGGAACCCACCCAGCATTATCGGCGGATGCGGCCTTTGCACGGGCTTGGGAAAGTTCACTCCGCCAGTTACCGAGTAATACTTACCGCGGAAGTTAGTCTCCTCTTCGGTCCACATCGACTTGAGTATCGCGATACCTTCCGCGAGCCGTTCCGTCCGCTCCCGGTTATCCGGAAAGGGGATGCCGCAGGCGTCGAATTCCTGGCGCAGCCATCCGGTGCCGAGGCCGGCGATCAGTCGCCCGCCCGAAATGACGTCCAGGGTAGAGGTCATCTTGGCCAGCAAGGCGGGGTTGCGAAATCCGATCGGCGTTACATTAGTCATCAGCCGGACGCGCTTGGTCACCGCCGCGAGCGCGGCGAGCGTCGTGTAGCATTCCAGCTTGGGAGTCTTCGGGTCCGGTGCTACGCTGCGCGAGAGCGTCATGTTCATGAAGATATGATCGCCGAAGGAGACGCAATAAAAGCCCAGGCTTTCGGCCAGTTCAGCAAACGCCAGGGCGTGGTTGAAACCTATCGCGGGCAGGTGCACGTCAAACTTTATCGGCCGCATCCAGTGACCCCATCATCGATGGCGATGTCTGCTTGCCGCCAGCGTGCAAAGCCGCCGCACGGCACACATTGACCGGGATCGCGCTCTGGCGGCATTGCCCAACCAACGGCTCGAAGTCCGAGTCGTCCGCGATCAGCCGGTTAGTGCATCCGCCGGTCTCCGGCGGCGCGACGGCGTCGTCGCCGCCGGGCAGGTCGCCCCACGAATGCGCCATCGAAATCACGCCTCGGCGCAGGCCGGCTTCGGCGCGCGCGACGCCGATGATCGCGCCGTTGGCGGATTCGATCCGCACCAGGTCTCCGTTCCTGATCCCGCCCTCGTGCATATCGTCGGGATTCATGTAGGCGGGATTGCCCGGGCCTTTGCTGTTGAGCGCTGCGAGATGGACGCCGGTGGAATTGAAGACCTCGCGCATGCGGCGCGAAATCAGCCGATGGGTGAAAGACTCACGCTCGGAGTAGCCACCGCCCGCAACGATCGGTTCGTTCAGCACCCTGCGCAAATCCTCCAAAAAGTGCGGCGGCGCCAGATCGAAATGACCGGCCATGGCGGGGTCACGGGCCGCAACCTGCACGCGGGCATCTTCAAAAACATGTCCGCTGGGATATTGACGCACGCGCTCAAGCGCAATCCGCGCGTCGGCCGCCTCGATTTCCATCAGCTCCTCGATGGCCGGCTTGCGATCGATATCCACCGAGCGCCCACGCACCGGCGGCCCCAACGGCGAGCGGCCCAGCGTCAACGGTACTCGCATCCGATGCGCCATTCCCCAGAAGAACTCCCACTCCTCGATCACGTCAAAGCCGGGTTGGATAAAGGCCGGCGTGTATTGGGCGAAGGTGTCCGTGAAATACCATTCCAGGTGCCGCGAATAGTCGGGCTTCTCCAACGAGAGTTTGCAGCCGAAAACGTAGTCGGCCAGCTTTGCAGTGGGCGACATGATCACATCGAGCACCACCAGCAAATCCAGCGATTTGAGCGCTCTAACCACCTTGGCTTGATTGGGGAACGCAACGGCGGGGTTGCCGCCATTGCAAATGAAGGCGCGAATCTGCCCCTCGCCCGGCGTCAGGATCTCGTCGGCGAGCGCCGCGGTCGGCTGCTGGAAGTTAAGCGACCGCAGGCCGCGGACGCGGGGCTGATCGATACCCTCCCAGAAGTTGAAAGGATCGCCGGCTTCGGCGCGAGGAGTATGAGGAGCGCCGAGCACTCCGGCGTTATTTACGTACTCGCCTTCGCGCGCGTAGCGGCCGCACAAAGTGTTGAGTAAATTCACCAGCATCTCGGTGGACAGAGGATGCGGCGCCATGTTGGGACCCGTGCCGGCCACCACCGAGCCGCGCGGCCCCGCGGCAAACAGCCGCGCCGTAGCCGCGACGTCCTTGGCCGCCACACCGGCGCGGCGCTCCACGTAATCCAACGTGAACGGGTCCACCGCCTCACGCAGGGCGTCGAGCCCGCGCGCGTTCAGTGCGACGAACTCCTTGTCGTACAGCTCCTCGGCGAGGATCACACGTACCAGGCCCGCCAGCAGTGTCGGGTCTTCGCCGGGCCGGACCTGTAGATGCATCGCGGCGTATTGCGCGGTCTCGGTCCGCCGCGGATCGATCACAATCACCTTCAGCCCGCGCCGCACGCAATCTCGAAGATACGCCGAGGCGTTGGTGCACGGCACTTTGACCGCCTCAACCAGGTAGGATTGCAGCGGATTGGTGCCGACAAACATGACGACGTCGGAATCGATTACACGATGCCAACCCGCCTTCCAGTAGCCGTGCAGGGCCATCGCCATGGCTTTCGCCGGCTGGTCGATAGTCACGGTGGTGTAAAATGAGGGCGAGCCGATTCCGACCAGCCAACTGCGCGCCATCTCGAAGGTGACGCTGGCCCAGGACTTGGTTCCGTTGTAGAGAGCGACGGAGCGCGGTCCGTGCTGCTCGATGATCCGCTTAAGGGCGGCGGCGACCTCGTCCATCGCTTGCTCGCTCGGGATTGCCTCCAAACGCCCCTCTGGATTTCTGCGCAGAGTATTGCGCAGGCGGCCGGGGTCATTGTGCTGTTCGACGAGTTGACGCCCCTTGATACAGGTAAAGCCCTGGGACAACGGATGGTCGCGATCGCCGCGCACGGCGACGACTCGATTATCTTCGATGTCAACTCCGATTCCGCAAAAAGCGTGACAGAAGCGGCAAAAGGTTTTGTGCGTTGCCATGGGCCTCGAACCGTCCGCGGACGGCGGATTTTCGTTTTTGGGCTACCGCATCATCTGAAAGAACTCAACCGGAACGCCGTCTGGATCCTCGACATAAAAGCTGCGGAACTTCGGCACGACTTCTACGATGTCGGAAATGATCTTTGCCCATCCCATCGCCTGCACTTCGGCGTACTTCGCTTCCACGTCCGCGACGCCGAATGACATGTGCGGGCTGCCGACGTTGTTATGGTGGATGTTCTGAACGGAGCCGCCGCCGGAGGTGTATTCGAGCAATTGAAGCCGGAACGGACCGGCAACGACCTGGGCGCCCTTAATGGCGGCGGCGGGATTCCGGGTCAGTAAGGCGAATCCGCCGTTTTCAATGGCGAAGGTAGTTTCCACCGTCATTCCCACCACTTCACGATAAAACCTGAGCGACGCCTCCAGACTTCTGACCGTCAACCCGATGTGGTTGAGTTCCGCCATTGGTTATCTCCTTATTATAAGGAACCGCTGCTCAGGCCCGCGAAGAAATCACCCTACCCTTCTCGCCGGGAAAGGGAAGACGCCCGCCAAAGTGGACTGTGTGCGCGCTATCCCATAACTTGCTCATCCGTGGACGCTATCGAAAAAGCCGCGTTGCGCGCGGCGCGCGCCGCCGGAGCCGTTCATATCGCGCGCTTCGGCAAGACCAGCTTCAAAGGCAAAACCAGCTTCCTCGACCTGGTGACGGAAGCCGACGGCGAAGCGGAGGCGGCAGCGGTCTCTACCCTGCATCGCGCGTTCCCTGAGCATGCGATCCTTTCCGAGGAGGGCGGCGGCATCGATCAACCCAGTCAGCATCGATGGATCATCGATCCGCTCGACGGCACCACCAATTTTGCTCACGCCTACCCGCACTGTTGCGTTTCGATTGGCTACGAGCGGCGCGGAAGAGTCGAATTGGGAGTAATCTTTGACGCGCTGCGCGACGAGCTTTTCCTGGCGCGCCGCGGCGGTGGTGCCACGCTTAACCGGCGGCCGATAGCCGTAAGCCGCGCGGCAACGCTAGACACCGCCCTGCTGGCGACCGGCTTCCCCTACGATCGGTCCGCGCGACGGCGCTTCTATCTCACCTTTTGGGAAGCGATGATGGGGCGTGTGCACGGAGTGCGCCGCACCGGTAGCGCCGCGTTGGATCTGGCGTGGGTGGCATGCGGCAGGATGGACGGATTCTGGGAGTTTGGATTAAAGCCGTGGGACGTCGCGGCCGGGTCGCTGCTGGTGCAGGAGGCGGGCGGGAAAGTCACCAACATGGACGGCAGCAAACTAAGTCTGACCGCAGGACGGATAGTGGGAACCAACGGCCGCCTCCATAAGGAGCTGACCGGCGTGATCGCGCAGGAAATGGAGGAAGCCGAACGGCGCGAGGCAGAGCTATTGGAGAGGTAATATTCACCAGCCATGGGCTGCTGGCTTCTGGCTATTGTTGTAGCGCGCCTCCGTGCCGGCAATGTCTTCGGACCCGTTATGGCATTCGCAAGACGATCGAGGCTTGGCTGATCCGACCGGTTTCGGAGCCCGACGTTTCCGATCATCGCCGTATCGAGCGCCGCAACGAACATAGCGATCCGATTGACAACATACGCATTGGCAACGGGGTACTTGGAATGAATTTACGCATGCCGCGGATAGCCATGCTCTGGCTGATTGTTCTGCTGTGTAGCGCTGATGCACTGCCCCCCAATGCCTTCGCGCATCCTGTGGACCCGAAGCCTCCGCAGGTCAGCGTCGATTTTTTCTTTCCGCCCAGTCCAATCATCCAGTACGGCACTCCGCGGCTGGTGTACGAAATGCGAATATCGAACTATGTTCCGCTCACTTACGTGCTTGACTCCATCGACGTGCGTGCCGGCGCGAAAACGTTTGGATTTTCCGGAGAGTTGTTACGTGTGATGATGCGCTTTTTTGGCCAAAAGGAACCGGTCGCGAATACGCAAAGTTTTGAACCGGGCCGCAGCGCGGTGATCTACTTCATGCTCGGATTCGATAAACCTTCGGACGTGCCGCGAACGCTTGAACACGTCCTTCACATCACGTCTCCCGACGGCGTTCATCATGCGCTCGCGGCACAGCCGCTGAACGTAACGCAGCGGGCGCCCGTGGTGGTCGCTCCGCCGCTGCGCGGGAAATGGATTGCGAGTGACTCGGTCCACAACGGGCCCACCGCAGCCCATCGGCGGACCATCCTCCTGGAGGGCGGACAGCCGTGGCTCGCGCAACGCTATGCGATCGATTGGGTGCAATACCGGATAGATAAAGGCACCGCGACCACGTGGTCGGGGCCCGAGGACAAGAACAGCAGCTACTTCTGCTACGATGCTGCGATCCACAGCCTGGCGGACGGCACGGTCGTCGAGGCGATGGACGGGATTGCGGAAAACACGCCGCATTCGGGCAGGTACGCGGTGGACATCAACTTTATTAACGCCGGCGGCAATCACGTTGTTGTGGATATCGGTGGCAGCCGCTATGCGTTTTACGCGCACATGCGTCCGGGATCCGTGAAGGTCAAAGTGGGAGAGCGGGTCAAGGCCGGGCAGATTCTGGGCCACGTGGGGAACACCGGCAGCTCGACCGAGCCGCATCTGCACATGCACATCATCGACCGCCCGTCATTTCTGGCCGGCAACGGAGTACCCTATGAATTCACGAGCTTCAGCGCCAGCGCGGCACCCGAGGCAATCACGAAGCCGCGCGACCAGATGTTCTTTCGCAACTTCGGACCGCAAAAACCTTTTCACAACGATTACCCGGCCAATAACGCTGCCGTAAACTTCCCGGAGTAACAGGCCGTGCTCAAGTCTGATAGGTAGCCAAGACCCTCAGAAGACGGCGGCCTGCAAGGCCAGGCAAGTGCTTCAGGGTTTGCTGTCCTGCGATGCTCCGGGATAAATCCCGCCGTAGCCCCCCACAGCAGTGATGATAGTCGGACCGTCATGCCTGGGGATCCGCGGCGGTTTCCTACGTTTCATCGCGCGTTCAATAAACGGCGCCACCCGCGCCTCTTTCTCCCGCAAACGTTTTTCCTCTTCTTCCCTGAACTCGGGCATTACTTCGCGGCCCAACAAGTCGATCGACCTGCAGGTCGCTTCGTGGGGCATGTTGCCGCACTGGGTCAGGACTATGATCTGGTCGATGCCGGTATCTCTCCAGATGCGCAGGGCCTCGCGGGCGTCTTGAGGAGTACCGGTAATCACCGCGCTGGTTCCTTCCACCGCGGTTCCGGCTCCAGGCGTATTCTTGTACATCTCCCAGAGCTTCGTTTTGCCGGGCTCATGCTTTCCGTGAAAGTAAAAATGGTCGGTGCAGTATTTCAGAAACAGGAGATTTTCCGCGCCCAACCGCTGCGCCCGCTCGCGGTTCGTATCGCAAAGCAGCAGCGCTGTAAAAGCGATATTGGGGTTGATCACGGCGCCGATTGGCTCACATTCCTCGGCCAGGATTCGATAGTATTCGTTTGACCATTTGCGCGCTTCCTCGGGCGAGACAAAGCCAAAGGTCAACGCTCCGAGCCCATGGCGCGCCGCGATTTTTATCTGTTCGAGCCTGGAGCATGCGAGCCATAGAGGAGGATGCGGCTTTTGACGCGGTTTCGGTACGACGTTCCGTACCGGAATCTGAAGATACTTGCCCTCATATCCGAGGAACGGTTCCTCGACCAGCATCCTTGTTATGACTTCAAGCGATTCTCGCCACATCGCGTTCTTTTCGTCACGAGAGATGTTGAAGCCGCCGAGTTCAACGTCGGATGAGGTCTCGCCAGTGCCGAACTCGACGCGCCCGTTGCTAACCAGGTCCAGAGTGGAAATTCGTTCGGCAACACGCACGGGATGATTGTAGGGAATTGGCAGCGCCACAATGCCGTGTCCCATTCGTATCCGCTTGGTGCGCTGACTGCACGCACCGAGGAAAACCTCTGGCGCCGAAGAGTGTGCGTGCTCCTCGAGAAAATGATGCTCGACTATCCACACGTAATCGATGCCCACCTTGTCGGCAAGTTCCACTTGATCCAGCGCTTCCTGATAGCGTTGGTATTCGGTGTCCGGACCCCAGGGGCGTGTAACCGTGTGTTCGTAGAGCATCCCGAATCTCATTTCCAGTCTCCATTTGCCGGCCTGGTTGGCAAGGCTGCCACTCGATTCGCAATCAAGCGCCGCCGTCCAGCTCGAACTCGGCGGGCACTTTTCTTCCGCTTCGCCTTTGGATTGTAACTCTACAGCCCTGATCAGAGCTTGGTCGCGGGCTTGAAACGGAACTCTGTTTCGTCGACACTGTGTGGGTGAACCATCATGGTGTCGATGAATAATTCGCACAGCCGATTGTCATTGTCAACGTACGTGAGGAGCATCGGGTGGCGTGACGCGTGCAACGAGCGGTGTAATAATCCGTGAGAGCCGGAAGCATGCCGTAGCAACAATGCGAACTATGACTTCAAAGAACCTCGATGTGGCGGCGAAGGAACAGTCGCGGCGGCAGCTATGGGTCGAGCTCGCCCGTACGGAGATTCTCGACGCCACCGAGCAGCTCCTCAGAAAAATGCCTTTTTCAGAGCTGAATGTGACCATCGTGATGGCGCAGACGCGTCTGTCGCGGTCCTCATTTTACGAGTATTTCAAAGACTTGCATGAAGTCCTTGTGACGCTCACCGGACGTGTCGTCCAGGAAATGGCGGAGCTGACCAGGGAAGTGGACGGACGGGCGCCTTCCGCGCAGGATCGGGTCGGATATCTCGCCGCACTGCGGGAAAAATATCTGATCTCTTGCAGGCTTCACCGCAGGCATCGCCATCTCTACCGTGCTTTGGTCGAGGCCGCCAATTCCGATACGACTGTTGCAAGGCTCCTCGAGGATTATCTGGAGACCATGACCCAGGGCGCGATGGACAATCTGAAGAATGTTCAGAAGGCTGGCGGCGGTAAGGGTCTGAACGTAAGAGAGACAGCGCGAGCGATGATCCTGATGACGGAAGGCTACATTCTCGAAAAACTTTGCCGTGGCCATACGGCGGATCTGGAAGAGGTCACGGATATCATGTTGACGATTCTCGACCGGGTTTGTTTCGGCCAGGTTCCGCCGCTTCCTTAGGGGAATACTGCTTTAAGCTGCGCTGGCCTTCGATTTTCGTACCCGTATACTCATATGGACTTTACGCTTTCAGAAGAAGATCAGGAACTGGTAAATCTGATTGATCGTATCGGGGCCGAGCGCTTCCAACCAAAGGCTTTCGAGCGCCGCAACGAAGACGGACATCCGATCGATAACATGCGCCTGCTCGGACAACTGGGCATCCTGGGTATCTGTCTGCCGGTGGAGTTTGGCGGCCAGGGCCGCGACGCGCTGTCCGGTATCTTGGCCATCGAACACATCGCTCGATGGTGTCCGAAGACCAGCATCAGCGCGACGATGGCGATCGCGGGGCCGGGGATGTTCATCGCCAAATGGGGCACTGAACGGCAAAAGGCGAAGTATCTCCCGCTGATCCATACGGGAGAGGGCAATATGTCGATCGCGCTTACCGAGCCGCAGGCCGGCAGCGCCCTGACCGATTTAGCTACGCAAGGCGAGATCAAGAACGGGGTCTGCCGCCTCAACGGCCGCAAGACCTTTTGCAGCCATGCGGGTTGGGACAGGCACATCCTGGTCTTCTGCCGCTTCGCGCCGGGCACGTCCGGCATCGGCGCCGTGATTGTCGAGCGCGATTCGCCGGGATTCACGATCAGCCAGCCGCATTATCACATCAGCGGAACTCCCTGGTGGGAGCTGTTTTTCGATAACGCGGAAGTTCCGGAGGAGAACGTTCTTTTCGCCGGCGACGGCTTTAGCAAACTGATGTCGAGCTACAGCCTGGAGCGATGCGCCGCGGGAGCATCATCGATTGGTACAGCGCAGGCGGCGTTCGAAATGGCGCGGCAATATTCGCTCGAACGAAAACAGTTCGGCCGCCCAATCTGCGATTTTCAATTCATCCAGGAAAAGCTCGCTAACATGTATCTGGCTCTGGAACAGGCCCGGCTGCTCCTTTACAAGGCGGTCAAGGGCGGCCAGGGAAGCCTTGGACGTCTCCAATCTTCAGCAGCCAAGGTGGCGGCGACCGAAGCGGCGGTTTTTGTCTGCGACCAGGCGATGCAGATTTTCGGCGGATCGGGGATGTCGCAGGAGATGCCCCTGGAATGGATGTATCGCATCGTCAGGACCGCCACGGTCGCCGGCGGCACCTCGGAAATTCATCGCGGCATGATCGCCAGCGAGCTGGTTGGCCGCCGCTTCAATCATCGCTTGAGTTAAATCGCGCCAACGCGCTCAGACCAGGTATCCGGCGTCAACGCCGATGACCTGGCCGGTAATCGCAGCACCATGATCCGAAGCCAGCAGCACGGCGACCGGACCAAATTCGTCGGGGTCCAGAACCCTCTTCAAGGCGGTCTTGTCCACTGCCTTATTTCGCGCCTCTTCGGCAGTTGCAACTTTGTACGCTTGCGCCAACTGCTGCCAGTCCAAAACCCGCGTCTCGGTAAGGCCGGGGGAAATCACGTTGATGTTGATTCCATGCGGCGCAAGCGCGTAAGCCATCGAGCGCGTAAATCCCACCAGTCCATGCTTGGCCGTAGCGTACGATACCGGGCCCATCCCATGATGATCGCCGCCGGAGGAGCCGATGTTTATGATGCGACCCCACTTCTGTTTTAACATGTAGGGCAGCGCGGACCTCGTCGTATAAAACGCCTGGATCAGGTTGAGGAAGATATTATCTTCGAACGCTTGCGGATCATGATCGAGCGGATTGAGCAGGTTGGCACCGGCGTGGATGGTCCCGCCCGCGTTGTTCACCAGGATCTCGAGGCCGCCGAGTTCCTCGGCTGCTCGCTTGACACCAGCGCCAATCGCGTCCCTGCTCATCAAATCGAGCACCAGGGGTAAAGCGCGCCGGTGCGCCGCCTCGATTTCGCTAGCAACTGTTTCCAGCTCGGCTTTTGAACGGGCGGCCACCGCTACATCGGCGCCAGCTTTCGCCAGCGCCAATGCGATCGATCGGCCGATACCGCGGCCTCCACCCGTAACCAACGCCCGGCGGCCGTCCAGCTTAATCAGATGCGCCATGCCGATTGCTTAGCACAAGGTTCCCGCCATGCATAAAGCGCCTGCGCGCCGCGGGCACGGTCTGGTTTCTTCGCCCGTCACGAAAGCGCCGGTGAAAGCGGAGTTATCTCTACCGGCAGGCCATCGCCCCATCCATACTTGCGATCGGCGATCGCCTGCACTTCGTCCCACAGTCGGCGGTCGCTCCGATAATCGAGCACTCGGGCGAGTGCCTTAATCCGCCTGCGTCCGATGCGAACGCCGACGTTAGGATCGCGCCTGATGTTCTTGACCCATCCGGCTTTCTCCCGATGTTCGGAGAAAAGGTAGAAGCACCCGCGGCAAACAACAAACCAGATCTCGATTTCGCGGGGCAGGCCAGTCACTCGCCCAACGGTAGTAAGATGGAGGACCGGTTGGGCCGCCAACCCGTGGATGCCTGCCTTACCCATAAAGCTTCGCGTGCGAGCATACCGGCCTCGTCCCCCATCGGCCAGCTTGTCCAAGCATCCCACATGAGATAAAAACTCAAGTTCCGCAACGCCCCGGTAGTGAAAAGGACATCACGGAGGTCTCCGGAACCTCAAGTCCGGGTTCGACTCCCGGCCGGGGCACTCAAATTCTCTAGCAAATACATGGTTAATCAGCGGGGTAACACAATCAGATCGCCCTCACTATGCCGTGACTTTGCCCGTACTTTGTCCGTCTATTCGCGGATGGCGACGATCTTGGCCGGACGGCGCTTCTGGTCATCGATGTAGGCAGCGAGTTTGGCAGCGCCGCGCTCCAGCATACCGGCGTCGATGATGCCGTAGCGCTTCAGCATACCGATATCCTCCCAACCAACCAGCTTCATCGTTACCAGCGGATCGACGCCGGCGTTCATCAAGTTGCGCGCCGCGGTCCGGCGGAAATCGTGCGGGATGCGGCCAGAAACGCCGGCAGCAGTACAGGCTCTGCGCCACGCGGGCAGGTAATCGACAATCGGTTTGCCGGCATTGTGGAACAGCCAAGGAATGACACGTCCGATCTGGACCTCCAGGGCTCGGGTCGCTTGGAGCTGGCGCTCTATGGTCTCGCGCAGCTCCGGAACGACATCGAGCGGAAACTCCCGCGGTCGTTCGTTCTTGGCCTCGTAAGCCTCGATAACCAGCCTACCCTTGATGACGTGCTTCGATTGGCGGGTTAGCAGTTCTGACGGCACGCGCCAACCGGTAAAAAATGCCACTGTCATGACCGGTTTAAGATAATCCGGCAGATGCTGGCGAACCGCGTCGAACTGATCCCATTCAAAAAATCCGGTTCGGCGGTTGCGTTCTTTCAGCAGCTCGATATGCGGCGCATGGGCAACGAGCGGCGGTTCATGCTGGGCGGCGAGCCGAAAGGCCCGACGCAGCGCCGCCAGCTCGCGATTTATTGTGGCATTCGCGGCGCCGATCTTCCGGCTGTGTCGGGCGTAGCGGCCGGTCTGCGGACCTTTGGGCTGCTCGCGGCGCCAGGCGATATAGTCGGCTAGGCGCGTCGTGGTGATTTCGTCCGCCAGACAATCAGCATCGAAGAACGCGACCAGATGGGCGAATGCTTCTTCTTGGCGCCGGCGTGTGTCGTACTCGTTGTGATCGTAGTCTTGCAAGACAAGATTGCGGAGGTTCGCAAGAGTCGTCCGGCGGACCGCGGGCGTTATCGCCTTGCCGAGTCCGGCCTGCCCGAGCCGTTGCTTAAGCAACGCGATGGCGACGCCCGCGCTTTCGCTACCGGAGGACTCGCGGTATTTCGTGCCGTGATGCGAGTAGCGAATCCACCAAACCGCTGACTCCTTGAGCTCGCCGGTCTGCTTGTCGCGATACTTCGGACGAAAAATTCCTTCACGCTTTTTCATCGTCGACTCGCTGCCGTTTCCGCGGCGCTTTGAGATACGCCGCCAGGGCCGCGGCGACGATCTGTTGAAATTCGATCCCTTCGTCCAGCGCACGAATATGAGCCTCGCGCCAGAGTGTCTTCGGAATCTTCAGCGAAGTTTTTACCCACTCTGATGATTTGTTTTCCACAAATCTGGAATCTAGCCCTCCAGATATCTAGATGTCAAGCTTTCCGGGTAGCGATCCAGCGTCTGATACCAGCTTCTGAGCACAGCAAGGAGCGGGCGGAGATCTTCTTGACGAAGGGCAGGTGGCGCTTGTTGCGATATATCCAACGGCGGTCCCGCCGCAGGATCGGAGCGGCTTCTTCGGGTGTTAGCCACCGATCCTCCTCGGGCTCGCCCGTGCGGCACTCGTTCAAGGTTCCGCGCGACGCCAGCTCAGCGGATATGACGGCCGCGCACGATGCGGCACCAGCCATCAACGCCAGCAATGTGCCTATGGGCAGCGTCTTCACGCGGCCGGGTTCTCGCAGGAGTTCCGCCAGCGTCGGGACCGCCGTGATTGCCACTGGCTCGGTCACTTCAGGCTTGCCTCAATCGTGATCAAGTGTCGCCACCTAGACTCAGTGGAAATTTACAATGCGTCTCCGCCACGCGGGCCGCACACAGGTATGCGCATCTCCTTCGGTTGCCAGTCGAACCCAAGCAAACACCGAATCGTAAGAAGGCGGTGGGGAACAGCTACGGCACCTGATCACGCCATCTGTCCCAAGCCAGAAATCGCCTCCATACCGCTGCACACCTCAAGCGGCGTTTTCAGCCACTGCGCAAGAGCCTTCGACTTGCGGTCTCTATCTAGGCGGGCTTGCTGCGCCACTCGCTGATCGCAAACCCACAGGTCTTCTCCCCAGTGTCGGCGCCGACAAGCCGGCGAACAAAACTTCTGCCATGGCCGTGTTTTCCGGATCACTGTCCGACAGCATAGACAGTGGTCGGGATGGTCGCAGGGCTGCTTAGCCTCAGAGAATCCTTCCAAAGATGGCCCGGAAATGCGTGGCAATGCGTTGCGCGCTACACTCTCTACCGAATTTGAAAGATGATTCATGATCGCCTCGATGAAACCAAGTCTAGGGGTACATCCACTTTTTTCTCTCTGAGGATCAGTCCTTCCAGCCAATCGGGTAGTGGAGTGATTTTCTCAAGGAGCTGGGTCCATTCGTATCGCGAGCCGGACAAGTGAATGCTCGGACTAGCAACTACATAACCGCCAGCTCCTTTCAAATCGATTCCTGATCCCATGCTTCCGCAAGGAATCTCCTTTGAAGATTTAAAAAACAAGTGGTGTCCGCCGCCCCCAGTTTTCGCCATGGCGGTTTTTGGAAGGACTCGGTCGGCGATCAAATCCATAAACGTCTGGTACCCGTTATTTCTGGGGTCTATATCCAGTACCACCAGGTGATGACCGTTCACCATTTTGCCCGTTGCGATTCCTACATTGGCGTCGGGCACGCGCGTGAACCATTTACGAATCGTGGCCGGCTCGGTTGTGGCATCTTTAACACCATTGGAAACCAGAGCGCCTATAGGGTGTTTCCCAGCGCGACCACAAGTCTTGCGACATGTGCAGCCGCCATCACGAATCGATTGCAAAGGTAAAACGGGGAACCCGAGGGCGGCGTATCTAAGGGCGGCTTCGAGGTTGGTTTCGGAAAGAGGGAGCGGCCGATCAAGCTTGGGCGACCCTGTTCGATTGCCGGTCGATTCGCAGATCGAAACCAGCTTTGAGCCCGGCTTTTCGCGTTCCAGACTTTGTCGGCGCCGCTCGAATCGGTTTTGTTCAGTTTTATATGCAAGTTTGCGAGCGGTCAGTTTGCCCCAGGTCCCGAGCTCGGCCGCGACTTCATCAAGGTCGCGTTCGACACCGTACCACTCAGATCCGGCTTGTCTCGCTAATCCATAGCGCTCGAGGCGGCGTAATCGCTCACGAGTGGCTGATGGTGTGCCGCCTGTTCTGCGAGCCAGTTCTGAGACCGTTTTGCCCTGACTCACGGGTAAGTCGATCCACACCTGCCAACAGCCCTTCCCCAGAGCGAAGTAATGCCAAGCATCATGAGAGGGACACTTACTAGGACAGTACTTCTCACAGGGACTGTGCTGAGATCTTACTGTCCTACTTTGCGACATCCCTAAGCTCCCATCGGGACGTCGCACGCGGGTCAGGACGTCGCACAGGAAAGAGGAATCCAGCGCGCCGTAGTCGCTCATGAGACTTGCTCACTGTTTCTCGCGTGACGCCGGCGGCCACTGCAATACGTCTTATGGACGCGGCGTAGGTTAACGACCTCACCTTTTCGGCGATGTCTAGGTGAGCGCTGACGACGGCAAAATCGGTTGGGCCTGCGCGACCAGGCCAAGACATGCTTTGCACGCGGGACCTTAGCAATCGCACAAGTTCCAGAGCCGATTCACAGTCGGATATAGGCGGATTCCGTTGAACAAATTCGATCGCCTTCCTCCACGACAGATCAAGGTAAGCCTTCGCACCGTTGAGGCCCCTTTGCTCTTTAATCTCGAATATCTTGGCTGCACCTTTATTGGACCGATTCAGCATGACCTCCATAAAATGTTCACGCGTCCATCCGCGATTCACGGCGGAAGCGGCGATACTCTGAATCATCTCGGAGCGCGTTTTGCCGACCGGCACGGTCCCTTGACGGAGGCACTGTCGTTCCTTCTCCCCAAGATCCTCGTACAGCCTTTCTGTCTTCATCTTCAGCCTCCAAAGGGCCGCAACCGCAATACGACTTGTCGCTTTTCAGATCAGGCCCATGTGTACACTCAATCACCTGCCTAGCTGGCTGATCGGAACTCATTCTTAATAAATGGTGCGAGAGCTTTTCCACGTTTTTCAGCCCGAGGACGCGGCTCAGGCGAACGAGCGAGGCTAGGGACAAACTCGCCGCATCCTTCTCGATTCGGCAAAGCTGGGTCGCGTCGATTTCGCTGAGCCTGGCCGTCTCTCGGAGCGACAGGCCGCGAACCTCACGTAACAGTCTCAAGCGAGATATTTTCTCTGTCTTCATTCTGGGATCACGATCTTCAGTATAGAGGAGGTGTGTTCGCTAAGTTAGGGTGTTAGTCAAAAGTCAACATTCCTGTTGACTCCGTCACCACTCCCTTGGACAATGCGCCGATATGGCAGGTCTGGATCGGAAGGCGACGAAATTCACCGTGCTCACACCTAACCAGGTGGTGGCGTACAATCTCCGAGAACTGCGTCAGCAAAAGAAGTGGACGCACGAAGAGGCAGCTCTGAGATTGTTACCTTGTCTTGGTGTTAAGTGGTCTAAAGCGAGTTTCTCGGCGGCCGAACTGTCTGTGGAGGGGAAGCGAATAAAGCAATTCAGCCTCGACGAAATTGTTGCACTCTCGGTAGCTTTCGACGTTCCGATCTGGAGATTTTTTGCACCTCCAATAAACGCCGTGCATGGAAGGCCGGTCCGGATCCGGGTGTCAGTAGCTCTGCCATCGCTTTCGGAAATGGATCCCGGCGACTACATCGCTCTGACCATGCGCCAGATGGTGCCGCAAGGGGACAGCCTCTACCTCAGGTATCGAAGCGTGATTTTTGAAGCAATCCTACACTTTCTGATCCGGGAATATGGCTCGAAAACGGGTTTCGGTTTGGATGCAGTCAGGTTGCGGGAACAAATTGCCGAAGACTTCAACGAAATTATAGCTAAACTCGGGGCCGTTCAGGCGGCGAATGTACGCCGAGTCACCCAGGATATACTACTAAGTTTAGAAAAACTGAGGGTTCGAAATTACAAATCGCGAACAAGGCGCCAAAGGCTAAAAGCGACGTAGCCGGCCGAAGGGCTAGTGTCTTCGTCGGACCGCTAAATGACAGTTACTACGGTGAGCACCGCCCGACCGAGGGTCTTGGAAGAAAATGCGCCCGGCAAAGCGCCTGCAAACGATCCTGACGCCAATTCGTATCCCGCCGGCGAAGCCAGACTGTTGTGATAGATACTCCCTTTGATCGCTATTCGGGACTCCAGAAGCCCCAACAGGTTATACCCCCTATGCTCTGCCAGATGGGCCCGTCAGGACCCG
>DATFSZ010000077.1:0-59913 GCA_035262365.1 Binataceae bacterium (SeqCode)
TGACGTCACCAGCGGCAACAACAGTTTCAACGGTGTCACCGGCTTCAGTGCCGGCCCGGGCTTTGACCTGACCACCGGCTGGGGCACGGTTGATATCAGCACTTTCGGCCACGCCTTCGTCGGCCCGCCCCCTGCTCCGCATATCACCTCAATCCCTTCAACGCTGCTGGTCGGCGCAAGTTTCACAATCACGGGCAGTAACTTCACTCCGGGCGCGCTGGTCAACTTTTATGTCTCCACTTCAGGTGGACCAATGAACGAGGGTCCGCTGACTCCTTCAGCGCATTCATCGACTGCGCTTACGGTGCCGATTCCGGCGACGCTTTCACTGGGACAGGGATTTGCTGAAGTCCAGGTGGTCAATGCCGACGCCGGCTTTACGATCTCAAATTTGGCGTCCGCACTGCTGCAGGGCTCGCCCGTCGCGGGAATTCCCACTCTCAAGTCCATCAACGGAACTGGGCTCGCAGCTACCAGTTCCAACCCCGCCTTTGCGATCAACAACGTTGAGACCGTGATCAAACAGGGGACCACCGTGACCCTCGGCGGCACCGGATTCGACGCCGCGCATGGGGTCGCGGTTAACGTGTTCTGCGCCTGTTCCGGCGGCAAGGTGCCTGCGATCTTTGTCAATCCCGGCAGCGGCGGCCTGACTTCGACCTCTTTCAGCTTCACGCTGCCATCAAATGTACCCACCGGTCCGGCGTCAATTGTGGTTATCAACAAGGGCGCTGACAGCAGTTTCAGTAAGGCCAGCAACGCGGTTTCGGTACCGGTTGGAGCAGCCTTAACAATAACCTCGGTTACGCAGTCGGGGAGTATTATTACCGTCAACGGCACGGGCTTCTCCACCCTGACGGTGATCAACTTCTTCAACAAACAGGGCGGATCATCAGTCAACCTGGGTGGAATCGGCAGCGGCGGGACGGCAAAAATCCACCTGGCAGTGGTCAATTCGACCAAGTTTACCTTCACCAAACCGGGTGGAGCGGTGCCCGGTCCATCTTATGTACAGGCACTGAACCCACCCTACGTTCCCTTTACCAGTTCAGGCAATGATCCGGGAGGAGGGTTTACCCTGCTCTGAGGAGTTCCACGCGGACTATCAACGTTCGTGCGAGCGCCGGCAAGCGCAGCGTTCGAAAGCACGTTCCTCTTGTCATGCCCTGATTTCGGGTGCGGATTGGCTCTACTTTAAGTAGGCCTGTTAAGATCAGATTATGTTGCTATTCACTCACGACCAGTACCGCTCCCTTATTGCCAATCTGATTAATAAGATTCGAACGGCTGTGGATTTTGAATGCCGACTGACTTTCGGTGCTGCGCTTCTGACTATTATCCTGGTAGGGCTTTTACCGGGCGCTGCGCAGTCCCAGACGGTTGCGTGGCCGTCGGTAACGATGACCGGCAACCATCCGCTGGAGGCCGCCAATCGTTATCCGGTGGCCCACGCCGACCCGGCCGCACAACTCAACATGAGGGTCACGCTGGCGCTGCGCAACCGCCCTGAACTCGATCAGCTTCTGCTCGACCAGCAGAACCCGGGCTCCCCGCGCTACCATCGATGGCTCACGCCGGCGCAATTCAACGCGCGCTTCGGCCCCTCGCAGCAGGATGTTGACGCGGTCGTGCAATGGCTGCGCGCGCAGGGACTTAAGGTGACCGCCAGCAGCCTTGCGCAACGCTACGTGCGATTTAGCGGCACGGTCGCCGACGCCGAGCGCGCCTTTGGCACCAACATCATGCTCTTCGGCAGCGGCGCGACTTACTCCAATGTCACCGATCCGGTGATTCCGGAGCAGCTAAGCGGGGTGATCGGCAATATCGGCGGCCTGGACAATTTTCTCCATGCAATGGCTGTAGCCCATCGCGGCTTGCAAGCTGAAGGGCCATTGAGCCCCGTCACATCCGGCGACGTGACGTCAGAATGGTTCGGTCCGGCGGCACTGCTCGATCCCGGCCCGCGTCTTCCGTCATCAGGCGGCGCGGTGGCTGCACCGGTTCCCAACGTAAATCTCGGCGGCACTATCGGCTTCGGTCCTCAGGACCTGTATTCGTTCTACGATGAAAACCTGCTGATTTCCGCTGGCGTTACGGGCGGCGGTGGCGACTGCATCGCCATAGTTGGCGATTCCGACTTCACTCCCAGCGCAGTCGACGTCTTCAACTCGCAATTCGGGCTGCCTGCCTGGAGTATCAAGACCGTGCTGGTTGACGGGACTAATCCCGGCATTAACGGCGATGAACTCGAGGCCCTGCTGGACCTGGAGTGGTCTCACGCGGTGGCGCCGGGAGACGCAGCTCACCCGGCAACGACACGTTTTTACCTGGGCGACCCCGCCACACCAACCCCAATTACCGATGCAATCCAAAGCGCCGTTAGTGAAAATGTCTGCGGTACGATCAGCATTAGCTTCGGTCTGTGCGGCGGATCGTCCACGTTTTACACCGGCACGATGAGTCCCATCTATGCGCAGGCGGCTGCGCAGGGACAGTCGATCTTTCTCTCGACGGGCGACTGGGGCGCCGCTGGCCTGGTCCCGGATCCCAGTGGAACTGTCTGCGTACCCGGCTCTTCACCCAACATCAATGAACTCGGCGGCGATCCGATTGTAACCAACGTTGGCGGCACTATGTTTACGCCAAACTACGACGCGTCCGGCAACAACGTTAGCCACGTCGCCGAGTTGGCCTGGGACGCAGTTTACTCCTCCGGCCAGTTCGCGACCGGTGGCGGCGCCAGCGCTATTTACCCGAAGCCAGTCTTCCAAAAAGGCACCGGCGTGCCCGCCGACGGCAGCCGTGACGTACCTGACGTTGCGCTGATCGCTGCCCTCACCGGTCCGAACGGGCCCGGAGTTTTTGTGGGTTTCGATGACGGCTTTGGATCGGTGAGCATCCAATGTTGTGTTATCGGCACTAGCCTTTCGGCACCCGCGTGGGCGGGCATTTCCAAGCTTATCGCACAGCTCAAAAAGAGCCGTCCCGGACCACTCAACCCAACCATATATGCCCTGGCCAATGGAGGATTGGCAGCGTCAGGCTTCCGCGACGTCACCAAGGGTAACAATGACTACGGCACTGTCACCGGCTTTAAGGCCGGGACAGGTTTCGATCTGACGACCGGATGGGGCACGGTTGACATTGGCACTTTTGCCAATGCCTTCGTCGCTCCGGCTCCAGCCCCGGCTATCAGCTCGATTCCCTCCACGCTGCTGGCCGGCTCCAGCTTTCCGATAACCGGCAGTAACTTCAGTGCCGGCGCTCAGGTCAACTTTTTTGTTTCGACCTCGAAAGGGCCAGTGAACGAGGGCCCGCTGAAACCCTCCTCGCATTCATCGAGTTCGCTTACGGTGCCAATTCCGGCCGCGATTTCATTGGGCCAGGGTTTTGCCGAGGTTCAGGTCGTCAATGCAGACGCGGGCTTCAAGACCTCCAACATGGTTGGCGCTCTCCTGCAAGGCTCGGCTGGCGCGGGAATTCCCACGCTCAAGACGGTCAATGGAATGGGGCTCGCGCCAACCAGCGGCGACCCGGCCTTCGCTATCAATAATATCGAAACCGTCATCCTACAGGGCACCTCGGTCACCTTGGGCGGCACTGGCTTTGATACCGCGCACGGTGTGGCAGTCAACGTATTCTGCGCCTGCACGGGCGGGAGGATGCCCGCGATTTTCATCAGTCCCGGCAGCGGCGGAGTGACATCCACCTCTTTCAGTTTCATGCTGCCCGCCGCAGTGCCGTCCGGACCCGCTTCAATCGTCGTCGTCAACAAGGGCGCGGACAGCAGTTACAGCAAGAGCAGTAACGCGGTTTCCGTGCCAGTCGGATCGGCAATCACGGTCACGTCGGTCACTCAGTCCGGCAGCACGATCACGGTTAACGGCAATGGGTTCTCCACTTTGACTGTAATCAACTTTTTCAACAAACAAAGTACGGCGACGGTGAACCTCGGCGGGATAGCCGCCGGCGGGGCGGCGAAAATCCATCTCTCGGTGATCGATTCAACCAGGTTCACGTTCAGCAAACCGACGGGAGCGACGGCGGGCCCGGCGTACGTGCAGGCGCTCAACCCGCCCTTCGTGCCCTTCACGAGTTCGGGCTCCGGACCCGGAGGTGCTTTCACCCTCCGGTAGGCCAAGGCGTCCTCAGTCCCACACCAGGCCGCCGTCAACGTTGAAGGACTGGCCGGTTATGTTGTCGGCCTCCGGCGAGGCGAGGAATGCCGCCATGTTCGCAATATCGTCGGGCGCGTTGGAGCGGCCCAGCGGAATCGACGCTTCCATGCGGCGCACCGCTTCCTCGCGCGGGATCTTGCGCTTGTTGACCGCCGCCGCGATACCCATCTCGAACAGACTGGTGCGCGTAGCGCCCGGACAGATCGCGTTGACATTGATATTATAGCGAGCCAGTTGCGATGCGCCGATTCGGGTCATCGCGATAACCGCCCCCTTGGTGCCGGCGTAGGCGATATTTGACGTGCCGCGAAAGCCCTTACCAGCAATCGACGCGATATTGACGATCTTGCCGGCGCGCTGATTGACCATTTCGCGCGCCACCCGCTGCATGCAGAAAAACAGGCCGCGCGCGTTGACCGAATACATCCAGTCCCAGTCCGCCTCCGTCACCTCGAAAAAGCCCAATTGCTTGGTGACACCGGCATTGTTGACCAGGATATCGATGCGTCCGAACTTCTCGACCGTGCGCGAGATCAGCTCGTCGATATCACTGACCTTGCCGATATCGGTCGCAATCGCCACGCCGTGCCCGCCGATCGCGGACAGGGTCTCCTCGGCCGCCGCCCGGTTGATTTCCGCAAGTACGACTTGCGCCCCTTCCCTGGCGAAGCGCGATGCTATCGCACGTCCCATACCGGCGCCGGCGCCGGTTACTATTGCAACTTTGTTTTCCAGCTTCACGGCTTGCCTCCGATTCTGACCTGGGGGCATTCAAGCGCACACCGCACCGGCCGACAAGCAATCGCCGCTTGTGCGGAATAGAATGTGCCGGCCGGTGGTTTATCCAGTGCGGGGCACCCGGAACAGCCTGCGTGAATCGTAACTCTTGAAACCTTGATGCGGCTCAAGCATCTGTTGTTTTGCAACGGCGTACCGGGAGAGTCTTAAGGATGGCATCCGAAAATCGAACCGCGCTGGCAAACCTGGTGTACTGGTGGCAGGGCCTGACCGGATTGCTGGATAAGCTTCCCTGGGTGCCGCCGCTGCTGATGCGGCTGTTTGTCGGCTATTTCTTCTTTGAGACCGGATGGGCCAAGGTACACAACCTGCCCGCTTTCGCGGAGCGATTCCAGCAGTGGGGAATACCTTATCCAGCCTTCAACGCCGCTCTTTCCGCGTGGACCGAATGCCTGGGCGGAGCCCTGACCATGCCGGTCTGGCCACGCGGTTCGTGTCGGTCGCGATGGTCATTAACATGATCGTGGCGATCGTGACGGTGAAGCTTAAAAACGTCGCCGGGCTCGACGATTTCGTCGAACTCGACGAGCCGCTCTACGCGCTCACTTACTTGTGGCTTGGCTTTAACGGGGCTGGGGCGGTCAGCTTCGATTACCTGATCAGCCATTTCCTGCGCCGCGGCAGACAGTCCGCGTCCATCGCGACCGATGTGCGGCCCGAATTGGACCCGGCGGGTTCGACGCGGTGATCACACGCTCCTCGCTTATCGTGGCGCTGGCCCTAATCATTGCCGCCGCTCTCCCCGGGCGCGCCGCCGAGCCGAATAAATCGGATCTGCTGGAGCAGATGGCGCGGGAGAAGTTCGGCGCGCTGAGTCATGCGGAGGTCCTGCTGCTGCGCAGCGCCCCGGAACGCGACCTGGAATGGGCGGGACCTCGTGACGACCCCGACGATCCTTCCAACAACCCTGTCAACTCCGAGGCATGGGGACCGGATCGCACCATCCGTGCGCCGCTTGTGGCGTGGCTTGCTTCCGATCCCGTGGCGTCTCGCCTGGTGCATCCGAGCGGAGCCGGTATCAAAGCCGCCCGCATCGCGGGGCTGCTCGACCTGTCTTATCAAAAGGTGCCGTTTCCACTGACCCTGATCCGATGCGTGATCAAGCAGGGAGTCGATATTTCCAACGCTCGATTGCGCGACCTGGATTTACGCGCCAGCATCACCGGCCCGATCATGGGCGAGATGGCTACGGTGGACGGCGACGTCACGCTAACCTTCGGCGCCTATGACCAGGTGACGTTCTACCGCGCGTCGATCAGCGGAACGATAGACTTCAGCGCCGCCAGGGTGCAGAGCGCCGAGGTCCCCGCGATCTCCGGCGTGGAGGCCTCCGTCGGCGGCGACGTACTGTTTCATCAGGGTCTCGCGAGCAGCGGACCGGTGGATTTCTCGACCAACGCAATGGTGGACTTCCGGCTGATCCGTATCGGCCACGCGCTCAGCTTCAATCACGCCCGGTTCTTCGGACCGGGGGAAAACGGACTCAACGCGGAGCGGGCGACGATCCAGGGGCCGCTCTATTGGGTGGCTATAAGCCATACGTCGCGTACGCAACTGGATCTGGCGGACGCGCGGTGCAGCGAACTGTGGGACGATCAATCGAGCTGGCCGGCGCCCGGCAACCTGATGCTGACGGGATTTCAGTACGGCGGCTTCGGTGGAGACAGTCCAGCCACCGCCGAAAGCCGGCTGGCATGGATCGCGCGCCAGCCCCGCGGTTTTCACGCACAGCCCTATGCCGAACTGGCGAAGGCCCTCATGGCGGGCGGGGAGAGCGACGACGCAATCCAGGTGGAAATCGCGCAGCGTGTTGCCCAGCGGCGCGACGGCGGACTGGGGATGGCGGAGCGGATCTGGAACGCGCTGCTGCAAGTGACGATCGGCTATGGTTTTATCCCGCTGCGCGCGCTCTGGTGGATCCTGGGATTCGTCGCGTTTGGAACGGTGCTGTTCCGGTGGGGCTATGCGCTGCGCGCGGTGAGTCCGACCGAAGGCTCCGCCTATGATTCCTTCATGCAGAGCGGCACGACTCCGCCCCACTATCCGCCCTTCAACGCGTTTGTCTATTCACTGGAGAATTTCCTGCCGGTGGTCGATTTGCATCAAGGGGAATACTGGCGTCCGAATCCGTCGAGCGGCGCAGCGAACAATCTGCATCCGGCGGATGAGCAGCGCGCATACGCGGGAATATTCCTGCGTTGGTACCTGTGGATTCATATCCTGGCAGGTTGGATCCTGACCCCGCTGCTGGCGGCCGGTCTTTCAGGACTGATCCATGTCGGATAAGCCCGGCGACAGAAACATGCCCACCGGAGCGGCGGCGCGCGTCATAATCGTCACGGGCGTTGAGGGTACGGGCAAAACGACGATTGGGAAGCTGTTGGCGCAGCGGCTAGGATGGCAGTTCTACGATGCGGATGATTTTCATACCGCCAAGGCTAAACAGAAGATGGCTGCGGGGGTCGCTTTAACCGATGATGACCGGCGGCCATGGCTGCGGGCGCTGCGCGATCTCATTGAGCAGCATTTGGCCGTTGACCAGCCGATGGTGCTGGCCTGTTCCGCCCTCAAACAGTCCTACCGCGATGAGCTCACCGTGGACCGCAACCGCCAGGCGATAGTCTACCTGCATGGGGATATCGAGTTGATCCGCGAGCGCCTGCGCCGCCGCTCCGGCCATTATGCGGGGGTGTCGCTGCTGGACAGCCAATTTGAAACATTGGAAGCGCCGCGCGACGCGCTGGCGGTGGATGTCGCGGACAGCCCCGAGCGGATCGTGGAAAAGATCTGCGCAGGGCTGGGGCTATGAAGCGCGGCGGAGTGTACAAGCTCGCACCTTCTGCTATAGCAATCGACCAGGTTTGACGGCTCGAGCCGGCGACCTGAACGCGGAGGCTTTGTTCATGGCTCCACAGATGCAGGGAAAAGTCGCTCTGGTCACCGGCGGCGGTTCGGGAATTGGACGCGCGGCTTCGATTGCGTTTGCTCGCGCGGGCGCCAGGGTCGTGATCGGAGACGTGGTAGCGGAGGGAGGAAACCGCACCGTCGAGCTGATCAAGGATACCGGCGGGGACGCGACCTTCGTGCAGACCGACGTCACTCTGGCAAAGCAGGTCGAGCGCCTGGTCAAAACGGCGATCGACACCTACGGCGGGCTGGATTGCGCCTACAACAACGCCGGGGTCGAAGGTTCGGCGGCAGGTTTGGTGGAATGCACCGAAGAGGATTGGCAGCGCGTTATCGCGGTCAACCTGACCGGCGTGTGGCTGTGCATGAAACACGAGATTCCCGCGATGATAAAGCGCGGCGGCGGCGCGATCGTCAACACGTCATCCATATTGGGACTGGTCGCGGCTCCCGCCATCCCCGGCTACGTCGCAAGCAAGCACGGTGTTGCGGGCTTGACCAAGGAGGCGGCGCTGGAATTCGCCAAATCGAACATCCGAGTCAACGCGGTGTGCCCCGGCGCGATCCAGACGCCGATGATCGAGCGCACACTGGCCGACGGCATGTCGGAGAAGGAATTGGTTGCTCCTCAGGCAATCCAGCGTCTGGGCAAGCCCGAAGAGATCGCCGCGGCGGTGGTGTGGCTGTGTTCGGACGCGGCGTCTTTCGTAACCGGCGTCACGATGCCGGTGGACGGGGGCTGGGTGGCGTCATAGGCACGCTACAAAGTCGATATCCGGAACAAAATCCAAAGTACACGAATTGATCGTAATGAGTTTATGGCTGGAGGATCGCGATTGCGATAGGCCTTGGTTTGCTGCAATGATTGCCCGATGGTGTCGCGCCGGCGAACGCAGGCCATCGTGTTCTGTTGGAACCAATGTCCGGGATTGAAACCTTGATCGCGATTGTGCATCCAAACAACGCAATTCCAATCGGAGGCAATGGACTAAAATGAATGCAAAATCATTCATCGTGGCCGGCGCTGCGGCGCTCCTGATCATCAGCGGTGCGGTTACCGCACGTGCCGACGAGAGCGCGGGCGCGGCCCAGGTCAAATGCGCGGGCGTCAACAGCTGCAAAGGACAGGGCGCGTGCGCCTCAGCCAAAAACGATTGCAAGGGCAAAAACGCTTGCAAGGGTCAGGGCTGGGTCCAGATGAGTACCGCACAGGACTGCACCAGCAAGGGTGGCACCGTGGTGCCCGAAACCAAGAAGGCGATGTAGTTTGAGGCGGGAGCCCGCTCCGGTGCGGGCTCCCGCGATTTTCTGGTGAATAACTTTCCTTATATCGGTCATGGAGTTGGGCTGCGACCTCCGCACTACGGGCGCATCCTGGAGGGCAGCGCCAGCGCCGACTGGTTCGAAGTAATCAGCGAAAACTTCATGATTCGGGGCGGCCGGCCGTTGCATGTCCTGGAAAGGGCGCGCGCGCGGGCACCGATCGTCCTACACGGTGTTTCGCTCAACCTCGGCGGCGTCGACCCTCTGCGATCAGACTATCTCGACGAGTTGGCGGCGCTGATTAAGTGCTTTGAGCCCGCTTGGGTTTCCGATCACCTGTGCTGGGGCTCGATCGGAAGGCATTACGCGCACGATCTGCTGCCATTGCCCTACACGGAAGAGGCGCTAAAGCTGGTGGCGGCAAGAGTCCGCCAAGTCCAGGACCGCTTGGGCCGGCAAATCCTGATCGAGAACGTCTCCAGCTATCTGACCTACCGGCATTCCGCGATGCCGGAATGGGAGTTCCTGGGCGCGGTGGCGCAGGCGGCTGATTGCGGCATCCTGCTCGACGTGAACAACATCTACGTCAGCGCGCAGAATCACGGCTTCTCGGCGGCCGAATACGTAAGCCAGATCTCTCCCGAACGCGTCGGCCAGATCCATCTGGCGGGCCACAGCGACGCCGGCACACACCTGGTCGACACGCACGACCATCCCGTCCCGGAGCCCGTTTGGGATCTGCTGCGGATGGCGCTTGAGCGATGCGGCCGCGTTTCGACACTAATCGAATGGGACGATCTGATTCCAGAATTCGAGGAGCTAAGCGCTCACGCCGAACGGGCCCGTTCGATCGAAGCGCTAGTGACAAGCACGCAAACACGCGCGGCCTAAAGAAAATTCACCGGCACAAAGGCCGGCGATTGTTCCCCGCGTCAAGCCCAAACCAAGAAAATTACTTGAGGGTGAAAAAAAGGTTGCTCGACGCAGAGTTGCGCCCCTCGCCCACCAGGCGGCTTGCGCGAATCACTTGACGTCCCTCTCCCCTGGATTGGGAGAGGGGCGCAAAAAAGTAACCACCATTCCCAAGCTCACGCCACGTAACCGCCATCCACCGGCATCCCGACGCCGGTGACATAAGACGCGGCGGGGCTGCATAGCCACGCTACTACGCGGGCTACTTCTTCGGCTTTGCCGCTGCGGCCCATGGGCGTCGCGCCGGCGGTGCTGGCTGGTGCGATTACCCGAGACACGCCGACAATCCGCTGCAACATCGGCGTTTCGATCGGGCCGGGACAAACTGCATTGATGCGAATACCTTGTTTCGCGTATTCCTTGGCTGCCACCTTGGTCAGCCCCAGCACACCGTGCTTGCTGGCGCAGTAGGCCGAAAATCCCTCGACTCCGTGCAAACCTGCGGCCGAAGCGGTGTTGACGATCGCCCCGCCTCCCTGCGCCACCATCTGCACGATCTCGGACTTCATACATAACCACACTCCAGTCAGGTTGGTGGCAAGCACAAGGTTCCAGTTTTCCAGCGTGCCCTCCGCTGTGGGGCCGAGCAGCCCTTCAATACCGGCGTTGTTGTGCGCGAAGTCCAGCCGGCCCCAGGTATCGACCGCCTTTTTGATCACGGCTTCGACCTGCGCTGGATTGGTGACGTCCACCTGCACGAAGACCGCCTCGCCGCCTTTGTCCCTGATCACTGCGGCCGTGCGTTCGCCGCCCTCGGGTACGTAGTCCGCCACCACGACCTTTGCGCCCTGCGCGGAGAACTCCAGGGCTGAAGCGCGCCCCATCCCGGAACCGGCGCCCGTGATCAGCGCAACCTTGCCCTCCAATGCTAGTGCCATCGATGCCTCCTG
The DNA here is from genome assembly GCA_035262365.1 of Binataceae bacterium (SeqCode). Lineage (GTDB taxonomy): Bacteria > Desulfobacterota > Binatia > Binatales > Binataceae > JAJPJA01. The sequence goes on from DATFSZ010000077.1 coordinate 11,009, forward strand.
TTTGGGGGAAAGGAAATAGAAAAGGGAGTGAGAAAATAGAGTTCCTGGATCTCCCGCTTCTCTCCCTTCTCAATTTTTACTTGAACACGCCTTCTGCGAGCAGCTTCTGATATTCGGCGTCGCTATAGCCGAGCAGCTCTTTCACCACGTACTCGGTGGCCTCGCCCAATTGCGGCGCCGGACGCCGGACTGGTACCGGCGTAGCCGAAAAGTGCCATGGCGTGCCAGCATGGGTAAACACGCCGGTTTCAGGATGGTTGAGGCGGACGAAGAAGCCGCGCGCCTCCAGATGCTGGTCGGCGGCAACGTCCTTGGCCGACATCACCGCGGCCGCGGCGACGCCGGCGCGCTGGAGTATGCCTTCCAGCTCAAAGAAATCGAACCTCCCAGTGAAGCTGGTGAGAATATCGTCCAATTCATCCTCGTTGTGTTTGCGCGCGGCAGCGGTCGCAAAACGCGGATCTATGGCGAGTTCCGGCTGTTTCATCGCCGCGCACAGGTCGCGCCATTCGTTTTCGTCGCGCACGCAGATGCTGATCCAGTTGTCTTCACCGGCGCAGCGATAGACCCCATAGGGCGCCATCACAGGGTCGCGGTTTCCGTCGCGCGCAGGCTGCTCGCCGCGCATCATTTCGGTCATCAGTCCTTCGGGCATCACGGCCACCATCGTTTCGAGCAGCGAGCAATCGATATATTCGCCCTGACCCGTGCGATCGCGCCGCCACAGCGACGCGAGTATGGCGAACACCGCGTGCAGCGCCGAGTTGGGATCGGGATAGGAAAGACCGGCCGAGCGCGGCTCCTGGTTGCGGTAGCCGGTCAGCGCGGTCAGCCCACCCATCGCCATTACGGTCGCGCCGTAGGCCACATTGCGGCTGATTGGTCCGGTCTGCCCGAAGCCGGAAAGCGACACCATCACAAGGCGCGGATTTTGCGCGCTGAGTTGTTTGTAGCCAAGCCCCATCTTGTCAAGCACGCCGGCAGAGAAGTTTTCGATCGCGACATCGCATTTCTTGACCAGTTCGAGCACGATTGCCTTCGCCTTGGGATTGGACAGGTCGAGCGCGAGGCTGCGCTTGTTCTGGTTCCATTGATTAAAACTTCCGCCGCGGTCCAGTCCGGGCCGGCCTTCGGCAAACGGCGGAATGCGCCGGTTGATATCGGGTCGCAGCGTGCTCTCGACCTTGATCACTTCGGCGCCCAGATGCCCCATTTGCAACGCCGTGTACGGGCCGGCCCAAACCCAACTCAGGTCCAGTACCCGAAAGCCTTCCAGTGGTAATTTTGTCATCGTCGTACCTGAAACTTTGCACTGCGCGTTTGCGCGATGCGTCAAATCGCTCCAGCCCGTTCCAGCCGCACCAGTTCGTCACCCGCAACTCCGATTTCGGCGAATACTTCACGATTGTGCTGGCCCAGCAGCGGCGCGGGCCGGCGCAGTCCCCAGGCGCGCGTGTTCAGCTTGAAAGGCGCACCTGGATACGTCAGCTTCCCGGCTGCGGGATGATCCAGCTCGGTGAAGTAACCGCGGACTTTCAGCTGTTCCATCTTGAGCAGGTTGCCCATGCCGGAAACCGGCGCGATCGGCAGGCGCTCCTTGCGCGCCATCTCGTACACTTCCTGCACGGTGTAATCCTTGAGCCATTCCTCGACCTGCATTTCGAGCACGTCCTGGTTGAGCGCTCGCTCCCCACCGGTCTTGAACAAATCCCACGTCGTCCATTCCGGAGCGCCCATGATCTTGACCAGCCCCTGCCAATGAGCGTCTTCGAGGATCAGAAAATGCAGCAGCCCATCCTTGCATCGCAGGATGCCATAGGGCGCGCTGGGTCCAAGCGTGCCGCATCGATGGGAGATCTCGCCGCGATAGGTCCACTTGACGAATCCCAATTCGAGTGCCGCGGCGATTGCCTCCTGGATAGAAACGTCAACCAGTTGGCCCCGACCGATCGCGCGCCGTGCGAAGAGCGCGCTCATGGAGGCGATCGCGCCATGAATTCCGCCCTGAAAATCGCCCTGCTGGCCGAAAGTCTTAAGCGGCGGCAACTCGGTGTCCTTGGAGTATCCAGGCGACATGTACAGCCATCCGCCGGCCGCGACGCCGTTGAGGTTATGCGCCGCCCATTCAGACTTCGGACCGGTGAGGCCATAAACCGTGATTTGCGTTACTACCAACTGATCGTTGAGCGCGGACAGCCGCTCGAAGTCCAGCCCAAGGCTTTTGGCGCGCGCCGGAGTGTAGTTGTGGATCAACACGTCGGCATGTTTTGCCAGACGATCCAGCACCGCGCGCCCATCCCGGTTGGCCAGGTCGATCGTGACGCCGCGCTTGGAAGTGTTGAGCGCCAGGAACAGACCGCTGTGCTCGCGGTCGCCCTCGTGCTCACGCGGCCAGGGACCGCGGCTGCGCGCCACATCACCCACCAGCGGCGGCTCGACCTTGACCACCTCCGCGCCGAGATCGGCCATCAGCTTGGCGGCATAGGGGGCTGAGACATTCTCGCCGCAATCCAAAACCTTGAGACCCGCAAGCATCGCGTCCTGAAGATCGGACATATTCACATTCCTTTTCGCCCACCGCGCGGCCCGCAAACACAGATTGGCCAAAGCGCGAAAAGCGGCGTCATCTTAACCGGGTGCTTCATGCAAAGTTTACCGCAGCTTGTCAAGGCAGGGAGACGTTTTCAAGCGCTCGTACGACGGCGCTCGCCACTCCACAAAGCCAGTGCAAAGGCGCAAGTAAGGAGACTCATCGCCGCGCCGAGCGCGAAATCGTAGCTGCGATAGACCAGCCGCAGACTCTGACCGCCCGCGGGCACGCGCACCGCGAGCAGCCCGCCGTCGGAAAAGACCTCTCCGCGCCCGCGCGCCAAGCGCCAGTTGGCGTCATAGTTTTGGTTGATCACCATCACGTTGCGATCCGGCGTACTCACATCATAGCTGAGAGCGTTTGGCGTCCATCGCTCCAATGCCATGGCTCCCGGGCCGCGCAGATAATACTCGCCGCGGTAGCCGGGCTCATTTGAAGCGGTTACCTTCATCAAGTCCACGTCATGGAAATCCAGTTCCTCGTTGCAATGCAGCGCGCCGCGGTTGCTGCGCGCCAGGGTCAGCATGCTCCATGGATCCTGGAAGTCCTGCACGAACTGGGCTCCCGGTGTTGCCGGCTCAGGTTGACTATCCACCGGCGCATTCATGTTGGGGCGGTCAACAGTCCAGGCATCCGCCATCGCCACCAGCAGCAGTAAAGCGGCAACGACAGCTCCCACCGGCCGGTACAGCCGCGCCAGGAAATCGGCGCCAAAACCCGCCATCACGCCCAGCGCCAGCACGAACAAAATCAAGAAACGCTCGGGCACCCGTTCCCACGCAAAGATTGGCAGACGATGAAGCACGGACCACGGAAACCATTGGCGCGGCCCGCCCACGGCCAGAATGAAAAACAGCGCCGCAGCCAGCAGCCAGCAAACCGCGCGGCGCGGCGAACCGGCCAGCCCCAACACTGCGAGCACCACCGCCGCAGGCCCCAGGTAGGCGCCCACTTCCCAGAAGCCCCAGGCCTCAACGCGCTCGCGATCGTAGTACTGATAGTGGGCGAACAGTCCCTTCAGCAGCACCGGGATCGGACTGTACTCGAGGTTCTCGACCGGCCGCGGATGCAGCCGCATCATCTGCCAGCTCGGCAGCAGCTTGATTGCGGCGAACCCGCCGGCGAAGGCCAGCATCACAACAATTCCTATCACCGGCCAGGGGCTCCTGCGTATCGCGGTCATCCACAGCGCGATCAGCGCGGCCAATATCACCGCCTGCGTTGGCTGATACACGCCGCCCTCACCGAACATCACCGCCAGAAGCAGTCCCGCCATGATCCACGGCAGCAAGCTGCGCCGGATGCATCCCTCCAGCACCGCGGCGGCCACCCACGGCAGGTATGCAGTGGGCAGAAAATTCAGGTGACCCACTCCGATATGCAGATAGAACCAGGAGCTGGCGGGAAAGATCGAGGCGCAGGTGAGTCTTCCCAGCGGACCCATTCCAAGCATCCGCCCCAGCACGTAACCGCCGCTCCATGCGATCGCCAGGTGCGCCGGGATTTGCAAATTCAGTCCGACAAACGGTCCGAGCAGGATTGGCAGAGCGAACAAGGGAGTAAGAATCTGAGATGACGGATGCGCCAGCAGCGGCATCCCCCCGCATTCGTATGGATTCCACAGCGGTAACTGATGAAAATGGCGCAACGAATGGACTGCCACCCAGTTGCGGATTAAAAACTCAGGCCAATCCCACACCACACCGATACCACCGAGGCGGGTCAGCACCGGGTAGCTGAACGTTACGACAAAAGCCGCCATCGCGAAGGCGGCCATGGCGGCTTCGCTGCGCAACGATCGCGATTGGGGCGCCATCGAGATGAATCAGCCGAAGCTGTACATGTGGATGTGCCACATGCCGAATGACACGAGGAAGACCGACACGAGAATCAAGATCCTGGTCAGTTGATCGACCTGTTTTCCGGCACCAACCCCGAGCGCCACCAGCACCAGCAGAAAGGGATAAACCTGGACCCAATAGCGCGGCCCAAACTGCACGAAACCACTGGCGTACCACAGCATGGCCGGACCCATACAGAGCAGCGTGGCCAGCCAAATCAACTGCGTTATCCTCCTCTTCAAACTTGGCCGCAGCGCCAGCACGAAGGCAGGAGACGTCAGAAGCATCGCCTGGCCGGCGCCCTGCGGATGAATCCATGGAAAGTTTTCATTAAGGCCCCATCCCAGGAACAGGACCACGTGCAGGTTGGCGGGAAGAAAATGGAGCGAAATCGGCCCGGGAATTGCCTGGTGGAAAGCGGGATTAAAGTAGCCGCCGCCGTCGCAGCATCGATACCACAGCCACAGTGCCTGGTCGAAGAAGGTCCCGTAGCGGGTATAGTTAAACGCGCCGTAAACGACGCCTGCAATCGCAAAGGCCGGCAGCATCGCGAAGAGATTCCTCAGCAATCTGCCGCGCGCCATCAGCAGCAAGGCATAAATTGGCCACGCGATCACCATGTCATTGCGCCCCAGCGCAGCCAGCGCCGCGTACATGCCGACCAGCCACGGCCGGCCTTTGCCGAAAACCTCGTTGAGCGCCAGCAGCGTTGGCAGCACGGAGACTAAAGACACGAAGTCCCAACTCGCACCCAGCGCCGCTTCATGCCACAGCGTTGTGCCAGCGCCAAACAGCGCCGTCAGCCAGAGCGCAGCCGCACTAGACATCCCAAGCAGCATAAGCAGCCGCCACGCAAGCGCAACTGCCAGTGCTCCCAGCAGCACCGAGACCGTAGGCTGATATTGATCGGCACCGTCCGCGACGCGGCCGTGTGCAGCCACGAAAGGCATCATCACTATCGCCGCCAACGGCGGATGGACCAGGAAAGTGTGGCCGTGAAAGCGGCTAAGGTCACAGTCGGGTAAAGTCCTGGCGACGGGCAGATTGATATTGCAGATTGGACCGACCTGCTCCATGTACCCGGGCGCATCGACCCATGAATGCCCGTGGAGAAAGGCCGCCGCCTGAACTGCCGGCTCATAGAAAGGAGTCGGCCCGAAGCGGGTGACGCCGTAAAGTGCAAGAAACAGGACAAAAACAGCGAATAACGACCATTGTTGAGGAGATAGACCTAACAGCAGGCGTGTTTTACCGACCATTCGACGGCGCAATTCAGCAAACAAAAGCAGCGGTAGACCAACCGCCGCCATCGCAGCCGCCCCATATGTCACGAAGTAGCTGGTCCCGCCCCAAAATTTGATTAACTTACCACCGATTACTGCTATCCCGATGGCTATAGCCAATAGTGTGATAGGCAGCCAAAGTGATAGCCGAGCTGGCTCGGCGTATGGGATTAGGGCAGGCGCGGCGGTGGGATGCTCGCGGGCGCGAGCGAGGTTCGCAGCTTCGATCGAATCCATCAGCGGCAGGAAGCATCCAATATACGCATCGGCTCCGCAAGGGGCGGCATATTTCCGGCTGCCGTAAACGGTAGCGAAATGCGGCGCGTCTCTATGCTAAGCTCATCGCCACATGGCCAATCCGATCCGTCTCGTCGCGCTTGCTTCCCCAACCTTGCGCGCGTACCCGCTGGTCAAGGAACAAACCACGGTTGGCAGCGCGCCGGACAACGACGTTGTGATCGATCACAAATCGGTGTCGCGCCGGCACGCTGTGATTGTACGGAACTTCGCCCGCGTCGCGGTGCGCGATCTGGAATCAACCAACGGCACGCGGATCAACGGGCGCCGGGTCGCGGGCACGGCCCGGGTAGTGCCCGGAGACGAACTGGAATTTGGCAGCGTGCGCTTTGCGGTGATGAACTCGCCGCGCCGACGTGGTGGTCTAAGCGTGGGGCGCGCGGCCGCCGTCGTGGTGGTTGTGGTAGCCGCCGGTTTCGCCGCGGGCCGCTATGTCATGACCCATTGGTCTGCGCAGGGCTCCTCTTCGAGTCCTTCAATCACCCCGGCACCTGCCGCTCCTCCACCCGCGCCGGCCGCGGCGGGCGCGCCAGAGGGTGCGCTCGCGCCCGTTCCCGAAGCAAACGGGGAGTTCCCGGCAGCATCGGACGGGGCACATCCCTTAATGCCGCCACGCGGCGGGGCGGATTGGCTGAGCATGCTTAATCGCTACCGCGCGGAGGTCGGTGTGCCGATCGTGCGTGAGAACCCGGCGCTCAGCGTTGGCGATTTGGCCCATGCCCGCTACCTGGTCACAAACGCCCCGTCATGGAGCGTGGCCAGGAGCGCGGGCGCCGAAGTCCACAATGAGGAGCCAGACAAGCCGGGGTACAGCGTTGAGGGGCAACGGGCCGGGCGCGCGGCCGATATCGATCAGTGGTACGGCTTGGGGTCCGAAACCCACCCGCCGCAGGGGTGGGCAATCGAACATTGGATCGCCAGTACCTGGCATCGGATGGCGCTGCTCAATCCGCGCCTGAGCGACGTTGGCTACGGCGAATATTGCGCGAAGGGAGCATGCGCGGCGGTGCTGGATGTGCTGCACGGCCTCGGGCGGGCCGGGTTGACGCCGGCCGCGGCGCCCGCACCGGTCTATTTTCCGCCCCCGGGCGCGATCGTTTACATGAACACCCTGAGCGACGAATGGCCCGACCCGCTGGCCTCCTGCCCGGGCTACGCGCTGCCCGCCGGCTTGCCGATTACACTGCAACTGGGCGCGACGGTGCCCGCGCGGCTTCAAGCATACTCGCTGCGCCGCGATTCGGCAGGCCCGATCCTGGAGGCTTGCGGCTTCGATTCGTTCACTTACGCCAACCCCCGCGGCGGCGATCAAACCAACGCGCGCGGATCGCTCAGCGAGTTAGGCGCGGTAGCCGTGATTCCGCGCCAGCCGCTTGCGCCGGGAACGTACAGAGTCGAAATGACAGTTAACGGGCACCTCTACTCCTGGCGCTTTTCGGTGGACAAAAATAGTGGATAGCCCATCACGCCGTTGCCGCGCGTTCCTTGACATTTTGTAGCAATGTGATGGCAGGATAGCGGCCCAGGGGGCACCGTCCAACGTTTTCGTTCAACATGACGCGCTGTCTGATCGCAATCTGCGCGCCGGCTGGCTTGCTGGCACTGCTGGTGGTATCGGTCCGCTCGGGCATCGTCGCGCCCGACCGCGAGCAAGCGCTGCGCGCGGCCGGTTTGAATAGCCTGCCGCCGATGATGCTGTGGGCGTGGGAGCGGCGCGAGGATTTGACTTTCATCGACCCGGACACCGTTGGCGTTGCGGTGCTGGCCGGCACCGTATTCATCCGCGGCGATTCGGTGGCTGTGCGTCCGCGTTTTCAACCGCTGATCGTTCCTCACGGCACGCGCCTGGTTGCGGTCGTCCGCATCCAGGCCAGTCATAGCCGCCCGCCAAGCCTCTCGGCGCTGCAACGCACGCAAACGCTGCAGGCCATTGAGCATCTGGCCCGCGGAAACATCGAAGCGCTGCAGATCGACTTCGACGCCACCAACTCGCAGCGCATGTTTTACCGCGCTTTGCTGTTTGACCTGCGCCGTGCCCTGCCGGCTTCGCTCCCGCTGTCAATCACCGCAATCGCCTCGTGGTGCATCTACGACGCGTGGCTCAAGACTTTGCCAATCGATGAGGCGGTGCCGATGCTGTTTCGGATGGGTCCGGACAGCGCTCGCGTTCGCGAATATCTGGCGGTCGGCGGTGATTTCCCCACTGCCCCGGCCCGCCGCAGTCTCGGAATCGCCTGCGACGAGGCGCCGGTCAGAATTCCGGCCAACCGTCGCGTCTATATTTTTTCCCCACGCGCATGGTCGCGCGGGCAGGAAGCGGCAGCGCTTGAAAGGTTGAAAGCATGGGGACAAAGCTTCGCGCGTTGATTGCCCTGGCGGTGGTGGCGGTGCTGATATGTGCGGCGCGCCCCCTGCTCGGCTGCGGCCCGTTCTTCAACGTCGCAATCTACAGCTTCTCCTATCATCCGGACCTGCCGCTCGATAATTTCGCGGCGGGGCAATTGGGTATCGTGCAGGCGGGCTGGGCGCGTTCCTACCTCTTCACCGCCTATCGATACCTAGTGGGGCCGGGCTTCGACGCCAACGAGCGCAAGGCGCTGTTGTCCCTATGGATGGACCGGATTAACTCCTTTGGCGCGCCCGCCTCCGACGTACCCAAGCAATGGCTGGATGCGAGGGCCAGGATTCCAGGCGCGGGCGCCGCGCCGGATATCGACGTCAATCGCATGCTGGCGGACCAGGGCCTCTCCTACGTCAACTGCACCGAGGACGCGTTTCCAACCGCGGCCGCAACGTTGAATGAAATGGCAACCAAATTCGGCGCCGGCAGCTCACAGGTCAAGGACTGGCTGGCGGCGCAGGATCAGGTCTTTAGCGATTGCGCCAGCGGCGCCGCTATCCCGGCCGCGCCTTCCCCGCAGATGACGCCATTTGAAAAGGCACAGCGCGATTATCAGATCGCCTCCGCCAACTTTTACTCCGGCAAATTCGATGTCGCGCAGCACGATTTTGATGCAATCGCGAAGGACTCCGCCTCGCCATGGCGGCAGATCGCGCCCTACCTGGCGACCCGCGCGCTCATCCGCAAGGCAACCCTGGCGCCCAAGTTAGACAACGCCGCACTAACCGAGGCTGAAACGCGTCTGAAGAAAATAGCCAGCGAGACGCCCGATGCCAGTCTTCGCTCCAGCGCGCTGGGGCTGATCGGCTTCATCGCATTCAGGCTCCATCCCGCCGACCGCCTGGCGGAATTGACGCAGGCGCTGCTTAAGCCGCAACCGGGTCCCGTGCTCAGGCAGGACCTGTGGGATTACACTTTGTTTCTGGACGGCACGCCCGCGCAAAACTCCGGCGAGATGAGCGACTGGATAATGAACTTCCAGTCGACAGATGCCAAATCGGGGGATTACGCGCTGAAGAAATGGCAGGAGACCAACGCGCTGCCGTGGCTGCTGGCGTCAATCTCAAAGGTCAACGCAGACAACGCTGCGCGCACCGCCCTGATGGACGCGGCGGCCAAAATGAAACCCGATTCGCCCGCATATATCTCGCTGGCATACTATCGCGCCCGGTTGATGGTGGAGTCGGGAGCTGCCGAGCCACCCCGCGCATTGTTGGATCCGATCCTGGCCCACGGCGATTCGCTGACACCGTCATCGCGCAATCCGATGCTGTCGCTGCGGATGCAGGTGGCCGCCAACCTTGCGCAACTGCTCAAATATGCGCCGCGTACGCCGGCCGGAATCATCACCCTGGGTGACGACAACGGTCAGATTCCCAACGACCTCGGCGGCGCGAAATCCGCCGCCCCTCCAAGCCTCGGGCCCGACTCGACTGCCATACTCAACACCAAACTGCCCATGGCGACACTCAAAGCCGCCGCTAACAGTTCCGACCTGCCCGACCATCTGCGCAAGCAACTTCAGGTCGCGGCCTGGGTGCGCGCCGTGATACTGGACGACGGCGCGGCGGCCAACGCGCTTGCCCCGCAGGCGGGCGAGGCCGCTCCAGAAGTCAAGGCTTACGTGCAGGCATATCTCTCGGCCAAGGCGCCCGCGCAAAGGCATTACGAAGCAATTTACGCGTTTCTCAAGTTGCCTGGTCTGAGGCCGTACCTCGACCCGGGTCTGGGCCGGACCACTCCGATGGATAAACTCGATGATTATCGGGACAACTGGTGGTGCGCCGATCCGATGCAGGGTGGCAGCGCCGCGCTTTACGCCAGCAGCAGTGACCATCCGGTTCTGACGGTGGCGGGCTTTGACCAGGCCTATCCCGGCTTTCTAAATGCAGCCGAGCGCGCTGCCGCTGCGGCGCAATTAAAGCAGTTGTCAGCGCGGCCCGGTCCAGATTACCTCGCGGCGCAAACCATCGCGTGGGTCAACCGCGCGCCCAACGATCCGCGCGCCCCCGAGGCATTGCACCTGGCAGTAATGAGCACGCGTTACGGATGCGCCGGCAAGCAGACCGGGCAGTACTCCAAGCAGGCATTCGATCTGCTCCATCGTAGGTATCCGGCCAGCCCCTGGGCCGCGAAGACCAAGTTCTGGTTCAAGTGAAATGCACGGTCTGCGCAACGTGTTAGGATGACTCGATGGTATCCTCACAAACCTGGGATCCTCAAACCTATGCACGCAACGCCCGCTTCGTCTCGGACCTTGCCGGTGCCGTGCTCGAACTGCTCGCGGCCCGCGCCGGTGAACGAATCCTGGACCTGGGATGCGGCGACGGGGTGCTGACTGCGAAGCTGGCCGCGGCGGGATGCGAGATGGTCGGTGTGGACGGCAGCGCCGCGCAGGTGGAGGCGACGCGCGCTCTTGGCCTTGACGCACGTGTGATGGACGGCGAGCGGCTGGAATTCGACGCCGAGTTCGACGCCGTGTTCAGCAATGCGGCGCTGCATTGGATGCGCCGTCCCGACGCCGTGATCAGGGGCGTATGGCGCGCACTGAAACCGGGCGGCCGCTTTGTTGCCGAGATGGGCGGCTTTGGATGCGTGGCGAAGATCAAGACGGCGCTGGTCGAGGCGATGGCGCGCCGAGGAATCGACGGAGAGGCGCTGAACCCATGGTACTTCCCCACTGTGGACGATTATAGCGCCCGGCTTCGCGCCGGCGGCTTCAAGGTCGAAGACGCAGTTTTGGTACCGCGCCCGACCGCGCTTCCGGGCGACATCGCTGGATGGCTCGCGACCTTTGCGCAAATCTTTACGGCGGCACTGGCGCCGCAGCAGCGCCCCGTCTTTATTGCGGAGGTCAAGGCGGCGCTGGAGCCTCAATTGTGCGACGCGCAGGGGCAATGGTGGGCGGATTACGTGCGGCTACGCTTTCGTGCGACCAAGGTAAGTTAAGGAAGGCCGATGCTGGCGAGTACCATCGGCGTCACTTTAGACCATCGCTTTGCAAACACACGTTCATTCTTCGACGCGTCAGATCTGATTGACGTTCCGATTTGACCGACCCACGAACCTTTATTCTTTAGCGTGGACCGTGAAAGGCGTGCCTTTGCGCCTAATCGCGCCGCCTTCGGCGGACCGCATTTTGGGACCGGCAAGCGCACGCAGCGGACACTATGGAAAGAGATCCTTGGCGGCGTGTGGCGCAACCTGCCCGGCCTGGCGATCGTGGCCAGGTGCTGGTGATCGTGGTGGTGGCGTTGGTGGTCTTGTTTGCGATGGTCGGGCTGGCCAATGACATCGGCTATGCCTGGCGAGCGCGTGTGAAGATGCAGGCGGTGGCGGATGCCGCCGCGATGGCGGGGGCTGACGCGCTGTTCCTTGCCGGCGGCGTCAGTCCCAGCAGCGCCGCGCGTTCGACAGCCACGCAAAACGGTTTCACCAATGGCTCCGGCACTTCCATCAATCCCAACGCGGTGGCGGTTACGGTGAACAATCCGCCGTCGTCCGGTCCCAATTCGGGCAATAGCAGCGCAGTGGAGGTGATAGTCGCCCAAGCGCAACCGACTTATTTTCTGGCGGTGGCCGGTTTCAGCTCGCTCAACGTGTCGGCGCGCGCGGTGGCCGCGGTTAACTCCAGCGGCAATTGCATGTATTCGCTCAATCCATCGGCCAGCGGCGCGCTCAACATGGCCTCGAACAGTACAATCAACAGCAGCTGCGGATTGCTGGTAAACTCCAACAGCTCCACAGCGGTAACTGGCGCCTCCGGCAGTGTGATTACCGCACCGTCGCTTGGGATCGTCGGCGGCAGTTCGTTCAGTAAGGGCACGCTCCCCGGCACCACCACCACCGGCGTCGCCGCTTTCTCCGATCCCCTGGCCTATATACCAACACCGTCACCAAGCGGAAGTTGTTCCACCCTCTCATCGGTGGGACCGAGTGCGACGGTAGGTATACCTGCCGGTTACTACTGCGGTTTGACGGTGAAGAGCAACTCGACTGTGAACCTGACTTCCACCGGAACCTATTCGTTCAACGGCAACGTCACTCTCGACAGCAATACGACGCTGAACGGAACCGGCGTGACGCTCTACTTCAAGAGCGGCTCTATCTCGCTTAGCAGCAACACTATTCTTAACCTCTCAGCGCCAGCTTCTGGAACATATTCCGGCATTCTCTTCTTTCAGGACCGCTCCGACAGCACTCCGCTTTCGCTCAGTTCCAACAGCGCGATGACTCTGACGGGCGTGGTATACGCGCCCGCAGCGAATCTAACCCTAGCCAGCAACGCGATGGCCGACGTTTATTCGATCCTGGTTGCCTCGACTATCAACATTGCCGCCAACTCGACGATCAACTGCACGCCGACTACTCCAGTCTGTCGGGCGGCTCGCCGATTAAGGCGGCCGTCGCGATCGAGTGATGCTGCGCGCCCTCGATGCGCAAGCGCTACTCTATTGCCGTGGCAGGCGCGGGCAAAGCCTGGCCGAGCTGGCCTTGGTGCTTCCGGTCCTTATACTCCTGCTCCTGGTGGCGCTGGACTTCACGCGGATGTTCAACATGTCAATGGCCGTGACGGATGCGGCCCGCGCCGGCGCGCAATGGGGAGCGCAAAACCGCGCGGCGGCCGCCAACACGCTTGGGATGGAACAGGCCGCATGCAGCAGCATGACGGATATATCCTGTACTCCAGGCACCAACACGACAGCGTCGAGCTTTTGCCAATGCGCCGGTTCGTCGGCAACGATTTCCTGCACGAGCCCTGGAAGCTGCACCAACGTGCTCAACTTCGTAACGGTAACCGCAACCGCGACCTTCAACACTGTCATGGCGTATCCAGGACTGCCCAGTTCGGTGCCGCTCAGCGCCACCGCGACGATGCAGGTGCAGTAGAGGCTCATCCTGCGGTGGTTGTCACACGGACCACGACGCGGGGTCAAAATCGCGCGCAAGCGATGGTTGAATTCGCGCTGGTCGTGCTGATCACCTTGACCCTGGTCTTCCTGATCATCCAGTCCGCGCTGCCGTTATACGCCTACAGCTTTGTCAGCTACGGAGCGCGCTCCGGGGCGCGCTATGCGATGGTGCATGGCAGCAGCAGCTCGTCACCGGCCACCAGCGCGTCGGTCCAGTCCTACGTCCAAGGCCTCTCGTATCCACTGGACACAGGTTCGCTAACCGTAACCACGACCTGGAACCCCAACAAAAGCCCGGGCAGCACGGTCACGGTAGTGGTCAGCTACGTATTCAGGCCGCTGGGCCCCTTCCTGGGCAGCTCCAACATAACGATGTCAAGCACGGCGCAAGCGTTGATTAGCAACTGAGGGACGCTACCAACCCAACCCTTCGCGAATCTCCATCGCAGCCGAACCAGCACTACTCATCGACAACGGCATCGGGCCGATGCGATGGACTCCAAACAGAGGCGCCAGGAAGTTCACAAGGTTAACGATCACCAACACCCAGAAGGCGCCATAGCAGAGCGCCGCGGCTACCGGCAGCGTCTGCGATAACATCCAATACGTCAGCCAGGCGGCCAGTGGTGAGCCGACCGTGCCCGCCAGGTGAACGATTATTCTCAGCAACCGAGGCCGAGTGAGAAACGTGCCGTATCGCATCTTGAGACGCGGCTCGATCCATAGCAGGTAGAAATAGTCATAATGGACGCCCAGCGCGCGGCCAACCATGACCTTGATTAGGGGCTCGAAGGCAAGCATCCACAAGAGCGCGCCCAAAAAAGCCAGGATGCTGGAGCGCGCCCCAACGCCCAGAATTATCACCGCGCCGCCGATCAGGACCGCAAGGATCTCGAGCAGTAGCCCTCTGTTCATTGCCGTACGCCGCCGCGGTTTGCGTAGATGCAGCTTGCGGCTGACTCGGCTTACGTCGTCAGACAGCGCCGCCCGCTCGAAGAACAACGATTTGCGAATATCGCGCAGCAGCGCCTGCCATGGACCGGGACGATAGGTACCTTCATCAACGGCGCGCTCGATAGCGGCGAGGCGGCCGCGCAGGTCGCCGGACGCCGCCTGCTGAGGCTGGGGTTCCATGGCGGGATAATATACTCGCTCGCTCAGGGCCTGCCAGAAAGGCGATCGTTTGCAAAGAAGGAAGACTTTGTGACTGAATCTCGCTGGCTGAGTCCGTAACGCATATCAGGTACCATAGCGTGCAAGCGTCAGACAAAGCTCGTGAGCGGGAAGCATTTCCGCTTCTTAACGGCCGGGAAAGTTGGGCGGGCGGCGCTGCAGAAACGCCTTGATGCCCTCCCTGAAATCGGCGCCTCCGAACAGCTTGTTGAGTTCCTGGAAGTCCTCGCGAATCGCGGTGGCCAGGTCACTAAGCATGTGCTCATAGACCATCCGCCGCGCCACCGCCACGCTTACCGGAGAGCATTGAGTAGCGATCTCGATGGCCAGCTCGCGCGCCTTGGTTATCAATTGGTCATCGGGGACCACGTGTGTGACCAGGCGTCTTTCCAACGCTTCGTGGGCGCTGATGGTACGCCCGGTGATTACCATCTCCATTGCGTCAGCCAGACCGATCAGCCGCGGCAGCATCCAACTCGCCCCCTCCTCGATCGAAAGTCCGCGGCGCGGATACAGGATTCCCATCCGGGCGCTTTGGGCGGCAACGCGGATATCGAAGTACAGGGCGCAGGTGAAGCCAACGCCGACGCACACGCCGTTGATTGCGCCGATGATCGGCTTGCGCTGCGCCAGCATGTAGGAAAACGCTCCGCGAAAGTCGGCCCTCAGGTTGGGATCGCGCCAGTTGAGATCCCTAGATTCCTCCAGCACCTGCTTTGCCGGTGTGCGCAGCACGTCCATGTCCATTCCGGAACAAAACGCCTTGCCCGCGCCAGTGACGATAACCACGCGGACATTGTCATCGCGGTCCGCCTCCTGCATCGCGTCGTGAATCTCGCCGATCATTTTGGGCGGCATCGCGTTCATCCGGTCCGGACGGTTAAGCGTGATGGTCGCTATCCGGTCCGCCGTGTCATAGAGAATCTGTTCGTATGCCATGCCGATAACCTGCTCCGTTCAAGTCGGAACGATTGTTCGCATATCGCACGCGCGCGGGCAAATAGTAAACGGGATCAAGATGCCGGTCGGGTGCGGCGTTCGAGTTGGCATCCGATAAGGGCGCAGTAGGAATCCTTGTAGCGCTCGGGCGCGACGAAAGTGCCGCCGCAATGGAGGCAGCGGCGCACCCCCTCGCCTTCCTTGAGCAGCGGACGCAGCGTTTTCAGCGTCGCCTCGTCCGCAGAAGTGGAAGCCGGCACAGATCCCTGCCTGGCCCCCGAAGCCGCCGCCCGGGTCTGCCGCAGGTTTAACTGCACCTGCTCACCCCGCGACGGCACCCTGCCGGCGTCGGCGGCGGCTTTGGCTGCTTCCAGTGCCAGGCGATCGGCACGGTCATTCAACACGTCACCGGCATGCCCCCTGACCCATTCGAACCTGACCTTGCGTCGGCTCATTTCTTCGTCGAGTTGTTTCCACAGATCGGCGTTGGCGTTTCTCTTCCAACGCAGATTGATGGTATTCACCAGGTACTGGCTGTCGCTGCGCAACAGCACCGGGGTACCGTCCGGGAGGAGGCGCAATGCCTCGATCGCCGCCGTCAGTTCCATGCGATTGTTCGTAGTCTTCGAGTCGCCGCCGGAATAATCGCGCGACCCGTCGGAATCGATGATCACCACGCCCCATCCGCCAGGGCCAGGATTACCCAGGCAAGAACCGTCGGCGTAGACGAGAGTCTCACCTTCCCGATCTGAATGATGCCGTTTCATCGCGAGTAGCGCGCCCGGTCCACTATTAACTCGTTGTACAGTTCCATGTAGCGGGCGGCGGCCGCCGACCAGGGAAAATCCGCCGCGAAACAGTTGGCCATCAGGCGCCCGCGCGCCGCCTGGTCCCCGAAGACCCGCAGCGCTCGGCGCATCGCCCCGATCAACTCGGGCGCCGCGTAGCGCTCGAAGACGAAGCCATTGCCGGTACCGGTGGCCGGATCGAACTCCGCGACCGTATCGGCAAGTCCGCCGGTGGCCCGCACCAGCGGCGCCGTTCCGTATTTCAGGGCATACATTTGGGTAAGCCCGCACGGTTCGAACCGCGACGGCATAAGGAACAGATCGCATCCCGCCTGTATCTGATGAGCCAGGTCGTTGTCGAATGCCGTGCTCAGGGCGATGCGCCCGGGGTGAGCCCTTTGCGCGGCGGCGATCGCGTTTTCGAATTGAGGCTCGCCGTTGCCTAAAATCACCAGGTCCGCCTCCAGCGCCATCAGTTCTTCCAGCGCCGGCACCAACAGGTCGAACCCCTTCTGCGCCGTCATCCGAGAGACGATCCCGACCAGAGTCCGTTGCGACCCTGTCGCCAGTCCGGTGCGCTCGCGCAAAGCCCGCGCGCACTCCACCTTGCCGCCAGGATGGGCGGGCGTATAGCGCGCCGCAATACGATCATCAATGGCCGGATTCCATTCGTTGTAGTCCGCGCCGTTGAGGATTCCGACAAAGCGCCGGCCCTTGGCGCGCAAAACTCCCTCCAGGCCGAATCCGTAGGACGGATCGCTGCTAACCTCCCTGGCGTAGGTGGGACTCACGGTGGAGACTCCATCGGCGAGGACCACGGCGCCCTTCATAAGATTCACCCGGCCGTAAAATTCCAAAAAGGCGACGCTCAGGTATGAGCGATCAATGTTAAGCAGCGGGAACTGGTCGGCATCGCACAAACCTTGAAAGGCCATGTTATGGATCGTGAATAGCGACGCGATGCGCGCAAACTGTTCGTTCAGTTCCGGGTCGGCGCGGATCAGGATCGGCAGAGCCGCGGTGTGCCAGTCGTGCGCATGCACTACGTCGGGCTTGATGAACCCGGTCAGCATCCGCGCCGCGGCGCGTGCAAACAGCACGTAACGCCGTAGCGCGTCGGAATAATCGGCGGCGCCATCTCCATAGATCCCTTCGCGGCCGAAGTAGCCGTCATGCACGATGAAGAATATCGGCACTCCGGCGGCGCCGATACCGGTCCGAACCCGGAAGCGCTCGCGTTCGCTTCCGACCATCACGCTGTATTCGTCGCCGACAGGCTCAGTGGGAATCGCCGCAAGCGCGGACTTGTAACCCGGTATGACGACGCTCACCCGGGCGCCGCATTCTGCCAGTTCGGCGGGCAGTGCTCCGATCACGTCCGCCAATCCTCCCGCCTTGGCGTAGGGAGCCATCTCCGCGGCAACCACTGCAACTTTCATCGCGATACGGTTTCTGGCAGAGCCTATGTGTAAGGCGGGAGGTTAGACAAGGCTTCTTCTGTCGATGAGGGAGACGCGGTGCATCAAGCACCCTGACGCTGCTGCCGCTTGGGCCCTCTCCCACAGCGATTGTGGGAGAGGGCTTCAGAAAAGGTCAGTTGAGGACTGAGGGTTCGCCGCGGGCCGATTCGCCTTGCTGGCTGGGGTGAGCAGCCGCGCCGTCGCGCAGGGCGTGAGACAGGACTTCGTCAACCGTATCGACGAACACGAACTCAAGCTCCCGGCGAACTTCGGGCGCGATATCCTCGAGGTCGCGCTGATTGCGCTGCGGCAGGATCACAGTGTGAATTCCCGCCCGGCGCGCAGCCAGCACCTTCTCTTTGATTCCGCCCACCGGCAGGACCTTGCCACGCAAGGTGATCTCTCCCGTCATCGCCACGTCGGGCCGTACTGGGCGCCCGGTGAGCAAGGAGGCGAGCGAGGAGGCGATGGTCACACCGCCCGAAGGCCCGTCCTTGGGAATTCCACCGGCGGGCACATGAACATGGATGTCGGCCTTGTCGAAGAAGTCCGGCGCGATACCGAGCCGCTCCGCGCGTGATCGAATATAGGAAAGCGCTGCTTGCGCAGATTCCTTCATCACGTCGCCCAGGCTGCCAGTCAGCATTAACCCCTTCTGGCCGGTCATCCGCGTGCTCTCGATGAAGAGGATGTCGCCGCCGTTGGGAGTCCAGACCATGCCAGTCGCGACACCCGGTTCCTGGGTGCGCTCGGCCGCCTCGGAGAAGAATTTCGGTGCACCCAGGTAGCGCGACAGCGACGCGACGTCGATCTGCTCCGGGACAGACTCGCCTTCCGTGAGCGCGCGTGCCACCTTGCGGCAGATGCGCCCGATTTCGCGCTCCAGGTTGCGCAATCCAGCCTCGCGCGTGTAGCTGCGAATAATCTCCATCAGCGTGTCGGGTGGAAATTCCACCTTGTATTCGCCAAGGCCGTTCTCATTGAGCTGCTTGGGGATCAGATGACGCTGCGCGATCTGGACTTTTTCTTCGTCCGTATAGCCGGGCAGTTCCAGCACTTCCATACGATCCCGCAACGCGTGCGGGATCGTGTCGAGCATGTTGGCGGTGGTCAGGAACAGCACATTGGACAGGTCCACCGGCACGTCGAGGTAATGGTCAACAAACGTATTGTTCTGCTCCGGGTCGAGCACTTCGAGCAGCGCCGAGGCCGGGTCG
Source organism: Binataceae bacterium (SeqCode) (assembly GCA_035262365.1). Taxonomy (GTDB): domain Bacteria; phylum Desulfobacterota; class Binatia; order Binatales; family Binataceae; genus JAJPJA01. Next base: position 29,911 of record DATFSZ010000077.1, read on the forward strand.
CCGCGGAAGTCCATTCCCAGCTTGTCAACCTCGTCGAGGATGAAGAGCGGGTTGTTGGAGCCCGCGTTGCGCAATCCCTGAATGATCCGGCCCGGCAGCGAGCCTATATAGGTCCGCCGATGACCCCGGATTTCCGCCTCGTCGCGAATGCCGCCCAGGGAAAGACGCTGGAATTTCCGCCCCATCGCGCGCGCGATCGAACGTCCCAGCGAGGTCTTGCCTGTGCCCGGAGGCCCAACGAAGCACAGAATCGGTCCCTTGGTCGTTTTCTTCAATTTGCGCACCGCCAAAAACTCGAGGATGCGCTCCTTGATTTTCTCCAGGTCGTAGTGGTCTTCGTCCAGGATCGCGCGGGCGTGTGCGATATCCAGGTTATCCTCGGTCGAAACGGCCCACGGCATGCTCACCAGCCAGTCCAGGTAAGTGCGCACCACGGTATGCTCGGCTGATTCGGGGGGAATCATCCGCAGCCGTTCGATCTCCTTGTCCGCGGCCTTGCGCGCCCCTTCGGGCATGCTGGCCGCTTCAATCTTCTGCTGCAGGTCGTCGATTTCGGTGGACCGCGGGTCGCCCTCGCCGAGCTCTTTCTGAATCGCCTTCAGTTGCTGGCGCAAATAGAACTCGCGCTGGTTTTTCGTCAGCTCGGTCTGAACCTGCCCCTGGATCTTGTGGCCCAGTTCGAGCAATTCGATTTCGCGATTAAGAATCGAACTGAGCTTCTCCAGTCGCGCCTTGACGTCAAGGGTGGAGAGCAGATCCTGCTCCTCCTCCACCGCAATCTTCATGTATGAAGCCACGAGATCGGCCAGGCGCCCAGGCTCGTGGATGTTCATCGCCATCACTTGGAGCTCATCGGGCAGATAGGGCACCAGCGAGACGAATTTGGAAAACTGGCTGGCCGCATGAGCCTGGAGGGCGTCGAGCTCTTTGCTCGGCGCAACCTGGTCGGGCAGGCGGCTAACCCGGGCGGTGAAGTACGGCTCGCGCTGAACGAATTCCAGCAACTCGATCCGTGCCAGACCTTGAACCAGCACCCGCACGCTGTGGTCCGGATAACGGAGCATCTTGAGGATCCGGACCGCGGTTCCGCGGGTGAAAAGGCCGTCGGGTTCAGGGTTTTCCTCTTCGGGGTTCTTCTGAGTGGTGAGCGCGATGATGCTCTTGGGGCCCGGAAGGTCCTCAATCAATTTGAGCGACGCGCTGCGCGAGACCAAAAACGGATGGATCTGGCCGGGAAAAATCACAAGTCCACGCAGCGGCAGGATGGCAAGGACTTGAGGGATCTCGATTGCGCCGGCCTCCTCGTCGATCTCGAATCCGCGTTCGCTTTTCCCCGTTGGATCTGGTTTGTCAGCCATCGTGTGGAATCAACCTCGTGGGCGGCTCCGCGCCGCCAGGATCTGTTCGTGGCCCGGTCCCATCAGCTATTGTGAAAGTGAACCGGGATGGCAAAAAAAGCTCGTGTATTCAATCTAATCATGGTAGTCGGTGCACGCTACAGGTGAGGACGACCTTGGCAACCAACGAATTTGAAAAGCTATTCACAGCGGAAGAGGCCAACCAGTTGATTCCTCGGCTCGAGGTGCTCGTACGCAAATTACAGGCCAATGCCGCCCAAGCCCGCGCCAGGGCCGCGGAGGTAGGTACCTCCGCCAACCTGGAGGAATTGTCACGCTCCGACCCCAAGCTGCGCAATGCGATGCGCGAAATGGGCAAGGTCGCCGAAGAAATCCAGGGATTTGGCTGCTTCCTCAAGGATATCGACCTCGGTTTGGTGGATTTTCCCGGAGAGGTCAACGGCGATACGGTCTTCCTGTGCTGGCAATACGGCGAACCGCGCCTGGTCGCCTGGCATCCAATTGACGAAGGCTTTGGCAGCCGCCGCCCCCTGCCCGGCGGCCATAAGGTTTACTTGAACTAATCCCCTGGGAGCCCGGAGGACCGCTCATGTTGGCGCTTTTCATCTACCTGCTTGCCTTGGTGTGCTGGCTTGGCGGCATGATCGCATTTGTCTTGTTCACTGCGGTGCTTTTCTCGAGACTGGCGGTTGCCGACGCCGGCAAAGTGGTCGGCGCCATCTTTCCCTATTACTACATCACCGGTTACGTGGCCGGAGCTATTGGGCTGGTGCTGGCGATCTACTTCGCGGTCGAGGGACGCGGCCGCGCATGGTGGATCTGCTCGGCGGTACTGCTGGCCGGCGCCCTCGCCCTGACCGTCTATGCCGGGGCCGTGGTGCGTCCAAAGATTGAAACGGTACGGGCCGTCGTCGAGGAAGCAAACCCTGACCCTGCTCGCAAGGCCGAGTTCGATTCTCTGCATCGGCTGTCGGTCCAGCTAAACGGCGGCGTCATAGTGCTGGACCTGCTGACGCTGCTGGCCACGGCCGCAGCCCTGACTGTCTGAATTCGAACATGACGAATCACCGCTTCAAAGCGATCGCAATCGACCTGTTCAACACGCTGGTCAAGTGGGACCCCGACGGACTGCCGCCTCACCAATGGCGCGGGCGCAAGTTCAACAGCACAATCCCCCTGCTGCTGCCCCATTTGCGCGAGAGTTTCCATCGCTGGGATCACGATGATACCTGGCTGGAGGCTTATTATGCCGTGACGATGGAAATCGCGGCCGAACGCGAACGCCACGGCGTCGAAGTAACCTGCTACGAACGGTTCTTTCGCTCGCTTAACCGTGTCGGGCTGACCCCTCAGATTGAATTGGACGCGCTGGCGGAAATGATGCGGGCCACGCACATGAAGGCGGTGCGCGAAGTAACCTCCACGCCCGCGGCAAACGCCGAGGCGGTGCGGCGGATAGCGCAGCACTACCGGATGGCGCTGCTGTCGAATTTCGACGACTCCCAGACCGGGCGCGAAATCGTCGAGGACAGCGGCGTCGCTGATCTGTTCGAGGTAATCCTTATTTCCGCGGATGTGGCGATGCGCAAACCCAACCCCGCCATTTTCAGACATCTGCTGGCCGCGATGAACCTCGAGCCGCGCGAGATGTTATTCGTCGGAGACACGCCGATGGAAGATGTACTGGGCGCGCAACGCGCCGGCATTCCGATCGCATGGCTGTCGCACGGCCGTACCGAGTTGCCGCCGGAAGTAAAGCAGCCGGATATCGTGGTCGAAACCCTGGCCGATCTTCCCGACGCACTGGGACTCTGAATGCCGCGCGCTCCCGTGATCGCAATAATCGGGGCCGGTGACGCACCTCCGGATGTACTGGAACTCGCGCACGCAGCCGGAGCCGAAATCGCGGCATGTGGCGCCACCCTGGTATGCGGCGGACGCGGCGGAGTGATGGCCGCTGCGGCGCGAGGTGCGCGTGAGCACGGCGGCCATACAATCGGCATCGTGCCCGGCTACAGCGCCGAAGAAGCCAATCCCTACATCGAATTCGTCGTCGCCACCGGGATGGGCGAAGCACGCAACGCGATCGTCGTGGCCACCGCCGAGGCTGTCATTGCGATGGCCGGCGAGGGCGGCACGCTGTCCGAAGTCGGTCTGGCGCTGAAATTGGGCCGTCCGGTCGTCGCGCTGCGCTCCTGGCCGCAACTGGAAAACCTGCACCGCGCCGATGACGCTCCCGCCGCAGTGGCAATGGCTCTCGAATTGTGCGGCCGCGCTCGGTAAGGGTGGGACAGGCTGAAACAAGACCTGTCATCCATTTCTGCTTGATCCAGCTAAGGATAATCCTTCCAGCGCCTCACCAGTCCATAATCGTAAGGGTTGTCACGGATAGGCTGCCCCCTAAAGACATCGCTCGATAATGGCGAACGCCTCGGTTAGTTCGTCGTCGCCCAGGGCGCCGGCCGGCAAAAACAGACGCACACAGGCAGGCTCGTGACCACCGTAGTATAGCGCCAGTCCTTGCTTGAATGCGCGATGGATGAACGCGCCGGTTTCACTGAGCGAGCCGTCGCCGAGGCGAAACGATATCATCGCGCCCACTCCGTCAACATGCGATATCTTGTCCGGGCGGCGCGCGGCGAGATCGGCCAGATATCCACGGGTCAAGCGCTCGAGCTGCTTTTGGCGTCCGTCGGGGCCGAAGAAGTTCTCCCCGACCAGTTTTTCGATGATCCGCTTCCCCACCGCCATCGCGACCGTCGCGCCGGAAAACGTGCCGGAAATCAGCGCAGGGTCGGGCCCCAGATCGTGGCGGTAGAGCAGCGCGCTGCCCTGCAACAGCTTGCCGACCGTGATGACATCGACGTATTGGGCCACTCCGAGCAGATCGGTCGCGAACAGCTCCGTCACGCGGCCAAAGGTTTGTACCTCGTCGACCCACACTGGAATCCCGGCATTGCGGCATTGTTCGAACAGCGGCACGAAGAACTCGCGCGGCGCGGTGCGAAAACCGGCTTCTCCCTGGATCAACTCGACCATGAAGGCGGCAACCCGGTCTCCTTCGCAAGAGATTACGTTGCGCAGCGCCTGCGGCGCATTGGCGGAGATCGAGGTATCGTCCCTGTCATAAAAAGGAATGTAGTGGACCGGAAACGTACGCGGCTGCCCGACGCGGTAAGCCGGCCGATCGGTGATCTCCGCCATCGCGCTGGTGCGGCCGTGAAAGCATCCCTCAAAGGCGATGACTCCCGGCCGTCCGCCGCGACGCTGGCGCAGCAGCTTGAGCGCATTTTCGTTGGCGTCGGCGCCCGACAGCGAGAGCCAGCAGCGATCGATTCCGTACGGCGCGTGCGCCAGCAGGGTTTCCATCAATCCGATATATTCGGAGTTGAAGATCAGATTGCCCTGCATCACCAGGTCGGAGGCGGCGGCGCGAATCGCGGTCTCGATCAGATCGAGGTTGCCATGGCCAAACAGGTGAACCCCGATACCCAAGGTGAAGTCCAGCACCCAGCGGCCATCGGCCAACCGCGCCCGAGCCCCGCGCCCCAGCCCTGATCCGAGGTAGTCGAAAAACGGCGCCCGGCCGCGCAGCGCGGCCAGCTTGCCAAGCGCCGCGGACATATCGATCACGGAAGCGTCGGGGAATCCGTTTTCCTGGGTGCGCGCGATCGCGTCGATCATCTTGCGCAGGCCGCGCTCGAACTCCGGACCAAAAGGGGAACTCACGGGCGGCTCACCCGCGCAGGCTTATTTCAGCGCCTTGGCCGAGAACCCGCGATCGTTAAAGCACAGCAGGCTGCGCTTGCCCTGGACCGTCGTCTCCAGCACGCACTCGCGGCCCCACAAACGATAGAGGTAGGCCAGCGTCTTTTCCGCGTACTCCAGATGCAGGTCGCGTCCGTCATGGAAATGGCGCAGGTACAATGTACGGTTTTGCCCAAAGTCGGCGTCCTCGATCTTGATCACCGGGATGGTGGCCATGCCGATATTGCGCAGAAGGTTTTCTTTCACCCCCCGCCATCCCTCTTCGTCCGACACCTTGCTGACGACCAAGTCGTCGCCCCGCGGCTCGTACTGGAAGAGGTCCATCTCGCGCATCAGATCCTCGGTCAGGTAGCGGCGCAGAAAGGAGGAGTCCCGCTCCACCTCGCGCGCCTCGAAAATCTTTTCTTCACCGCTCTTGTTGGGCGCGCCGTCGCGTTTGATTTCTTCGGGAGTTGGATTGGTATAGCGCCGATGGAGATCCTCCCAAACGCGCAGCCCGAGGTGGTAAGGATTGATCTGCCCCGGGATTGGCCGCACCACCTGGTTGTGCCGCACGATGAATTCAATCCGCAAGCCTTGTTCGAGCTCCAGCGACTCCAGGATCCGCTTGTGCCAGTAGCTGGCCCATCCTTCATTCATGATCTTGGTCTCGATCATGGGGATGAAGTACTTCGACTCCTCGTCCACGATGGTCAGCACGTCCTTCTCCCATTCCTGCAGAAAGGGATTGTGGTCGCGGATAAATAGCAGGACGTCGTCTTCGGGTTCGTAGGGCACCTTGCGAATGTTGGGCTCAACGTACGCTTTGGGAGCGTGAATCCGCTTGAACGGGTCGTCAGGCGGCCGCGCCGAGTCAAGCGCGCGTTCCACCTGTTCGGTCTGGGTGAGCTTGCGAATCGCCAGGTTGCGCCGGCGCTGCAACGACAGGGCGTGCGCCGCGTCCATCACATGCTCGACCTTGTCGATCCCGATGGAAGGGTCCTCGATATAGCGCCGCACGCGCAGCGCATGGGCCTTGAACAGCTCGATAGTGTACTCCGCGTGGGTCGAGCCGTAGGTGAAGTTGCGCTTGAAGAAATCATTGTGGCCATAGACGTGGGCAATCGTCAGCACCTGCAGCAGCAGCGTGTTGTCACGCATCAGGTAGGCAAGCGCGGGATTCGAGTTGATCACCATCTCGTAGGGCAAGCCGCTTACGCCATGATCGTACAGCGTCTTGAGCTTCTCGTAGGACTTGCCGTAGGACCAGTGCGGATAGTGCGACGGCATGCCGGAGTAAGCCATGTAGCCAAGCATGCCGCTGTGATCGCACAGCTCGAACTCCTGCGGATAACAGTCCAAACCAAACTCGATCACCTTCTCGCGGATGCGCTCATCCCATTCGAGCAGGTCCTTGATCTCGTAATTAGCCATCGCGGATGCTCCTGGCCGGCGCGGCGCCGGTTAGGCCTGGCCTGGGTCCGCCGCAGCCGGCTTCACTGCGGCTTCTCTTTGGCCAGGAACGCCTTGAAGGAGGGCCAGATATCCTCCTTGCGTTCGATCAACACGGTCTGGAAATTGGGCGCGTCAAGGCGGCGAAACACGTTGAGCATCGAGGATTCGTAATAGCGCGATCCCAGCGGCTTGATCTCGCCGTAGCCGAACAGGTTGCATACGTCGGCCAAATCCTTAGCCGCGCGCAGCGCGGCCGGATTGTCGGAGTCGAAGTTGTCGCCGTCGGAGCAGTGGAAGGCGTAGATGTTCCACAGCGACGGATGGTAGCGCTCCTGTATTATCTCGAGCGCCTTCAGATATCCAGATGATATGAACGTGCCGCCCGACTCGCCCTTGTGGAAAAACTCTTCCTCGCTGACCTCATTGGCTTCGGTGTGGTGGCCGATGAAGACGATCTCGACGTTGCGGTAGCGCGTGGTGATGAATTGGTAGAGCAGGAAGAAGAAGCTGCGCGCCAGGTACTTCTTCATCGTGTCCATCGAGCCCGACGTGTCCATAACGCACATCACGACCGCGTTGGACTCTTTCTTCATCTCCGCTTCGACGTGGCGATACTTCAGGTCGTCGTCGTGGAACGGGAAGCGTTCGTTGGTCTTCTCGCCAACCTCCACGCGCTCGTCGTGGCGGCTGGCGAGCTTGCGCATGATGCGCTGCTTGGCGGTGCGCCGTTTGTCCAACCGCACGCGGATACCAACCTTGCGGTATCCCTTGCGCTTGGTGCTGCGCTCGGCTTCGACCTCGCGCAGCGCGCGCCGCTCCATGTCGGGCAGCTCGAGATCTTCGAACATGATCTCGATCAGCTCCTCCAGCGTAACGTCGGTTTCGTAATAATCGACTCCCGGCCGATCGCCGGCGCGGTCCTGCCCCTGGCCCTGCCCTTCGCGTCCGGCCTTGCCCACCACCTGCCCGGGCTTGCTGTTGCCGTCACCCTGGCCGACCCCCGGAGCGTTTTCGCCGTAAACGAAGCGGTATTCCTTGATGCCGCGCAGGGGGACTTTGATAATGCGGTCCTTGTCTTTTCCGATGATCGACTCTTCGGCAATTATGTCCGAGATGTTCTCCCGGATTAACTCGCGGACTTTTTGCCGATGGCGCAGGCGATCGCCCGCCGAGCGGTCCGAGCGCTCCGCGTCCGAGGGGCGATATTCACGAAAGATTGATTCGACAAGCGGCATGGCTCACCTGCTGCCTCATTATACGCCGTCGCAGCCAATGGCGCACGATATCCACGTCACCGCTAAGCGGCGCCTCGCGTTGGAGAGTAGGGGAAATTTGGAATGGGAAAAGCCGCGCTGCTGAAACATGAACGGCGGCAGCGCAAACGCGGCGAGCGTCGCGTGCCGCCCGGCACGATTGCGTCCGCCGCTTGTCTGCTGTTTTCGAAAATCAGCCCACCTCATCGCCGGCCGGCCGGGCGCGCCCGCCCTTAGATGCGAGCCCGTTGGCGGCCCCTGGAGGCCTAGTCCTTCCACAGGTTGTTGGCGGCGTACTTCAGCACCACATCCACACACGATTCGCAGTACCCGTGGTCAAGCAGGTTCTGCACCATCGCGTTGTACTTCTCGGTCTGCTCCTCGTCGCGGGTGCGCGCCTTGGTGATGATTCGCGAGATGTCGCGCACCGACGTCATCAGCTTCTTCTCGATCGCTTCCTTGAGAGGCTCGTAGCTGCGGTAGCTTATCTTCTCCCCGCGGCGCGACACTGACCACAGGTAGGCGATTACTTCCTGGCGGAACCCCTCCGCCGCCGAACCGATGATCGCAATCTGCTCCTCGATCGATTTCAGGAACCCCTCGTCGGGATTCAGCTCTTCCTTGGTATTGCGATCGCGCACCTTGGTCTTGTTGACGTAGGCCTCGGCGTGGTCAAGGTAATTCTGGAACAGCGATTCGGCCTGTTCCTGGTAGGAGTATACGAACGCGCGCGTGATCTCCTTTTCCAACAGCTCCAGGTATTCCTTGTGCAGCGTGTCCTGCAGAAACTCCAGGTACTGCTTGCGCGTGTCGTCGGCGAGGTCGGCCTCTTTGGTCATCGAGATCAGAGCCTCGCGCACATTGATCGGATTGATGCAGTTGCCGAGCACGTTATCCGACAGTGCGTTGTCCAGCGCCTTCATGATGAAGCGGGTCGAGATGCCCGACATGCCCTCGCGCTTGGCGTCTTCCTTCAGCTCCTGCACGTCGATCTTCTTGGTGCGGCCCTTCTCGACCACCTCTTCGCCGTTGTACAGCTTGAGCTTGGTCATCAAGTCGCACTTGGAAGTCGGCTCCAGCCGCGACAGGATCGCGAACATCGAGGCCAGCTCCAGCGTATGCGGCGCAACGTGCGCGCGGAAATCCGAGTTGCGGATGATCTTCTGGTAGATCTTAACCTCTTCGGACAGCCGCAGGTTGTACGGCACCTTCACCACCACGATCCGGTCGAGGATCGCTTCGTTGGTGTGGTCGGCCTTGAACTTCTGCCACTCGGCTTCGTTGGAATGGGCCACGATACAGGTGTCGACGTAAACCATTCCGTGGCGTCCGGGCGCGGGGATCACCTTTTCCTGGGTGGCGGTGATCATCGCGTGCAGGTATTCGGTTTCGTTCTTGAACACCTCGATGAACTCGACCAGGCCGCGATTGCCGACATTGAGCGCGCCGTTCAGTTCCAGCACCCGCGGGTCACCCTCGGAATACTGGTCGAGCTTGGAGATGTCCTCCGAACCGATCAGCACCGAGGTGTCCTGGTTGTTCGGATCAACCGGCGGCACCACACCGATACCCATGCGGTTGCGCTTGGAAAAGCTCACGGTCTCCACCGGGAACTCTTCGTAACGCAGGCCGAATTCCTCCTTGAGACGATAGCGGCACACCGGGCACAGGTCGCCCTCGATGTGCGCGCCGAGCATCTTTTCGAATTCCTTGCGCAAATGCCGCGGGATCAGGTGCAGCGGCTCCTCGTGCATCGGGCAGCCTTCGATCGCGTAGACCGTGGAGGCCTGCTCCAATCCCCGCTGCAGCCGCTCGACCAGCGAACTCTTGCCCGAGCCGACCGGTCCCATCAAGTAGAGCACCTGGCGACTTTCCTCGCCCTTGAGCGAGGCGGAATGGAAATAGCGAACGAGCTGCGCGATGGTCTTCTCGATACCGAAAAACTCATCGGAGAAAAAGTTAAACACCTTGATAGGCTCGTCCTTGTACAGGCGGCGGGTCCGCGGATCGTCGCTCTCCTGGATGTCGTGAAGACCCGTGGTAATAATCAAATCGTAAATCCGAGCATGCGCCAGCTTGGTACCAAGAGGATCGGACTTGACTCTATCCAGGTAATCGAGGAGGGTACCGCGCCATTGTTTGGAGGCCCGCATGGCGCGGTCTTCCTTTATGACACGCTCGAAAGCGTTGACGTCGACCATTCGGTAACTCCTTATTGCTCCGTTCGACCCCCGTTACTGCGAGGCAGTTTGGCTAGGGCTCTTCCGGCATTCCGGCTGGTATGTGCTATTCCCGACACAGATAGCCTTGAAAATTATAACGAACGCTCTCACGCACAATCAAGCTAGGTTTTTGACAACAGTCCGCAGCCGCTTGCGGCACAGCGCTTCGGCGGCCTCGCGATCTTCGAAATCAACCGCGCCCTGATTCTGCATATCGGCTGTCGGGCCATAACCCGATTGCAGTCTTGATGTTTTTGCGGCGGCCAACAGCTATTTACCGTGCACGCGATCTCTCGGCGTCGGGCTACACCGGCGGCTGGTTTCGGTCATATTCCGATGGCACGCCGACGATGTCGCCAAGTTTTAGTTTACTCTCATCCTTGTATACATGTGCGGTAAAAATCTTGTCGTCATGTGCAAATGAAATCCACCATCGATTCGCTACCGCGCGTTCCAGGTAGTGCGCCTTGCGCTCCATAGTGGTAAGCGCGTCGAGATCGTAGGCCTGATTCCATGGGCCTTTCATATGCGAGCGGGTCGGCACGATATCCGCCAGATGAATGAACGCGTCCTGCCCCTCGCGTACCAGTACCACCTGGTGATCGCTCGTATGCCCGCCTGTCACCAGCGCCTCCACACCGGCAATCACCGCGGTGTCGCCGGCGATGGGCTCCATCAGTTTGGAGATCGGTTCAAGGCACTCGGTTGCATGCCGGTACGCGGCGCGTATCCGCTCGTTGCTTGACCCTGTGACCATGTCTATTTCGCCGCGCTGGATGAAATAGCGGGCGCGAGGAAATGACGCCGCGAATCCATCGGAGGCCCGGCGCCGCACCATACCGCCGCAATGATCGAAGTGCAGGTGGCTCAGCACCACGTGAGTTATGTCGCCGGGCTCCATCCCCAAGGCGCTCAGTCCATCCAGCAGCCAGCCATCTTCGTGGCCGAAAATTTTCCGCTCGACGTCTTTCAGCCGATTACCGATACCGGTATCCACCAGCACAGCGTCGCGCCCCTTCATGATCAGCGGACAGGTCAGGTTAAGCCGGATTCGATTTTTCTCGTCGGGCGGATGCTCCTTCTTCCACAGTTCGCGCGGTACCACACCCAACATGCAGCCGCCATCGTTTAACCACAGGCCGTCGGTCAGGAATGCTATTTTGAAAGAACCAACTTGAATTTGTGGTGGGATCTGCACGCTTTCACCCGTCAAATTTGTTGCCTGCTCCCTCTGCACCCCGCCCGGCACCGACGCACGTTATCTATCTTGCGCTCACTCCCCGGCAAGCCAAACCCCCAGCATCATCGCGGCGGCGCCAGCCACGGCGGCTACCGCTGAACAGGCAACCATTAGCCGCGCTCCGCCCGACTTCAATCCTGGGAGACTTTCTCTCCGCAAAAAGCGTTCGGCGCGCAACGACATTGCCAGCGCCCCGATCATCAGTAGATAAAGACCGAACTTGGAGGCCATCAGCGCCGCAAATGTGGTTGAGAACTCAAACTGCCGCCGCTGGCCGGCCGCAACCAGATTGACCACCCCGGTGGCCAGCAAAGCCACCGCCGAAAAGGCATTGGCGCGATTGAACTTCGGCACCACCCGCGCCACGAACTCCCGGCCCTCCACGCTGTCTGCGTTAACCACGGCCCCCGCCACCGCTAGTGTTACACATCCGAGTACCCACCAGGACGCGCATATCACGTGCAGCCACAAAGCCCCCGCCGTCAGCCAAGCCACGACTCAAACTCCGTGGCTCCAAACCAGCCTTGATTCCAGCGGACCCGCCCGATTGAAAATCGCCTGCACGCAGCGTGTATTTTATCAGCCGCGCCTTGGTCGGCGCAGGCGGACCAGTTCAACTCTATCCCCAGCGGGCCGGCTATCTGTTGATGATGTGTTGATATTGACGGCGGCTTGACCCAAAATGTCGGAGCCGGTTTGAGATCCATGTGCGAAAATTGCGCCGGCGTCGAGGATTCGATGGCTCATCAAAGCGAACTCATCATCAGGCTGAATGCGATGGTGGAAGAGCGCAGTCTGCTCAAGCACCCCTTTTACCAGACCTGGAGCGCAGGCGGCCTGACCCTCGAGCGCCTGCGGAATTACGCAGCCCAGTACTACCGCCATGTCGAAGCCTTCCCGCGCTACCTAAGCGCGCTGCATTCGCGATGCGAGGACTTGGAAACGCGCCAGGCGCTGCTCGATAACTTGATCGAAGAGGAGCGCGGGCCCGAAAACCATCCTGAATTGTGGTTGCGTTTCGCCGAGGGGTTGGGCGCATCGCGTCAATCCGTCCTCGCCGCCGTACCATCGGCCGGCACCCGTGCGTTGGTCGAAACTTTCGACCGGCTCGCGCGCGAGGGTTCGGTCGGCGCGGGCCTTGCCGCGCTCTATGCGTATGAGGCGCAGGTCCCGCCGGTCGCTGCGACCAAGATCGAGGGGCTGCGGCAATTTTACGGAATCGATGACGCGCGCAGCCTGGGCTTCTTCACCACCCATCAACAGGCCGACGTGTACCACGCGCAAACCACCGCGCGCTTGCTTGAGCGCAACGCGGCTGCGCCGGAGCAGGCGCGCTCTGCGGTGGAGGCCGCAGACACAGCTTTGAGCGCGCTGTGGACGATGCTCGACGGCGTGTAAATTCCCGGCTTCTTCTGGCTCCGATACCTTCCCCGAATCTTCGCTTCCCTCTCCCACATTTTTCCATGGGGGAGGGACACGATGGCTGATGCACTTGGAGCAGGTAGATCCGTTTTACCTCCCATCGGCGACTGGATTATTGTGGAGTATCGCGGAGAGCGGCGGATTGGCGTGAGTTCGCCATCGCGCCGGCTCCAACGACCGTATGGGAGGCAAGCACCGATCGCTGCGCATCGCGGCCCTGGCAATAGCTGGCGCGGTTGTGATCGGCGGCGGCATTGCCGCCCTGGCGGCATACAACCTGACCGCTCTCATCGCGCATAACCAACATCGAATCCTTGCGCGCGTAAGCAATAGCTTTGGCCGGCCGGTTAGCGTTGGTCAGATCAATGCGCACGTTGGATTGGGTCTGGCGATCGAGGTTGACAACCTCAAGATTGCCGACGACCCGGCCTTCTCACGCGACCCCTTCGTATCCGCTTCAAAGGCTTCACTTGCAGTAAAGTTCCTTCCCCTGCTCCAGGGTAAAGTGAAAGTGCAGGAGTTGGAGCTGACCCAGCCGGTAATCCGGATCCTGAAACGTAATGACAAGCTGAACGTTGATACTTTCGGCGTGAACACGCCCGCGAATCCGGGAATCCCGCACGAGCCGAAAGGAGCGGGAGCTTTTCGCGCTGTGGTGTGGGCGATCGCGCGCGAGGTTTCGATCAAAGGTCTGAAAGTTGAGGACGGCACGATCTACTACAGCGACCCGTCGCTTAAGGGGGTGCCGCTGCAAATCAACCATCTGGGTATCGACATGTCCGGCTTCCACACCGGCACCGCGTTCGACGTCGAGACTGAATCCGCCTTGTTCAGCGACAAGCCCAACTTTGCACTGTACGGCAAGATGGGCCCGATGCTGCGCCAGGGCGTGCTCGACATCTCAGGCTGTCCGCTCGATCTGAAGTTCAAGGCCGGGCCGGTGACAATCGACAACCTGCGCACGTTGCTGGCTCCGGGTGCGGTGGTGCCGGTGACGCTGTCGATGCCTGACCCGGCCACCGCGACCGGAACCGTGAAGGGCAGTTTGTCGGATATCGAAATTACCGCCGACGCCGATTTCTCGGGTTATCGGATCATCTACCATGCAGCCGACAACAAGAACGGCGCGTCGCCGTTGACGCTGGCACTCTCAGGCAAAAGCGCGGTCAGCGGCGGGATAAGACCGGGCGTCGCGAAGCAGGACTACGACCTGAACGCGACGCTGACCCAGGTGGCGTCGCGATTCGAGGGCGCGCAGTTGCCGGCGGTAACCAATCTTAACGGCCGCGTTCATCTGACTCCCACGCGCCTGGAGGTGCAGCCCACCACCTTCACGCTGGGGTCGGGACAGGCCAACGTGGCCGCCAATGCTGACTCGCTGAATCCGTTGCACGCCGCGTTTACCTTTGGCGCCGACTCCCTGCAGTTGTCGCAAATCGTTCCCAGCCGGGCGCCCGGAGAATTCGTCAGCCAACTGCAGGTGTCGGGAACCGCACGCGGCCAATTGTCGGCGCCGCTTATCGACGCGCGGATCACGTCGCGCAGGGGATTTGTCGAGCGGTTGGCGTACCGCAATCTGGACATAAACGGAAGCTATGCCGGCAACCAGGTCTCGGCGCGCCCGCTGTCGATCGAGGTTTTCGACGGCTCGGTGCTGGCCAACGTCAACGCCCTGCTGTCGGCGCGGCCCCCGTTTGACGCTTCCACCAGCGTCAAACACCTGGACGTAACCCAGGTGATGCGATGGCTGGACGTGCACAGCACCGCGCTTAGCGGATATCTCTCCGCCGACGCCCATGTGTCCGGCGCCGGCACCACCTGGAAGGAGATCCAGCCTACCTTGCGCAGCAGTGGCCGGATGTTCCTTTCCTCCGGCGAGTTGCGCGGCGTTAATATCGTTGCGATTGCGCTTAACAAAATCGCCGCCGCTCCGGTCGTGAGCCAACTCGTGGGCGTGGCCTTCAGGTCGAGCCACGAGGGACTCTTCTCTGCTTCAAGCACCGATCTCCGTCAGATGAGCATGAGCTTCGATCTGTATGGTCAACGGGTCACCACCAACGACCTGCTGATCCAGTCGCCGGATTATCAGATTACCGGCGCGGGCTGGTTTGACTTCGACAAGAACATCAACATGAGCGGCGACATCAAGCTCACACTCGGCCTGTCCGCGGCAATCCCCGTGCTCGTGATGGGCAAGTATCCCGAACTACTGGTGTTGCCTAATATCCCGAAGCTGGCCGAGCGTACCGCGGTTGGGGTCGTGAGCGCGCCGATTAACATCCTCAAGGGCGGCGCCAACGCGGTGGGCAATGTGTTCGGCGGGCTGCGCAGCATTCTGCCCTGAAGCAGCTGCCGGTTCTAAATTCAAACCTATAGCTTGTCCCAGTCCAATCCCCACGCCGATACTATGTCGTTGGCGCTAACCACCCGCGCTACAATTCCAACCCCGTACTTGAGCGACATTTCGGCGTATTCGGCGGGGAATCCAGCCACGCAATCTGACGCCACCAGGGCACGGTAGTTGCGGTTGAGCGCCTCCACCACGATTCCCTGCACACCGATATTGATCGACACTCCTGCCGCGATCACCGTTCTGATGCCGATGTCACGCAGGATGCTGTCCAGCTCCGTGCCTTCAAACGGATGCCACCCGTGGGTGCGCGATATAACGAAGTCGGCCGGCTCGGGTCCCAGTTCGTGCATGATAGCAACCGCCTCGCTGCCCCGCACCAGCGGGAGCGCGCCAGCCTTGATCATCCGCTCGACCAGCGGCGTGCTGACCGACATGCCCAGGCCGTCGGGCCGGGTTTCATAGACGCCGTGACAGACCTGCGCCCCGGCCTTCCGCGCCGCTTTCAGCAGACGCGCCAGATGGCCGACGACGTCGCGCTCGCGCACCACTTGCGCCAGATTCTTCAGCGTGACCGGCGCCAGCCGACCCGCAATTCCCTCCTGCATCTCGTTAATCACAATCGCTGTGGTCCGGGGCTCAACCATTTCGCGTACGTCGAAGGCCATCTGCGTCTCCCTCCAGGCGGAGCTGTGTCACTCCCTTATCCCAGGCCCTCGGTTATGGTCAACGCCGGGCAGGTGCTGCAGTATCCAAAATTGGAGGCCCTCAAATCCGATTGTCTTTTCCAATTCGTAATAACGATCGTGGACAGTTTGCACATTGAAAACCCGACCCAGGAATTCGATCTCGACCGCTACCTCAGCCTGGCCGGCGCGACGCGCCCGGAGGCCTTTGATTGGTCGGCTCCGGGTCCATCGCTGGACGATGACGCCTTATACTGTCTCGGCTACATGATGGACATCGAGTCGCATACGATCATCTATATGCGCGAACTGCTTTCCACCTCTGTAGTCGAAGACGTAACCATCACCTCGTTCCTGTCCTGCTGGGTGTATGAGGAGTTCTTTCATTCGCAAGTGCTCAAGCGCTTCCTGCAAAGCCAGGCGGTCGCGGTGGACGACAGGCGTTTCGCCGCTCTGCGGCGGCACAAGCCAACCGATTACCACCTGCAAAAGCTGGCCCGCCTGCTGTCGCGGATCACACGCCACTTTCCCGCGGTTCACATGACCTTTGGCGCAATCAACGAACTGTCCACCCTGACCGGCTATCGTGCACTGGCCGCGCGCACCTGCCATCCGCTGCTGCGCACCGTGCTGGCGCGAATCGTCAAGGATGAGCGGCGCCACTTTTCCTTTTATTTCAATCAGGCGAGGCGCCGCCTGATCCACCCCGCGGCCAGATTTTTGACCGCAGCACTGGTGCGGCACTTTTGGACGCCGGTCGGAAGCCGGGTGCGCGGCGACGCCGACATGCGCCGCATTTGCGCCTACCTGTTCGACGATCAGTACGGAGAGCGCCGCCTGGCCGAACACGATTCGATGATCGCCCGCCTGCCCGGGCTGGAATGGTTTGACTTGGCCTCCCGCTATATTCTGAAGCGCAAGGCGGAACCTAAGCAGTTGCGCTTCGGTTTGCGCGGCGGATTCAGCGGCGCCGCGCATCGGTGCTGATCAAACCCGCTCCTTCATCGCCCAGGTTCCCTGAGCGTACCTCGCCTCACGCCGGCTCGGGTTTACATTGACGACAGCGCCATGATAGCGAAGTAAGCGCCTATTCAGGGAGGAATCGGATATGAAAGCCGCGATGTTTCAGGGCGCCAACAAGCCGCTGCTGGTCGACGAGGTCGAGATTGACAAGCCCCGCGACCATGAGGTGCTGGTCAAGGTCAAGGCGTGCGGCGTCTGCCACAGCGACCTGCATTACGTCAAAGGCCTGGTGCCGATGAAGATCCCAACCCTGCTCGGGCATGAGGCAGCCGGCGTCGTAGAGGAAGTAGGCAGCCTGGTCAGCAACGTCAAGCCGGGCGACCACGTAATCGCGTTGTCGGTTATCTACTGCGGCCAGTGTGATCAGTGCATCTCGGGCAACCCCAGCTCCTGCGTCAATCGCGAGTCCACGCGGCGGCGGGACGACGAAAAGCCGCGCACCACCTGGCACGGTCAGAAGGTCACCCCCGTCTCCGACGGAGGGGCCTTCGCTGAAAAAATGCTGGGACATGAGAACAGCTTCGTCAAAATTCCCGACGACATGGCCTTTGATCGCGCGGCGCTGATCGGATGCGCCGTCACCACCGGAGCCGGTTCCGTGCTCAATCATGCGCAGGTCAAACCCGGAACCTCGGTCGCCGTCTTCGGATGCGGCGGGATTGGCTTGTCGGCGATCCAGGGCGCGCGCATTGCCGGCGCCCTGCGCATCATCGCGGTGGATACGGTCGAGAGCAAACTCGCGATGGCGCGGCGGCTGGGCGCCACTCACACCGTCGACGGTTCCTCGTCCGACGCCGTGAAAGAGATCCAAAAGATCACCGGCGGCAAGGGTGTGGATTACTCGTTCGAGGCGGTCGGGCTCAAAAAAACCGGTGAGCAATGCATATACAGCCTGGGCGTGCGCGGCACCGCAACCCTAATCGGGATGGTGCCCGCGGGTCAGAAACTGGAGATCGAGCCCGAATGGATCATCGGCGGCGCCCGCTTCGTGACCGGCTGCGTGCTCGGCTCAAACCGTTTCCGTATCGACGCGCCTCGCTACGTTGAATATTACCGGCAGGGCCGTCTGAACCTCGACGAGATGGTCACCCGCCATTGCCGGCTCGACGAGATCGACGAAGCGTTCAACCTGATGGACGGCGGCGACCTCGTACGATCCGTCGTGCTGTTCGACTAGCGCAGAAACGCCGGCAGGGTTGACCAGGTCAATTCCTTCGTCATGTTTCTATGTACTTCGTGCTGTATATACGCGTACGCCTTGCTACAGCTCCATTCACCCTCGTGTCAGCCGATCAATAACTCGCCTGCGAACCTGTTTTACAGCGGATAAGCTCTGAAGAGCGGTTCGGGCGGTTAGTCGTTTGGCTTTCGGCATCATAAGCTCAGCCTGCAGGGGCTGCGCAATGTTGGTATTGAGCAGGATGTAATGCTTGCCCTGACGGACGATTTCTCCCCGCTCGATGAACTCGGCAGTCAAGCGGCTTATCATCGGGCGGGAGCTGGCAATCATCTCCGCGAGATCCTCTTGAGACAGTTCAGGCGTCAGCAGAATTCCACGCGCATCACGTACACCATAACGGCTCGCCAGATGCTGGAAGACCCATCGCAGGCGGTCGCTAAAGGGCAAGCCGAGAAACTCGAAGCACCGCGAAAATACCTCCGACCACGTCGTGTTGACGTTTTCAAGCAAGGCCACCAGGCCGGCCGGGTTCATCGCTTTCAGCATTGCCAGTACCCGGTCACGGCTGAAGATCGCGACTGAAACCCTGGTCATCGCTTGTACTTCAAAAACCTGCACATGACGCCCGCTGGCGCCCTGACTATGCATGACGCCAACGAATTCTCCCGGTCCGGCAAGGCCAACTATAATGCGGCTGCCGTCAAGCAGCGGGAAAAATACCTTCGCCAAACCCGACACTATCCAATAGCCCATGTCCGCCGTTGAACCGCGACGAAAGATGGTTTCGCCCCTGGCAAATGCCGCCGTCGCCCCGTGGTCAATCAGTTCCGTCATGAACTCATGGGGAATGTGCCACCGTGCGAGAATGTCCAGGGCCCGGCGCTGAGTTTCCTCCGGGATGATGTTCGCGAGCGCGGCCATGTCGGCTCCTTTTAGGGGAAGTTCGGGAATTTTTGAAATATAGATGCAAACGACTGCGAAAACACTAACCAATCAGCAACTCATACCTGATCTCTGGTGCAGTCATCCTATAATTGTAATTCATCAAATCCTCAGCTATCATCTGCAGCCTTCTCTCTTCGCTCGATTCGCCGAGCAATCTGGCCGCGCTCACTGCTGCTCGTGGCCAGTGCATTTAAGTCAACCGGATTCTTTCCAGTTCCACAAGAAATTTGTGGTCGCCATTTTAGCTTTTTCGACGGGGGCTCCCGATTTCTCTCCACATTCCGCCAAATATGTTAGCTACGATACAATGAAGCAAAAATGATTGACTAACATACAATACACTAGCTGGAAATTACTTCAGGATAATAAAGCGAACGTGCACACTGGTAATTGTTGCTGCTACTTAAAGTATATTAAACTGCCCTACTCTGAGTATATGAACATAACCGGTTGAGTCCGCCGCTGGTAATCCTATGCAGATGATGTCCCGGGCCCACATTGCGGGAATCGGCTCCAGCGCTCATCGTTCGCGCCACACCCGTTTTCTCTCTAAAATCCATCAGTCCGGTGCTTGCGGTCTTCAATAGTTCGTGAAGCACGGCCCCTCCATCGCACCGAACGACGGCAGAAAAGCGTTGATTGCTCATCGGCGGCTTGGGCCCGGTGCGGTCCGGGCTGGTTTTCGGTTAGGATGGCTTACTGTGCGTATCGGTATCGATCTCGGCGGCACCAAAATAGAGGCGATCGCGTTGGACGACGCCGGTGCTACGTTGTGCCGGCGCCGCGTCCCGACACCGACCGGCGATTACCGGGGCATCCTCGAAGCCATCGTTGCTCTGGTCGCGGGAATCGAGCGGGAGACCGGTGTCAGTGGCAGCGTCGGCGTCGGAACGCCCGGGGCCTTGTCGCTACGCACGGGCCTGATCAAGAACTCCAACAGCACGGTATTAAATGGCAAACTGCTCGACCAGGACCTTGCGCGTGCCCTATCGCGGCCGGTGCGGATCCAAAACGACGCAAATTGCTTTGCGCTCTCCGAGGCGATCGACGGTGCCGGTGCCCGCGCCGAATCCGTCTTCGGGGTTATCCTCGGCACCGGAGTCGGCGGCGGACTTGTGGTAGATAGGCGTGTAATTGCCGGGCGCAACCGAATCGCCGGCGAATGGGGACACAATCCGATCCCCTGGCCGAAGCCCGATGAATGGCCCGGGCCGCCCTGCTACTGCGGCAAGACGGGATGCATCGAAACGCTCATCTCGGGGCCAGCGGTGGCGCGCGAGTTCCAGGCCCTGACTGCAAGAAGCAGCACTACGGCCGAGATCGTGCGCGCGGCGGACGGCGGGGACCGCGAAGCGACGGCCGCTCTCCATCGGTTGGCGGATCGGCTGGCACGGGGCCTGGCAATGGTGGTGAACGTGTTCGACCCGGACACGATCGTGCTGGGCGGCGGCCTGTCCAATCTCAAGCAGCTTTACGCCACGCTGCCGGCGCTGATTGCGCGCTATGCTTTCTCCGACGGTGTCGAGACCATGGTGGTGCCCGCCGTGCATGGCGACTCCAGCGGCGTACGCGGCGCCGCCTGGCTCTGGCCGGCCAGTGCTTGAGGCGCTTTGAGCCTAAGCGGCCGCGACCTTGGAATTGCGCCGCAACATGGTGGGCAGGTAATGAGTCGCCACTCGCCGCAGCGCGGTGGCGGTGAGCGCCGGATCGTCCAATGGCGCGTCGCGCAGAGCTTTCAGAATCCCGCCCGGATCATGGTCGTCGATTGCGCGATGAAGCGCCTGGGGAAACATCCACAATATTTCGCGGCTCGACGGATCGGGACGCTGCTCAATGGGCTTTCCTTCCAGAATCGAACGCAGGGCCTGCGCGAAATTCACTCCGGCATGGGGTCCAAGATGCAACCCCGGGGTCGGCCGCGGGTTGAGTTCGATCAGCACCAGGCGGTCTTTCTCCTGCTCGTGGATCCAGTCGATACCTACGAAACCGCTGATAGTGGTGAGCGCACCAATACCACGAGCGATCGTGCACACGTCGCGATGATCGATGATTTGCCGCACACACGAGGGCGACAACGGCGTCGGCCAGGTCTTGATCTTGTAATTCGACGCCCACGCGATCAGACGCCCGCGATCGAACAGCGCTTCGGTCATTCCCACCGGGCCCGGGATGAAATCCTCCATCATCAGGTGCCCCTCGCCACCCAATTGATCGTAGGCAAGGCGCAGGTCTTCCGGGTCCACCGCCTTTCGTACTCCTGAGCCCGCGAATCCAACCGGTTTCTTGATCACCACCGGAAACCCAATTTGATTGGCGGTGGCGAGCGCCTCCTGCCAGTTGTCGAAGGATTCCTCCCGCGGAACGGGCAGCCCCGCCGCCGCCGCTGCCGACATGAACTTGTGCTTGGACAGGATCATATCGATGCGCTGGTCATCATCGCGCACCGGCAGCAGCCGCGAAGCCCAATTCTCTGCACGCCAACGCGTTAGCTCATGAAGCATCACCTCATCGGCGACCACGGTAAGGTCGTAAGGAGTCGTTTGGCGCGCCAGCCAATCGCGCAATTCAAGTGCCAGCCCGCCCGCGTCGTGACTGGTCCCGGCATGCTCATCGACATATCTGCTGCGCCCAACCATCAAGCCCCGAGGCGCGAAAAGAGTTACCCGGCAACCCGCCTGATGGAGCAGCTTGGGAAGGCGGCTGGCGCCGACAGCGTCGATAACCCCCACCAGCAAGGCCTTGAAGCGCCCGTTTGTCATGGTCAGAAATACCTCCGTGAACAACAGCGAGATGCCTTCGACGGTTGCAGGCGCAGCGCCAGACCTAGAGCAACGGGATCCTTTTGATTGGCTTGCACGAAATTCGCCGAACGCGTCTCGTGCGGGCGATGGTAAGCCAATCAATCGAGTACGACAGTTGGTATTTGCGAATTATTACTTTTATGGCCGCGACAAATTTTTGGAGCAGCGGGCGATGATTGGCGCCAGATCACGCGGTGCGCCATGATTTACCAAACGGAACCGAAAGAAAACGCCATGGCAGAGAATATCATAGGGCCGACCTCGCACTACTTTTACTCGCAACGCCTGAAGCTGCACTACGTGGACTGGGGCAACGAAGGCAAGCCCCTGCTGATCATGATCCATGGGGGCCGCGACCATTGCCGCAACTGGGATTGGGTGGCGCTGGAATTCCGCCGCCACTATCACGTCATCGCGCCCGACCTGCGCGGCCACGGCGACTCGGATTGGGCGGTCGGCAGTCCCTACGCGATGATCGATTACGTCGTGGACCTGGCGCAATTGGTAAGCGCGCTTGGCAAAAGCCGGCTGACCTTGATCGGCCATTCCCTGGGCGGCGGGATCGTCCTGCAATACACTGGCGTCTTCCCGGAAAAGGTTGAGCGGGTGGTATCGATCGAAGGGCTGGGGCCACCGCCCGCAATGATCTCGCAGGCGCCGGCTCATCAGCGAATGGGCAACTGGGTGTCCGCGATGCAATCGCTGGCGCGGCGCAAAGTTCGTGAATACGACAGCATCGAGGAAGCGCTGGCGCGGATGCGCGCGGAAAATCCGCACCTGAGCCTCCAACAGGCGCGCCATCTGACTATCCATGGCAGCAAGCGCAACGAAAACGGCACCTATTCCTGGAAGTTCGACAACTACGTCCGGTCGGCATCGCCTTATCAGTTCAACCTTACCGACGCGGAGGAAATCTGGTCGCGTATCGAATGTCCGACACTGCTCATCCGGGGCGGCGAGTCATGGACTATGGAATGGGAGAAGGACCAGCGCACGCGCGCGTTTCGCAACGCCAGCGTCGCGACGATTAAGAACGCGGGGCATTGGGTGCATCATGACCGCCTCGAGGAGTCTCTCGCGGTGATCGGAAAATTCCTTGGAGTATGAAACGTGCGAGGATCACCCTCGTAGCGATCAGGCTCAAAATCGGCTGAGAGCGTTCATCAGGATTTGGAACTGTCCAATTGTTATATCTCCCGCAACTGCCAGTGGTGCGCCGCCCTTGCCGGGGGTCCTGCAGACCCTGGTGCCACACCTTTTCAGTTTACTTTTACTTCACCCGCGATTAAGCTCAACTGAAGCTTGGAACGCACTTCCTTTAGGCACCGAAAGGGGTCTTTTGCTTGTTGCTTCCCGGCAAATCTGATCCCAGGAGGGCATTTAATGCCCAGTAGATTATACGTAGGAAATCTTTCCTACTCGGTTACCAGTTCCGACCTCGAAGCGTTGTTTTCGCAGGCCGGAAAGGTTGAGAGCGCCGCCGTCGTGAGCGACAAGTTCTCCGGTCAATCCAAGGGCTTTGGCTTCGTCGAAATGGCCAGTCCCGAAGACGCCGCCAAGGCGATCGAGCAGTTCAACGAGACCGAACTCAAGGGACGAAACATCCGGGTCGACCAGGCGCGCCCGCGCGAGGGTGGTGGCGGTGGTGGCGGCGGCAATCGCGGCGGGGGCGGCGGCAATCGGCGCGGCTCCAACCGCTGGTAGGCGCGCATTGGCGGGCGGAGGGTAACACTCTCCCAACCTTCTGTTGCCTCGATGAGAAACGTAACCCGTTTTGAACTTACGCCGCAAAGGTCATTGGCCCTGCGGGGCCTTTGTTCGGCGCGGATGGAATAATCATCGCGGTAGGCGGCTTCGATTGATTCGCCAGCAAATGCGATAATGCGCGGCAGTTGAGGGGGGCGCGCCTCGCATATTCACGGTATTTCCGGCGCCCTTTGGAGGCGGATGACCCAACTGATAGCGGCAATCTGCGACGAAGGTCAGAGCGTGGTCACGGTCTCGGACCGCATGATCTCGACCGGCGACATGACGCTGACCTTCGAACCCGACCGCAGCAAGGCAATTCCGATCGCCCGCTATGCGGCGCTGCTCACTTCCGGCACCATGCACGAACCCGACCTGATCGACGACGCACGCCAATTGATTCGCGGCAAAGATCGTATCCGCGACATTGCCGATGTGCTCAAGGAGCAGTACCAGAGCATCCGCGAGCGCCGCATCGAAGACGAAATTTTGCGCCCGATGGCCGGCATCCGGTCCTTTGCGGAGTTCCATCAAAAGCAGACTTCGCTGCACGAAGGCGTGCTGATGGAACTCAACGGCAGGATCGCCGAGTTCTCTTTGGGCCTCACCCTGCTGCTGGGCGGCTATGACGGCCAGGGCCATGTAATCGTAATCGAGGACCCGGGAATCTGGACCAGTTGGGATATGGTCGGACACGCTTACGCCGGGATGGGCAACCGGCATGTCGAGGGGGTTTTCGCGTGGTATCGCTACACCCAGGCGTTCCGGCTCAACGAAGCGCTGTGGGTTGCATTCGAAGCCAAAAAGCGCGCGGAAGCGGCGGGCGGTGTGGGCAAGATGACCGACGCGTTTGTGATCAATCGCGAAGGTATCTGCCAGCTCACGGCGGCGACCATCGTGGAGCTGGAAAGCATTTACGAGGTGCGAGAGAACGGTGGACGGCGCAACTTCGACAAACGCGTCAGCGAATTATCAATTCAAAGCGAACCTGTGGCGGATTCGTGAGTACCAATGGCGGTGCCGGCAATATCGCCTGCAGCTCCTGCGCCGGCGCGCACTGCTTCTGATCCGGATTTCGCGCCGCTGAGTTTCCGCAGCCTTCGCTGAACTCCGAGGTGAAGCTGTCTGCGGGCGCTAAATTTCCAACTTCTGCGGTTCGGGTTAGTCAAAAAACAGCAGAGCACGAACTTCGATACTTTCACGCGGTGGCGCATCGGGCGGAGTCGAAGGATCCGCGAACGCCGCGTGTGCCGTGAAGCGTGCACGCCCATCGCACATCGAATCGAATCCCTTGATGAGGATTAGCTCGTCGGATTCGATTCGAGGGAAATAATACCAACGGTGCGCCGGATTGTAGCTCAGCATAAAAACTTCGTGCCGTAGTCCTGTGCTGACGGGCACGAGATCGCCCGGCGCTATACTCCCCGCATCGCAAACCGCCAGCGGATGGTCAAGCACCGGGCCTTTGATTGGCCTCCAGACGTTGATCTCGACGAAGCGTCGCGTCAAGCGCCGTTGCGCTTCGCCGGACGCAAGAACCTCGCGCACCATCTGCGGCGCCCCGATTGAGATTGTCGTAGCATTGACGGAAAAGCCTGATCTGATTGTCAAGGTCCAGGATGTGACTGAGTGATCCGCACGGGATCAAGATTCAGATCGAAGGACATTTCCGATCGCCAGCTCAGCATGTCAGCTCTTACGTAGGACAACCTTCGCCAGGTATCAGGATCGGATTCGGTTCGGCTTTGCTCGGCCCTTCGCAGCATTTCAGGTTCGTTGTCGAGACCAACTACCTCGAAATCCTCGCCTCCTCCCTCTCGCGCAAGCGGTAGTGTGATCCGCCCTGTGCCGCAGCCGAGTTCAAGCACCCTATGAGGCCGAAGCGTCCGGAGCAGGCCAAGATAGAATTCCGTATCCTCTTCGTGGCCACTATGTTCGAGGTCGTACTGTTCGGGATGTTTGTAGATATCGCACATCGAAAGAAACCATGCTTCCCTTCATTCTACCGCATCTCTTCAATTGCGCGGGTTTCTTTCTTGCTCCGATGAGCGGCGCACGTGACGCTCGCCCCCCTACCATTCCGGCCCGGTACCAAACAGGCCTGGTATCCCCGTATTAGCTGTGAGTCCGCCATCCACGACGAAAGCCGCGCCGGTTACGTAGGATGCTTCATCCGATGACAGAAACAGGACCATGTTGGCGATTTCCTGTGGATCGCCGAGCCGGCCCATAGGAACCGCCTCGCACATCCGCTGCATGAGTTTGCCCTCCCCTGCGTTGAGGACGGCGAGCAGCGGCGGCGTCGCGGTCAGGCCCGGACACACCGCGTTGCAGCGAATTCCCTTGCGGGCATACTCGATGCCGGTGGCGCGCGTCAGATTGATCACGCCAGCCTTGATCGTGTTGTAAGCGCCCATCATGTAGTCGGCCGCAAGCCCCGAGATTGACGCCGTGTTGACGATCACTCCGCGTTTGTGCGGCAGCATCTCGAGGATCGCGCACTTGGTAGCGTACCAATAGGCGGTAAGGCCAACGTCGATTGTCTTCCGCCATCCGTCAAGCGCGATCTCGCCGATATGCCCTACCGACGTGAAAACGGCGTTGTTGTGCAGAATGTCGAGCCGCCCGAATTGATCGAGCGCCGCCTTGATCATCGCCTCGACTTCTTTGGGGTTGCCGATATCTGCATGGACGAACTCGGCGGTGCCGCCGGAGTCGCGGATCTGATCGACCATGCGATGCCCACCCTCGTCATTGATATCCGCGACCATAACGGCCGCGCCTTCGCGCGCAAACGTTCTGGCGGTAGCCGCCCCGATCCCCGACGCCGCCCCCGTGATCAAGGAAATCTTGTCCTTAAGCCTCATGATCTTTTTCCTTCAGCCGAAACTTGCGCCATGGCGCCTCTTGCTGCGGAACTATCGCGCGTCTGGTCGCCGATGGCCAGCATCGGGCGCGTAAGGCGGCGAACAAGCCCTTAACCTGAGCGTGGGATGATCGGCAATATCAGGTGCGAGGGATGGTCGCGATCGTGATAGATGGTGTTGGTGGCGATTACCATCCGCCGATGCTCGTTGAGCGGCTCGCCGGTGTTGGGATTGACGTCGAAGCGCGGGAAATTGCTGCTGGAGATGTCGAGGCGGATACAATGGCCCGCCTTGAACAGATTCGAGGTGGGATAAAGCT
This sequence comes from Binataceae bacterium (SeqCode), assembly GCA_035262365.1. Lineage (GTDB taxonomy): Bacteria > Desulfobacterota > Binatia > Binatales > Binataceae > JAJPJA01. The sequence goes on from DATFSZ010000077.1 coordinate 56,525, forward strand.
GAACCATGAACTGGTAGACCGTTCCAGGCGTCATCAGTTCGGCCTTCTCCAGCGAGTTGCGAAAGCGGGCGCGAATTATGCCGTCTTCCAGGTTCATGTCGATGCCGCCTGGGTAATCCGGCGAGGGTGGATGCACGTCGATCAGCTTGGCGGTGAAGTCGGTGTCCGGCGCGGAGGACGACGCAAAGAGCTTCACGTCGATCGGACCCGTCACCTCGACGTCTTCGGAAAGGGGCGGCGTCATGAAAACCAGCACGTCGCGCCGCGCCGACAAAGGCAGGGAGTCCCTGCAGTTCCAGATATGCGGACCGCATTTCTGGTCCCACGCACCTTCGTGCATGATCACTTCCGGCGAGACCAGGGAGAACGCCGAAGAGATATTGCCGCCGATCGTCGGCACGGGATCGCCCGGATCGAAATCGTAGCTGGTCGAGCTTTGCGCCGCCGCGCAGGGCGTGGGCCGGAGTGTACCGTCGCCATGCAGGAAATACGGCGTCCACCGGCTGCGCGCCAACGGCCATTCGTACTCCTCCCGCCATACCCCACCGTGCAAATGCCTCCCGTCAAGGCCCATCGCCTCGCTGCCGCCGCCCATAACGAAAATCTTGATCGGCGCCTCACGTTCCACGCCATTGGCGATGTTCTTTAACCAGCGGTCATACCATCGCAAACGAAATGCGTATCCGTCGATCGCGGCCGCCGGCCCGAAGTCGACTTCGCCGTGTGCGTGCTGCATGTGCTGGCCGTGAATCCACGGGCCCATGATCATCTTGATCGGCCCCTGCTTGCGCGCGGACAACGCGGCGTAGCTCATCGTGGTCTGGCGCGCCCACGAGTCGTACCATCCTCCCACCAGGTAAATCGGGACGTCCTTGTGCGCCTCGGCGTTATCCACCACGTTTAGGCCGGGCTGCTTCCAGTAAGCGTCGTTCTCGCCGTGGCCCATCGCGAAGACGAGCCAGTCTTCGTATTCCGGCGCCAGGCGCAGCGGCGTCATACCTTTCGCAGCGGAAGATGCGCCAGGTAAGAAGTGATATTTCTGCCGGCTTCTTCCAGGATCGCACGAGTGGCCCGATCCTTCGCGGCGCGGCTTTTGACGGGCGCTGTGATGGTAAAGATCCAGTTCATGAATCGCAGTTCGAACGCGCCGCCGTTGCGCATCCCGAAGTAACCGGCGTTCGCAACCGCGTCCACGGGCACCATCGCGCGCAGCCCAGGAGCGCCGGCGATCGCAAGCGCGTGTTGTGTTCCGCCGGGATAAGACGTGCCGGTCGTGCCAATCGCGCCGTCGCTCCAGCTCTGACTGACGATCCATGCCGCAGTATCGAAACCGTCGGCGGGATCGTCGGTCATCATGTGCCACACTCCCTCGGAGGCGAAACGGCCGCGAGTATCCTGAATCACGCCGACGTATCCGTGACTGGCGAAGAACGGCGGCCATACCAGGGGTATCTGGGGATGACCCTGCTTGCCGTAGGGAGTGCGTTCCAGGACTGCGGGAAATCTGCCCGGACGGCGCTTACCGCCTGCCGCAGGAAAGTAAAGGTCGGTTGCGAGCCGAACGCCGTCGCGCATCGGCACCATCACATTCTTCTCGACCACGTACAGCGAGGAATCGAGCTCCGGCGCAGGCGGCTGCGCCAGCGGACTTGGCACCGAGGAGCGCATCGCACGAGAGTACTGCGCGCTGAGGCCGCACGCGAACGCTATTTCTCAGCTTGGTTTTGCCCGGCCAAGCGGTCTCCAAAGTCGCCGGGAAGGAGGAGGCGAGAGGGGCGGACCGAACAATGCGGGGCGCCGGAATCCGGCGCGCTAAACCGGTCTTGAAGGCCTTCGGCGCCGGCTATGGTCTTCCTCGCAAGCCTGTTATTTTGCCCGGTAAGGAATGCTTTAGATCCAGGAGGAGATCATGCTCAAACCGGCAATTTCGGCGGATTCGCATATCGTGGAGCCGCCCGGCACCTACGTCGATCGAATCGACCGCAAGTACAAGGACATTGCCCCGCGAATGCAGCGCGACGAAAAGCTGGGCGACTACTTCACGATTCACGGGATGGAAGGCTTCAAAATTACCCTGGGCCTGATGGCTGCGGCGGGCAAATCCGCGGAGGAATTGGGCCGCGGCGGCCACAAGTTCGAGGATCTATATCGCGGCGGATGGGACGCTCAGGCCCGTATCGCCGACCAGGACCGCGATGGCGTGGTGGCGGAAGTGATCTATCCCACCACCGGGATGGTACTGTGCAACCATAGCGACATCGACTACAAGAAGGCCTGCTTCGACGCCTACAATCTTTGGCTGGCGGAATTCTGCGCTCCTCATCCCGACCGCCTGATTGGTCTGGGGCAGACCGCGATGCGCACGCCGGATGAGGGAATCGAGGAGCTGCGCAAGGCGAAGTCGATGGGTTTTCGGGGCGTGATGATGCCGGGCAATCCCGGCTTCAAGGATTACGATGACCGGGCGTACGACGACTTCTATGAGGCGGCGGTGGAACTTAACCTGCCGCTGTCTTTCCACATCCTGACCAGCAAGAGCGACAACATTGCCAATCCGCAGCGGGGCCCGAAAATCAACGGTTTTCTGGCGATTATCCGCGGATGCCAGGACATCATCGGAACCCTCATCTTCGGCGGGGTCTTCGAGCGCCACCCCAAACTCAAGGTTGTCTGCGTGGAGGCCGACGCGGGCTGGGTGCCTCATTACATGTACCGGATGGACCACGCCTACAAGCGCCATCGCTACTGGCTGCCGCCCGGGCAGGAGCTGTCGAAGATGCCCAGCGAATACTACCGCGAAAACGTCTACACAACTTTCCAGGACGACTGGGTGGCGTTCAAGATGAAGGACATCAGCAACCGGACTGAATTATCCGCTAATTACTGAGGCTTTTTAGACGAATCGTCCTCTGGTGCCACCTGAGTGCCAAGTTTGGGCGGAATCCAACGATATCCTGGCGGCCAGGGCAACCGCGGCACGGAGCTGGAGGGTAGCCCCATCGCTCGAGCTTGATACCACGCTTTCATGAAGAGCCGCACGTAGCCCGGTTGGTTACGCGAGCACTTTGCGCCTAGCGCCTCGATGGTTGATTCTGCCGGTGTATCGGCTGGTGAGGGACCAAAGATAATATTTGCGATGAGCGGGTTGTGACCAGCAAGCTCGAGGGCTTTGCCACGACACCAGGTGTGATACCACGGCTTTTTTGCTCTACCAAAGTGTTCGGCGGCCGTGATGGGACAGCCGCAAAGGCGGCAAATGGATAACACCGCATTAGCCGGGAGTTCCTTGCGGTATTTCCGAGGCATCACAACCACTATAGCACGCTCGAGCCCTCACCACGCGCCGACCACCCGCCCCAGCTCGCCGCACGCAACCCGATGCTGGAGTG
>DATFSZ010000078.1:0-12275 GCA_035262365.1 Binataceae bacterium (SeqCode)
TAGCTGCCGTCAGGAGCGCTAGCTTAAACCCCGCCCCGACTCTAAGGGGTTTGTTCTCCAGCACCTGCCAGAATTGCCGGATCTCATCGTCTAATAGAACGCGATCGCGGCTATGCTCGGGTGCCGGCCGCCGAATGCGATAAGCCGGATGTGCGTCAATCAACTCGCGGTCCAGGGCAAAGCCGAACATCGTGGTGACCAGCGCTTTGACCCGGTTGGCGCTTATCGGCGCGCCGCGGGCCACAATGCCGTCCAGCAATGCGATTACGTCCTTACGGCCGATGCTGCTGACCTTACGATGCCCCCATGCGGGGAGAACATCCACGCGCAACATCCTGGTTACCTCGGCAATGGTTCCCGGCTTGTTGTGTAGCGCAGCGTGGCGTTCCAGATAGAGCGCAGCCAGGTCGGCAAAGGTTGGCTCCGTTTTGGCCGCCATCTTATCAGTCGCAGGATCACCACCACCGGCGATTTGACCCAGCTTGCGTTTGGCCTCCAGGCGGGCATCAGCGAGACCCAGATTTGGATAACGGCCGAGCACCAGCCGCCGCTTAATGCCATGCTGGCGATACATAACCTGCCAGGTCTTAACCCCGCCATAGCTCAGCCGGAGCCCGAACCCCGGCATCCGACTGTCCCAGATATCAATCTGCCGACCCCTCTCGGGCGCCTTCAACGCCTCGACTGACCCGCTGGTTAAAGTCTTTCGCATCGCCGTCACCTCATTGTAGGTACCTTGATAGGTACCAATATGGGCGCAATACCATGCAATGTCAAATAGGCTGGTGCAACGCGATAATTCAACGGGAATATGGCTTATCACGATTTCGGCCTTGACTGGTAAGGTGCCTCACCCTGACGCGATATCTGCGCGAGGAAGCGCGTTGTGTATTCGAGTTCATCCGAAACTATGTTGCGGATGGAAGGATGGTGCGCTTGGGTGGGCCTTACAACGCGCGCGCTATTCCGCTACTGCGGGAGCATCTGCCGCTTGATTATGACCTGGTGATCGACGAGCCGGCAAAGTCGCCCAACGCGAAAGAAGTATTCTGGGAGAAAATGGCGCCAATCATCCCGATGCTGGTCAAGGCCAATGCGTTCCTCCCTGAAATCCTTGACTATAGTCCCTTCCCGGCTTCCATCGCGGCAAAGCTGAAACAGCAGCTTGCTGCGCGGATGATGGCCGCGAAGCAGACGCCGCAAGCGGGGCCGGCGCCCGGCGGAAAAGATCCCGCCGAGGTACGGGCTTCGGTCGCCCAGAAGACCGCGGCGGCTGATTTGTCGCGTGCGCGGGCGCGGGCGATCGACGCCGAGTCGCGCCTGAAGCAGCTCGGGGCGGCGCTGAGGGCGCTGCGCGGAGTGCCGGGGCCGCGCAGCAGTGGGTCGGAAAGTTGAAGCAGCGACGCGGTGAAAGAGAGAACCCAAGCAGACCGCGAAGGGCAAGAAACCGATGAGTGTAAATTCCTGTACGATTTGCGGCTCGCCGCATCATCTGGCTGCGGTGCATAGCTATTTGCCCGTGGCGGCCCTGTGGTTTCCGCCCTTCGGCAATCTCGGCGCGCAGCAAGGGGCTGCGCCCGCTATCAAAGACGATCTGCCTACCTTTGGCGCCGTCCTGAAGGCGCACGAGGACAAGGTTGCCGAGCTGATCGGGAACCTGGGCCAGGCCGAGCGCGCGATTGCGTACAAGTATCTGTATGCCAGCGGAATGCGAATCGGCAGCGTAGACGAGGATTTACGCAGGGCGATCCGCAAGGAAATTGGCAAAGGCACCTAAAATCGTTTGTCACTGGCTTGCTGAATCCCAGCGAGCCTATCTCTCGTTGGCAGATTTGAAACTACTACATCGTACGCGTGAGCGATGCGTCGAGGTTGAGTGAGGAGACGAAAATAATGGATGCGGGCATGCTCCATGTAGTCAGTGTTGTGGCCAATCCGGTGCGCTGGAAAAGCCGGATGCGGCTGTTCGATTTGTTCCTGAGAGGAATGCGCGACGCCGGGGTAAAACTAACCGTGGTTGAATGTCAGTACGGCGAACGCCCTTTTGAATTGGCTGGCGCGCCGGGAATCAACCATGTCGGGGTACGTTCCAAAACGCTGCTATGGAATAAGGAATGTCTGATCAACCTCGGAGTCCAGGATATAGCGCGTAAATTCCCTGACTGGCGCTACGTTTGCTGGTGCGACGGCGACATCAGGTTTCGCAAACCCGGCTGGGCGATCGAAACCCTGCAGGCGCTGCAACAATACGAGGTAGTGCAGCCATGGGTGGACGCTTATGACCTCGGCCCTCACGACGAGCATATTCAGGCACATAAGTCCTTTTGTTACGAATGGTGGACCCATGGCACCGCAAGCGTGTGCCCGCGTGGCCCGGTGTGGTGGAAGTTTGCCGGGGGCCCCTACGACTATCCGCATTCGGGATATGCGTGGGCCTGTACTCGCTACGCCTATGAATGGCTGGGCGGGTTGTTTGAACTCGCAGTGATGGGTGCTGGCGACCATCACATGGCGTATGCCTTGATCGGCAGGGCGGAATACTCAGTGCCTGGACTGCCTGGAACAAAGCGGGGCGTAACGCCGTCATACTGGAAGCATCTCAAGCGCTGGCAGGATCGAGCAGTGCATCACGTAAACTTCAACATAGGATTCGTTCCCGGCACGATCGAACATTATTTCCACGGTAAGAAGTGCGACCGTAAGTACGTCGATCGCTGGCAGATGATGATTGAACACGAGTTCGATCCCGACAACGACATCAAGCGCAACTCGTGGGGAGTGCTGGAACTGTCCGGCAACAAGCCGCGCCTGCAGCATGACTTGGACGAGTACTTCCGGCTGCGTAACGAGGATGTCAACTCGCTGCAGTAACCGCCGCTGCCGATAATGATGAATCTCTCGAATCAGACCGTCCTGGTTATCGATCAGGGACTGTACGTGCATATCGCGGAGAAGCTCGCCGAGTCTTTCGGCCGGGTACTATACTACTGCAACGGATGGCGCTCGGCTTTTCCGGTCTCCGAGCGTTTCAACGTAGGCGCCGGAATCGACGGGATCGAACGAATAGCCAACCCCTGGGAGCATGTCGAGGGCGCCGACCTGATAGTGTTTCCCGATACCTATTTCGGCGGCGAGCAGGAGTACCTGCGCCGTCAGGGCAAACGGGTGTGGGGATCGGGCCACGCGGAGATACTCGAACTGCATCGAGACGAACTCAAGACGTTGATGAAGAGTGCTGGGCTGGCGGTGGGGCGCTACGAAATCATCACCGGGATAGAGCCGTTGCGCCAATATCTGAAAGACAATCCAGGCGTTTACGTCAAGGGCAACGTGTTCCGCGGCGACGTGGAAACATTTCGCAACAAAAATTGGGTCGTGACCCAGCCGTTGCTTGATGACCTTGCCAGCCGGCTTGGCCCGCGGCAGTCGTCCGTGGTGTTTGTGGTTGAGGATCCGATCGAGGGGGTTGAGGCTGGTTACGACGGGGTCTGTGTAGACGGCCGCTTTCCTGCCGTCGGCAGTTTCGGCTACAAGGCCAAGGACGCGGGCTATGTGGGCAAGGTGGTTGATTATGAAGACCTGCCGCAGGCGCTGCGCGAGGTGAACACGCGGCTGGCGCCTGCGATGGCTGCGCTCGGATGCCGTAGCTTCTACTCTACCGAGGTCCGGGTGGGGGTGGACCGCAAGGCGTACTTGATGGATCCAGCGATGCGAGCGGGATCGCCGCCGTCCGAGGCTTATATCGAGTTGTTCGCGAACTGGGACGAGGTAATCTGGGCCGGCGCGGATGGCGAGGTGGTCGACCTTCGACCAGCCGCTGGCTACGCAGCCGAAATCATTCTGCGTTCGGAGTGGGCGCGCGAACATTTCCTGGCCCTGGAGATCCCGGCTGCAGCGCGCGGATTCGTCAAAATTCATGGCCATTGCCGGATTGAGGGGCGCGACTACGCGGCACCGCTGGGAATCCGCGAGTTTGGCGCGGCGGTCGGCTTGGGTAATTCGCTGGAAGATGCCGTCGGAGCAGCCCTCGAACATGCCGAAGCCGTTGAAGGGCTCGAAGTTGAGTTCGATCGCAACGCCCTGGACGCCGCGATGGAAGCAGTCGAACGCGGCCGCGAGTTCGGAATCGACTGGTAAGCGGGCAGCCCCGCTAACTGCTCTGGAGGGCGGCGCGTCATGCTGAACGTGCGGATCAAAACGATTCCCCACCATATGCAGCAATACGACACGGTCGGCAATTACTGGCGCGACGTGACTGAATCGGGCGCCGTGGTGCTGGAGATCCGGGTGTCACGGATGCGCGACCGCCGCCACGAATTCCTGGTCGCATTGCATGAACTGATCGAGGCGTTTTTGTGCGAGTTGCGGCGGATTTCCTTCGCCGGAATTACTCGCTTCGATATCGAGTACGAGGGCGGGAGCCGGCGCAAGGGCGAACCCGTCGAGCCGGGTGCGTCGCAGCGCGCACCTTACCGCCGCGAGCATCAGTTTGCCGAGCGCGTCGAGCGAATCGTCGCGCGCGAGCTGGACATCGAATGGCGGAAATATAATCGCGCAGTCGAACGGTTGTGAGAAATTTGCCGCTGGCCAGTGCGATCCGGAATGGGTAGTGAACCTGCCGGATGCATCCGGCAATCAACGAGGTGTGGATGATGGCGATGAAGAGGAAGGGCGCCGAGCGCACGGCGATAGAGCCGCTCGAAGCGCACGATGTTACCGCTTTTGGGGAGGATCCGGAGCTGCTGGACGCTGCTGAAGAGGCGGCGCTCGCGTCCGGCAATGTGGACAATTCACAAACGGTCGTCCCTGAGCGCGCCGCAGCCACGCATGAAGGCGCTGCCGCTCAGGACGAGCGCCCGCCACAGGCGGAAGAGGGCAATGGCGGCGAGGATGGGCGTGAGGCCTTGTCCGACGAGCAAGTCCACAAGATGGGTCCCAATGACAGCGTGCCGGCCTGGTCGCTGGTCAAGGAGCGGCAGGAGAATCGCTCGCTCAAGCGCAACCTCGACGAACTGACGCGCAAGCTGGCCGAACATGAGGAGAAATGGAACCGGACCGGCGAACGTCTGCGCCAGCTCCAGGAGCGCGCGACGGCCGATGTCAACGCGGCGCGTCCCACGGCTGACCCGGAGCCTGACGCCAAGAGCGATCCTGACGCGCACTACCAATGGGAACTGCGCCAGCATCGGCGAGCCCTTGAAACACTGCATCAGCAACAGCAACTCAGCACGGCGCAGGCTCAGGCCGCGCAACATCAGGCGGTGCTGAGCGGGCTGGAGCAACAGTTCATCCTGGCGGGCCATCCGGACTACTACGAGCGAGTCAGCTTTCTGCGCGAACGGCGCAATCGCGAACTGGAGCTGATGGGCTATACGGATACGGCCGAGCGGGCGCAGATAATCGCCAACGAGGCGGCGATGCTGGTGAGCGGCGCGATTCGCCAGGGGCGCAATCCGGCGACGGTCGCGCATGAACTGTCGGAGCAGTGGGGCTACAAGCCGGCGTCAGCTGTGAGCCCCGATGCGGCTTCGGCAGGAGTCGGCACGGGAGTCAGCGCTGCGGAGCGGGTGCGCGATTTGCAGCGGAAAAAGGCTGCGTCCAGCAGCCTGCAAGCAATCGCTTCGCGGCCTGCCGATGGGCCAATGACACTCGAGGATATCGCTGAGATGGACGACGAGGCATACGAGCGTTACGTGGACAAAAACGGCGGAGATCTGGCGGCGCTGTTTCGAGCGGGCCGGTAGCCGGCGCGCCAGCCGCTCAGGCGGGCGACAGTTCGATCAAGTACCCGTCAGGATCGGCGACATAGGCGTAGAGGACGCCCGGAGCGTGCGCGCCTTTGCTGAGAAACCTGCCGCCGGCGGCAACCACGGCAGCGACGGCGTCGTCGAGGTTGCCGCCGTCAATCTGAAAGCCAAAGTGAGCCACGCCTCGCGGGCCGACGGGTTCGGTTTGATGCAGCGTAATTACGTCCTCGGTGCCCTGGGGGCTCAAGAACGCCATCCGTGGACCTTCGCGGAAATCTTCGACCAAACCAAAGGCCCGCTGATAAAAGCGCACCGAACGCTCGAGGTCGCTGACGTTCAAATTAATGTGATACAACCTGCTTGCTTTGACCATTAGACGCGGCTCCTTCTGCGATCGTTGTAGTCATGATCGCGGTCGTCCGCTCGGGGCACGTCTGTGAGTCAGCCGGTTTACGATGCTTTGTGAGCCTTCGTCTCGATCTCTGTTACAGAAAAACGCCGGTCCGAGGAGCTAATCGCACGAAATACCGTGGGTCAAAATCTTTTGACGCCGCGGCAGAATCATTCGGAGCCTTCTTTGCTGCCGCGCTGAAATTTTGACTCGTAATCCATCATGCGCCGTCGCGGCTGCGGAAACCTCCGCTTGGGTCCGGCGGAAGGTTGAGAACGTCCTTGCTGAAGAAGTCGCTCAAGTAGTCGATCAAATCGCGCATCGAAACCATTCCCGTTGGACGCCCTTGCTCGTCCACCAACGGGACGTGGCGGAATCCTTCGACCACCATTTTGTTAAGGGCAAAGGCGACGCTGGAATCGGCGGGAAGCGTATGCGGCTGCGCTGTCATAAGTTCGCCCACGGTGGCCTGTTCGACGTTAAGCGGAAAGCCGGCGATCCGTAGCAACACGTCGCGCTCGGTGAAGATACCCGCCAGGACGCCGTCTTTGACGACCAAAACCGCGCCGCGGCCTGCCTCGCGCATTTTTCGTAACACTTCACCTACGGTGGTTATCGGTTCGACGATGATGGGCGGATGATTGACTGCATTGCGTATCGGGTCGTTCACCAGGACCGAACCCAAATCCACCGGACCGGGGCATTCCTCGTCAAACAGCCGATCAATATCCTCGTCGGCAAGAGCCATGATCACGTCTCCTTTCCCGGAGGATGCTCTTCATCTTAAGCCCGAACGAAGACGCGCCGCAATCTGCGCTATGAGCGCGCTTTTGGTACACAGTTATAGGTGGGTTACGCCAAATGGGAGACAAGCGATCTGGATTCTGGTATTTGTGTGCAAACCGCAACCGGGCGGATCCATACTAATGGAACGCCACGGCAGGGCCGTGAAAGGCCCCATTGAGGAGGCGCAACGATGCATTTGATGTACTTCACCGAGCAACCGATGTCGACCTATCCCCCGCTGGAAGGTGACCGCTACGGTTATACGGCTCTGCTGTTTCCTAACAAATTCTTTGATCCCATCTCAGGCAGCCGGCTCTACAACGAGAGGCTGAAAGAGTACCAGTACGTCGAGGAATGCGGCTGGGACGGCATCATGCTCAACGAGCATCACAACGCGCCGTTTTGCATGCAGGCCAAGTGCAACATCTTCGCCACGGCCATCGTAGCCACGACAAAACGAGTCAAGGTCGTGCTGCTGGGCAACCCGCTGCCCGTGGCGGACAATCCGGTCCGGCTGGCCGAAGAGCTGGCAATGATCGACCTGCTTTCCAAGGGCCGCCTGGTGCCGGGGATTGTGCGCGGTGGCGGCGTTGAGGCGTTTGCCAGCAATACCAACCCGGCGTTCAACCGCGAGCGGTTTGAAGAGGCTCACGACCTTATCATTAAGACCTGGACCCAGCCGGGGCCGTGGCGCTGGGAGGGCAATCACTATCAATTCCGTGTCGTCAATCCCTGGGTTATCCCGATGCAGAAACCGCATCCGCGCATCTGGGTGCCGGGTGTATCAAGCCGCGAAACTATCGTGTGGTGCGCCGAACACGGCTACCCGTACATCGCACTGAATCTGCCGATCGCGGCCGGCAAAGAAGTCTGGCGGCTTTACGACGAAACCGCCGAAAAGAACGGCTACCAGGCCGGACCGGAGTACCGCGGCTACCTGCTGCGCGTGCGCGTGGACGAGACCGAGGAGAAGGCGCTGCGCAACGCGCGCCAGTTCATGTGGATGCAGGGCGAATTCACGGGCCTAACCCATCCGGTCTGGGCGGCGCCATCGGGATACCTGGGCGAGTGGGCGCGCCGGCCGATGGCCGAGCTGCGGGCCGGCTACCGCACTAAAGCCAAGCACGAGCGAGTAACACTTGAAGACCAGCTCAAGAACCTCACACTTATCGCAGGGACTCCCAAGCAGGTAATCGAGAAACTGCGTATCTACCTCGAGGAGACCCGCCCATCGATCGTGGCTTTGTGGGGCAATGACGGACAAATCAGCCACGAGGACTCGATGAGCTATATCCGCCTGATGGGCCAGGAGGTGCTGCCTGCACTACGCGAGATGGGCAAGGAACTGGGGCTCAACAGTCCCTTTGAATTGAATACGCCAGTTAGTCGCAAGTACTCTGACGTCAAACCGGAAACCCCTAGCGCGGAGGCGCGCTGGGCGTCATAGGGCTCGCTCATTGGCTGGCACACCGTGCTCGCAAGCGTGCGGCCGTGCCTGAAAATCGTCGAACAAGCCCGCTTTCCGACCCCGGAGGGCGGGCTTGTGCTTGTCGGTAGGGTGAACTCGATGACGAAAGTCTATAGGAGTCGACCTGACGCTAATCGAGCGGCAGCCGGGAAGTCTGTGAAGCAGCGACGGAAAGTTCGCGCCAGACCCGCACACCGGGGATATCAAGCGCGTTCCGCTGAGCTCGGGCAAGATGGGCAAGCGCTCTTGGATTGGCATCTACCAGATTGATCAGCTCCCGCCTGGCCGCGATCGCGACTATGAAGGCGACCTTGTCGATCACCTCCGCATGCCACGTTTCGCGGAAGCTGACTCCCTCAACGCGCGAGGTGCTTTCCGTATCATCGGTGACGGCGGGCCTTGTTTCTGTGGGCGAGGCGACCTGGCCTGCGGGCCCGGCAGCTGCGGCGATTCTCTCTGTCTGCGCCGCCTGCCACACAGCCAGCTTGTTGTTGATCACGCGGCGTGCTTGCCGATACGGTGCCAGAGCTTCGCGTTCCTGGCTGCAGATTGCCGCATGAGCCTTGAACGCAGCCTGCTTGGCTGGTGCGAACCATTCGATCACCTTACGTTCCTGCGCGTCGATTTCCAGGCGCCATCGGCCCGCCAAATTCGCGCCGGCGCTGTTGATGACCTCAAAGGCGGCAATCTTTGTGCTGAAACTTCGCGCTGCGAGTACGAGCCCCTTCGACCCGCGCCCAAATCGCGCCGGCTTATCACGCCTGCTGCTTTTGCATTTAGCTGGCTTGCCGGGTGACGTTTTCGATTCGATTAGTGAACCCTTCACTGTGCGAATAATCCTTGCGGCGTGATGCGAAAATGCCGCAGCGGCTTGCGCGGTCGTAGCGCAAGCGTTTCAGATCTGGAGGGATGCCGGAAGGATCCCGTGAGCTGAGATACTCCGCACAGCTCGCGAACCGTAAGTTGAAGGGTCGCGCTTGCCCAGGCTCGCAAGCGGCCCGAACCAAGCGAGGGCCAGCATATCGGCCTGTGTCCGGCCACCGCGTCGGCGGGGCGGGGGTTTTCCGCTTCATCCCGGCCCCACACCGCCTGTCCCCCGCCCCCGCCGCGCTCCCCTTTTCAGGGCGCAGCGGTGTCTTCGCTCCGTTGGTTCAACTGCCCTCCGCCGTCACCTACCGCCCGTTCCACTCTGTCTAGGGTTTCGGATGCGCCCCCCGTGATTTCAGATATATTAGATTGAGCCATCCTCATCTGTCAAATCTGACTGACGGATTTTATAAGCTATGAGTTTGTTAAATAATCTGACACATGGTAAAGTCACAGATATGACGCGGAAAAACGAGGCTTGCGAAGGCTTGATTATGTCCGAGTGTTTTATGTACACTCGGAAACAATGCTTGGTTCTGTCAAATTTGAAAGTGATTATCTTGACCGTACGTCAAGTTAGGGCTTAAAGTGAAAAAATCCATGAAGACGGCCATCGCAACACAGCGCAGCTCTCAAATGGATGATACGCGGCTGGAAAAGAGGCGCGAACCGGCGGTCGTTTTGCCGCGACGCGAACCGCCTGCCCAGGCCCCGGAACTGACCGACATCGTCAAGACGGCAGTCCGCATCATTGCCGGTTCGCAGCCGGGCGAGGTGGCCCGGGCGGCTCGAATCATTGGGGTGAGCGAGCCAACGATTTATCGCTGGCGGCGGGCCGGAAACATGCTCGACGCCCGCGGCGCTGAAGTATTGCGCGTGCACGAGTTGACCGGCCTCCCGGTGGAACTCCTGTTGCGGGGTTGATCTCGAGCGAAACGGCTTGGCGAATTGCCAGCGGGGTGGCAGGCAGCTTATGGGCGTAGCTCTCTTAATAGCCCGAGTTGGTGGAAGGGGGAGGGGGCGCTGCCTTTTGGCATGCGCGCGATGATAACAGGTAGTAGCGCCGGCGTGACCGCCGGTTTTGAAATCAAGGCGCCGCACTGCGGGGCCGGCACGGTTCTCAGTTTGGCTGGCGTGCCGCGTGCGGACCGTTTTTGGGGGGAGATAACATGGACGCTGACATCATCACCGTCAAAGAAGCTGCGGCACGTCTGCACGTCGCGGTCAACACAATCTACAACTGGATAACGGACGGCCGCCTCACCTATCAGGACGGTTTGTTCAGGGTACGACGGCGAACACTTTTCCATTGGCCCACGCTGAAGGCGCGGGCGCTTAGTGGGAGCCTCGACCCCAACCACGGGGAGCGGCGTTAGCGCGAGTTGCGGCCTCAAGGGGGGAGCAAATGGCCGGGGTGCATGCCCAGAGCGGGCGTTTGCTGCTGACCTTCCAGTTCGCGCATAACGGGAGCAGGATCAGGTGCCGTGAGTTTTTGGGGCTCGCGGACACCCGCGAAAACCGCCGGCTCGCCGCCCGCATTGCGGCGCAAGTGGAGCGAGACTTGGCCGCCGGCAGCTTTGAGTACGCGGCGCGTTTTCCGGGCAGCCGGATGCCCAGGCGGTTGGGCTTGCGGTCGGCGCATCGCCCCGTACCGACGTTGGCCGAATATGCGCGGCAATGGCTGCAGGCCCATCGGGCTCATCTCACGGCCGGCACGTTTTACGATTACGGATTGCTCATCAAGAACCAGATCGCGAGTGTTGCGCTGGGCGCATTGGCGGTAAACGAGGTCAGTCGGCGCGATATCGATCGCTGGATGGTGGAGCTTCAGGAGTCCGGCGTAGGGCCGCGCCGACTCAACATGGCGCTGGCGCGGCTCAGGACGATCTTTCGCCTGGCCGAGGAGGAGGGTCTGACCGCGGACAGCCCAGCGCGCCTCGTGCGGAGCCTGCGTGAACCGCGTGCGGCGATTGATCCTTTCACGGGGAATGAAAGACAGGCGCTGCTCCGCGCCGCATTGCCGGGCACTGAACGGGCGTTCGTAGCCACTCTGATGCTTGCCGGGATGCGCCCCAGCGAGGCGCTGGGACTGCAATGGCGCGACGTCGATTTACGCCGCAAGGTCATTAGTGTGCGGCGTGCGCGTACCCGATGGGGCGATGGGATGACCAAGACGGAGGCGTCGGAGCGGGAGGTTGACATGGTTGCGCAACTCGCCGTCGAGCTGTCGGCGTTGGAGGGAACGGGGCGCGCCGGTGATTTCATTTTTACCGGTCCCCGCGGCGCGGTTCTCGACTGGAACAATTTCCGCCAACGCAGCTGGCGCCGCCTGGTGGGAGAGGCTGGAGTGCGATTGCGTCCACCCTGCCAATGTCGTCACACGTTTGCCGCCAATCTGCTGGCTGACGGGGCGAACCCGCATTATGTCGCGCACCAGATGGGCCACTCCACGCTGGCGATGGGTTTTCGTCATTACGCCCGATGGGCTCGCAAGCCGGCACGCGACACGCGGGAATCCGAGGTGGCGGCTCTCTAAGATGGCGACATTGGGACAAACTCTCGATGGCAGAATTGTGGCAGGATTGGGGTGGCAGCATTGTGGCAGGTCCACCATTTGCGCTGTAGCGCCGCGATGAGCCCTCCAATCGAGCTGTCCTGCGCTTCGGAGCGACGTCGCCATCTTCGGTCCCTGGCCCCGACGGCGCGCTTTCAGCCCTCAGCCAGCTTCCCAAGCTGGACGTCACGGGTTCGATCCCCGTCGCCCGCTCCACCAATTCGCCCAGCAATATCGAGGTTTTTCGCGGAAGGGCGCGCACTTGGTGAACCAACCGAAGCAGCTTTTTTCTGCCTTGGCGCTGCCTTGAACCGTTCTGAAAGCCGCCCGATGCGTGGCACCCGCTGCATGAACCGCGCATAGCGCCTCAGCGTGATCTCAGAGTTCTTGTGCCCTAATTGCCTGGACACAAACAGCACGTTTTCCAAATCGGCGAGCTCGAGTGTCGCATAGGTGTGCCGG
>DATFSZ010000079.1:0-30399 GCA_035262365.1 Binataceae bacterium (SeqCode)
TTACCCTGGGCTGTCGGCGTTTGACGTAGAGCGCCGGATGGTGTTCATCAGCGAGCGTGCGTATTCCACCACCGTCAACGGCATCGAGCACATCGAATCCAGATCGATCAACGGCTTGGGCATCCTCAAGGTTTACTTCCAGCCGGGACTCGACATCGGCGCGGCGATAGCCCAGATTAACGCGGTTTCCGAAACCATCCTGGCCGCGCTGCCGCGCGGAATCGAGCCGCCGCAGATTATCTCGTACAACGCGGCCAACGTTCCGGTCGCGCAGCTCAACGTTTCCAGCGACACGCTCTCCACGATGCGCTTGTTCGACTACGGGCTGAATTTCATCCGCATCCAGCTCTTCACCATCCCGGGCTTTTCTTCGCCGGCGCCGATGGGCGGGGTATCGCGCTCAATCATGGTCAACCTGGACCCGACGCTGCTATACGGCAACGGTCTGTCAGCCTACGACGTCGGCAACGCGCTGGCCGCGACCAACGTGGTCATCCCGTCGGGCACGGCCAAGATGGGCAACTACGAAAACAACGTCGACATCAACATGAGCGTGCCGCGGGTGCAGGATTTCAACCAGCTTCCGGTCAAATACGCGGGGAGCGCGCCGGTCTTTCTGGGCGACGTCGCCAACGTGACCGACTCGCATCAGCCACAGACTAACGTGGTGCGAGTCGAAGGCCGGCCCGCGACCTATCTGATGGTCATCAAGCACGCCGACGCGTCCACGCTCGCTGTGGTGGACGCGGTGAAGGCAAAGATGCCCGACATCCGGGCTACGGCGCCCAAGGGGTTGAACGTCTCGATCTCCTTCGACCAATCGGTCTTCGTGCGCGCCGCGCTATGGGACGTGGTGCAGGAAGCGGTTACGGCGGCAGTGCTGGTGGCGTTGATGGTGCTGGTGTTCCTGGGCTCCCCGCGCAGCATGGTGATCGTAATAACATCGATTCCGCTGTCGATCCTGACTGCGATAGTTTTCCTTAAACTGTCGGGCCAGACCATCAACACGATGACGCTGGGCGGAATTGCGCTGGCGGTCGGGATGCTGGTGGACGATGCCACCGTGGAGATTGAAAACATCCATCGCAACCAGGCGATGGGCAAACCGCTGCTGGTCGCGATTCTGGACGGCGCCCGCCAGATCGCAACGCCCACCGCGGTCGGCACTCTCGCGATCTGTATCGTGTTCTTTCCAGTGGTGCTGCTGACCGGGGTGGCGCGCTTTTTGTTCACACCACTGGCGCTGTCGGTGGTGTACGCGATGCTCACCTCTTACCTGCTTTCGCGCAGCCTGGTCCCGACCATGGCGCGCTATCTGCTGCCGGAGGAGCACCATGAAAACGTCATGGGTGGAATATGGGGGCGCGCTCTGCGGAGCTTTGAGCGAGGCTTCGAGCGGCTCAAGGAGGCCTATCGCATCGCATTGGCCAAGTTCATCGCGCGCCGCGGCTTTTCGCTGGCCTGCGTGGGGTTGTTAATTTTGGCCTCGATGGCATTGATGCTCATTGTCGGCCAGGACTTCTTTCCGGCGATCGACGCCGGCATGATGCGCCTGCACGTGCGCGCGCCGACCGGGACGCGCATCGAGCATTCGGAATTAATCGTGGACGACATCGAGACGGCAATCCGCGCCGTCATTCCGGCAAACGAACTGGAATCGATCAGCGACAACGTGGGGCTGCCGGTTTCCTACAACCTTGCCTTCTATCAGACCGATAGTATCGGGCCGCAGGACGCGGATATTCTGATCCAGCTCAAGGCCTCGCACCAGCCGACTCGTATGTACCAGAACCGTATCCGCCGGGTGCTGGAAGCCAGGTTTCCCAACGTTACCGCCTATTTCCAGGCCGCCGACATCACCAGCCAGGTGCTGAACTTCGGTCTGCCGGCAGCAATCGACGTGCAGGTTTCAGGCAACAAGTTGCAATCGGATTACGACATCGCCGTGAAGCTGCGGGAGCGGATGAAACTGATTCCCGGCGTGACCGACCTGCGCATTGCGCAGCCGCTGGACTACCCGACCTACAAGGTGGAAGTTGACCGCGCCAAGGCGCTGCAGTTCGGCATCACTCAACAGCAGGTCGCTTCCAGCTTGCTGGCTTCGCTTTCGGGCGCCAGCCTGCTACAGCCGAATTTCTGGCTCGACCCGCGTACCGGCGTCAACTACAGCGTCGTCTCGCAGATGCCGCAGCATCTGATCGACTCGGTGTCGGCCATGTCCAATATCCCGCTTAGCACGAGCGCGTCGATGGCTGCGGGCACGCCGGCGTCCGCGACCGTGGACGGCAGCACCGGGTCCACCGCGCCTCAATTGCTGGGCAACATCGCAAGCTTTTCGCGCGCGTGGGACCCGGCGCTGATTGAGCATTACACTGTGCAGCGCGTGATCGATGTCGATTGCGCGGTGTCGGGACGCGACCTTGGCTCGGTCGCTTCCGCCGTGCAGCGCGAGATCCGCCAGGTCGGCAAATTGCCTGCGGGCACCAAGATCGTCATCCGTGGTCAGAGCAGCGCGATGAACCAGTCCTTTGCAACGCTGGGCGAGGGACTGATCCTGGCAATCGTGCTGGTATACTTGTTGATGGTGGCGAATTTTCAGTCGTGGCTGGAGCCGTTTATCATCACGATGGCGGTGCCGGGTGCATTAGCCGGAGTGCTGTGGATGCTGGTGCTCAGCGGCACGACAATCAACGTCGAATCGCTGATGGGCGCCATCATGGCGGTCGGTGTGGGCGTCGCCAATGGCAACCTGCTGATAACTTTCGCCAATGAATTGCGCGAGGAAGGCTACGGTCCGGTTGCCGCCGCGATCGAAGCCGGCCGCATCCGCCTGCGGCCAATCATCATGACCGCATTGGCGATGATTCTGGGAATGTTGCCGATGGCGCTGGGGCTGGGTTCGGGAGCTGAACAAAACGCGCCGCTGGGCCGGGCGGTTATCGGGGGCCTGGCCGCGGCGACGCTGATGACGCTGTTCGCTGTTCCGGCAATCTACTCGATTTTCAGCCGCAACCTTGTAACCAAGCAGGAACGCGACCAGGAAATCCAGTCGGCGGAACTGCCTGGCGCCTGAACGGACACCCGATATGGAAGACGAGCAAGACGATCCGAAAGAATTCAAAAGCCCTCAGCCCGGCGGATTTTTCTACGTCGGCTGGGTAATTGCCGTCATCCTGCTGATGGTGGCGACCGGCGGACTGGTGCTGGCGCGCGAACGTTGGCTCAGTCATCAGACTACCGAACTTCAGCATGAGGCGGAGAGCGGCCCGCACGTGCTGGTGAGCCAGGTCTTGCGCGCGCCTGAGACCCGTGTGTTGCGGTTGCCAGCTACCGTGCGCGGATTCGATGAAACCGACATCTATGCGAAGGTTCCCGGCTATCTGAAAGCAATCTATGTCGACAAGGGCGACCGCGTGCGAAACGGACAGTTGCTGGCGAAAATCGAGTCGCCGGAGACCGACCAGCAGGTAGCTAATTTTCGCGCCAATTACGAACTGGCCAGAGTCACCTTCGAGCGCGACAAAGTGTTGTATCGGACCGGCGTAATCGCGAAGCAGGACTACGACAATCAGAACGCTACCATGCTGCAGGCCAAGGCAACGCTGGAGCAGTACAAAATGCTCCAGGGCTATGAAGTTGTTCGCGCGCCGTTCGACGGAATTATAACCGCGCGCAATGTTGACCCCGGCCACCTGATCCCGGCGGCAACCGGTGCGACCAGCACAACCAGCTCGATCGTAAGCCTTGCGCGGCTTAAGCCGTTGCGGGTTTTCTCCTACCTGCCGCAGAGCGTGACGCCCTTCATCAAGAACGGTGATCACGCAACAATTACAGTCAACGAATATCCCGGCCGTAACTTCGAGGGTTCCGTCACGCGCCATCCTGAAGCGCTGGCGCCGGACTCGCGCACGATGCTGGTCGAAGTGGACCTGCCCAACGACGACCACGCGCTTTACCCAGGGATGTACGGGATGGCGGAATTCGTGGTGTCAGTCGCGCATGGTGCGCCGATGGTATCGGACGATGCGCTGATCTTCCGCAACAATAAGGTCTACGTTCCGGTAGTCCGGGACAACCGGCTGCATCTGGCCGAAGTAAAACTGGGCTACGACAACGGCGTGGCTGTCCAAATCACCAGCGGCGTTAACTTCAACGATCTGGTGGCGCTCAACGTGGGTCAAGCCGCACGCGAGGGTGCGCCGGTGCAACCCGTGCACGCCGACCAGACGAACAGCGAAAAACAGGAGATGTAGGCGGCGCTCGCCGCGATTCCGTGGCAGTGTGCGATGACACCTGCTTGCCCTGCCGGGGTGTCCCGTGGTTTAAACGCGCATACATCAACAGCGAGTGCGAGAGGCAGACATGGCCAAGAAGACCTGGATTGAAGTCGCTGTAAACGGGGCGTGGACCCGCAAGTATCAACCGAAGATTCCCGTCACCGCGAAGGAAGTCATCACCGACGGTGTGGCGTGCATCAAGGCCGGCGCCGCCGTGATTCATGCTCACACGCTGGAGCCCGATACGGGCCGGCAAAACGCGGACGTGGACAACAGCGCCGCCTTCATGGAGGGCATCCGCTCGCAGGTCGATGCAATCGTCTATCCGACTATTGTTGGCAGGCCCGATCCGAAGGATCCAGCCTGGCTGTGGCGGCCCACCGTGGAGTTGGCCAAGCGCGGAATCCTGGAATGGGGCGTGCTCGATCCGGGTTCAGTGAACTTCTGCAGATTTGATGTTGGACCGTCGGGTTTGGGCGGAATGGGCGGAACCGGCCTCTACGCCAATCCCAACAACAGCCTGGAGGCGGCGGCAGGACTGGCGGTGGAGTACAAATTCCATCCCGCCTACGCATGCTATGAGCCGGGTTTCGTGCGCCAGGGTGCGCTGCTGCATCACCATCAGCCCAAGATGCCAGTGCCGATCTACCGGCTTATGTTTTCCACCGGTATGACTTTCAGCTTTCCGCCTGAGCCATGGGCGGTCGAAGCATATGCCAAGTTGCTTCAGCGGTCCGCGCCTGGATCGCCTTGGATGGTTGCCGGGCTCGCAGTCGATGTTCTGCCGCTGATTCCCACCGTGGTCGCGCTTGGCGGCGGAGTGCGGGTCGGTCTTGAAGATGCCTTGCTTGGGGAGCAGCGCTCCAACGTCGAGTTGGTTGACGCCGCAGTCAAGGCGATTCAAAAGGCCGGCAGCGAGCCCGCAACCACCGCCGACGTACGCGCGGAACTGGCCAAATACAAAATGCCGGCCGGTCATCAGGCCGTCTGAGATCGCTCGGAACTTACCCGCATGCGAATGGGAATCACATTACCGGCCGAACCCTTCCAGAATCGTGACATGATCGACCTGGTGCGGCGTGCCGATGGGTTGGGCTACGAGGAGGTCTGGTCGCTGGAGTCTTACACGACGGAGGCTTTCAGCCCGCTGGCGGCCGTGGCGATGCTGAGCGAGAAGATGCGGCTGGGTACCGCGATCGTGCCGGTATTCACGCGCCCGCCGGCGCTGATCGCGATGTCGGCGATGACTGTGCAGCAGCTCTCCGGTGGGCGCTTCGTGCTTGGCTTGGGAATATCCTCGCCGCAAATCATCGGGCAATGGATGGGTGTGCCATTCGAGCGGCCGCTGGCGCGCACTCGCGATACCGTGGAAGCGGTGCGTGCCGCGATGACCGGGGAGAAAGTCATCTTCAAGGGCCGGACCCTGTCGGTTAACGGGTTTCGGCTCGACCTCGAGCGCAACACTCCTCCTCCGCCGATTTTTCTTGCGGTCCAGGGCGCCACGATGTGCCGTCTGGCGGGCGAAGTCGCCGACGGCGTGGTTACCAATTACATCACGCCGCAAGCGTTGCCGCGGATGATGGAGTATGTCGCGGAGGGCGCACGCAAGACGGGGCGCGAGGCTCCGCGCGAAGTGGTTTGTCGAATCCTGACCATCGTCGACGAAGAGCCGGAGCGCGTCAGCAGCGCGATGCGGCGCCATATGACGCCTTACCTGATCACGCCGGGCTACAATAAGTTCTTCTCCGAAATCGGCTTCGACCAGGAAGCCGAACAGGCCCTGCGGGCGTGGACCGGAGGCGATCGGAAAAAAGCGACCGAGGCGATCAGCGATCGGATGCTCAACGACATCTACCTGCTGGGTAGCGCCGAGTATTGCCGCGAACGGCTGACCGCGTTCGCGGAGGCGGGCGTCAGCACCGTAGCGCTGTGGTTCGTTTCCCTGGCTCGCACCCCCGAGCAGCGCAGGTCAAATATCCTGGCCGCCCTAGAAAAGCTCGCTCCCCGGTGACTGGCGCGCGGCCACCTATCAATGTCACTCCGAACGCAGCGAGCAATCCTAGCGTACTCCAGCTGAGCGGACTTTGCCGGAATTCCCAGCGAATGTTGGCTTGGCCATGGCGGCGTAGAGGCTCCTCGCTACGCTCGGAATGACGCTGAAAAAAGTCAAATGACCTGATTCAAAATTTTACTCAGAACCAAATTCCAGAAATCAAGAGTCAAATAGTGGAGCGGGGCTGCCGTTCCCGCCGTCGATGCGCCGCCTATTTGACGCCTGGACGTCTCAGTCTGATTGCTGACGATGCGATCGCCTTCCGAAGACACCCACGCACGCGGCTTCGACCGCAGAGAAGCGGTCAAGTCGCTCGCGCTCAGGCTCACGATCAACGCGCTGTGTCCTTTTCTAATCTATCGCGTTTTGCAGCCGTATTTTCCGGCAGACAGCGTGACCCCGCTTCTTTATGCTACGGTCTTTCCTGTCCTGGGGCTGATCCTCGGCCTGGTTCGCAAGCGCGCTGTCGATGCAACCGCGATCATTGCGGCGGCGGGACTCGCGATCCATATCACCGTCACGCTGCTCGCGCGCAACGTCGGCGTCGCACTGGTTATCCGCTCGCTCGACGGAGCGCTGATCGGTCTCGCGCTCGTCATCTCCGCGCTGATCCGCCGCCCGATCATCCTCTTTGTTGCAAAGCAGGTCGTGGCCGGCAGCGGTTCCGAACGTGCGGCGGCGTCACTCAACAGGGTGATCGAGAACGACGGTGCGCGTCGGTTCTTCACGATCACGTTGGTATGGGGCATCTGCCTGATGGCAAATAGCGGATTGCACGTGGTGCTGGCTCTCAAAATGCCGCCCGCGGAGTTCCTGCTGGTTTCGCCGGTCGTCGGCATCGTGACCATTGTGGCCCTGCTTGCCTGGACCGGCCGGTATTTCGCGATGAAGAGTTCGCGCGACCGCGACGTGAATACGAGTTTAAGCTGAAGTAAGTAAGTCAGCGGGGTGGGCCGCCGTGCGCGCCATGGATGCGTGAGCGCAGTCCGCGTCACCTAATTTCGCACGCCCTCGCACCCTGTGTCCCAGGTGATGCCCGAATCGGGCCAGGTATTTCCGCAGCCAGTCCGCGTCGTTGGAACTTTGCTTGAGCGCGCCCTGAAATTGGCGAGTAGCGCGCGTCCGGCTTCAGACAGCTATCGCTTGCGGCGACGATGCGAGCACGCTGGCAAGCTGCATGCGATCGAATAGGTCGAGGCGCCCAACCTAGGCCTCAGAGCTCATCTTCCCGGGCCCCTACTCGGCGCATTGGGAACTGCGGAGCAAACCCAAACAGCCCGAACAAGAATGCGGTGAAAGCGAGCGCCGCAATAGCGTACAGATGTTCCCGTTCTTTTATCGCGGCGCTCACCATCTCAGCACCTCATTGGGCGCCCCTCCATCTGCGCTTCCAATCACTGATCCGGCTTCGCGCATAGGGCAGCGCAATGGCGCCCGCGCCACCAATGACCGCGAGGATTAGCGACGGATTCTCTGGCGAACTTTCACACCCGTGCCGCAAATGATGTGGATGTGCCAGTGCCAGGCTGGGCGAAAGCAGCAGAAACGTGACGCCAAATAGCGCCGCGCCCTTCAGGAACTTCGCCCAGTACGAAGATGATTTCTCTCGTTCCATCTCCCACCTCTGTGTCGCGAAAAACTGACTTACGGTAACTCGTTCAGATCAGAAGATTCAACAAATTTCGCAAGACAACCGTTGCTAAAACTATCCAGCGTGCCATTTAGCTTGGTGAATATGTTCCTGGCAAGGGTCGCAGCATCACAGATGGGGTTGAGTGTTACACGCGTAATCTGTTTTCGGTGAGTTGAATTGGATGGCGTAACTGCCGCACGTGTGATTTGGGGTCGGCGTGGAGGACCGACGCTATGGTGTGCTGCGAATAGAGTGTCTGAGGTCTAGCCTAGCTGCGGTGCGGTTCCTTTCAATTGACCCGCTGCTGGAAGACTTGGGCAGGTTTAACTTGCGCGGCATTGATTGCGTTATTGTCGGCGGTGAAAGCGGCGCGCACGCGCGTCCAATGGACAAGCTGGGTGATTTCGATTCTGCGCCAGTGCAGGCAAGCGGGTGAGCCATTTTTCTTCAAACAGTGGTGAGGTAGAAACCAAAAAGGCGACGGGTCGATTGCTGAACGGCAGGACCTAGCATCTGGTTTCCGTTGCGAATGCGTTCGGAACTGCACATGCTGCGGATTCGAATCCCGCCGGTACCATTGGCCGGAAATGATTTGGCAGAGCAAATGTTTCGATAAAGATTGTCGCGAGGCGCCGCTGCCAACAAGGTAATCAGGCAGTATGCGAAAAGAGAAAAACTACCTGGAGCTGGATTCCGGCGGTGGCGTGCCAATCCGTGCGTGGATCAAAGGCGTCGCCTTTGAAGCCGAGGCGGAAAAGCAGCTTCGCAACTCGGCGCAACTGCCGTTCATCTTTCGCTGGATCGCGGCGATGCCAGACGTTCACATGAGAATCGGCGCGACGGTTGGCTCGGTGATTCCGACCAGGGGAGCGATTATTCCGGCCGCCGTGGGCGTCGATATCGGCTGCGGAATGGCGGCGGTGCGCACCAGTTTGGTTGGATCCGACCTTCCCGATGATTTGAAGCCGCTGCGAACGCGGATTGAAAAAGCCGTGCCACATGGGCGCACCGATTCGGGCGGGCGCAACGATATCGGGGCCTGGCGCGACGCGCCGGAGCAGGTGCGAGCGAAATGGCCATTGCTCGAAGGCGCCTACAAGCGAGTAGTGGCGCGGCATCCCAAGCTGACGCGCAATGCGCATCCGACGGCGCATTTGGGGACAATCGGCACCGGCAATCACTTTATCGAGGTTTGCCTGGATGAGAGCGACCGGGTGTGGCTGATGCTGCACAGCGGTTCGCGCGGAATCGGGAACCGAATCGGAAGTTACTTTATCGAGACGGCAAAGAATGACATGCGCACTCTCATTAACAACTTGCCTGACAAGAACCTTGCCTACCTGGAAGAAGGTACCCAGCACTTCGACGAGTACCTGGAGGCAGTCGGCTGGGCGCAAAACTATGCGCGTATTAATCGCGAGCTGATGATGGACGCGGTTATCCAGGCGGTGCGTTCAAGTCCCGGTATCCGCCCGTTCACAACGACCGAAGAGGTAGTGAACTGTCATCACAACTACGTGGAGCGCGAGATGCATTTCGGCCAAAAGGTTTTTGTCACCAGGAAGGGCGCCGTGCGCGCGGGTGCGGGCGACCTGGGAATCATTCCGGGAAGCATGGGCGCGCGCTCGTACATCGTCAGGGGGCAGGGAAATCCAGACAGCTTCATGAGCTGCAGTCATGGCTCCGGGCGCGCTATGTCGCGCTCAGAAGCGCGCCGGCGCTTCACGCTGACCGATCACGAAGCGGCCACCGCCGGTATCGAATGCCGCAAGGACGCCGACGTGATCGATGAAACGCCCGCGGCCTACAAGCCAATCGACGCGGTTATGGCAGCACAGAAGGATTTGGTAGAGGTCGTACATACGCTTCACCAGGTGCTGTGCGTCAAGGGATGAGAGCATGTTGACGATCGACGGCTCCTGCGGCGAAGGCGGCGGACAAATCCTGCGCACCGCGCTGGCGCTCTCCAGCGTCACGGGGACAGCGTTCGGATTGAAAAAGCATTGGGTCAGAGGGCCTATCCCTCCCCTCTCTTATCCTGGAGGAGGATGAGGGAGAGCTTACAGGCAGCAGTTCCTGAAACAGCTTTTGCCCTGAATGCGCAGTGCCTGGCGCCGAATGATCGCGCCAGGAGGCTGCGGACTCTCACCAGAGGCTTCGCTCCAGACTCTCGCGTTAGGCGAGGCAATCCCGAGGCGCTAACGTTCCAGTGATCCCGTGCTCGTCAGTATCCGGCGAAACCCATGTTGGTGGTGGCCTGCGCGTCGGGATCGGTGCAGACGTTGACCAGGGCGGTTTTGCCGCTCTTGATCGCGCGCTCGATCGCCGGCCGAATTTGATCGGGTTTCTCGACGAATTCGCCGTAGCCGCCGAAAGCCTCAACCATCTTGTCGTAGCGCAGCCATCCCAGATCGCGCCCGACGTTGCCGCTCTTGACTCCCGCGGCAGCCCAACCGGTCTGATGCGAGGTAAACCCGCCGTTGTTCGAAATCACTACCACGATCGCCAGGTTGTGCCGGATCGCGGTCTCCATCTCCATTCCGTTCCAGCCGAATGCGCCGTCGCCCGACACCACCACCACGGGTCGGTCAGGAGCGGCCGCCTTGGCCCCGACTCCAAACGGGATACCGACGCCCATACATCCGTGCGGACCGGCATTAATACTGGTTCCGGGCGCATAGATAGGAATGGATTGTCGTGCGAAATTCAAAATCTCGTGGCCGTCGACCACCAGGATCGTGTCGCGGCTGATGATCTCGCGGACCTCTCTGCACAGGCGCAGCGGATGAATCGGAACCTTGTCGGAATGCAGCAGCGGCGTGTCGCGCTCCTGGTTGGAGCGCTGCTTGGCCGACAGACGGGAGATCCAGGGCGTCTCTTCGTGGGGACGGAACTTGCCCGCCGCCGCGGCGGTCAATTGCTGTAGCACCAGCTTGGCGTCGCCGATGATGCCGATCTCGACGCCGCGGTTGTGGCCAATCTCCTTGCCGTCGATATTCACGTTGATGAACTTGGCCTCCGCGGCGAAGCGGGGCGGAAGCAAAAAGGTGAGCATCGAATTGGCGCGCGCGCCGATTACCAGGACCACGTCGGCCTCGCGAAACGCCGTCGAGCGCGCCGCCGGGAATGAGCGTGCGTGATCCTCGGGCACGACGCCGCGGCCTTGAGGCGTGGTCCAGAATGGAAGGCCGGTGGCGTCGATGAAGCGGCGCAAATCCTCGCTGGCCTCCGACCATAATACGCCGCTGCCGGTCACCACGATCGGGCGCTCCGCTCGCTGCAACATCTCGATCGCGCGATCAATAAGGGCCGGGTCTCCCGCCGGGCGCGAGTTGACGCGATACTTGGTCGGATAGCGCAGCCGCTCGGTGTCCACCGGCGTGGCCAGAATATCGCCTGGCAGGTCGAGGTATATTGGTCCCTTCTTGGCGTCCATTGCCTCGCGAAATGCAAGGCTGACGTAGTCGGGAATCCGCTGCGCGATGTCAACCCGGTACGCGGCCTTGACCACCGGCTTCATCATCGAAACCTGGTCCATCTCCTGGAACGTATCCATCAGCGTGCCGCGCATCGGGGCCGAGCCGCCAATGGCGATTATCGGCGTGGCGTCGCCCCAGGCGTTGGCCAGACCGGTCACGGCGTTGGCGGTGCCGGGGCCCGATGGCGTGATGCAGATACCGGGCTTGCCGGTGACGCGCGAGTACGCATGCGCCATCATGGCGGCAGCCTGTTCGTGCCGTACATAATAGCCCTTCATCCCCAATGCCTGGCAGGCGCCTGCCGTGCCGCTGGTGGGGCCGCCCATCATGAAGAAAAAGGTGTCAACGCCTTCGTTTTTGAAGCATTCCGCGATTACCTGTTCGCCGCGCAATTTTGCCATCGCTATTCGCCTCTCCAAAAAGTCCGTTCGAAACAAAGGGTGATCGGCCGCGTTGGCGGCCGCAAGTCAGCACGTGGTGGTGCAATAGCACGGAATGGCGGTCAAAGGGAAAGCGCGACGGAGTTCCAAGGCGGGCTTGGAGGAAAAGGACACCGGCAAGCAGCCGACGCTACCGGTGCGGCTGCCTCTATGATCCGCGGCATCGCCGCCCTCCGTGCCGACGCCATCGGTGGCGTTCCTATTGCGCCTGGCAGAAGCCTTTGATTATTGGGCATTACGCATAACTTGATATCGGCCATCCGGGGCGATTGCGGCCAATTGATCAGGCGCGAAGGCGCGTGGTACAACGCGGGCGGCGGCGATTTGTATAGGCAAAGGAGCAAGCCATATGGGCGAGCTGGATGGACAAGTGGCGTTGGTGACCGGCGGCGCGTGGGGTCTGGGCAAGAGCATTGTCGAGCGATTCCTGCGCGAGGGCGCTCGTGTCGGAATCCTGGACCGCGCCAAGGAACGCGCCGAAGCGCTGCAGAAGGAAATGGGCGATCGCGTATCGGCGACGGTGGGCGACGTTACCTCGTTGGCCGACAACCGCCGCGCGGTCGCCGACACGGTAGCGCGATTCGGCCGCTTGGACTGCTTTGTCGGCAATGCCGGCGTGTGGGACTTCAACCTTTCCCTGGCCGACCTCCCTGACGACCGTATCGAACGCGCCTTCGACGAGTTGTTCGCAATTAACGTAAAGGGCTGCATGCTCGGGGCAAAGGCCGCCCTGACTGAACTGGCTAAGACCAGGGGCAACATCATCTACACCGTGTCATATGCGGGGTTCCATCCTTCCGGAGGCGGCCCGCTGTACACCTCCTCCAAACACGCGATGGTTGGGATGATTCGAGAGTTGGCCTACGAGCTGGCGCCCAAAATCCGCGTCAATGGTATCGCGCCGGGACCGATGCCCACCGATCTGCGTGGGCTCAAGAGCCTGGAGATGGAAAACCGCTCGATCAGCGAAGTGATGAATCCCGAGCAAAGTGCGCGCGGGCTGCCGATGGCAAGATTTCCCGAACTGGAGGACTACACCGGCGCGTATCTGATGCTGGCTTCGCGCAAAAGCGGCAGTCTGACCACGGGGCACGTAATCAACTGCGACAGCGGTCTGGAAATTCGCGGCATCGCCCGAGTTGCCGGCGGAGAGGACCTGTAACACATAGCGAGCGGGCGTCTCTGGCCGCCACTTTCTTAAAAGTGCAGATACGCCCGAAGGGACGACTGCCCACTCGCTATGCCTCACTCGCTGCGGACTTTGATGCCGGCGCGGTCCTCCTGCAGAGTGAAGGCGGCGCTCGCGTCTTTGTCGCCCAGGCCGCTTACCAGTCCTCCGATCAGGTCCTGCTCAACCGTGGACGCCAGCGCCATCGGCACGTCAAACTCGCGCGCAACTTCGGTTGCCAACCCCAGGTCCTTGCGGGCCAATTTGAGCGCAAAGAAAGCGCGGTCAAAACTGCCTTTGAAGATCACGCGCGGCAGCATGTTGAGGAAGTTGCCCTGGCCGAACGCGCCGTCATGCACGGCCTTGAACAGAGCGTCCGGGGCGACGCCGGCTTTGACACCCATCGTGAACGCCTCGGCGATAACGGCGCTGGTGCAGATCGCGATCTGATTGTGCACCAGCTTGGCGATCGCACCCGATCCCGAGGCTCCGATGTAGCTCACCTTGTCGCCGATGGCCCCCAGCACCGGTTGAACCTTCTGAAAAGCGGCCTCATCACCGCCGACGAAGACGCCCAGGCTGGCCTTGCGGGCGCCGACCACGCCGCCGCTTACCGGAGCGTCGAGCACCTCGACGCCCTTGCTTTTCATGACCGCGCTGATGTGGCGTATCACGGTCGGGGAATTGGTACTCAGATCGACATAGATCGAGCCGGGCCGTGCGCCATGGATGATGCCGGTTTCGCCCAGCGCAACCGCTTCGACGTCGCGCGGACCAGGCAGCGAGGTCATGATGACCTCGCAAGCAGCGGCGATCTCGCGCGGACTGTCCGCCCACTTTGCGCCGCCTTCCAGGTGCCCTGCGCCCGACTCGCGGCGTATGTCATGGACGATCACTTCGTGTCCAGCCCGGATGATGTTGAGGGCCATTGGCCCGCCCATATTGCCCAATCCGATAAATCCGACTCGCATGAAACATCCCTCCCGGCGCATTTTGCCGTGATGCAGATGCGCCCAGCTTAATCACACACGAGGACGGCCGCCAAACTGCACGAGCGGGTGAGTAGCGATGTCGGCGAGCATTTCGATCCGGGCCACGGAAGATTGATGAGGAGTGGGTCGCCATCGGATCCGGGCAACCGGCCTGGAATCGAAGTCGCAAAAGAGGTGTATCGCTTCGTAAGACAAAACAAGCCGCAATTCATTCGCGCAGCCAATTCGGGTGTCGATCGCTTCTGTCTTCGTTCGACTACGAATGACGGGGCACTGTATCGCTGGATGCGATACGCGCTGCCTAACCAGTCGAAGCGGAGGACAATAAAGTGAAGCTCTACAACCATCCGATAGCACCCAGCCCGCGCCGCGTACGGATTTTCGCGGCTGAAAAGGAAATCAAGCTGGAGCTGCAGGACGTCGATCTGCTTGCCGGCCAGAGCCATACGCCGGAGTTCCTTGCCAAGAACGCGTCAGGCGCGGTGCCGGTGCTGGAACTCGAGGACGGCTCCTATCTACCGGAATCGGTTGCGATCTGCCGCTACCTGGAAGGATTGTATCCGGAACCCAACCTGTTCGGGCGCGATTTTCGCGAGCAGTCGCATATCGAGATGTGGAATCGGCGGATGGAGCTTGAGCTGTTCTTTCACGTAGGCAATGCGGTGATAAATACCAGCCCCTTATTCCGCGGCGTTTTTCCGCAATTCCCGGAGTATGGAGAAGCCCAGCGCGCGGCCGCCCTTGAGCGAATCGAACGGATGGATCGCGAACTTGGGGGCCACGAATATATCGCAGGCACCCGGTTCACGATTGCGGACATAACGGCGCTGGTTGCGATCGATATCGGCGGCGCGATGGGAGACATTCAACTCAATCCTCGACTCGAGAATCTGACCCGCTGGCACAAAATGGTATCGAGCCGGCCTAGCGCAAAGGCTTAATCAGCCGGTGCGGCTGCGACAGAACGAAGCGGCGCGGCGCGCGGTCTGGCCGTAATCGCGCGCCTGACCGCGGCCAGCGGCGCGCTATCGTCAAACGTGAGCGCGCCGCCTTCTACCTTCACTCCAAGCTTTTTCCAAAGCGCCCCAAGGTCAGGATGGACGGGCGCCGCCTTCATACCGTCGTAGAGTTGCATCAGGACCGGTACGCCGACACCGGCGTCGCCCGCCGCAAGCGCGCGCGTTAGCGGCCAGTCCACCTCGATACTGCCGCCGGCATCGAGGATCGCGCGCAGCGCGTCCTGCAAGCCATGCTTGTTGGCGGTCCTCTGGCGGATTTGCACATCGGCCAGAAGGCAGAACAGCGCACCGCCCCAATAGGTCCGGCCCCAGGTGTGAGTATGATCGAGCCCCTCATCGCCGGCTTGCGGCAGACCGTCGGGCAAACCCTTGACGAGTTCGCCCCACACCGTTTTCACGTCCAGCGTCCCCAGTTCCGCGCGAGCGATCGGCTCTACATAGGTCGCGATCCCTTCCTCGATCCAGTGATGGTCGGAAGTCATGTTGGGGAAGGCGAGGTGTACCATCTCGTGGGTTATCACCCAATCCTCGCGCAGGTCGGCCTCGGTCGTGAGGTCGCCGACGAAGATTCGGCTGAGAGCGCCGTCCTTGCGGCCCCACGTGGTGCCGTGCAGGCCGGCGCGATTACCGATAGCCGGCGTAATCCGAAGATCCAGGTGTCGCACCGGAAAACGCCCGTAGTACGTGGTTACCGCGTTGGCCGAGGTGCGGACCCACTTAAGAATCGTTGCGCACGAAACCCGCAGGCCGGTGTCATCGCATGTGACATCAATCCGGGCGTCCCCAATGACGCTAGTAGATTTGGATATCGGATTGGATTTTTCCGCTCGCGCGCAGGATGCCCACCAAATGGATATCAAAAGCGCGAAAGCGCACCACCGAAGGAGATACTCACAGTAGCGACTTTGAGTCACGATCCTGCGTAACACAACTTGTTCATGTTACGCAAAAATCCTTCCCGCGCTCGTCTTTAGACAACGCCAAAATTTCACTGTCGTCAGCCGAGCTCACCAACTAAGCCGTCGACAGCTGAACCAGGTTGTCGATCGTCAGAGTCCCGTTCGGCGGACATGCGAGAGGCGGTGCGGCCGCGCACGAACTGAAGCGTCGTCTCGGCAACGCGCTGCCCGAGATGGCGCGCCGTGGCGAGATCGGCCTCAGGAGGCCCCGCGTGGTCGCCCGCTTCGGGGTTCGACTGCGCACCGGCGCCCAGCCAGAAGCCGAGTCGATTCAGGTCCTGTTCCGATTTGTTTGCCGGCGGCAGGCCGAGATTGACCCAATGCATCCCGTGCTGGGCGGCGAAGAGCGCAATTTGAATCAGCGTCGCGAGCTTGTCGCCGGAGCGAGAGCCCGAGTTGGTGAAGCCGGCTGCGATCTTGTCCTTCCACGCCAAGCCCTTGGACATCACCAAATGGGAGGACGCTTCCTCGAACGCCTTAAACTGGGCCGACGGGCCGCCGGTGTAAGTCGGCGCGCCGAAGATGATCGCTTCGGCACGGGCCAGATCGTCCCAGCGCGTTTGCGCCTCCTCGACGGTCAGAAGCAGGGCTTCGGCGCCTTGCACCCGTTCCACACCTGCTTTTACGGCCTCGGCCTGGCGCCGGGTGTGGCCATAGCCACTATGACAAACGATGGCGACATGGATGTTCGACATCGACTCAATCTCCTCGCTCTATTGCATGGACCTGTGCTTTGAGGGGTCAGACAACGCGAATCATAGCGGCCAATGAGGTGGCGCTCTCATTACGTAGTCGAACTGGCGACCGAGCGATCGACACCCGGCTTGATTATGGTCCTACGTGCAGCCACGGCGGCGCCATGCCTTTTCAATCCAGACGGCGCTCCGTTGCGGGATCGAAGAAGTGCAGGGCGCGGAGCGGTGCGTAGAGCCACCGTGTGCGGCCCGGCTCTACCGGTTGATCGAGCATCGCGGTGATCTCCTGGCCCGCGACGGTGGCGTAAGCGAGGAAGCCGGAGCCGATGAATTCGACCCGCCTGAAACTGGCCTCAAACGCAGCCGCGTCGCTGCTTGAATTGTAGCTGAGGTCCTCCGGCCGAATCCCGAGCAGAACCTCGCCGCTGAGTCCAAACGGCATCGCGGAGGCAAGCTTGTCGCCGATTTCCAACGCCGGTGGCAAGGCCGGTGCGTGTTCGCTGGCCGTCTGCGTGGGACCTGAGGGCTGCGGCAGCCGGCAGCGCAGGATGTTCATTGGCGGCTGCCCGATGAATGTGGCGACGAACAGATTGGCCGGGTGCTGATATACGTCGGTGGGGCTGCCGACCTGCTCCAGCGCGCCGGCGCGCATTACCGCGATTCGATCGCCCAGGGTCAGGGCTTCGAGTTGATCATGGGTTACATAAATTATCGTGCGTCCGGTGCGGCGCTGAAATTCCTTCACCTCCAGGCGCAGGCGCCCGCGTAACTGCGCGTCGAGGCTCGACAGTGGCTCATCCATCAGGATCACGCGCGGCTGGCGGATAAGCGCTCGTGCGAGTGCAACCCGCTGGCGCTCGCCGCCTGACAACTCGGGCGGGCGGCGCGCAAGATCGATTTGCAAAGCAGCCAGTCCCACGGCCTCGGCGACTTTGCGCTCGATCTCGGGCTTGGGAGTGTGCCGCAGGCGCAGGGGAAAGGCGATGTTGTCGAAGGCGCTCATGTGCGGGTAGAGCGCATGGTTCTGAAACACCATCGCGATCAGGTCGCGGCGGTCGCCCGCGCTCTGGCCGCCGATACGGATTTCGCCGCTCTCGGGATACTCAAGGCCGGCAATCAGGCGCAGCAGCGTGCTCTTGCCGCATCCGGAAGGACCAACCAGCACAAACAGCTCGCCGCTTTCAACGCTCAACGACACGTCGCTGATCCCGCCTCCGGAGCCAAAGCGCCGCGTCAATTGACGAATCTCAAGTTCCGCCATGTGAAAAATCAGGGCGACGGGCCGCCGCCGTCAGCGTTGAGTCCCGGCGACCAGCCCGGATTTGAGCATCGGCCGCAATGCGATTATTACCGCAAGCGCCGGCACCAGCATCACCAACGCGAGCGCACTGGCCGACCCCACGTCGCCAAACACCGTGTAGTAATATAGCAGGGGCGGCAACGTTCGATGGGTTACCTGGATCAGCAGCGCGAAGCCGAACTCGTCCCAACTCATGATAAAGCTCAGCACCAACGACGCGGCTATTGCGGCTTTGGCCTGCGGCACGTCAACGGCGAGGAAGATGCGCAGAGCCGAGGCGCCGTCCAGAAAGGCCGCTTCTTCCTGCTCAGGTGGAATTGCGGCGAAGACTCCGTAGGTAGTGAGCGCCGTGGTGGGTATCGCGAGCGCGGCGTGAATCAGCGCCAGGCCCATCCCGGAGGCACTGTCGTAAAGGCCCAGGTTGATCAGCACGATCGTCAATGGCAAAGCGACGGCGATCATGGGAAGCAGGCGAGCGGCTGTAACGCCGGCCATCCCTGCCTGACGCAGCGACTCGCGCCGCGCCATCGCATAGGCCAGCATCGTCCCCAGGGCGGTTGCCGCCACTGCGGCAACGGCCGCCACGGCTACGCTCAGTATCAACGCGCTGCGAAGCTCGGCCAGCTCGAACACTCCCTCCAGGTGAGCCAGCGTAAGCGCGTGCGGAAGCCATCGTGGCGGCCAGGCGAAGCTTTCGAGTTCGGGCGTCAGCGCCTGCTTGATGAGCAGATAGACGGGGACCGCGGCGCCAAGCACGACCAGTGCTTCGATGATGATGCGGGCCAATGCAGCCCATGGCGATTTTAAATCGGCGCGCGGCTGTCCGGCGGGGCGGATAACGGTCGAGCCGTTCATACCGTCCTGAGCAAGGTGGTGCGCCGCATCGCCAACAGCCCCACCAGCGCGGTTACGACGATGAGTAGTGCGAGCAGGACCGACGCCGCCATCGCCATCCGGGGCTGCTGCGCGTCCGTCCACAGGTGATAGGCGTATGTCGAGATCACGGGCACGCCCTCAACTCCGGTCAGCACCAGGGTGGTCGAGAAGATGCGCAGTGCGTCAATCCCGCGCAGCACCAAGGCCGCGAGCAGCGCGGGCGCCAGCATCGGCAGGGTGATATGGCGGAAGGTTGCGAGCGTTCCGGCGCCGTCGAGGCGGGCCGCTTCGTAAAGCTCGGGCGGAATGGTTTGCAGGCCCGCGACGATAATCAGCATCACCACGGGCGTTACATGCCAGGCGTCGACCACGATCACCGTGGCAAAGGACAAGGCGGAGCGGGGGATCAGCCAGGGCAGCGGGCCGATGCCGAGGAGTCGAAGCGCGCCGTTCAAATAGCCGCGCGGCATGAAGATGTAGCGGGCGATCGCCAGCAACACGATCTCCGGAATCGCGAAGGGAAGGATCGCTGCTACGTCGGCGATTGCCGCGATGCGGCCATTGCGTGCGCTCAGCGTCAGAGCAAGAGCCAGCCCGATTATGAACTCAACGACGAGGCTGCCGGCCGGAATGATCAGGTTGCCGGCCACCGCGCGCCAGAAGAGTTTGTCTCGCAGCACGGCCGCGTAGTTGGATACGGGCGCGCCGCCGTGCTCGAACGAGAGCGCCATACCCTGAACCGCCGGGGCAAACAGCACGGCCAGAACGAACAGGGTTGGGAGTCCGGCGAAAATCCAGAGAGTGAGACTCATGCGGCGTGAATCGGATTTCATGGGGGATTCAGGTCCGGATGCGTCCGGGCGGCTGGAGTTGCGATGCCGAGATTACCTCAGCCCAATTTTCTTCCTGGTAAAGGAAAGGGAATAAACGTGGTTTCGGTCTGAATTACTGTTACCTTACCCGGCAAAGTTTCCCCCTCTTCCTGACCAGGGAGAGGGTAGACTGTGGTGACCGGCGCACTTCACATTCAGCCGGCGGGAGGGCGGCGCTGCGGCTACTTATCCAACGGATGCTTGAACTTGCGGTCCGGATGACGCACGGTCAACACCGGACACGGCGCCTTGTGAACGACTCGGTCGGCGACGCTGCCCATCAGGATATGCGCCAGCCCGGTGCGTCCATGCGTGCCCATCACGATCAGGTCCACGCCCTCGGACTGCGCTGTGGTGATGATCTCCATGAAGGCGGCGCCTACGCGCAGCAGGCTGCGCGCTTTGAGCCCGCTTTCGCGCAACCGATTCACCGTGCGATCAAGCTCCCGCTGCGCGGCCAGGCGCTGTTCCTCGGCGATTCGGCCGATGGTCTCCAACGCAAGCGGGTCGGGGGTGATCCCCGGCTCCAGCCCGAAGCTGACGGGGGCCAAGGCTTGGGCCACGTGCAGCAGAATGATTTCGGCGCCAAACTTACGCGCCAGATCTTCCGCGTAGGCTTGGGCGTGGTTGGAGTCTTCGGAAAAGTCGGTCGGCGCCAGAACTTTAGCTATAGTCGGCATTTTATCCGAACGATACGCCGGAGAGCATCGACGGGCAAGTCCGGGGAGTTGATAATCAGCAAACAACTGGACCCGACGGCGACTTATGTTCCACAATGGTTAGACAACGAGGTTTACCTGGTGCCAAGGACCCTGCCTACCATAGCGGCCGCTTTCGAGCGCGACTTCGAAGAGCTCTTCGATCAGCTGCTGATCGGCCCATGGCGCAGACCGGCCTCCGAGAGCGAGCCCGCGATGGTGCTGGAGCTGAGAAATGCCTACGAGGTCCGGCTTTGCACCGGCGCGTTCAAGCCATCGGAAGTTGAAGTGGTGGTGAGCGAGAGGCAGCTCGCCGTAAGGGCAAAGCAGGGTATCAGTTTCTGGGAGCGCCTGGTGGACTTCAGTACTCCGGTCCAGACCGAGCGGGTAACGGCTCGATGGGCCGACCGGATCCTTACCGTAGTCCTGCCGAAAAAAAACAAGCGGCCCCGCACTGCGCGCAAGTAGGCCGCTGACCGCAACAGATAGGTAACTTCTATGGCTGAACAGTCCAACCTCAGCCCCGATTCCGCCTCCAACCTGCAACCGGCCGCGCCGTCGGTGGAGCTCCAGGCGTCCGAACTAAGGGGGCTGGCGCCGCTCGCCCCGGATGAACTTGAACGGGCGGCGGCGGTCACGTCCAACGAGGAGCTGCTTGGACAGCAACGGGCGCTGGACGCGGTTAGGCTCGCGATTGGGATCCAGGCGCCGGGCTACAACGTCTTTGCCACCGGCGTGCGGGGGTCCACCGAACGCGAAGCCATCCTGCGCCTGCTGCGCGAGAAGGCGGCGTCCATGCCGACCCCGGGCGACTGGGTTTACGTCAACAATTTCCAGAGCCAGGAGGCGCCGATCGCAATCTATCTCAAGCCGGGGCAGGGCCGCGATTTGCGCGATCGGATGACCGAACTGGTCAACTACGTGCGTGAGCAACTGCCCAAGGCCTTTCGCCAGGAGGACTTTGACCAGGAGCGCAACACTCTGCGCGACAAGTACAACAAGCTTGCCCAGGATCTGTTCACCAGGCTGGAGGAGCGGGCCAAGGAGAAAGGGTTCGCGATCAACGCCGCGCCCAATGGTCAGCTTATTTTTATTCCGCTGTTCGAGGGCAAGGTACCCGAATCGCCCGAAGTACTGCAGCGCGAGATGAACAAGCTGACCGACGAGCAGCGCAACGAGTTGGGCAAGCGCCAAGGCGAGTTGCAGGAGGAGTTCCTGAGCGTGGTCCGGCGCCAGCAGGAAATCATGCAGGAGCTGGTCAAGGACATCCGTGCGATCGAACGCTCGTTTGCGGGCCGCGTCATCACGCCGGCGGTGGACGGGCTGGCGCGCCGGTTCGAAAACACGGCGGTCGGCAAGTATCTGCAGCAGGTGGCGGAGCACATGCTGAGCCATCTCGATCGCTTTCGCGAAGGTCCGCCCGCAGAGGGACGTCCCACGCCGGACAATGCGCTTGCTGCGGTCGCGGCGGAGCAGGGCACGCCGCGCTTTCCCGAATACCAGGTCAACCTGCTGGTCGATAACTCCGACCGCCAGGGCGCCCCGGTCATCATGGAGACCGCCCCCACCTATCGAAACCTGTTCGGGACCATCGAGCGATGGGTCGATCCCTCGGGGCGGGCGATGACCAACTTCACCCGGATCATCGCCGGATCCTTCGAGAAGGCGCATCAGGGCTTCCTGGTGCTCGACCTCGAGGACGCCATCATCGAGCCGGGCGTGTGGAAGACGCTCAAGCGCAGCCTCAAGACCGGTTTCATGACGATCGAGACCTTCGAGCCCTACCAGTTCTTCTTCAGCAGCGGGCTTAAGCCCGAACCGATCGAGGTCAGAAACAAGGTGATCGTGCTCGGCACGCGTTACCTCTACAATTTGCTTTATTTTTACGACGCCGATTTCGCGGAACTGTTCAAGATCAAATCCGAGATTCGCCCCGTGATCGACGCCAAGGACGACGCCGTACGCCATTATGCCGCGCGCATCGCGTGGCTCAGCCGCAACGAGCATCTGCCGCCCTTTGACGGCGCCGCCCTGGCCCGAATCGTGGAGTACGGGATGCGCCTGGCGGGCGAGCGCGGCCGGGTGCTGACCCTGATGGAGCCGATCGACGATCTGGCGCGCGAAGCCGCGTATTTCGCGAACGCCGAGAACGCCGCCGAAGTCACCGCCCATCACGTGGAGCGCGCCCTGAGCGAGCGCGTGCTGCGGCTTAATTATGTCGAAGAGGAACTGCGGCGGATGATCGCCGAGCACGTTCTGATCGTCGATCTCAAGGGCTCAAAGGTGGGCCAGATCAATGGCCTGGCCGTAATCGACGTGGGCGGCTATGCCTTCGGGCGTCCCTCGCGAGTGACGGCCACGGTCGCCCTGGGGCAGGCGGGGATCATCAACATCGAGCGCGAGGCGCGGCTGTCAGGGTCGACTCACGACAAGGGGATCATGATTCTTTCGGGCTTCCTGCGCTATCGCTTCGGCCAGGAATTTCCCGTCGCGATGAGCGCCAGCATCTGCTTTGAGCAGTCTTATTCGGGAATCGACGGCGACAGCGCCAGCTCGACCGAGCTTTACGCGCTGCTTTCGGCGCTGAGCGGCGTGCCGATTCGCCAGGATTTGGCCGTGACAGGATCGGTCGACCAGTACGGGACAGTGCAGGCGATTGGCGGCGCCAACGAAAAAATCGAGAGCTTTTACTGGCTGTGCAAAGTGGAGGGATTGACCGGAACCCAGGGTGTGATGGTGCCGCGCGCCAACATCAACAACCTGATGCTGCAGGCGGAAGTGGTGGAAGCTGTCCGCACGGGCAAGTTCCACATCTATCCGATCGAGAACATCGACATGGGGATCGAAGTCCTCACCGGGGTGAAGGCGGGCTCGATTAAGGATCCGGGTACGATCAACTACCTGGTGCATCAGCGGCTTAAGCGGATGGCCGAGCAGGCCCGTGGCGGCGCCGGCGGCGAGATGCGGGTAATCGCGGAGCCAGCGGCCCCGGCCAAGCCGCCGAGCCCGCCCGAACCGCCCACCCCGCCGCGCTAGGGTTCACTCGCCTTCCCGTGGGGTGGCTTTGTCCGCCCCACGCTGCCTCGTGGTCACCGATGGCGGGCAGGAATGCCCAGCCCACTTCGGACACATTTGCAAGCAATTGCCCGGTTGATCCGCCCGGCGTCCAAAACGCATGATTGCTGGAATATGACCAGCGACCTGCATTTGGATTCCAGCGAAATTTCGTTGGTGAGCGACCTCTACGAACTAACCATGGCGGCCAGTTACCTGGAGCACGGGTTCAACGACCACGCGTGCTTCAGCCTCTCCGTCAGGCGTTTGCCGCCGCGGCGCGGCTACATGGTGGTCGCCGGCACCGAGCGTTTTTTCGAAGCCGTGGAGGCCTTGCGCTTCGACGCCGCGGCGCTGGAATATCTTGATTCGCTCAAATTGTTCAAGCCCGAGTTCCTCGACTACCTCAGCCGCTTCCGCTTTACCGGTGCGATTCGTGCGCTGCCCGAGGGCACCATCTTTTTCGCCGAAGAACCGATCATTGAAGTCGACGCTCCGCTGATTGAAGCGCAGATACTCGAAACGCTGGCGATTAACCAGGTTGGCGCCGCCACGATGATCGCGAGCAAGGCCGCGCGCTGCTATGGTGCGGCAGCCGGGCGGCGGCTAATCGAATTCGGGCTGCGCCGATGCCACGGCGCCGACGCCGGGCTTATCGCCGCGCGCGCCAGCTACCTGGCGGGCTTCGACGGTACCGCCAACGTGCTGGCGGGCAAACGCTACGGAATTCCGGTTTACGGCACGATGGCGCACAGCTACGTAATGGCGCATGAACGCGAGCGCGACGCGTTTGCCGACTTCGCCCATTCTTTTCCGAAGCTCAGCACGCTGCTGATCGACACCTACGACACGGTCAAGGGCGCCGAAAACGCTGCGCAGGTTGCCTCGGAGCTAAAAGGTTCCGGCGTGGAGCTGCTCGGGGTGCGGCTGGACAGCGGCGACCCGGCCGACCTGAGCAAACGCGTGCGCAAGACGCTGGACGCGCGCGGCCTGGCGCAAACGTCGATCTTCGCCAGCGGCAACCTGGACGAATACGCGATTGCAGAGTTGGTGCGCGGCAA
Organism: Binataceae bacterium (SeqCode); assembly: GCA_035262365.1. Lineage (GTDB taxonomy): Bacteria > Desulfobacterota > Binatia > Binatales > Binataceae > JAJPJA01. The sequence continues at coordinate 24,577 of DATFSZ010000079.1, forward strand.
GGCGCCAATCGACGCCTTCGGCGTAGGCACTTCGATGGTGGTCAGCGCGGACGCGCCTACGCTCGACATGATCTACAAGCTGGTCGAATACAAGGGCCAGCCGCGGGTCAAGACTTCGCGCAACAAGGTGACCCTGCCCGGCCGCAAGCAGGTGTTTCGCGCGTGGAGCCGGGCGGGCCTGCCCTATCTCGACCTTATTGGTCTGGTCGAAGAAAGCCCAGCAACGGTGGGGCGCGAGTTCAAACCGACGGCCGATCGGATTACCGAATTACTCCTACCGCGCGTGCTTGATGGTCAACGGATCGAGCCGACCCCGACGCTGGCGCAGTCGCGGGAGTTGTTTGTCGAAGGCTTCGCCAAACTGGACCCGCGCCTCAAGGCGCTGGAGCGCCCGGAAACTTACAAAGTACGCTATACGGCGGCGCTCAATGCGATGCAGGTCAGCGAGAAACTGAAAGTCGCAGAGCGCCAGCGATAACTGCGAAGTCTGCTGCGGGGGAGAGCGCCTGCGCCGGAATTTCAAGAGATAATCGGCGTCATCGAGGCCTAAATGGGATGCTGGGCTTCCCAGCGTCACGCAAGTTTGAGTAAATCCGCCGCTTCCAGCAGGCACCGCTCGGTGGTCGGCCAATCGATGCATGGGTCGGTGATTGATACGCCGTACTTGAGCGCGCTGCGATCCTTTACCAGTTTCTGGTTGGCCGCCTCGATGTTGCTCTCCAGCATCACGCCCATGATCGACCCGTTGCCCGCCGCGATCTGTTCGATCAATGCGCGCAGCACGGCCGGCTGGCGGGTGTAATCCTTGCTGGTCTGCGCGTGCGAGCAGTCCACCATCACGCGCGCGGGGTGCCCCGCCGCGGACAGCATCTGCTCGCATTCGTGGATGCTGGCGGAGTCGTAATTGGGCTTGTCGCCGCCGCGCAGCACGACGTGAGTCAGGGAATTGCCGGTGGTGCGGATAATCGCGGTCTGCCCGTCCTGGTCGATACCGATAAAAGAATGCGCTCCGCGCGCCGATTCTATCGCGTTAAGCGCGATCCGCAGGTCGCCGTCGGTGCGGTTTTTGAACCCCACCGGCATCGACAGACCGCTGGCCATCTCGCGATGGGTCTGCGATTCGGTCGTGCGCGCGCCCACCGCGGTCCATGAGATCAAGTCGGCGATGTACTGCGGCGTTATCGGATCGAGCAGCTCAGTGGCCGCCGCCAGGCCCATCGAATTGATCTCGATCAGGAGGCGGCGCGCGATCCGAAGCCCCAGCTCCATGTTGCAGCTCTCGTCCATGTAGGGATCGTTGATCAGCCCCTTCCATCCGGTGGTCGTGCGCGGCTTTTCGAAATAAACCCGCATCAGCACGTGGATCCGGCCGGCAACTTTGGGGGCGAGGTTGGCGAGGCGCTGCGCGTAGTCAACTGCGGCGTCGGGATCGTGGATCGAGCAAGGGCCGACGATCGCCATCAGGCGCCGGTCCTCGCCGTTGATGATGCGGCGGACGGTCTCGCGCGAATCCGCCACCCATTGCGCCAACTCGTCGGTCAGCGGCAGCTCCTCCTTGAGCGCGCGCGGTGCAATCAGGCGCTCGGTGCCGGCTACGTGAACGTCGTGGATCCTTGGCTTCATCTGAACCCTGACCCGCCGGGCGGCAAACTTTGCGAGGCAGCACGGCGGACAATCAACTATTTGTAACGGAAAAGTGCCATACGAAGAAAGCCCACATCGTTTTGACAGAATCAAAATGAGAGTGACTCATCGTTGATTCATGAAAGCTTGGCGGCTCGTACGGGTTGGCCATGGATGAGGTTTTTTCACTCACCTATCGCAACCCTCACCACGACTGAATTTGGGAAAGGCAACCCTACCTACTCGAGCTTTACGAGCAGGCCGCGGCTGCGGGCGGACTCGAATATCCATCGGAAGAACACCGTGGCCAGAGCGAAATAAATGGCGTTGAGGCCAAGCGCCTGCCAAAACCGCGCGGCCGAGAATCCGCCGCCGGCCAGCACCTGGCGCATCCCTTCGAAGGCATGCGTCGTCGGCAGTATCCACGCAATCGCGCGCAGCGGGCGGGGCAGCGTGCTGGGCGGATAGAAGACGCAGGAGACCGGCATCAACAATCCGGCGAAGCTCCACGCCAGGGCCTGGACCCTGGTTGCGTAGCGGAAGATCAGTCCGGATGTGAATACACCGAGGGCCAGTCCAAACAGCATCAGGTTGAAGATGAATGGAACGAACTGCGGCAAGCGCGGAAAGATGTTGAAGGCATAGCAGACCCACGCTACCAGCCCCGCGCACGCCGCTCCGGCCCCCACCTTGAACAGGTTTACGACGATCAGCCCGCACAGGTATTCCCACACGCCCAGCGGAGTCGAGAAGAGGTTTATGAGGTTGCGCGACCACAATTCATCAAGGAAGCCCACCGCCATATCGCGTTGGAAGGCGTAGAACATCCCCCACAGGATCGCCGCGCCCAACAATAAGCCCGCCAACCCGCCGCCCGAGCGCCCGCCGTGCGCCAGATAGATGGTGAAGAATCCCCACACAATTGTGTCGAGCACCGGCCAGTACACCATGTCGGTGACGCGATCGATGTTGCGGCGGACTTCGTACGCATGCCGCAGCATCACCGCTTTTACCCTGTAGACTTTCATCACGACGCCTCCTGCAGCCGCACGACACGCAGGAACACCTCTTCCAGCGCCGGCTCGCTGCGTTCCTCTTTAAGGATCGCGCGCGTGATCTCGATCGGGCTGCCCTGCGCGATCACGCGTCCGTGATGCATGAATACTATCCGGCTGCACATCCGCTCGACCTCCGGCATGTTGTGCGAGGTGTAAAGAATCGTGGTGCCGAACTCGCGCTGCGCCGCAAGCAGCACCTGTTTGACCTGCCACGCGATCTCCGGGTCGAGATACGCGGTGGGCTCGTCGAGCAGCAACAGGCGCGGCCGGTTGAGCATCGCCTTGCAGAGGCCCACCCGCGTGTTCTCGCCTGAAGAGAGCCGCGAGATCGGCTTGTCACTCAGGTGTTTGACGCCGAACAGCTCCAACATCTCGCCAATCCGCCGCCGCGGCTCGGCGACGTTGTACAAGCGCGCGAACACGCCCAGGTTTTCCATCACGGTCAGCCGCAGCGGCAACGAAACGTAGGGCGAGCTGAAGTTCATCTGCTGCAGTATTTCCTCGCGATGATCCGCAAAGCTCCGGCCGAACACGCGCACTTCGCCGGCGCTGGGCGTGATCAGACCCAGCAGCATGTGAATCGTCGTCGTTTTCCCGGCGCCGTTGGGACCGAGTAATCCCAGGATTTCGCCCGGCTCGATGCCGAAAGACACGTCTTCAACGGCAAGGACGTTGCCGTAATGTTTGCTCAGATGTCTCACTTCCAGGAGCATGAAAGGTCTCCTCCCTGTCACATAGCGCCAATGATCGAAGCTTCGCGGCAAAAAAAAGCGGCCGCGGATGCGTTCCTTGCGCACCCATGGCCGCTTTTCCGGCGATTTATGATCAGTCAGTAGTCAGCGATGATCGAGAATGCCGGACGCACCTCCACGGGCTTCAGCGCGGGTTCGAATAACAACAGTCCACATGGAAGTAACGTCCTTGACGCCGCGATAGTAGCACGGGGCGCATCGCAGTGCGAACGGTCTCCGCGGTTCTGCCGTAACCCTCGTTGTGCCCCGGGATCATGGAAAAATCGATTCACGGCTTGCGTATTAACCAAGTGCGCTAAACTGAGATCGGGCCTAGGAATGAGCCTGAGGCGGAAGCTAAACTGATTAGACTTTGAACGCTTCATCACGAACTGATTTGCACAACACCGCGCGGGAAGCGGCGGGAGCGTTGAGCGATGCCGCGGCTGAGTCTTGCGCTGCGGGCCATGCTGCCGAGCCGCTTTACGGGCGGAATTTCTGGCTGGTGTTCAGCGCCAACTTCGCGCTCAACCTTAACGCGAGCCTGTTCGTGATGCTGCCCGCATTCGTGATGCATTTGGGTGGCGGCGCCGCTCAGATCGGCGCTGTCATCGCCGCCGGCGGGGTTGCCGCGCTGGCCGTGCGCCCGCTAAATGGCGTCGGCGTGGATCGCCTCGGATGCCGATGGGTGGCGATGCGATTCCTGATACTCGACGCGGCTGCAACCGCGCTGTATATCCCCGTGGCTTCGCTGGGATGGCCGATTTACGCGGTGCGCGCGATTCATGGCGCGATCGACGGCACGGCGCGCGTCGCGCTGTTTGCGATGGTATATGAGCTGCTGCCTGCCGCGCGGCGCGGACAAGCGATGGCGACCTTCACCTTGTGCAGCATGATTCCCGCCGCGTTGGGCCCGGCGATAGGTGAGGAGATCATTGCGTACTTGGGATTCGGTCAGTTCTTTATCGCGGCTGCGGTGGTGTGCCTTGTTTCTGCCGCGATCGCGTCGCGCCTGCCGGCGGGGGTAAGCGCGACTCATCGCGAGGCCGGCAAAGCCGCCGCCGCCGGAGGATTTATCGCCCTGCTGCGCGATCGCGCCTTGTTGCCATTGTGGGCGATCACGCTACTGTGGGCGGTCGCGCTGGCGTCGCGAACCTTCGTGATCCCGTTTGCCTATCAGCATGGAATTGCACGTGTGGGATGGTATTTCATGCTCTACTGCGGCGTCGCCGTGGTGCTGCGGATATTCTGGGCGGGTTTGTTGGACACCGTCGGCCTCGACCGTATCCTGGCGCCTGCGCTGGTGCTGACCGCGCTGGGTCTGGCGCTGCTCGCCCTCACTGGACGTGTCGGGATGCTCGAGTTGGCGGCGTTGGCGGGCGGCGCGGCGCATGGTTACTTCTATCCGGCGTTGTGCGCGCAGGTCATTGGCCATACACGGCCTGAGCAAATGGGACGTTCCTCCGCGATCTTCAATTCGCTGCTGGATTTCGGTGGGATGGCCGGACCGTACGGACTGGGCCTGATGGCGAATGCGACCGGCTACGGTCCGATGTTTCTGGCGTCGGCCGCGATCGCATTGGGTGGCGCGGCCTGTCACTGGCGCGGCGCGCAGGCAGCGCGCGCGTTGGATTGAATTTTTTTCGAGCGCCCTCTTGCGTGGTGGGTAACTTGCCATTAGATTGCTGCGTGCACCTCACGGCAGGCGCCGTGAGGTGTCGCTTTTAGGCGCGGTCGTACGATGGTTGTGGAGAAAGTAAGGCGCAAAAGCCAAAGCTGGCTTGACACCCGGATCACACCGCGATAGAAGTTACGTTTACCCCCGAAGCGGGGTACCGGTCTTTGAAAACTGAATAGTGATGCATGCCCAATCTAAGTTGGGCGGCGGGAATCCGTAAACGGATAGACAGCCCGTCCAATTTTCTTTGAATTATCAGCGGTCGACCCCTCAAGCCGGTAACGGTTTGGAGGAGAGACACAGAGCCTTTTATGGAGAGTTTGATCCTGGCTCAGAACGAACGCTGGCGGCGTGCCTGAGACATGCAAGTCGTGGGAGAAAGTCGGAGCAATCCGGCTAGTAAACCGGCGCACGGGTGAGTAACACGTGGGCAACCTGCCTTGGAGACTGGGATAACCCGTCGAAAGACGGGCTAATACCGGATAAGACCCCGGATAGTTCGCTATCTGAGGCAAAAGATGGCCTCTGCTCCTGCAAGCTATCACTTCAAGAGGGGTCCGCGGCCTATCAGCTTGTTGGTGAGGTAACGGCTCACCAAGGCTAAGACGGGTAGCTGGTCTGAGAGGATGGTCAGCCACACTGGGACTGAGACACGGCCCAGAGTCCTACGGGATGCAGCAGTCAGGAATATTGCGCAATGGAGGAAACTCTGACGCAGCGACGCCGCGTGGGT
>DATFSZ010000080.1:0-18938 GCA_035262365.1 Binataceae bacterium (SeqCode)
CCAACCTAGCTGATTAATCGGGCTAATTCAGCCCGTCGGAACTTCGACTTTGCCGGACCCGAAGGGCCTTAAACCGTATGAGCCCTCCTAATTCACCGCAATTCAAAGGCGCCGGCTGGCGAGTTGCCGGTACTGGAGAAGGGAATGAAGGGCGGATTGAGCACCTGTACATACGCCGCGCGCGCCACGGCTCCGGCTGGAAGATTGAAGGTCAGGCTCCTCGCGTTGACCAGCGTCAGGGGAATCTTTGGGGTGCCGTCGGAATTGAGGCCGCCCAGATTGACCACCGCGCCGCCCTGGAGGTTGAAGAAATTGATCACGCTGAAAGTGGAGAACCCCGCTCCGCTAATTGTTACCGTGGAACCCGTCTGTTCGATGCCGCTTACCGAGATCTGAGCCCCGATCGGAACGGAAACGGCGGCGCTGGCGAGAAAATTGCCGATATTGGTGACCACGAAGGCGCCGGGGCCGGTTGACGGTCCTGATGAGCCGGAGGGCAAGGGAAACGTCAGTTGGGTCGAACTCAGGCCCGGGTTGCCTGGATTTAGGAAGAACGGCCCGACCTTTCCGCCCGGACAGTCGCAGAACAGGTCAACCCCGACCCCATTTGCGATGTCGAAGCCGCTCCCGGTCAAAGTTACATTAGAACCGGGCGCGACCACCGTCTCGACATTGGCCACGGCAACGCCGGGGTCCGTGCTGGTGGCAGACAAGCCGACGCCGTTGATGGCCGTGAGGCTAGGCAGGCCCGCGGCCGGGTCGCCTTGCAGCAGCGCCAACACGACGTTGGAAATGATATGGCTCTCGTCGGTGTTCACAACCTCGACACTCGCGACTCCCTCACCCTGGCTCACAAATGTGGGTACGAAGACGAGCAAGGTGTCGGGCAGGAAGGCTCCCGGGTCCAGCGGACCAAAATTGGCGGCGCCCACGGAGGTAGCGACAAAGAGATTTATGACCGATCCGGGAGTAAACCCGCTGCCGATGACAGCGAAGTTATCGCCCACGTAGATGACGGGCGGCAGAGCGCTGATAAAGGGCCCGGTAGGCGCCGGATCGGCAGTTCCACTTGCTTTGGGTGAGGCCGCGCTGTTTTGTACTGGGCCTCGGGCCACGCCAGTGCCGGCCGTGAACCCGAACAGCAGCAGCCCCGCGATTGGCAGCAATCGACGCTTGGCCACAGTCCCCCCTTATGTGAAAGCCTTTTCGGGACACCTTTCCCAGCAAAGGCTCGACTAACAAAGGCAATTTATCAAATGAAGCGAGCTCAGACCAAATGGGGCAAGCCCTGATTACGAGTGGCGGTTCGGGGGTTTCAGCGTTCCTCGCCGCTCAGGAACAATGACACACCCAGCAAGGAGAAGAGCATATTGGGCAGCCAGGCGCCCATCCAGGGGGGCATTATGCCGGAACGGCCGAAGGAGATGGTAAAACCCAGCGTGATCCAATAGGCGAGTCCAAGCCCGAACCCAAGGATAAACCCGCGTCCGGCACTCGAGGCGCGCGGCACCGGATCCAGGCTGAGGGCCAGTCCACAGAACACCATTACCAGGCAGGACAGCGGCAGAGCGTACTTCACGTCGCGATCAACGAGGTAGGAACCGGGGTCCAAGCCGTTGCGGCGTAGCTTGGCGATATAGGCGTCCAGTTCGGACAAGCTGAACTCCTCGGGACTCAAAATGGCGAAAGCAAAATCGGTAGGCTTGGCTTCGAGGTGAAATTTAGTGGCCGGAGTGGCGGCGAGCATTCCCGGATGCTTCAAATCAAGCACCTTGAGGCCCGAGAACACCCAGTCCTTGCCGTTCCAATCAGCGCTGTTGGCGTTATAGATCGCGTGCAGCTTGTATTGCGGTCCGATCTGGAAAATCCGCACTCCAACCAGCCGCGTATGCATGAAGTCATAGACTTTGAGGCCGACGAAACAATCCCGGGTGCGCAGCCAGCTTTGCGCGCTGTAATTGAACAGCGGCTGATTGTGAATTACCCCATCGAGCAGATATTTGGAGCGACGCGTCGCGGCCGGTACAACGGTTTCGTTCAGCACGAAGGTGACGCCGGAGAGCAGGGCGGCGAGCAACAGCAACGGGAGCGCGATGCTCACTCGGCTAATCCCCAGACCCTGCAGGGCCAGCAATTCGCCGCTGCGGTTAAGCATCGCCAACCCCATCAGCACCCCCGCCAGGCAGGCGACGGGGAGAAGTTGGGCGGTCATCAGAGGGACCTTAAGCACCAGGTATTCGAGGCCGGCGGGCCTGAATAAGCCATAGGACATGAGGTCGTCGAACTTGTCGATGAAGGAGGCCAGCAGGTCAAGGACGATAAAGGTGATCAACGCACCCAGGAAGGTTTCGCCGAAAGTCCTGACCACCAGCAATGCGGCCGTGGGCGGCAAGCGATGGCCGGGCCGTGCACGCGTGGATGCGTTGATCTCAGCCCCGCTCAGCCGCCATCCGGGAGCGCCCACATCAATCGCCGATGATTCCATTGCGGGCTTCAAACTGACACCGTGCCGGTGCGGCCCGTCAACCGCGGGACGGCACAGCCAACATACTACGTCCAGCGAGGCTGGCTATCGAGAGATATCCTCGGCATTCGACGGCGTGGCGAGGTTTGAACTACGATTTAAACGTCGTTTCTTACAATGAAGCAGACGGCTGCGGTACCGGCCGTGCCAAATGCGGACGGTCCAGATGAAAATTCTGTTAATTTCCGGATCTCGCATTGTCGGCGGTGCGGAACGCGTTACGTTGCAACTCGGCCGAACCCTGATTGAGCGGGGCCATTGCGTTGAAGCATTGTGCCCCGGCCGCGGCGAGTTGCGAGGCGCACTTTCCGCCGCCGGCATCGTGGTTTGTACGGCCGCGATCGGCGGATCGCTCAACCTGCTGACGCCGTTTCTGATTGCGCGGGCCTTTGCTCGATCGCGTCCGGACATCCTGATGGTTACGACCAGCGACGAATGGGTGTGGTCATGCCTGACGCCACGCCGCAGCGGATATCCGCGCCTGATCCTGGTCCGTCACATGGGACTGCAACTTCCGTCGCGAGTCCGCCGTCTGGCGGGACGCCGTGCCGACGCGATCGTGGCGGTCGGCCCCAATGTGCGAAAAAGCCTGCTTATCGATTCCGCAATTGCGCCGGCGATGGTGCATGTAATTCCCAACTCTGTCCGCTTCCCGGTGCGTCAAACGCTGCCCGATTCGGGAGAGCGGACGCGCGCACGCGCCGCGCTTGAACTGCCCGGTGGCGGCCGATGGATTGGCTTTCTTGGCGGGGTCAATCTGGGCAAGGGAATCGAGGACGTGATGGCGGCAGTGCGCCGCGGTCAGCAAAGTTTGGGCGACGTTCAACTGCTGGTGTGCGGAAGAATGGACTCCCGGCAAAACACACCTTCTTGCGCCGAGTTGGCGCGCCGCCACGGCATCGAAGAGCGGGTGCATTACCGCGGACATCTGGACGATGTGATTCCGGCAATCGTGGCGTCGGACGTCGTCGCGGTCGCGACGCGATCGACGCTGCGCGAGGGATTGTCGCAGACCGCGATCGATGCGATGGCGTGCGGAACTCCGATTGCAGCCTATGCTTTGGATGGTGTGACGGATGTGGTCGGCGAGACCGAGCCAGCGGCGGTTGTGGCGCGGCCCGATGATATCGAAGACCTGGGCGCCGCCATGGTCAAATTGCTGAGTAACGCCGAGCTTGCCGCAAATATCGCCCGACGCGCTCTCAACCGCGCGCGCGATGAATTTGATCCGCTGTTGATGGCCGATCGCTACGAGCAGCTCTTCGCGCGTTTGATTGAGCAAGCGCCGCGGTCGGCCTAGGAGATGCTTGCACGGATGCTGACGCCGCGGCGAAGTACGGTGCGAACTGTCTAAAGAATTCGGGAGTGGGACGGGCAGCCCTGACCGCCATGAAGTCGCGTACCAAACGACAGGTGCGGCACCATATTTCCAAATGGCGAGCGGAGCGTGCGCCCGCTACCGGGAGGAAGCTAGCCGAAACTGTGCTCGCGGTCGGGTTGCGCTGGGCTTAGCTGGTCTGCAAACAGTTCGCGAAACGGGGCGCAATTCGCAAGCAACTCGGCAACTGAGCCCTCGCCGATAATTGTGCCGTCGCGCAGCATCGCCACGCGCGCGAAGCGGCTGACCGTGGCCAGCCGATGCGCCATCACGATTGCCGTGCGCCGCTCCAGCCATTCCTTCAAATTGGCGAAGATGATGCGCTCGGTGTCGCTGTCGAGCGCACTGGTGGCTTCGTCCAGAACCAGCACCGCGGGGTCGCGTGCGATGGTGCGCGCCAGCGCGATTCGCTGGCGCTGACCGCCCGACAGGTTGCGTCCGGATTCGGCCAGGTAGGAATCGAGCCCATGCGGCATCGATGCGACGTACGTCTCGAGCCCGGCCAGCAAAACCGCTTCTTCGATCCGCTGGGGCGAAGCGTTCCACGCGCCATAACGGATATTGTCCAGCAGCGAGCCGCTGAAGATGAACGGTTCCTGCTCGGCCACGCATACCGCGCGGCGCAAGTCCGCCATCCGCAGCTGCGTCAGGTCGCGGCCGTCGAGCAGAATCCGCCCCGCGTCGGGCTCCAAAAATCGCAGCAGCAAATTTGCCACAGTCGTTTTTCCAGCTCCGCTGGAGCCCACCAGTGCAATCGTTTCGCCCGCACCCACGTTCAGACTGAAGTCCGCCAAGACAGGCTTGCGCACGAAGTTCAGCTTTACATGCTCGAAGCACAAATCGCCGCGCAACGGCGGGAGGAGCGCAACCATCCCGTCGCGCTGCGCGCGTGGCAGGTCGATGATCTCGTAAACACGGGTGGCGCAAGCGATCGCGCGCTGCGACATGCTATGAACTTCACTCAGGCGCCGCAGCGGTTCCACGGTCTGTACCGCGTACAGGCAAAAAGCCATCAGCCCGCCAGTGGTGGCGAGGCCGGCCGTTACCAGGCTGCTGCCGTACCATACCACCGCCAGCAGACCTGCGGCGGCGATTAGCCATACGGAAGAAATCAGCGACGCCGACCAGAACTCGCCACGCAGCATCTGGCGGCGCCAGGTCGCGTCCTTGGCGACGAACCGGTTGCTTTCCATGTGCTCGGCGCCGAAGCCTTTGATGGTCGTCAAGCCGTGAAGCTGCTCGTTGAGCGTGGCGCCCAGGTCGCCGGCGGCGCGCTGCGCCGCGGCGCCCCATTTACGCACCAGCTTGCCCAGGCGCGCCAGCGGCATCGCCACCGCCGGTACAACCACACCGGTGACCAGCGCGAGACGCCAGTTGAGCCGAAAGAGCATCGCGATCGCGCCAACCACAACCAGGGTTTCGCCGACGCCCCGGCGCAGGATTTCGCGCACGAACTCCGACAGGGCGCCCGCGTCGTTGAACATCCGCGACATCAGCTCGCCGGTCTGGTAGCGGCGCACCACCGTGAGGTCGGTTTCCAGCAGCCGGTCCTGTGCGCGGTCGCGCAGCGATTGCACCAGGCTCAAGTCGATGGCGCGCAGGGAGTAGCGGGAAAAGAAGATCCCGGCCACCATCACCAGCGCGGTCAGCGCCGCCCGGATAAACAGCCTGGACATTTCGGCGCGGTTGCCGGTGAGAAGCGGCCCCTCCGCCCACAGCTTGGCGATCCAGGTCAGGTAGAGCTGCGCGCCGCCCAGGGCGGCGAGGCTTAAAAACACCAACAGCAGATGGGCGCGCAGGCGCAGGCAATCGCGCATCAGGCGGCGCAGGACGGGAGCGGCGCTTTGCTCGGGCGGCGCGCCGAAACCGGCCAGGCGACGCCCGCGCGACGCGGCTGCCAGCGCGATTCGCTTCCAATGTCCGACGGTGTCCCAATAAAGCCGCCGCGCGTCCTTTCGCCCCTCCGGATGGCGCGCGGCGCGCACAACTACGGTCGCGATCTGGCGCGTCTTGTGGCGAAACTGGCGCCATTGATCGGCGAGCAGCTTGCTAAGCGGCCATAGCTCGACAGGTATCTGGCGGGCGCCGAGGGCGCGGCAGGCGCGCAGCCGTTTGTGACCGTCGGCGATTACGAAACGCGGGCCAATCCGGATGACAGACACTGGCGGAAATTGCTCTCCGCGGGCCATCGCCTGACGATACGTGTCGATTTGTTCCTGCGCGTGGGTGGTGGTGAACAGGTCCACGACCTCGGCCGCGGCGACCATGCGCGTGGGAAATTGCGCGCGCGAAGGGTCGAAGCATACAGGCACCGAACCGGCTCGCCCGACTCCTTCAGATGGTCCCAATGAGCCTGCCACTGATTTCCCGTATGCGTGACAAAATTCCTCGCGGCCAAACAGCGGCCGCGCCCTTCGCATCGCAAGTCTAACCGGAAACGGGCGTCAAGACACGCCGATACTGGGGCGGTATCTTCGATCCTGCCGTAGCCCTTGGATCTGTTACCTATTCGCCAGTTCGCATCGGCACCCTCATCCCCCGTTCCGGGGGAGATCTTTGCCGGAAGTGAAAACTCCAGGCGCAAATATTCGTGTATTTTGAGCTGTACCGATTCAGCGTGAGGGCATGTTTGACACCAGTAACTTGTAAGATCCGGCGCTTTGCTGAACCTGAAAGCCGGGCGGATCGGGATCGTCCGTTCGCTCGACGATCCGGCGCGCGCCGGGGAAGTCATGCGCATTCGTTCTCTCCGGCACCGGCCGATCGATGAGAAACGACAGCATCAATCGTGCGCATTGCGGGACCTGGCGGGTCGCTATAACCAAATCCACAGCATCCTTGATGCCGGGCGCCAGAGCTGCCGCCGCCGCCCATTCCTTGTTGCATGATCTGCCGCGGGGAATCTCGACCGTGGTCCAGTAGCCCAACGCGACCGCAAGATGGGCCACGAACAACACGGCCAGCATGCTGAGCCGCCAGTGGTCAAACGGTTCGATTGCAAACCAAAGGCAGACGAGCAGCAGCGGCAGGAGCGGGAGCAAGTAGCGCGTATCGGCGTCAAAGGCCCACACCACGTACAGCACGAAATAAAACGGCGCCGCGGCCGCCAGGACGTCGCGCCGGCGGCCAATCAGGCGACGCCATCCGATAGCGATCAACACGAAGATTGCCAGGTAAATGATCATGTCGATGTGCAACCATTGGCCGCGCCCCGCGTACGCCTTGAACATTCCGGGCACGACCAGGCGCCCAACCTCACTGATGCGCAAGCGCAACCCTTCAATCACACGCGGCAGCATCGGCGTTGGGGCGTTGAAGAAGCCGTTCAGATGCGTACCAAAGACGGCGCTGGGCGCGCTGCGGGCGGTCGCCAGATCATAGATGACGAATGCGCCCATGGCCGCGACCGCCGGCGACAGCACCGCCGCGATCATCGACAAGCCTCTTGTCCAGCGCAATTTTCCGTCGCGGACGTCGAGCAGCGCGGCTGCGGCGAAGCCCAATGCCAGAAGCACACCGGTCTCGCGAATCATAACGAGCGCGATCAGCAGGACTACACCCGCCGCCGTGCGCATCGCTCCGGCGCGCCACCGCGGCGCCTCCAGCGCGGAATCGAATACGAGGACGGCCCAGATCATCACGGCCATGAACGCGACTTCGCTGAGCGTGCGGCGGTAATAGATCCAAAACGCAACGTTCGTCATCGCAAGCCCGGTCAGTATCAGGGCCGCCGCCGGCGCGAGGCTTCGCGTCCATCGATAGACGCCGGCCATGAAAATCAGCGCCATTACCCAGTGGATGAACGACAGCTCCAGAAAAGGCCGGGCGGAGATCAAAAATGCGGGGCTGATCAGAATCGGATAGCCGGGAGGATAGCCCAGGTGAACGCCGCCCAGATTGCTCAGGCGATGGGTGAGGGCGATGCTGCGGGCGATGGACAGGTAGGCGGTTGCATCGGGCGTGGGGTACCACCACGGACTGATCTGGATTGCCAGCAGGATCGCGAATAGCGCCAGCCACGGCATTGGGCGGGCGTTTTGCCGGGCCAGCCAATCCTCCAGGCCCGGTCCGCTCCCGGAACTACTCAAGGCCCGTCACCGTTGCGGCTGCGAGCGGCGGGATCGGCGCCACAGACCGACAGATAGACGGCCAGCGTTTCTTCGGCCGTCCGCTTCCAGGAAAACTGGCGCGCGCGGCGCAGTCCCGCCGCCGACATCCGGCGGCTCAATTCGCGGTCGCCCAACACCCGGATCACCTGGGCAGTGAATGACTCGGCGTCGCGCGGGTCGGCGTATAGGGCGGCGTCGCCGCCTGCTTCGGGCAATGAAGAGGCCGACGATGAAACCACCGGCGCTCCACAAGCCATCGCTTCCAAAACCGGCAGGCCGAAACCTTCGTATAGCGACGGATAGGCGAAGACCGCGGCGCGGCTGTAGAACTCCGCCAAATCGGCGTCGGGGACATCGGCTAGGATTCGGACCGACGGCGCCAGGCGCCGGAATTCCGGCCGCGCCAGCGGACTGGTCCATCGCCATCCTTCGCGCCCGATAACGACCAGGTCCACGGCTTCTCCCCGCTCGTGCAAACGGCGGAGCACCTCGAACAGAATGATATGGTTCTTGCGTGGTTCCAGCACGCCAACCGTGAGGATGAACGGCCGCGGGACCTGATAGCGCCGGACGAACGCGTCGGTGTAAACGCCCGGAGCAAGTCCGGGGTTGACGCCGAGGGGAATGTTAACGATGGCGTTCTGCGCGGCCATATCCCTGCTTAGAAGATCGCGGCGCGTATTGGCGGAATATACTATGATGCGGTCGCAGCGCAGCAGGGAGGGCCGCGCCAACACGCGGAATCCGGTTACCCGGAGCCATGGATGAAGCTGCGGAAACAAAAGGGGCGTAAGATCGTGCAATGTGGCGACGCGCTTTATACTGCGAGGCAGAAAGGCGCCGCCGAACTGATTGGGATAATGCACCAGGTCCAGCCCGAGGTTGCGCACCAGGCGCGCGTACGGGAAATCAACGAGTCCCAGCGTCCGGGTGATTTTCGACGATCGCAGAAACACGTTGTGAGTGCGTGGATCGCGGTAAACGTCGAGCAATCCCGGGCCGAAGCGGATCAGGTAGTATTCGTTTACGGGGTCGACGCGGAACAGATGTTTGATCAACTGGTAGATGTAGACGCCGACGCCGCCATTGGCGATCCGGACCTCGCCGCCGGCAACCCGTTCCATCAGCCCGTCGGTAATGATTCCGATTTTGAGCCGCCTCGCGGCGCGCGTCGCTCCCGCCATCAGCCGGTGTCTCCAGTGGCGTCCCGGGGGAGGACCGGATCCTTAATCTTGACTGGCAGGGGCAACAACGCGGAAGATCCTCGAAAGCTCGTGGTCCTGCGCCAATTAGAAGCGGTATTACGGTGCGGCCGGCAATGAGCGCCTCTCCAAGGTTTAATCGTTGAAAGCGGTGGCTTCAATGCGTGGCACCAACCCGGCAGCGGTAAACCTGGCGCCCCCAAGCGCCAGCGGTCCGCGCGAAAGCGGCAACCTGGCTTTCCTGCTGCAGAACCTGGTGCTGAAGGATTTCCGAATCCGCTATCGCAACATGTCGCTGGGTGTATTGTGGTCGATCGCCAACCCGCTGGTGATGATGGGGGTGCTGACTTTTGTCTTCACCCGGATCTATCCCAATCCCGCGGTTTCCAATTTCGCGGTGTTCGTACTGTGCGGCCTGGTGCCGTTCAATTTTTACAGCTTGTCGCTCAACGCGGGCACCACGTCGCTGCTCGACAATCAATCGCTGGTGAAGCGGGTGCGGTGCCCGCGCCGGATTTTTCCAATCGCGGCGGTGTTGTCGAACTGCCTTCATTTTCTGATCCAGATCGCGCTGCTGTTTGCCTTTGTTTTTGCTTTTGGATACCGGGCCAACCGTTTCTGGCCGTGGCTGGTGATAATCTGGGGGCTGGAAGTATTCTTCATGTGCGGCCTGTCGCTGATAACCTCCGCGCTGGACGTTTACTACCGTGACGTCCGCTACCTGGTTGAAGCTTCCAACGCGGTAATGTTCTGGCTGGTGCCGATTTTTTATTCGCTGCAAATGGTACCGCAGCAGTTTCGTCCGCTCTACCTGCTAAACCCGATTGCCGCCGTGGTCGTGGCGGGACGCAATGTGCTGCTGGAGGGCAAGGCTCCTCCAGCGGAGCTGCTGGCGCCGATAGTGATAGTATCGTTTGCCTTCTTTGCGGTGGGCTTTGCCGTGTTCGGACAGCTCGAGCGCAATCTCGCGGACAATCTCTAACCAACCGATGAGCAGGTCCACCGCCAGCCGGCCCGCTATCGGGCAAGATCCCAACACGGCGCGCACCGATTTGGCGGGCGTGGAGGGCACGGGGCGCGTTCTGCGCTTCGAAGAAGTGTCCAAAACGTACGCCCACAACGCGCCGCGGATGCTGCTGCGGCGTGGCTTGATGTCGTGGTTCAAGCGCTCACGGACCGACGTATTTTACGCCTTGCGCAACGTCTCCTTTGACCTGAAAGCCGCCACCAGCCTGGCCGTGGTGGGCGCCAACGGCGCGGGCAAGAGCACACTGTTGCGCTGTGCCACAGGGATCTCTGTGCCGGAGTTCGGCCGTATTGAGGTGCGCGGCACGATCGCGGCGCTGATGGAACTGGGGGCGGGATTTCATCCCGACCTGACCGGCGGCGAAAACGTGGTGCTTAACGCATCGCTGCTGGGCTTGACCCGCAAGCAAACCAACGAGCAGTTCGACAGCATCGTCGAGTTCTCCGGCCTGGCCAACTTCATCGACGAGCCGCTGCGGACCTACTCCAGCGGCATGGTCCTACGGCTGGCGTTTTCGGTTGCGGTCCGCGTCGATCCGAATATTCTGGTAATCGATGAAATTCTGGCTGTCGGGGATATCGATTTTCAGGAGAAATGTATCGCGGAGATCATGCGCCTGAAGCAAAGCGGGAAGACCCTGATTTACGTTGCGCACGACATGAAGCTCCTGCGCAAACTTTGCGAAGAGGCGCTCTGGTTGGAGCACGGTGAGGTCCGTATGTTCGGCCCCTGTGCTCAGGTGATCGACGCGTACGAGGCGGCGCCGCCGCCCTCCTTGTAGAAGCCTGGTTTATGCGCAATGTCAAAGGAGAACTTTGGTGGCATACGACATCCCTCGCCAAAAAACCTGATTGCCGCGGCCGTATTGGCGCTGGTGCTCGTTGACGTTGCACGGTCAAGCGCCAGCTCCGCAGCGCAATCCGCGCCGCAGCCCGCTACGGTACGAGAGGTCGAGTTCACCTATCACACCGATCTTACCGGAATAGATCCCAAGGCCCATCGCGTTGAAGCCTGGATTCCGCTGCCGCGCGATGACCGCTTTCAGCAGGTGAGCGCGCTTTCCATCGACAGCCCAGCGAAGGTCGAGGTGGTCAAACAGCCAACCGGCGGCAATCGTGTCGCGCATCTGTCCGCTGCGGCGCCGTCGTCGGGTTCGATCCCGATCACGATCCGCTTCAAGGTACGGCGGGTCGAGGAATCGGCGGACGTCGAGAAGGCGCAGGCAAAAATGCGGGAGCCTACCGACGGAAAGTTTGCCAGCTACCTTGGTCCCGACCGCTTGGTTCCGATCGACGGGCAGATAAAACTGGTCAGCGCGAAGGTGGGCGATGAGGATGGCTCTGCCTATGATCAAGCACGCGCGATTTATGAGTACGTGATCGCGAACATGGCCTACGACAAGAGCGGCAAGGGATGGGGCCGCGGCGACGCCATTTATGCATGCAACGTGAAGAAGGGGAACTGCACCGATTTTCATTCCCTATTTATCGCGATTGCACGCTCGAGAGGCATTCCGGCGCGCTTCACAATCGGGTTCCCGCTGGGCGCGGCGAGTGCGGGCAAGATTCCTGGCTATCATTGCTGGGCGGAGTTTTACGCCGGCGGCCAATGGGTGCCGATCGACGCGTCAGAAGCCTGGAAGCATCCGCAACTGCGCCAGTATTATTTTGGCCATCTCGACGCCGATCGGATCGCATTTACGATGGGCCGCGACCTGGTGCTGAATCCGCCTCAGAGTGGCGAGCCCGTTAATTTCCTGATTTATCCCTACGTGGAAGTGGATGGCAAAGTGCTGCCCAAGGAGCAGATCAAGAACCAGTTCGAGTACGCAGCGGCTGGCCGCTCTTGACGAGAAAACACCTCGTCAAAAGGTCACTGGCGGACAGGGAGGCCCGCACCACCGCGGATAGAGCGCGCTGTCAGGCTTATTCGCTGGCGGACAGCGAGAATGTGTATGTCGCGAACTGCTCGCCCGTGGTCCACGCAGAATAGCGATAGTCGAACCCGAGGTTTACGCGCTCCAGCGGCTTTATTCCTGTGGACGCGAGGTTGAGTTCGAATCCGGCTCCGCCTTGGCCGCCCTCGTAAAGGTTTGCGGCAGCATCGACTGGCAGCTTGCGAACTTTCAGAGCCTTGGATGGATTTTGCTCGCCGATAAACAACGGCGGTGACTCAACCACGTCACCCCAGATGCCCGGTCCGGCGATCACATAGGGACGCAGCAGCGGGGCCCATTGGTTGAGCTGGTACTTGATGCCAATCCAGCCGGAGAGCATCGTTTGCCGATATTCGAGCACGGCCTTCTCGAGCAGCGCGTCTGAGAAATCGTTAACGTGATCCGTGTCGCTGCGCGAGATGCCGATGGTGATGTCGGCGTCCAGATCGCCAAAGGGAATGCCATCGGCTTGCTGCGCCAGGGCATGGTCGAAGTAGAAGCCGTAGTAAAACCCGCCATGCCTTTGATGATAGGGAAACTCCTGGTATCCGACCCGCGTGCCCCATTCCGAGGTCGGCGTCTTGGACAGATGCGGCGCGTCCGATGCGGCCGGCGATTTTGATGCAGCAAAGCCAGAGGAGGCGGGCGCGTCCAGGCGGGCTTTCAGTGCCGCGTCTTCCTGCTTTTGATGGTCAAGTTGTGCCTGTACCGCCTGTTTTTCCTGCCGCAACTGGGTCACCTGGGACTCGACTTGCTGCAGCCTGGCCTCAAGCCGGTCCATCCGATCGGTGAGATTCGTGGTGTTATCAGCACCGGCTGCGACTGAACCCAACACCATTGGCGCAACTGCGCATAACGAAATCAGCAAACGGCCCTTCGTGCGCATCCACTATGCTCCTGTGCCTGGTACTTGGCCCGGCTTAGTAACCGAAGAAATAAGGCGTGGGCGTTGGCGCAGGTGAATCTTTAGTAGGCGTAGGTCTTGGTGTCGGGGTCGGAGTTGCGCCGCCAGCAGTGAGCGTGAATGCGCCGCCCGCTGCGTTGCCCGAACTGGTGAACGGTACAAAGGGCGGGTTGAGTGCCTGTACGTAGCTGGGTCCCGGTTTAGCGCCCAGCGGTACCGTGAAGGTCAGCTTGTTTTCACTGACAAACTTCAGCGGTATGTTGGGTGCTCCTTTGGCGTTGAGCCCGCCCAAATTGACCGCTCCTCCGCCTTGGCTGTTGAACATGTTGATGATGGTCAGGGTCGAGAAGCCGTCACCGTTGATTGTGACGATCTTGCCCGACTGCGTAACCGACGTGACGGCGATTTTGGCGCCAATCGGAACCGAGACTGCATTGCTCGCATCGGCGAACGTCCGGCTGATGCCGGCATTGATCACCACGAAGGAGCCCGGGCCAGTGGGCGGCGAATTCCGCATACCCTTGGCCGGCAGCATAAAACTGATCTGCATCGGCCTCAGGCCCGGATCGCCCGGATTGAGGATGAACGGTCCGACTTTGCCGCCCGCGCAGGCGCAGAACAGATTGACCGCAACTCCGTAAGTGGTATCGAAGCCGGCGCCGCCCAGTCTGACCACGCTCCCCTGCGGCACCACGGTCTGCACGTTGTTGCTGGCGAAGGCGGGACTTGAGCTGGTCGCAGCCAGGCCGACGCCGTTGATTTTTGTCAGGTCGGGGAAGCCAGCGCCGGGCGCGCCCATTAGCAGCGCCGAGGCCAGGTTCGAATTCAGAAAACCGGTGTCGGTATTGATTACCTCGACAGTTACAAACCCTTCCCCTGGGGTGATTCGGGTGGGAACGGCCACGTTAAGCTGCGTAGAGGTTTTGCCGATCGGAACCAGGGGACCGGCATTCACTGCACCATTGGCGGTGGCGACGAAGAAGTTGACCTCCGAGCCCGCAGTGAAGCCCTTGCCGTTAATCACAAAGTTGGCGCCGATCAGGATCGTTGATGGAATCGACGTGATTACCGGCGCGATGGGCTTGGGCGTCGCGGTCGGCTTGAGCGTCGCGGTCGGCCTTGGGCGTGGTAGTCCGGTGAGGGCTTGGAGACGGAGTAGGCTTCGGCGTGGAAGTAGGAGCCTTGGTCGAGGTTGCAGTTGCGGCCGGTCCGTTCGCGGCGAGGAAGCCAAAGAGCCCATCGGCCTGGCCATTTGGACCGGCGGTGAAATACATGGCGTTGGGGTTTGTTACCCCCATCGCGCCGCCGCCGACCACCAACGACCACAGTCCATCAATCTTGATCGGATTGCCTTTGGAGTCATCCAGTTGGCCGAGGAAAGCGGAGGTGGTCGGGTTGAACGCGCTGATCGTTCCGTTGCCGAAGTTGCCGATCAGCAAATCGTTGCTGAAGGCGCCAAAACTAGCGGGAGCCATCGCGACCGCCCAGGGCTGAACCAGCGTCCCCCCGGTGGCGAAGCGCCTGACCATTACGCCCTCCGGTGTATATTCGTCCACGGCTCCGCTTCCCCCGAAGGTCTGCGCATAGGTGACGTACAGATTTCCGTCGATATTCGCGATTCCGTACGGAGTCAGCCCGGCTGGGATGCTCGAATCGGAGAAGCTGCCGGTGGTTTTGAAGGGCTTGAAGCTCCCGTCGAAAACATCAACTCTACCGGCAGCGTTTGCGGCGTAGAGGAAGGTGGTGCTGCCAATCATCGCCGTAGCCAGGCCGGTGTACTTGGCGGTGGTGGAGTTGTCGACCATGGTCACAGCTGAAGGGCCGATGTTCCAGGCGGTGATTGTGCCGTCGAGCGAGTCGAAAATAAAAAGCGCAGGACCGCCGGGGATCGCGAACTCACTGGTGGCGTTGATCACCATTCCGGTCGGCCGCGACGGGCCGGCGCCCCCAGGCGCTGGAATATTGACGAAGGGTTGCGAGGAAAAAATATTGCCCCGACCGTCAATCAACTCGGAGACGCCCGAGGCCTCGTCGTTTATCCAGAACGGACCACCGTTGAAGAACGCCATCCCCCATGCGTTCAGAAGCCGGGTGTCTCTTTTTGTGCCTGGGACACCATTGTCGGACAACAGATTGGTCTGGGTGTAGGAGTTTCCGGCGGTTGTGGCGGGCGATCGGTACACCAGCAACACCACCATAACCGTTGCAACGATTGCGGCCAAAACCGGGACACGCCTCGGAGCGGGGTTGGAAACCATCGTTTGCAGCTTCTCCTGGTCTGGTACGCTAGCCGCGGCCCGGGTCGTCGAGGCTCGGCGCAAATAATGCGTCAGCGAGTTGCCAGCCGATAAAGTTCCAACCCTAAAACACGCAGCCCGTGCGGAAAGTTCCCGTCAGGGATGAAATGGGGCCATTGGGCTAAAGAAATGTAACTTTCAGGGGGAGTCTGGATTAAGCTGAAAGGGCCTCAACTGGTTTCGCCGCGTTGGCGAAGATTCCAAGCTGATTGGTGGCGTAGGCATATCAGTGACGCTGACCCTCCCGACCTGAGAGAGGGAACAGCAGAAAAGCACCTTCGGATGACCGTGCTACTCAGAGGCGGACTTTTAACTGACTGCCAGGCCTTCAGCCGCGGCGATCCGTTCTTCGATTGCATCCTCGCGGGCCCATTCATGGCGCGTGATGAAGCCGGGGCCGGACCAGGAAATAAAGGCCGGGACGATCCACACGCCGGCCAGCACGTTGGTGGCCAGCAGGATGGTCAGCAGCATGCCCATGTGATGATGGAACTGGGCAGGAGAGAACACCCATGGGATGATTCCGCCAATCATCACGCAAAACGTGCTCAGCACGCTCTCGCCCGCGCTCTTGAGCGCCAGCCGCACCGCGTCATCCACCTGGTGGCCGGCCATCACCTCGGCGCGGATACACGATACTGTCGAGATGCCGTAGTCGATCCCAAGACCAATCGCCAGTGAAATTACGGGCACCGAGTCGATGGTCAGCTGGATCCCGCACAGGTACATGTAGATGAACGCCGTAAAGTTGGCGAGCACGCAGGCGAAAACGAACAGGAACCCGGCCAGCCATGACCCGAACAGCGCCGTGCAGAACACGAATACGCACAGCAGCACCAGGCCGATGTTCGCCATCGTGACCCGGTACAGCACGTCGTTGGCTGCCGCATACAGTCCCGCCAGACCCGCCATGTAGCTGACCGTGACCTTCGAATAGGCCGGATTGCGATCGGCGTAGGCCTTGAGAAACGCCCCGATCTCGCGCTGAATGCGATCCAGCGTGGGCGCCGTGTGGTCGCGCAGCATTACCCGGATGCAGGTCTCCTTGGCCTCGGTGTTGGAGATGTAATGCTCCATGTCGCCGGGTGCCGTGCCGCCCAGAAACAGGTACCAGAGGTTGCCGGCCTGCTGCGGATTCTTGGGCATCCCGAAGAACTTGGGATGGCCATAGTGGAACATCTGGTTAAACGGGCTGATCACGGTGGAAGCGAACGAGATCACCTGCTTTACGGCGTGGTCGTTGAGCAGGTAGCTGCGCAGCTGATCGGCCAGCCGCAGCACGTTGGGCGCCAGCACCGATTGCTGGTCCGGATAAGACGGCGTGGTCAGCAGCACCCAAGCTTCGTCAACCGGGAATTTCCGCCCGATCGCCTCGGCGTCGGTGTTGACCTTGGCCTCGGGCCGGTAAAGCGGCGTGCCGGCGTGGTTGTAACCAACCTGGATCTTGAGCGCCGACGCGATGCCCAGGATCAACAGGCCGACGGCGCCCGACAGCAGCAGCTTGCGCCGCCATCCGGGCGTGACCGGGACCTCCACGATGCGCTCCACCAGCGGCTCGATACGGCGCGCCAGTTCGCGATTGCGCTCGAAGTTCCAGGTGTGGCGCGGCATCGGCAGGTAACTCATCAGGATCGGCTGGAAGATGAATACCATCAACAGGCTGGCGCCCAGCCATACTGTGCCCGCACGGGCGATGTGATCGAGCACTGGAATGCCCGAGAAGGAGATGAACACGATTCCCGTAATGTCGGCTGCGACCGCGACCACCCCCGGCATCAGCATCAGGTTGGTGGTCTTGACGCAGGCCGCGTAGCGGTCCTCCAGTTCGTTGAGGACGCTGTAGTAGCGTCGCTGCCAGGCGATTGCATGGCTCATGTCGCGGGCGGTCAGGATGAATGGCACCACAAGCATCAGGGGGTCGAAGCCATAGCCCATCAGCCAGACAAATCCCATCCCCCAAATTGCCGAACAGGACCCGGTCAGGGCCGGTACCCACCACGATGTGTACGCGCCCAAATTGGCGTACAGCACCAGTACGATAATGAGGCAGGCCACGACGAAGATGGCGATTATTGCTGGCAGGTAGTGGTAGTCATAACCGCGCACTACGGGTTCGCCCGCGATATAGATGTCGTGCTGATCATCCTGGTTGTTGGCCACGATGAGCCGGCTGCGCTTGAACAGCTCGCGGTAGTCGAGACCGTCCTCGTTGAAGGAGGCGGTGATGAGCGTGCTCCGGTTGTCGTCGCTGATCAAATGGCGCAACTGCTCGCGATGGGCGAAGATGCGCTGCTTGAGCGCTTCAATCTCTTCCTGGCTTTCGGGCACCGACGGATACATGAAGGGCTTGACGTTGAGCCCGCCGGGCACCGCCTGGGCGTACGCAACTCGGTAAGAGGAAAGCGAGAAAACCTCCTGATGGTTGACGCCCGGCAGCCAATCCACCTCTTTGCTGATTTCCTGGATTTTGCGCAGCGTGTCGAGATTGAAGATATCGCCCTGCTTAACCTGGAGCATCAGGACCAGGGTCTGGGCGCCGCCAAATTCATGGAAGCGCTTGGCCAGAATTACGTTTTTATGCTCGGCAGGAAAGAAATCGATGAACCGGTTGGTAATGTTCACCTGGGCCGCCGCGTAGGCCATGAATAAAGTAGCGGCGATGAGTAAGGCACCAATTCCCCGACGAAAGCGTAGGACTATCTTGCCAGCATTGTCAAAAATCACCGTTTACCGCTCGCAATCTGATGTACCGGCCAAGGCGTCACAGCCCTGCCGACCAGGCACGCAAAATATCCCCAACGGACAACCCCGCGACCGACAACCCCTGAAAAATGCGCCCTTTTTCTTTGAGCGTAACCGCCCCAAAATCCTGCCGGTGGGGGAACAAGTGCCTAGTAACCATACCTGCGGCGTTTTTTCAAGGCGCGTGCCTTCAATAGGCAGGGTATGCGCAGAGGGCTCTCCGATTTCTGGACGGGGGTCAAAACCGCTGTTATAAGAGTGCGGTCGCAGCTCATCTCACGAGAAAGGCCATTACCCGTGTTTGATCCAGCCGAACAACTCGAACATCTCAAATTGGCCGTACAGGTTTCAGGCGTAAACGTTGGAGACATCGTACTGCCCGAGGACCGTGAGGTTACGGTCGGTAAGCTTCGCCTGCATTATCTGGACTGGGGTAATGAGGACCAGCCTCCGCTGATTTTTCTGCATGGCGGAGCGCTGACCGCCCATACCTGGGACGTCGTGTGCCTGGCGATGCGCGAGCAATACCACTGCCTGGCGCTCGATGCGCGTGGACATGGAGACAGCGATTGGGCGGAGGATTACGGCCACGACCGCCATTGCGAGGATATCGGCGGGTTCATCGAGCAGCTCGGGATCCGAAAGACGGTGACGATCGGGCAATCGATGGGCGGACTCAGCTCGATTGTGTACGCGGGCCGCGGCCGCGAACGTCTGGCAGGGATGGTGATCGTGGATGTGGGGCCAGAGTTGAACCTGGGCGGCACCAAGCGCATCGGGGACTTTATCCGCGATACCCCCGAGGCCGAATCGATCGAC
>DATFSZ010000081.1:0-3070 GCA_035262365.1 Binataceae bacterium (SeqCode)
TGCGGTGCAGAGGGAATGGCAGCCGACATCAGCACGACGCCGGACATTTATATTGCTGATACCCAAAACAATTGGGTTCTGTGGTATCAAACCCCGCTGACCAAAGGAACTACCGCTTTCCTCGTCATCGGCCAGCCTAGCTTTTTCACAAACGCCTGTAATTTCGGCGCTGGAGCACCTAATTGCAAGAGCCTCTGCAGTCCGCTCACGCCAGCGGTGGACAGTCTTGGTAATCTCTACGTTCCCGACTCCGGAAACAACCGCGTCCTGGAGTACGACAATCCTGATCCGCCGCCAGCGAAGCCCACGCCCACCCACACGGCGACAGCAAGGCCGACACCCACGCCCAAAGCTACCCCGAAGCCAACGGCTAAGCCTACGGCCGCCGCAATAAAGGTCGGTGTAGTTGTCTGGTAAGCGGTCGACTTGGGCCCGAATTCAGTCATTCCTCCGGCGCTCGTCGTTCCGTGACGCCTGTCAAAGGCAGATCGTCGACGACCAGCGCCGGAAGATAGAAAGCCTCCGGTTGGCCCCAGACGAAGGAGGGTTGGGGACGGATTCCCACGGCTGATGGGGCGGCGAATACGTCGTCTATATGCGCGTTGATACGCAGGCAATTGGGTGCGATTGGGGCCGTGATTTTGCCGTCTTCTATGAGGTATGAATCGCCGCTGATGGTGCAGGTGAAGTCGCCGGCACGCTGCCCGTTGATCGGATAGGTGTACCAGACTCTGCCGATCAGGATTCCGTTGCCGACCGCTTTGATCAGTTCGGCTTGGGATGCGCCGCTCCTGGTTTTCATCCACACGTTGCTGGCGCTGCTATGCGGAGACGAATCGAATCTGCGGCCGCCGTGCTCGCCGATGCGGTAGCCGTTGTTGCCGCAAAGCTTGGCTGGAGCGGCGCGGATTCCCCCAGCTTCTCCGCAAGCCCGGCGTCGGACGCCAGACGGTGGCTGTCGTAAAAACTGGACAGCAGTGCGGTCAACCGGCCGTCGCGGATCAGAACCGTGCGTTGCGCCGGCAGACCCTCGCACGTGATTTGCCGCCGTATCGCACCGCCGCTTCCCAGCGGATCATCGATCAGACTGATACGCTGGTCCATCACCTGCCTGCCGAAGCGGCCATGATAAGCGGAATCGGCCCGATAAAAGGCTCCGGCGGTGAGCGACGGAATGACCATGTAGCTGAGAATTTCGGCCAACGGCTGCGGACCAAACAGCACGCGATATTTGCCGGACGGCGGGCACACGGGTGCCTTTGAATCGAGCGCGTTCCGGATCACATCTTTTCCCAAAATGGCCGGTGCGCGATGCAGCTCCCGACTCGACCGCCCCATCGCGCTGGCCGCCGCCTTGGCCCGCGTTGCCTCGAGGATTGCGGTGATCGACGCGGTGAAGTAGGCGTCCCGGTCCTCGCGTATTGCGGATGCTGCGGAGCCGGCAATCGCGATCCGCTCACGGGTAAGCGTGAAATCACCGCCGATGATCAGACCAGGATTGCTCAAGCCCGGCGGCACCCGGCGCGCGAACTCCCCCGTCGCGCCTTCCAGCGTTTCCCACGCGGCGCGGGCGACTGCCAGATGAGAGGCGCCAAGCAGGTCCGACGCGCCGCCGGCCCTGCGGCGCGCCGTTTGTGCCGGGGCCGGTAGCCCGGGAAAATGGGGATCGATAACCGCCGAGTTGGTTGCCTGGCGAAGCGCGCGCCTGACTCCATCCATGCTCAGGTCGCCGGCCACAAAGGCCGACGCGGTTTCATGGGCGTCGCGGCGCGTGACGATCCGCAACGCAAAACCGTCGGCGGCCAGCGATTTGACCTCTTCCACTCCGCGCGAAGCAATCTCACCGGTATAATTGAGCCGCGCCACGATCTGCTCGCCGCTGGAGCAATAAACGTCGAATGCTGCCAGGTGTCGTTGACGCGCCAGCAGCGACGCCGCGTCAGCCACGAAACGCCGGATTTCGCCCGCCTTGAGCATCGATTTTCAGGAGCCGAGCAGCCGTGCGCGCGAGCGCAGCGTTGGTCCGCCGTTGGACATCCGCTTGATCTGCATCGGTTGACCCTTACCGCAGTTGGGAATCGCAATCAGGCGCAGGTCGTTTCCCACCGCGTCAACGTGCATGAAGAAATCTTTTGAGCCGCCCATCACGCTGCCCGCGCGAAACAGCCGCCCCAAACGGCCATGGTCGATTTCGTAGATCCGGCGGGCCGAGATGCGGAAGCTTTCCCGCGATTCCGCGATCGACGGGATTCGGTTGCCGCACACGTAGTAGCCGTGCTCGACTTCGCCAATGATCTCCTCTGGCGGCTTGTCGCCGGGCATGAAAAAGGTGTTGTTCATCCGAATCAGCGGCGCATATTGAACGTCGCTGGCACGCATCGACCCGTTGGGCTCGACGCCCATCAGGGCCGCCGTCGCCCGGGAGTTTAGAAAGCCGCTGAAAACTCCCCGCTCGATGTGCATCACGCGCCGGCCGGGCGTACCTTCGTGATCGTAATCATAGTGGCCGTAGGCGCGCACCGCGGGATCGGAGCACGCCGAGAGCAGCGGCGAGCCAATCCTGCGGTCGATTTCGTTGTCGCTCAGTGAGCGCAGCAACCAACTCCGACCCGCGTAGCCCGCTTCCATCTTGAGTGCGCGGTCGGCCTCGCTGGGATGGCCCACGATTTCATGCGACAACAGCGCGTTGAAATGCGGATCGGTTACGACCACGACCTCACCCGCGGTTGCTTTCAAGGGCGGCGCGGCGGCCACGGTGCGCGCCTCGCGGCCCAGGTCGAGGGCGAAGCTCATCAAGTCCGGGCTGGGCATCGGATTCTCCGGCCATCCTTCGGAGAGGCATTCGAAGCCGCGCT
The DNA here is from genome assembly GCA_035262365.1 of Binataceae bacterium (SeqCode). Taxonomy (GTDB): domain Bacteria; phylum Desulfobacterota; class Binatia; order Binatales; family Binataceae; genus JAJPJA01. The sequence goes on from DATFSZ010000081.1 coordinate 2,856, forward strand.
GCTGGCCAATCGTATCCTCACATTCCTGATGGCCACTGCCGCTTTGCGCCACTACGTAGCAATCGCCCTGGCTCACAGCGAATCCCTGGAAGATCAGCGCTCCGTCGCTGCCGATGAAAAGCTCATGGCGCAATTCTGTGAACGCGCTGACGACGTTGAACGCCAGCTCATGACCGAGTTTCGCCAAGGCACGCGAAGCCTCAAGGGTCAAATCG
>DATFSZ010000082.1:0-2961 GCA_035262365.1 Binataceae bacterium (SeqCode)
ATCAAATGACCGGCGGACGCGTCGCCTACGTCTACCTGCCGGATACCGCGGGCGGCGGCCTCACCAGCTTTACCCGCTATTTCTTTGCTCAGGTGGACAAACAAGCAGTGATCGTGGACGAACGCTTCAACGGAGGGGGCCAGTTGGCCACCGATATCGTCGAATTCTTGACGCGCAAGCTGATGTCCTCGGTGGCGACCCGCGACGGCGGCGACGAACTCGAACCGCAAGGCGCCATTTTCGGCCCCAAGGTGATGCTAATTAACGAATTTGCCGGGTCAGGTGGAGACGCGATGCCGTGGTACTTTCGCCGCGCTGGCGCAGGCCAACTTATCGGGAAGCGGACGTGGGGCGGCCTGGTGGGCCGCGCCTACGCTCCACAACTCATGGACGGCGGCATCGTCACAGCTCCCTCGTCCGCGGTGTGGGATCCGGCGGAGAGCCGTTGGATCGCCGAAAACATGGGCATCTCCCCAGATATCGAAGTTGAAAACGACCCGGAGATCGTCCGCCAAGGCCACGATCCGCAATTGGAGAAGGCGATCCAACAAGTCCTCGCGGAATTAGACAAAAATCCACTGAAGAAACTCGTTCGGCCGCAGCCTTCTAAGCACGATACGCTGCGCTGACCATAACTACTGTCAAGCGTTGCAACATCTTGGCGGTCCGCGCCACGCCATCGTACGATAGAAGCAGATGGGACATCATTCCCACAGCCACCGTACAGGCACCGTTCTCATTGTCTCGCTGATCCTGACTTGCGCGTTTGTGATTGGCGAAACCATCGCCGGCGTACGGGCTCATAGCCTGGCGCTGCTTTCGGACGCGGGACACAACTTCACCGACGCGATCGCATTGGCCCTAGCGGGCGTCGGTTACTTTTGGCAATCGCGTCCGGGCAATCAGTCCAAGACTTTTGGCTATCACCGCATGGGCGTGCTCGCGGCTTTTGTCAATGCTCTGCTCCTCGCGGCTCTGGCGATGGCTCTGTTTTACGAAAGCTACCGGAGGCTGATCCATCCCGAGCCGGTGACCGAGAGCGTCATGATCTGGGTGGCCGCTATCGGCCTGGTTTTGAACCTTGCTATCGCCTGGAGCCTCGATGGCAACCACGGCGATCTCAACCTGCGCGCGGCGTGGGTCCACATGCTGGGCGACGCTGCAAGCTGCGTGGGCATCATTGCCGGCGCGATCCTGATTTATTTCACCGGCTGGCTGGCGATCGACCCTCTGCTTTCCATCCTCATCGGCGCGGCCATCATTTGGACTGCGTGGGACATCTTCAAGGACTCGATAAACATCCTGCTCGAGGGATTGCCCAAGGGCCTGAAGCTTTCCGAAGTGACTCGCGCCATCCGCCAGGTCACGGGTGTCATCGACGTCCACGATCTGCACATCTGGAGCCTGGGATCGGAAGCGCACGCGTTAAGCTGCCATGTGCTCATTGAGGATATGCCTCCTTCGGAAAGCGATTCCATTTTGCGCAGCGTCAATCGCGTCCTCGGCGGTATTTTTCATATTCATCACACCACGATTCAGTTCGAACACGTCCGCTGTGTTCTGGCGGACGGATCGTGCACTGTAGGCAAACACAGCCATTAATGGCTGCTACACTCAATTACAGAACCCCATGGATTCCCGCCGGCATTTTATCGGCAAAGTCGCATCGGGACTCGCTGGCACGCTCGCGGCCGGGCCGGCGGAAGCGCTGGGCGCAAGCGACCGCATCCGCATCGGCGTCATCGGCGCGGGCGACCGGGGCATGGAGCTGGTCGCGCAAATCCGCGCATGTCCGAACGCGGAAATCGCCGCCTTCGCTGACGTTTTTTCTCGCCGCCTGGAGCGCGCACAAGGCGTCATTCCTTCGGCTGCGCTCTACTCCGACTACCTCCGGTTGCTGGACGATTCCTCCATCGATGCCGTCGTGATCGCCACGCCGCCTCATTTGCATGCGGCCCAATTCATCGCCTCGCTGGATGCAGGCAAGCACGTCTACCAGGAACGGGTCATGGCGTTTTCGCTCAACCACGCGAAAAAGATGCGAGCGGCATATCAAGGGTACGGCTCGAAGCGCACCGTGCAGATCGGGCATCAGGCCTGCTCTTCCGGCCAGATGGCCGACGCGCGCCAGTTCCTCTCCGACCGTGCCCGCATGGGAACGACCACCGCCATCACCATGCAGATGCATCGCAACACGCCTGGAAACAAGCCGCAGTGGTCCAGGGCCGCGCTGCTCACCCCCGATGTCAACGCACAGAGTGTGGCGTGGGAAGAATTTTTGGGCGATGGTGGACCGCGGCCGTTTGACGCGAATCGGTTCATTCATTGGCGCTATTTCTGGGAGACCTCAGGAGGCAACGTCTTCGAGGGGATGAGTCAGCAGTTGAGTTTCTGGTACAAGGCCCTGAGTCTCAAGATCCCCCAGACCGCCTCTATGAAGGGTGGAATTTATTTGTGGAAGGACGGCCGCGAAGTCCCCGACACGATGAGCGTGACGCTGCAACAGCCCGAGGAGATCCTCATCAACTGGGTTTCGGGCGCCGGCAACAACCAACTGGGGGCGAGTGAGGACGCACTCGGCACGCACGGAACCATTTCGCGCGCGAGCCAGATCCGCTACATCGCGCAAAAAATCAACCGCCCGCCCGCGAACGGAAGTGAGATGACCGGGCGCTCCACTCACACGCCGCACGCTCACATGGAGAATTTTTTGGATTGCATCCGCTCCGGCAAAGAACCGAACTGTCCCTTCGACCTTGGCTTCCGCGTTTCAGTCGCCTGCCGCATGGCCGTAGACAGTTACCGCACCGGCCGCACGTTGCGCTGGGACCCGGAGCGCGAAGAGATCGTCTAAGAGCGCTTCCGAGCCGCGACCGTGAGGAAGCGGTCTTGTCGCATGAATTTCGCACTCACTGAAGAACAACGCCAGCTTCGAGGGACCATCCGCGAGTTCGCCGAAGG
>DATFSZ010000083.1:0-3790 GCA_035262365.1 Binataceae bacterium (SeqCode)
TCGCCGTAATCAAGCTGCTGCGACTGGAGATGGCGACCCAATTTGCCGCGCTGGTTGACCGTTGCCGCACTCGCCTTGCGCAGTACGATTCTCCGCACGTGGATCCGGCCAAGCGCCTCGAAGCACGCGAGCGCTTTGCCCGTTTGCAGGCAAGCAAGAAAAGCCTTCTGCGCCGCTGTGGCGAAGAGATGTATATGGTGCTGCGCGAAGTCGAGCGCGAAACTCTCAGCCGGACCCGCCGCGCCATCTTCGCCGAGACCGAAACGGAACCTTACGAAATTCTGCTCAACCGCCTGTTGTTCACCGAAAACGGGCAGGACGATTTCATCGCTGCTGAGCACTACTGCATGTTGGGACACTATGAACGCGATAGTGACCGCCCATCTCACATGCGCGACGTGGCCATCGATCTGCTGCGCGAGATCACCGGCGTCAAAGACCGCGAAACGCTAGTCGCTATGAGTTGCGCTCCCGAAAATGCGCAGGAACTGGTGGCGGCCGGCGCACCTGAGTTCGAAGATGCGAAAGGTCAAGCCCAGCAAGGCGTGCTTCAAGCCTGGGTGCGGATGCTCGACAGCGAAGAGGCTCTCAAATTCATCGTCGCCTCTTATGCCGCGGCACCGCTGCTCAACGTCTATGGTTCGCAGCTCAATCCGCAGCAGATCAAGAATGGCCTGGTGGATAAGCGAGAGCGCTACCGCATTCAAGAATTAATGGCCGAGCATGGTCTCGATGCCCAGCCGTTCATCGAAGCCTCGTCACGCGTAAATCGTGCCAGCCGTTCCGAGCAGACAAAAATCGCCGGCCGCTTCCTTTTCGACCTGTTTCGCTTCAACCGCGACCTGCGCCGTTTTGAGGTGCTGAATGCCGCTGCGGAGAGTGTCAGCCTTATCCGCAACGACAAGCTGCGCGAACTCTCTTCGGTCAACGGAACTCTTTACGAGTTCCTGCTTGATGAGGAACGGGACGAATCGGAACAGCGCGTCGTCGGCCACGTCGTGCTTAAGGCCGACGTTCGCGATTCCACCAAGCTGACGCGCCAGCTCGTTGATAACGGACTGAATCCGGCATCCTTCTTCAGCCTTAACCTTTACGACCCCATCACCAAGCTGCTGCCCAAATATGGCGCCAACAAAGTGTTCATCGAAGGTGATGCCGTCATTCTTGCAATCTTCGAATACGATGGCCAGGCGAGGCTTGCGGTCAGCAAAGCCTGCGTGCTGGCGCGCGAGATTCTGGAGATCGTCCGGGCCTACAATCAGCGCCTGCGCGAAGCCGGTCTGCCGCGCCTGGAGCTGGGCGTCGGCATCTGCTACGAAGATGGCGCGCCGCTGTACCTGGTGGATGGCAACAATCGCATCATGATCTCGAACGCGCTGAACGAGAGCGACCGCCTGTCGTCCAACACCAAGGGCGCCCGCCAGCGGTTGCGCCCGCCGGCCGGATGCCGCGTCCATGCCGGCCTCATTCGAGGGCGTGAAGAATGGATTCGCTACAACGTTGACGGGATCTCGTTAAACGCCGCCGGCATGCGCAAGCTCACGGAAGAGATCGTCCTCAGCCAGCGCGGCGGCAATGGTCGCGCGGCGGCAGGAATCGAATCGCGCCTGTTTACTGGAGTCGTGCCGCTCGGTCAGGGATCATTCCGCGAGCTCACCATACGCGAGGGCCGCCTCGCCGTGGTTGACGCCGAGAGTGGCACTATCATCGGCTCCAGCGACACGCCTTATTTCGAAGTATGCAACGTGGTCCGGGCCGCCGAACGCGAGGAAGAGAAGAGACTGGCCACGGTTACCGGTTAAGCGTTGTTCGTGCATTCCAGCCGCACAGCGCCCTCGCGAAACCTGGGCGATAGCCCCGAACAACTGATGCGGAATGGCCCTAACGCAGGGCCTGCGAGCGAAACGGGATCTCCACCACTGCTTCGATCTCAACCCCTGAACCATCGCGGGTCGCCGGACGGAAACGGGATTCGCTGAGTGCAACCGTGGCGTAGTGGTCGAGACGCGAATCGACTCCTTCAAGGACTCGGACATTACCGACGGATCCATCGGCGTGAATCACGGCGTAGAGCCTCACCGTCCCCTGCACCCCTTCCCGCACCAGATCAGCGGGATATGCCGGGTCCGCTTTCATCACGATGGTGGGCGGCACCAGGTGGGAATGGCTCCCGGTTGCCGACCTCTCCACTAACTCCGCGAAGTGAATGATCCAGCTGCCCGCAACGGAACTCAGGTTGGGCATGTTTAGCGCCATCGAATACGAGCGGCGCGCATGGAACACCGGGTCTTCCACCTTTCCCTGAGGGAGCATCGGGCCAGTGCTGCGCGCGAGGTCGGTGACACTCTCACGTCGAATTGGCGGAAGCAAGCCCGCATGAGGCACATTGGCAGGCGCGCTCGCAGAACTCTCAACCACCGGTACGTCCGCCGCAACCGAGTTGCCGGCGACGTTCACTCCACTCAATGCGTCATCGGAGGGCGCGCGAGCGTTGCCTCCCGGACCGTGATCACCCGCCACTTGGGCAGGAGCGCCCGACGCTCCGGCTTTGCCTTCCGGCGAAGCGGCAAACGACCCATTGAGGTTTCCGCTGGGCACTTCGATCGCACCATTAACCTGCGCAGGACTGAGCCCCAGGACAATCATCTGCCCCGATCCGCGCTGCGGGGCGGTCGCTGCCGAGCCGCCCGGTCCGGAAGAAGAAGTAGTCGGCGCTGGCGCTGCTGCGGCTCGCGAGATTGCATTGAACTCGCCGGCCTTGCCGTCGCCCAATGCTCTGGCTGAATCCTGCGCCATCGGCGGAATCGCAGCCCGCTCCGGCAGCAACAACGATTCGCGGTTTCGCGCGCGAACGTCGGCTGGTGCGGGCGCGACCGCAATCGGCTGGGGAAGACCTAGCTTCTTCGCCCCCAGATCTGCGGTGCTATCACCGGGCCGCGGCGCGATTGCCGAAGGTTCGAGCGCCGCCAGTTTGTCGCCGCTCAGCTTACGCGCCGAGTCAACTGCCGTGGGCCCAACCGCCACCGGCGTCGGTACCGCCAGCGGATTCCAGCCGTTCACGTCTTTGGCGGGGGGCGGCACCGCCGTGCGGGCTTGAAGGGTCATAACGCCCAGTGCGCGGTCAAGGTCTTCCGGCGCTGGCGCGACCACCGAAGCGGAGCGGTCAAGCTGGATGTCGCGGCTAAACTTCTCTGCCCCAGCAACCGGCGGCGATGGCAGCGTTGGATTCCATGCAACCACGTTCGGCAGCTGCTGCTCAGCCCCCAGCTTCGCCGCGCCCGGAACGATGATGCGCTGGCGAAAGTTTTCCGGCGTCGTCGGAAGCGACATCACGGCCTGCTTGGCCGGCAATGGATCTGCGGCTCGTGCACTGGGCGCTGGCTCGGCGTCCGCGTGGAGCGCTGGCAGCTCGTCCGCTACGCGGTAATAAGTAATCGTCTGGTGTTCTGGCTGCGGCTCAATAATTTGAATTTGGGCGCGCGGTATCCTGGCCGCGCCATAGATAGCTGCGATCAGCAGGATATGAAAGATCGCCGATCGCGCCAGGCCGCCTCGCGGCAGTCCGCTTGTAACCAACACATCCGGCCAACCGCCGGCGTCACCACGCGGTGGCCTCTTTTGCGGCCGAAGCAAGGCAGAAATCGAGGTTAGCAACCCGCGCCCACGCGGCTCTAACTCGAGCAGAAGTCGCGGTGCGCAGCCATCGAAGGGAGGCGCAGTTCCGTCGCCAAGCGAAGATGCACCCAAGGGGTCGCTGGTTGGCCTCTGAAAATCCATTACGAGCCCGGAA